>JBJFFP010000066.1:0-5386 GCA_051891855.1 Lachnospiraceae bacterium | reverse complement strand
ATCTTACAACAATCACACTGACCTCTTTCTATGCACAAAAAGGATTGTACCTTTTCTCATCTCCAATGGTGGTAAAGCCTCCATGACCGGGATATACCTTTACCTCATCAGGCAGACACATCAGCTTTTCCTTCAGGGACCGGTTTAAGGTCGCCGCACTTCCCGTGGGAAAATCAGTTCTGCCTACAGAGCCTTCAAAAAGAGTATCCCCACTGATCAAAATTCCATCCTTCTCAAAATAATAGCAGCAGCTTCCTGCCGTATGGCCGGGTGTAGCAATCAGCTTTATCTCCATTCCCTCTATATTCATCAAAGTATCCTCTTTCAAATACTCATCTACGGTAACGGTAACCGGTCTGCCCACCATCTCAGATACATTTAATCCGGCATCCTCACACAGAGGCTTTTCCTTTTCCCATGCATACACTCTTGCTCCTGTCAGCTGTCTTAATTTATTACAGCCAAAAACATGGTCAAAATGGGCATGTGTCAGAAGAATTGCCGCCACTTCAAAGCCCTGTTCCGAAAACTTCTGATAAAGATATTCTCCATCATCAGCCGGATCAAAGACCAGAATCCTTTTGCCGCCCTCTTCATAAACAAAATAACAGTTGGTCTGCACACTGCCCATAACAATTCTTCCGATTTTTAACATAAATCCCTCCATTTATCATCTAAAATCAGCTGTCCATTCAGACTAACAGGCTGATCATTCTATCAGCCTGTAGTTCTTTCTATATCAATCACACTTTCAACATTTCGGATCCGTTCCATGATCCGGTTCAGTTCATCCCTGCCGGAAATCTCAAAGGAAGTGGATAGGGTAACAATATCCTGTTTGTTAATCCTTGTATTCATGGATAAAATATTAATATCCTTCTCCGTCAAAGCCTTTGAAATATCCGCCAGGAGTCCATGACGATTATTGGCATAAATATTAATATCTGCCACATATTTTTCATCCTCGGCATTTGCCGACTGCTGCCATTCTGCATCAATCAGCCGGTCACGATCCATTTCCGACAGATTAATCATATTGACACAGTCTGTTCGATGAATGGAAATACCTCTTCCTCTGGTAACAAAGCCCACAATCTCGTCTCCCGGTACCGGCGAACAGCATTTGGAAAAGCGGACGGCCACATCATCCACTCCCTTCACGATAATGCCGCTCTTCGTCTTCAGGCTCCCGTTCTTATTCTGATTATTTTCTAAAATAGCTGCCAGAACCGCATCATTGGACATCTCCTGCCTGTGATCCCGCTCATAAAGCTCCACCATTTTATTAATAATCTGGCCTTCCTTCAGGCCGCCGTGTCCCACTGCCGCCAGAACCGCATCCCAATTACGAAAGCCATATTTTTTCATGATCCCTTCCATATATTCCGAACGCATGATATCAGAAAGAACGATTGACTTTGCCTTACAATAAGCAGCCAGAAGCTCCCTTCCCTTGACAATGTTTTCTTCCTTAAACTCAGCCTTGAACCACTGATTAATTTTGTTCTTGGCCTGGGTGCTTTTTACAATGTTCAGCCAGTCTCTGCTGGGGCCTTTTGAATTTTGTGAGGTAATGATTTCAATCCGGTCACCATTATTAATTTGATAATCAATAGTAACCAGCTTTCCGTTAACTCTGGCACCAATCATTTTATTGCCTACCGCCGAATGAATGGAGTAGGCAAAATCTACCGGTGTACTTCCCACAGGCAGATTTTTAACATCTCCCGAGGGAGTAAAGCAGTAAACGTTGTCAGAAAATAGGTCCAGATCGCTTTTTAACAGCTTCATAAACTCCTGATTATCCGACATATCTCTCTGCCATTCCAAAATCTGCCTGAGCCATACCAGCTTTTCCTCTTCCTGCAGCTCCACCTTCTTGCCGTCAGAGGCTTCCTTGTATTTCCAATGGGCGGCAATACCGTATTCTGCTGCCTTGTGCATTTCAAAGGTACGAATCTGCACCTCAAAGGGCTGTCCGCTGGTACCAATCAGTGTGGTATGAAGAGACTGATACATATTGGCCTTAGGCATGGCGATATAGTCCTTAAACCGTCCCGGTATAGGCTTATACATCTCATGGATCACTCCCAGTGCCGCATAGCAGTCACGGATATTATCCACAATAATTCTTACTGCAAAAAGATCGTAAATCTGATCAATGGTCTTCCCCTGATTTTTCATTTTCTTATAAATACTGAAAAAATGCTTAATCCGGCCATCGATCTGCGCCTTAATACCGGCTGACTGGATATGTTCGCCCACCTCATCTACAATACTCTGAATATAAGCCTCCCGTACATCCTTACGGACAGCAATCTTATCCACCAGATCATAATAGATTTCCGGCTCCAGATATTTCAAGGATAAATCGTCCAGTTCCACCTTGATTTTGGAAATGCCCAGTCTCTGTGCAATGGGGCTGTAAATATCCAGGGTTTCTCTGGCAATACGCTGCTGTTTTTCCGGCGGCATATGCTTCAGCGTTCTCATATTGTGAAGTCGATCTGCCAGCTTAATCAAAATTACCCGGATATCCTTGGCCATGGCAAGGAACATTTTACGCAGATTTTCCGCCTGAATCTCCAGCTTATCCTGGGATTTGTCCGGGGAGTCGCTCATTTTCAAGCTCTGCAGCTTAGTTACGCCATCCACCAGCAAAGCCACATCCTCGCCGAACTCTTCTCTTATCTCTTCATAAGTCATGATGGTATCTTCCACCACATCATGCAAAAGTCCGGCTACAATCGTTTCCTTATCCAACTCCAGATCGGCTAGGATAATTGCCACATATAACGGATGAATGATATAAGGCTCTCCCGATTTACGAAGCTGATGTTCATGGGCCTTTTTTGCAATCTGAAAGGCTTTCTCGATCAGGGAAAAGTCGTCCGAAGGATGATAACGCCTTACCCGGCAGATCAAATCCTCATAAAGCTCTTCGGGGCTCATATACTCCCTAAGACTTTCTATACGTCCGTCATCGATAAAAGCTGCTTTTTTTTCTGTTTTCTTCTCCAAATTATCCGTCACATTCATCACCACCATTCAACGACCTTCAGGAAGTAAATCTTATTTTCCCTCATAGGTGATGGCTGCATCCAATCGGTAGCCTTCAATCCTTTTCCTTCCTTCCAGTCCTGCTAATTCCATAAGCACTAGAACGCCTACCACTTCTCCGCCTAAGGCTTCCACCAGCTCAATCATGGCTTTGGTAGTTCCTCCCGTAGCAATCAGATCATCCACCAGAAGCACCTTCTGCCCCGGCTTAATGGCATCCCTGTGCATTTCAATCACTGCCCGTCCATATTCAAGCTCATACTCCTTCTCTATGGTTTCACAGGGCAGCTTCCCCTTTTTCCGAATTAACACGAAGGGCTTCCCTAGGTTATAGGCAATGGGGGTACCAAAAATAAAGCCTCTGGACTCTGCCCCCGCAATCACATCAATTTCCCTATCTTTAATCAAGCTCTGCATGGTATCAATGGCCAGCCTTAATCCGTCAGCATCCTGCAAAACACTGGTAACGTCTCTGAAAATAATTCCTTGTTCCGGAAAATCCGGAATGCTTCTCACATAATCTTCCAATCTTTTCATGTGGTTCTCCTCTGTTATTCTTTATATTACTTACGACCACTTAAAAACGGGTTATAAAAATTTTCTAAACTAATTCACAGTAGATTATATAGTCTATTTTATGTGAAGTCAATGAAAAGAAAAACTGTCACCCCTAAATTCAGGGTGACAGTCTTCTTTTTTTCTGATTTTTTATCAAGGCTTTATTACATCATTCCGCCCATCCCGCCTGCGGGCATTGCCGGAGCATCTTCCTTAATATTTGCTACTACGGACTCGGTAGTCAACAGGGTTGCTGCCACACTGGTTGCATTCTGCAAAGCACTTCTGGTAACCTTTGCCGGATCCAGAATACCTGCTTCTACCATGTCTACATATTCCTCCTTCAAGGCATCGAAGCCGGTTCCTACCTGAGATTCTCTTACCTTATTGATAATTACGCTTCCTTCCAGACCTGCATTGGCTGCAATGTGGAACAAAGGAGATTCCAGTGCCTTCAGTACGATCTGCGCACCGGTCTTCTCATCGCCCTCCAAGGTATCTGCCAGCTTTGCCACTTCTTTAGAGGCATGGATGTAGGCAGAACCACCACCGGAAATAATTCCTTCCTCTACTGCCGCTCTGGTAGCTGCCAGGGCATCCTCCAGACGAAGCTTTGCTTCCTTCATTTCTGTTTCAGTTGCAGCACCCACACGGATAACTGCTACACCTCCGGCCAGCTTAGCCAGTCTCTCCTGTAATTTTTCCTTATCAAATTCCGAGGTGGTTTCCTCAATCTGCTTTTTAATCTGGGCAATTCTTGCCTGAATCGCTTCGCTCTTTCCTGCACCCTCTACGATAACGGTGTTCTCCTTTTGAACCTTAACGGATTTTGCACGTCCCAGCTGTTCCATGGTTGCTTCCTTTAAATCCAGTCCCAGCTCTTCAGAAATCACCTGGCCGCCGGTAAGGATAGCAATATCCTCCAGCATTGCCTTTCTTCTGTCGCCATAGCCCGGTGCTTTAACCGCTGCCACATTAAAGGTACCTCTTAACTTATTCACGATTAAGGTGGTCAGGGCCTCCCCTTCCACATCCTCTGCGATGATCAGAAGCTTGGCGCCGCTTTGCACAATCTGCTCAAGGATAGGCAGAATTTCCTGTATATTGGAAATCTTCTTATCGGTAATCAGAATATAGGGATTATCCAAAACCGCTTCCATTTTTTCCATATCCGTTGCCATATAAGCAGAAATATATCCGCGGTCAAACTGCATACCTTCTACCAGATCCAACTCGGTCAGCATGGTTTTGCTCTCTTCAATAGTAATTACCCCATCATTGGACACCTTTTCCATAGCATCTGCTACCAGCTGTCCTACGCTGTCATCCCCTGCAGAGATAGCCGCTACTCTTGCAATATGATCCTTTCCTTTAATGGGAGAGCTCATTTTGGCAATTGCTTCAACCGCACAGTCTGTAGCCTTCTTCATTCCTTTTCTTAAAATGATGGGATTGGCTCCTGCTGCAAGATTCTTGATTCCTTCATGCACCATAGCCTGTGCCAGAACCGTTGCGGTGGTTGTACCGTCACCTGCTACATCATTGGTCTTGGTTGCCACTTCCTTTACCAGCTGTGCCCCCATATTCTCAAAAGCATCTTCCAATTCAATCTCTTTTGCAATGGTTACACCATCATTGGTAATAAGGGGTGCTCCGAAGGATTTGTCAAGAACTACGTTTCTTCCTTTGGGTCCCAAGGTTACCCTTACGGTATCTGCCAGCTGATTTACACCGGCTTCTAATGCTGCACGGGCTTCTGCTCCGTATT
>JBJFFP010000065.1:0-5648 GCA_051891855.1 Lachnospiraceae bacterium | reverse complement strand
TAACCCATCCGGATTACCTTCTGTTTCACACTGCCGGCGGCGGGACTTGAACCCGCACGTTGTTGCCAACAACAGATTTTGAGTCTGCCTCGTCTGCCATTCCGACACACCGGCCTTTCGGTTCAGTGAACCGAAAACTATATTAACATAGTTCAATCAGAAAAACAAGCATTTTCTCTAAATATTAGAATTAAATTTAAATTTTATTTTAGAAATCAAACTTATCATAGATATCCAGACAATCGAAGGTGGCAAAATAGTCTTTCGGCGTCTCCGCCCGACGAATCAGCTTAACGGAACCGTCCTCCTTTAATAAAAGCTCTGCCGATTTCAACTTGCCATTATAATTATATCCCATGGCAAAGCCATGTGCTCCGGTATCATGAATAATTAAAATATCACCTGTTTCAATTTCAGGCAGCATTCGATCAATGGCAAATTTATCATTATTCTCACATAAAGATCCCACCACGTCATATTTATGGTCGCAAGGTTGATCCTCTTTTCCGCTGACTGTAATATGATGATATGCTCCATACATAGCAGGACGCATAAGATTGACTGCGCAGGCATCACAGCCAATATATTCTTTGTGAGTATGCTTAGCATGTATAGCAGTTGTTATCAAATGTCCGTAAGGAGCCATCATAAACCGCCCTAATTCCGTATAGATAGCCACTTCTCCCATTCCTGCCGGAACAAGAATTTCTTCAAAGACCTGTCGAACACCTTCACCGATTGCATAAATATCATTAGGCTCCTGATCAGGCCGATAGGGGATGCCGATACCTCCCGAGAGATTAATAAACGTAATATTTACTCCTGTCTCCTGCTTCAGCTGTACTGCAACTTCAAACAGCTGCCTGGCAAGAGTGGGATAATATTCATTAGTCACCGTATTGCTGGCAAGGAAGGAATGAATACCAAAATTCTTTACTCCCTTTTCCTTCAGTATTCTAAAGCCTTCAAATAGCTGCTGGGTAGTAAAGCCATATTTGGCATCTCCCGGATTATCCATAATATCCGTACTGATTTTAAATACCCCTCCCGGATTATAACGGCAGCTAAGAGTCTCGGGAAGCTTTCCTATAGCCTTTTCCAGATAATCAATATGGGTAATGTCATCCAGATTGATAATGGCTCCTATCTTATTGGCATAGATATACTCCTCTGCAGGAGTTTCATTTGAGGAAAACATAATATCTTCCCCCTTTACTCCCATTGCCTTTGACAGCATTAATTCCGTAAGGGATGAGCAGTCACATCCGCATCCATAGTCCCTTAAAAGATCAATGAGATAAGGATTTGGTGTTGCCTTTACGGCAAAATACTCTTTAAAGCCCTTATTCCAGGAAAAAGCCTCCTTTAATGCCTTTGCATTCTCACGAATCCCCTTTTCATCATAAAGATGAAAGGGCGTGGGATAGGTTTTAATGATTTCTTCTAATTGTTCTTTACTGACAAAAGGTTTTTTATCCATAAGAATCTCCATTTTAATAAAATAACATTTGTTTTTATGAAATTATAAAAGATTTTTTCTTAGCTCTTCTCCCGGCAGCGGACTTAAATAGGCGGGAGCAATATCAAATACCGTCTTACATCCTACCTGTCCTTCCTTATTCATCCGATAGGCCGCTCTGGCATAAGCCACCAGTACAGATGAGGTAAACTCCGGATTGGAATCCAGCTTTAACTGATATTCAATTAAGTGTTTATTTTCCTTATTCATACCGGTTACTCCACTGCGGAGAACAAAACCGCCATGAGGAATTGTACTGTGATTTTTTTTCAGCTCTTCCTCGGAAATGAAATGCACGATGGTGTCATAGTCTGCGAAGTAGTTAGGCATATTCTTAATTTCAGATTCAATTTTTTCCAAGTCTGCCCCTTCCTCTGCAACAACAAAGCATTCCCGAAGATGTTTTTCTCTGGTGGTAAGTTCCGGATTATTGCCACTTCTTACTGCCTCCAGAGCAGCTTCGATAGGAATGGTGTACTGTTTGCCATCCTTTACTCCCTCTACACGGCGAATAGCATCTGAATGTCCCTGGCTTACTCCTTTTCCCCAGAAGGTATAGTCCTTTCCTTCAGGAAGGATTACATTTCCGTAGAGACGATTCAGGGAAAACATTCCGGGATCCCAGCCCACAGATATTATTGCCGTTTTTTCACCGGCAAGTGCAGCCTTTTCCACATTTTCAAAATGTTCAGGTATCTTTGCATGAGTATCAAAGCTGTCAACAACATTATACAATCTGGCATATTCCGGTGTCTGTACAGGTAAATCCGTTGCACTTCCCCCGCAAAGAATCAAAACATCAATCTTATCCTGCATCTTCTCTAAATCCCCTATGGATAATACAGGCACTCCTTGTGTCTGAATCTTCAAATCACCCGGATTTCTTCTGGTAAATACTGCTGCAAGCTCCATATCGGAATTTTGCAAAATTGCACTTTCTACACCTTTTCCCAGATTTCCATAACCTAAAATACCGATTCTAATCATTTTCTTCCTCCATTCTTTAATCTTTGTTTATTCCTTCTATTTCCAATAATTTAATTTTATTTCTAAGAGCCTCCTTCATTACTGTTACCAAATTCTCCCTCCCGGAATACAGGCAGGTATCATTACTACTGCCCGTAAGCTCTCCGGTTAAAACGTATGTAGAATCTGTTATCAATCTGATCTGGCCCTCTTCAGGCTTGTCCAAATAAAAAGAAGTGGACAGCTCGTGATAATCATGATCACTGATAATCACCACCTTAAGTTCCCGCTTAAGTGCCTTCTTTAATACCGGCACCAGCTGTTCCACAATAGCTTTGGAGGCTGCCAGATACAGGCGCATCTCACAAC
Source organism: Lachnospiraceae bacterium (assembly GCA_051891855.1). GTDB lineage: Bacteria > Bacillota > Clostridia > Lachnospirales > Lachnospiraceae > SFDP01. Next base: position 2,794 of record JBJFFP010000065.1, on the reverse strand, counting down.
CGGAAATCATATGGATGGCCTTATTCAATATATTATCAGCCCCCTGTATCGTAAGATAGCCATCTGAGCTTTGAACTGTTTCTGGCATATGCTCCAGTAAATATTCCCTGTCTCTTTCCAGGGCCCTCATCTGATTATCAAAAAACTCATTTGCATCTACAGCTTTATAATAAGTAGGATTACCGGACTCCTGGACCATTGCTGCCCCCTTATCAACCAAGCTGCTTAAAGCCCCATACACATTTGACCGCGAAATTCCCGTCAGCTTACTTGCTTCATATCCTGTCAGGGAACCATGCTCCATAAGACAGAGATAAACCTGTGCTTCCTGCCTGCTGAGATGAAAATGAACCAATCTTTCAATAACATCTGCTTTGTTCATTTATTTCACCCGTGATTTATAGTAGTATCTTTTAATACTACTATAAAGATTAGTATATCTCATCTTCTCTGTCAAGTATTTTTTCATGTAAACTTCCTCATTTTTTATGAATATAGTTAAATCCAGAATAATAAAGCAAAAAAAATCTTGAAAATAACATATACTTTTCAAGATTTTTGCAAGTTTTTCATCCAAAATATTCATTTTTACTTATTTATCTCTAATTCTGCAAGTCTGATTGCAGAATCTCTTATAAGATTTTTTTCTTTTTTTTGCTTAAATATTTTCAATTTGCCAATCAATTGCTTGTATTCCATTCTGCTCCAGAAAGGAATTTGCCTGACTGAAATGTCTGCATCCGAAAAATCCTCTGTATGCAGAAAGAGGACTGGGGTGAGGAGCCTTTAATATCAGATGCTTTTTATTGGTAAGCATCCCAGACTTATTCTGTGCCGGCCTTCCCCATAAGAAAAAGACTACCGGACGATTTAAATCATTTACTGTTTTAATAACGGCATCCGTAAATTCCTCCCATCCATGTCCCTGATGGGAATTGGCTTGATGGGCTCTTACCGTTAATACTGTATTCAATAACAGTACACCCTGATCAGCCCATTTTTTTAAATATCCGTTATTCGGAATATAACATCCTAAATCCGATTCCAACTCTTTATAAATATTCTGTAAGGAAGGTGGGATATCCTGACCGGGCAAAACAGAAAAACTCATTCCATGAGCCTGACTTTCATTATGATAAGGATCCTGTCCCAATAGGACAACCTTAACCTTATGCAGGGGCGTAGAATGAAAGGCATTAAAAATATCCTCTGAAGGAGGATAAATAATATGACTGGAATATTCTTCTTTCACAAATCGAAACAGATTCCTATAGTATTCTTTTTTAAACTCCGGCTCCAAGGCAGGCAGCCAGTCATTTTCTATCATCGCCATATATTATCCTTTTTCCTCCTAAGTAAATGTCTCAGCTTTCTCCCTTCTTTATATCCGCACAGAAACCCCTTCTTTTCTCAGATACTCTTTTACCTCTCTGAGCTCCAGCTCCTTATAGTGAAAAAGTGAGGCTGCAAGAGCTGCTTCTGCCTTTCCTATGGTTAATGCCTCTTTAAAGTGTTCTAATTTTCCTGCTCCACCGGAAGCAATTACGGGAATATTTACCTGTTCAGCAACCTGTCTGGTTAATTCAATATCATATCCGGCCTTCGTTCCATCGCTATCCATACTGGTCAGCAGAATTTCTCCTGCCCCCAGCTTTTCTGCCTGAATAGCCCATTCAATCGCATCTATACCAGTATCCAGTCTTCCTCCATGCTTAAAAATATTGAATCCCTTTCCATCTTCTCTTCTTTTGGCATCAATGGCTACAACTACGCATTGGCTTCCGAATTTATCCGCTGCCTCTGAAATCAATTCAGGACGGTCTATAGCAGCGGAATTTACGGAAATTTTATCTGCTCCTTCTCTGAGAAGTACCTTAAAATCCTCTACTGTTCTGATTCCGCCGCCTACAGTAAAGGGAATAAAGACCTTCTGTGCAACTCGGCGAACCATATCCACTACAGTTTCTCTCCCGTCAGAGGAAGCAGTTATATCCAGAAAAACCAACTCATCCGCACCGGCCTTGTCATAGGCTGCTGCAATTTCAACCGGATCCCCGGCATCCTGGAGGTTAACAAAATTAACTCCCTTCACCACCCGTCCATTATGTACATCTAAACAAGGAATAATTCTTTTGCTAAACACTACATATCCTCCCGCTTGAGCTTTAAAAAATTCTCCAATATCTTAAGGCCTGTATCCGAGCTTTTTTCCGGATGAAACTGGCAGGCAAACACATTCCCTTTTTCTATAGAGGAATGAAAATTAACCCCATATTCCGTAGTAGCCGTTACTATTTCTTCCTCATCTGCCTCTAAATAATAAGAATGAACAAAATAAACGTAGGAATCAACCTCCAAGCCCTGAAATATCCGTCCCCTATTCCTAAATTTAAGTGAATTCCATCCGATATGAGGTATTTTAAGGTTCTCTATGTTGGGAAATCGCCTTATTTCTCCTTTTAATATTCCAATTCCTTCTACTCCGGGACATTCCTCGCTTCTTTCAAACAGAAGCTGGAGGCCAAGACAGATTCCCAAAAAAGGTATTTTTTCTTCTATCGCCTCCTTAATCACAGGAAGAAGTTGGAAGCTGTTCAGCTTTTCCATAGCATCTCCAAAGTTCCCTACACCGGGAAGAATCACATGGTCTGCATTTAAAATTATAGAAGAATCACGGGTAATTACTGCTTCTTTTCCTAAAAAAGCGATAGCTTTCTCTACACTTTTTATATTCCCTGCATCATAATCAATTATTGCTACCATTCTTCCCTCACTCTATTCATTGACAATGGCT
>JBJFFP010000064.1:3749-5944 GCA_051891855.1 Lachnospiraceae bacterium | reverse complement strand
ATTTATACTACCACAGCCTTTTTTCCTTGTCAACTGCTTTTTAAATTTTTCTTTTTAATAATTTTCATTTCAGCAATACTTTTCAGTCATACTCAGCCAATGGGGCACCTCTCTGACCATCGGAAGTGGATAGTCTGTTCTGTCTTCACACTTCCCGGTTCAGGGATTATAGCTTATCCTGCAATAACATTCAAAACCACTTCTGCCAGATAATTATATCGATATAAAAAGGATAAAATCTGGCTATTTGCCGTATCCTGATAAACCATCTCACCAACGCTGCCCAGAAGACCTACTGCACCGATTAGATAGACAGCCCAAAGGAGAATAATGCTCTCTGCCAGTCCTACTGCCAATCCCAGAAGATGATCCAGCAGGCAAAAAACAGGCAGCTTGGCAATCATTTTGATGGTTTTAAATACAAAATGAATCAATCCGTAAATCATACCCACTAAAAGAAGGATGATGACCCCTGCAACGGTAAACTTTACCTCCTCACCCTTAGCGCTCACATAAATGACAGCAATCAGTGCAATAACAAGAAGCGCCACTATCCATGCAACCAAATCACCGATTGCCTTTGTCATTCCCTTATGAAAGCTTATCACACATAGTAAAACCGTAATCAGTCCGGCAACCATTAATGTTACGTTCATTTTTTCTTTTCACACTTTCTCTTTCTGTACTAATTCAGTTCGATCACATCAACAGAATCTGATGTTACCATAATAAATCGTTTACCGGAATCCGTGGGAATAAGCAGACTTACTCTCTTAGCGAAGGTTCCCTTATATTTTTGTGTTCCCGCCATATTATACATAACGCACTCCTGCTCATTGTAAACCAATATATAATTCTTTCCCACCAGGATGTTCTGAAATTCTATATCAATGCTTTGTTGGAATAAAAGATTTCCCTTTTTATCATATGTCTCCAGCTTATAAAGACTTGCCCCGGTGGTATCCATATAGATCAACACCACATGCTCATTTCCGGCATAGACACTTTGTATTTCTGCATTTAGTAATTTTTCGGCTACACTGACCGGCTTCTCTTCTCCACTGTAAAAGCTGATTCGACTGTCACCTACTGCAAAGGCCGCATCTTTTCCCAGAAAACCGATATAGGGAATGATGGTATCTGCATAATCATTCCCGCTTACCAGACGATCCACACTGTTCTGTCCCACATCAGAAAAATTATAAAAGGCTACACTGGATTTCATTACTCCGCTGTCCACATACAGATAGGAAACTGCCATTACCTCTCCATTATCTGAAAGCGCCAGGGCAATGGGATAGCCATTCTGACTCATTCTGCTTTCTGATTTCACCAGCTCTTTTCCCGTGGAATTGTAGAGATTTAAACGCGTTATCCTGGTATCCTCCAGTACCACGGCTACAATTCCTGTTTTGGATACACAAAAATCTCTTATGGGAAGATTGGTATTGACTTCACCCACCTTCCCCTTTTCATCTAATATATAGATTATATTTCCGTTATAATCCCCTACTGCTACGGCATTTTCATTAACATGCACAATGGGATTCTGAAGCTGATAGGTTTCATTCCAAATCACATTTCCTCTGGTATCCATACTGCTGATACCATCCTTACTGTAGGTCAAAACCCTTCCGTTATGATTCAGGCAGGTACTGTCGCTTCCACTGCTTCTGGAAACGGTACTGACCTGAGTGTAGGAAGTATATTTAGCATTATCCCAATATAAGTAAATGCCCGTAAGCAAAGATAAAGACACAACAAAAATTCCTCCCAGCTTCAGCAGCCGGGCTCTTCTATACTTCTTTATTTTTTCTTCAAATTCCATTTGATGCTCTGCGTTTCCTTTTCGGGGAACAAATTGCTTAATTTGAGCCATAACTTCCTCTATCTTTTGTCCTGGATAAATCAATTTATTTACGAGGTAAGATTATATCATAATTTCACCGGGGAAGGTAGATTTTTTGTCCCGGAGAAATATGATCTTCATTTTCAATATTGTTATACAGGCAAATCTCCTTTATTTTATCTGTATTTCCATACTGCCGTTTACAAATTCCGGCCAGAGAATCTCCCTCTTTAACAATATATACTTCATAGTTTTCTTCCTCTTTCGTTTCCACCTGATTCGTTGTCAAAGCTGCTGCCTCAACCGTTCCTCCCATAGTTTCTTGCAAGCTATTTTGCGTGCTATT
>JBJFFP010000064.1:0-3649 GCA_051891855.1 Lachnospiraceae bacterium | reverse complement strand
CACTGTCCTGCGTGCTGTCCTGTGTACTTTCCTGCACACTATCTTCTACCGTTTCCTCCTCCCAAGCGTCTTCCTTGTTTATAGAATTTGCAGAATCCCGGGATGGATAAAGGCTGTCTTCATCGGCCTTTTGTTCTTCTATAACAAGCTCTGCGGTATTCGTTCTCCCGGCCATGGTTTGCCTTACCATTTCCCGAAAAGCCAGCAGCTTTCCATAACCATTTCCGCCGGTAACTGCCGTAACCAGCAGCAATAGAGCTAAAATGCAGCCGGCATAAAATACCAGATTGGAAAAATCTGCTTTTCTTGTCAATACATACTTTTCCCTCACTGTCCGGCCTTTTTCCGGCCTCTGCCTAGCTTCTTGCCCGGCTTTCTGCCCGGCTTTCTGCCCGGCTTTCTGCCCGCCTCCCCTTCTGTTCAGTCCTTCCTCTCCTTTATCCCCTATACTGGTATCCACCAGATATTCCTGCATACTGTGGTTGGAGGCATAAAAAATATAAAAACCGGTTACGGGAGTATCCTGGCAGCCTCTTCCCGTTAAAAGCTTTTCGCCATTTCTTGTTTTCAGTATCCCCAGAAACTGAAATTCTCTAAAATAGGTTCTTTCCTCTTTCGCCGAATCGGAAATCCCATATATGTATAGCTTTTCTGTATTTTTGCTTCCTTCCCTTTCTCCATATAAATAATATTTTTTTCTATCTTCATCCCCTTGCCTTTTCAGGAAGGTATAAACATAGTCCTCGAGATAGATTTCCGGATCCCTGCCGGGATTTCCAATCTGCGTAACATGATCCAGCCTTGCCATTTTAATCCCACCTTTTTTCTTTTCAATATAGCAGTTACTAAAGGTGGAATTTAGCAAATTCTGTAGGGATTGGACAAGTTTCCTTCGACAAATCCTTATACAAAAAAGGAGTATACCTGCAGGCAGGCCCACCCGGCATACTCCTTCTTCTGTCTTGATCAATCAGACAAATTTATAAATTGTTGTAGATTCATATTTTCGATTGGGTCCAAATACTACCGATGGGAAGTCTGCTTTGTTAATGCTGTCGGGATAAAACTGTGTTTCCAGACAAAGACCACTTCTTTTCCCGTAAGCTGCACCCTGTTTTCCTTTTTGCTCATCAATAAAATTACCGGCGTAAAACTGGACACCGGGAAGGTCTGTATACACTTCCATAACGCGTAAATTTTCAGGTGCTTTTACTGTAGCAATCAACCGAACACTACCGTTGCAGCCATCGGTTACCCAGTTATGATCATAGCCTCCGGCAAATTGAAGCTGCTCGTAAGCTCCATCTATTTTCTCTCCTATTACCGTTTCCCGGCGTAAATCCATGGGAGTACCTTCCACTGCAGCGATTTCTCCCGTAGGAATGGAGGCGGCATCGGCAGGCGTAAAGGCAGAAGCCAGTAAAGTAATTCGATGATCCAGGATATCCCCCTGATTATGCCCCTTTAAATTGAAATAGGAATGGTTGGTGGGATTAATAATCGTATCCCGGTCACTGGTAATTTCATAGTGGATACTCAATTCATTTTCTTCTGTCAGCGAATACGTCACCTTAAAAAGCTTATTTCCCGGAAAACCCATATCCATATCTTCCATAGCAAGGGTGAATACCACCTTTTCTCCTTCTGCGGCAGCATCCCAGATTCTCTTGTGAGAAGCCTTTTTTTCATCGCTGTGTAAATTATTTTCTCCATTATTTTTTTTCAGGGTATAGGTTTTGTCATTTAAGGTAAAGGAAGCACCGCCGATCCGGTTTGCACTGGGGCCGATGAGAGCTCCGAAAAAGCTGGGATTCTCCTCATAGCCTGCAACCTGATCGAAGCCCAGCACCACGTCCTCTGCCTTACCGTTTTTATCCGGCACCAAAAGCCGCACCAGATTGGCTCCATAATTGGTTACAGAGGCTTTCATCCCTCTGCTGTTTTCCATGGTATATAGATATACCTCCCGGCCTTCCTTTGTACTTCCGAATCCCTCTGTCTGCATATGAACCTCCTATAATTCTATTCTTCCCTCCAATGCACGAAGCAGGGTTACCTCATCGATATACTCAAGATCTCCTCCTACCGGCACCCCGCTGGCAATTCTGGTTACCTTGACCCCGGTGGGTTTAATCAGCTTGCTGATATACATGGCTGTGGTTTCCCCCTCTAAGCTGGAGTTGGTAGCAATAATGACCTCTTTTACTTCTCCCTGAAGGCGCTTAAGCAGCTCCTTCAGCTTAATATCTCCCGGGCCAATGCCGATCATGGGGGAAATTGCTCCATGAAGAACATGATAAATCCCCTCGTATTTTCCGGTTTTCTCATAGGCCGCCAAATCACGGGTGTTTTCCACTACCATGATGGTACTGTGATCCCGCTTTTCATTGGCACAAATGGGACAAATTTCCTGATCGGTTAAGGTATAGCATTCGCTGCAATACCGAACCTGCTGCTTTGCCTCCAATATAGTTTTTGCCAGACGCTCTACCTTGGGGGCAGGCATATTAATCAGATGAAAGGCCAGCCGTGAAGCAGATTTTTCTCCGATTCCCGGCAGGGCAGCCAGTTCTGTAATCAATTGATTGATATGTCCGCTGTATAAGTCCATCAGAAGGGCATTCCTCCGCCCAGGCCTCCGGTCATTCTGGACATCATGACAGTACTCTCTTCTTCAGCCATCTTAATTGCTTCATTGGTAGCAGCCATAATTAAATCTTCCAGCATTTCCACATCCTCCGGATCCACAACATCCTTAGAGATACTGACCTTGGTAACTGCCTTTTTTCCCGTAACGGTTACTTCCACAGCACCGCCTCCTGCCTTAGCCGTAAATTCTTTAGCCTCCAGCTCTCTCTGACTTTCTTCCATCTGGCGCTGCATACGCTGCGCCTGCTTCATCAGATTATTCATGTTTCCGGGCATTCCTCCGGGAAATCCTCCTCTTTTTGCCATTATTATTCCTCCTCTATTTCCATATTAATAATTTTACTCAAATCCACAAAGCTTGTTTCAAACTGTCTGTTTTCTTCTAAGGGTCTAAATTCCATCTCCAGGGTTTTTCCCAGATAATTCTCAATCAGTTCTAAGACCATCTGACGATTGCCTTCTGCTTTAGCCAGATAGTCATAGGCAATTCCATCCTCAACCACCATCAGCAGCTGATCCTTTTCCCCCAGACTGAGCCTTACTTTCTTCAGATAGGATTTCAGCGGCATAGGTGCATTTCCTACGATTCCCGGCCACTTTTCCACTACCTGTCTGACTTCTTCCCGAAGGGCCTTGGGCAATACTCTGGGAGCTTCTGTTTTCAAAGGGTTAACGGTATTAACTGCAGGTAATTCTTCAGAAGGCATGACCCTTATCCCCTGCTCCATTTTCTCCTCCAGGCTTCGTATACGATCCAGTAAGGAATCCGTATTTACCTCCATTTCCGGCTTGCACAGCTTAATCAAGGCCACCTCCACCAGAATCCTCTTCTGACCGGCATATTTTAACCGGGATGCCAGCTGTGCAAAAATACGGATATAGCGAAGAATCATATCCGTCTCAATTTCTTCGGCCTCTTCCCTGAGCCGCAGCAGGTTATCTCGGGAAAGATCCAGCATCTCTTCCATATTATCAGATGTTTTTACCAAAAGCAAATTTC
>JBJFFP010000063.1:0-32964 GCA_051891855.1 Lachnospiraceae bacterium | reverse complement strand
AAAAAAATAATAACAGCGATAATGAACAGGATACAAAAGCATTGCCAGAACATTCCCTCACCTACTTCTTTGTTTTGTTATGGCTTAGGATATGCTTTCTTCTCCGGTTTGTGCCTGATATAACGGTCACACTCCATATACCCTGTGGTAGAGAACCTCCTTTATGTTATGAAACTCCTCTTTTGTAACTGTCCCTCCATAGGTCATAATCCTCAAAGGAAGCGGTTTTCTTCCCTTGCTGATAGGCGGCTGTATGTAGGAATACTCATTCAGATAAAATCCATTGCGGGAATAAAATCCGATTCTTCGTTTTGCCAACTCATTATCCGGTAATTCCACCTCCAGACAAACAGGCATAGACAGCATCCTGACTATCTTGTGTATAACCAATTCTCCTATCCCTCTGTTTCTGAAATCAGGATTGACAGCAAAATGCTCAATAAAAGCAAACTGCTCAAACTGCCATAGAGAAATAAATGCCTGAAGCTGCCCGCTTTCCTCCATAACTTTTCCATAGACTCTATATTCCTTTCGTCCGAAAAGCTCCTTCTGCTCTTTATCGGTACGATATTCATCCTCCGGAAAGCTTTCCTGCAAAAGTCTGTATATTTGTTCAAAATAATCCGTTCCAAGTCTGGTCAGCATCCGATTTCTCCCTTCCTTTGTACCAATATCATATTTTAATCCTAAAAGATTATCAATATTTTTCTTCATCTTTTTTTATATCTGTACAAATAAAGAGCCATCATTACTGATATATGGATTCATCCTTTAAGGCCCCCTACATTCATTCCCTGGATCAGCTGTTTTTGTCCTATAAGGAAGATGATGACGGTGGGGATCAGTGCCAGAACAAGGGCTGCAAATAATGCTCCCCAGTCGGTGGCATAGCGCTGTACTTCATACAGATTTGCAAGACCGACAGGAAGGGTCTGCTTGGTTCCATCCGTCAGCATGACTAAAGCAACCGGAAATTCGTTCCACGCAGACATGGAAGAAATCATGCACACCGTAATAATTCCCGGCTTTGCCATGGGTATGATAACCTGTGCCAATATGCGAAAAGGGCCACAGCCGTCAATCATGGCCGCTTCCTCGTAATCATGAGGAATCATACGTAGAAAGCCGGTAAGAAGAAAGATCGCAAAGGGAAACTGCATGGTGGCATACAAAACTGCCAGTGCCGGACGATTATTAAGCAGATGTAACGAGTTCATCTGCATGAACAGCGGAATCATAATAAAAGTAGCCTGAATAAAGATGGCTGCCATATAAATATTCAAAATCAGCTTTGAGCCAAAGAATCGGTAGCGAACCAGACAGTAGGCACAGGGGACGGCACAGAGGAGAATGACGCACAGGGTAATGACAACAATGATTACCGAGTTCCAGACATTGGTCAAAAGATTGGATTTTTCAATGGCCCGGGCATAATTATCCCATGCCAGTCCCTGCGGCAGAGAGAAGGCATTGGTCAAAAATTCGCTGTTAGTTTTAAAAGAGGAATAAATATTCCAGATCAGAGGGTACAACATAATAACCGTAACCATAATCATAAAAATTCGTACCAGCCAGCGCACGAAAGCGGCCTGGCGGCGACTCTGTTCATTCGTCTTCATCTAATATACACCTGCCTTAAGATTCGTTGTTGGTAAGTTTACGGGAAAGCATGGATAGGGCTATGGAAATGGTCAGTGTAAAGACGGTGATTGCCATTGCATAGCCGAAATTGCCATTAATGAAGCCCTGCTCATACATATATTGGAGCAAAACCGAAGAGGCACCATTAGGGCCGCCGCCGGTCATAACCTTAGATAAGGTAAAACTCAGATTGATAGTGCCGGAAAGAGCAAGAACAAAAGTAATACCGATAATATCTTTCATCAAGGGCAGCGTAATCAGCAATAATTGGTGAACCGGTCCGGCTCCGTCGATGGTGGCTGCCTCATAAATCTCATTGGAAATGCCATCCATTGCTGCAATATGCATAACCATGTAATATCCGGTTGCCTGCCAGATCAGGGTAACTGCAATGCACCACAGTGCAGTGCCGGCATCCCCCAGCCAGGATTTGGCCCAGGCCTGCAGTCCAACACCATTTAAAAAGCTGTTCAAAATCCCCATTGTGGGATGAAAGACGAAGGACCAGATAATACTCACCACCGTCAGGGAAATAATATTGGGAAAGTAGAATACCGTTCTATACAGGCCGCGTTCTTTTAAATCAGACTGGGAAATAATAAAGGCCAGAACCAAAGCAAAGGCAATGGTGACAGCCGGAACGCAGGCCATCAGCTTCAAGGTATTCTTTAGTGCAAGGATGAAATATTCATCCCGGAACATATATTCATAGTTTTCCAGGCCGATAAACTTACTGTTCAATCCCAATGACGTAGCATTGGTTAAAGACAGCCATAATGCACGGAATGTGGGAATCACCGTAAAGGTCATGGTAAGGAAAAGGGCCGGTAGAACGCATGTACAGATAAAGCCAACAGGCTTTTTCATTTTGCTGCGCCTTATCTGCTTGGCAGCTTGAGAACTCATTCAATTACTCCTTTCAACAAAATGGCACCATGCCAAAGGATGCAGCATGGTGCCTGATAAGTTTGTGCGTTTTATTGGGGACTACTGGGCAGTCATGGAGTTAACTTCCTTAAAGGAATCCTCAACTCCCTGAGCCCACTCCTGGGCACTCATCTTGCCGGTCATAACATCAGACAGAACCTTAAATACCCTGTCACGGGGAACTACCTTACAGCCTTCCGGCAAAGCAGCAAATCCAAATACCATAGAGGTACCATGCTCATATACTGAGTTCATGTTATAAATACCGTCAGAAACAAGCCCCTTAGACAATTCAGTGGCATCCTTCAACGCATAGATACCATTAGCCTTCTGGGCAAACAGCTTTACCGAATCCTCTGTATACAGGAAACGCAGAAACTCTTTGGCCAACTGAGGATTTTTTGCATTTGCGGGAATGGAAAACTGTTCAACACTGGTCATCACATATGCCTGATCCCCTTTTTTCAGAACAGGGGCAGTCCATAAACCAAATTCAAAGCCATCGGCACGGGGAGCCTCAGCCATTTCATTTTCCATCCAGTTGCCATTGGGGATGAACAGACACTTGTTCATCATCATTTCAGTCTGGGATTGAGTGTGATTCAATGCAACAGTACCATCCAGCAGATATCCATCTGTACCGATTTTGGCTATGTATTGGAGTACCTCCATGACTTCCGGTATTGAATAAGAGCCTTCAACGTAGTTAGAAATATCCCCTACATGATCCAGCCCGGCGGCGGAAGCCAGTGCAGGCCACAGGAATGACTCCATGTAACCGGGATAAATACCGGCATAAGTCATTAAAGCGTAGCCATCCTTCTTAGCCTGATCTCCCAGGGCAAAAAACTCATCCCAGGTAGTAGGCAGCTCATAGCCCATTTCCTCAAATAAAGTTTTGTTATAGACAAGTCCCATGGGACTGCTGTTGAATGGGGCAAGATAGATTTTTCCATCCCCATAGGGCTGGCACTTTGCGGTTTCTAAAACCCCTTCGTTAATCTGATCCTTCAGCGGTGTATCATCATCCAGCCCCGGCCCTTCAAATACATCGGTGATATCCATCAGCCCTTTTTCCTTGATAATGGAAGCAATCAGGCCTGTGGAATCGTTATCATTCATTACGATAAAGTCAGGAACATTACCGGCAACAATCTGGGGACGGATAACATCACCGATTGACGGACTGATCTGCATCTCCACCTCCACACCGGGATAAGCCGCCTCAAACCTATCCACGATCTCGTTCCAATAATCAGGTCCATAGCCACCTTCAAATACAGCAATACTCAGTTTCTTGTTCTCAAACTGTTCTGCCCCTGCTGCCGTCTCATTGTCGGCTGCCGCTTCAGAAACGGTAGTATTTTCCGTTTCCGTATTGGCACTTGTAGCTGAAGGGGAGTCTGCCGCTTTGCTGCAGCCGACCGCTATCGCGGCACACATACTGACTGCAAGCAGAGTGCTGATTGTCTTTTTCATGTTGTTTCCTCCTTTTTTATATTTTATTGGGGAGTATATCCCTTTGGCTGTCTACATTATACTTATTCACAGTCTCGGATTGAATATACACAATTTGCACAAAGCTATACGATATTGACTTTTTTTATGATTATATTTAATATAAAGGCAAAATGGAACCTATTATGATCTGATTTTGGAAAAGGGGCTTGTGTGAAATCACCAAAAAAAATCCCAAGTATAAAACTAATTGATTATTTGCGCAATTTTAAAATCCGCAACAGGCTTTTATTTATTTTTCTATTTATTTCCCTCGTTCCGGTGACCTGTATCGGCATTTATGCTTACAATGTGTATACACAGTCTATTAACGATAAGCTGGGGCGCTCTAACGAACAGGCCATGTATTTATTAAACCAAAATTTTATTACAGAGCTGAATGTATTTCGTACATATATGGACACTCTCTCCATTGACGATGACTGTCAACGTGTTCTTTCCAAGGCAGGCGGTGAAAGCTTTACCCTGGACGAGCAGGATGTACAGGCCATAAATCATTTGCGCATAAAAGTACCCTTTCCTTCAATTTATCTGAAAAACCTTCGGATTCTGGATCGTAACCGTAACATTGTATATGATTTGGGCTATGATGACATAAATGCTGAGCGCTTTGCTGAAATCGTCGAGAATATTAATCAGGCTTCCCCCCATGACTCCCTGCAGTACATCCATACCTACCGAGGCAGAGATAAAATCGTTCTGGGCCGCAAAATCTACAGTCTGCATAATCTCAGTGAGCACATTGGTTATATTCTGCTTTATCTTGATGAAAATTTTTTCAGTAATACTCTGTTTACCAATGTATCCTTCGGAGATGATTCCAATATTATGCTTGTTCGCGGTGACGGCTATATTATTTCTTCCCAGGATCGGACTCTGCTGGGTTCCCAGCTGGAAAGCAATCTGCTGAAGGAGATTCGGAAAAATAAAGAAATTTTGTCCCAAACCTTTTATTCATCAAAAGGCGGCGAAAAACAGGTGGTTATTTCCAACTATAATGCTGATTTTGACAATTATCTGGTGGCCACCTTCCCTTATCGGTATATTTCAGAAGAGACAAGCCAGATTAATATGCTTCTGGTGGTTATAGCTGTGTTATTAATTTTCTTCTGTCTATATATTACCCTTTTCGTTTATGCCAGCATTATGCAGCCCATCAATCATATTATTACCGTCTGCAGTATCACCTCCGATAAAAATCTGAACATTTCCATTGGGGATACCAGCCCTGATGAATTGGGCTTCCTGGGCCGTACTATCGATGGGATGATTCAGGAAATCAGGATGTTTGGTATTCGTTGGAATCGGGAGCAGGAGCTTAAGCGCAGCCTTGAACTGGAGGTTCTGCAATATCAGATCAACTCCCACTTTCTCTTCAACACACTAAACTCTCTTGGTGTCGTTGCACAGATGAATGACGTACCTGTACTGGAGCAGGGAATTTCATCCCTTACCATTTTATTGCAGCACACTCTTGTCAAAAAGCAGGAGCTGATTCCCCTTTCGCTGGAAATTGAGAATCTGAAACACTATTTTACGATTCAAACTATCCGCTACGCAGGAATGTTTCAGGTCAGCTATGATTTGGATGAAGAGACCTTGGCCTGTGAAATCCCACGCTTTGCTCTTCAGCCCCTGGCCGAGAATGCTATTATACACGGCACCTGTGAGGAGGATGAGCCTATCTCCATTACGGTGGAAAGCCACTTTTCCCATACAGATACCATTGAAGTTATTCTGAGCGACAACGGCTGTGGATTTGAGCCAACGTCTGTAAGACACGAAAATAAAAGTCGCTTTTCCGGTATAGGTGTTAATAATGTAGACCAGAGGATAAAACTGCATTATGGCCCACAATATGGATTAGAAATAGACAGTCAGCCGGGTAAGGGCACCATTTGCCGAGTGACAATTCCCCGCAGGCTGTATAAGGAGGAATTTCCCGAATGAGTTTACAGATTCTGCTTGTTGATGATGAACCTGCAATTAAAATTGTTTTCCGCCAGTTGACAGATTGGACTAAGACCCCTTATTCCCTTTGTCATACTGCCAGTAATGGCGAGGAAGCTCTGGCCTATGTCAGAACCAATCCGGTAGATATTATCATAACGGATCTGAAAATGTCTGTAATGGACGGTATAGCCTTAATTCGGGCATTGAAGCAGGAGCAGCTGGATATTCCCACACTGGTTCTTAGCAATTATTCTGATTTTGAACTGGTTCGTGAAGCATTGACTGCCGGTGCTGTTGATTACTTATTAAAAGCAAATATATCTGCCGACCTGCTGTTGGAGCATTTGGACAAAATTGCAATCAATATTCAGGATCGGCAGAAAGATCGGGAAGAAGCTCTCCGGCAAAAGCAGCAGATGGAATTACAAAATACAAAAATTTTACTGAATGAGCTTCGGGACTTCTTTCTGGATGAGACCATTTCTCCGGGAGAGCTTTCAGAAGAAACCATTGACAGTCTGCTTTTCTCTCAGCCCAGTATTATTCTTACCTTGTTTTTCCATGAGGATATCAAACGGGAAAAGTTAAAAAGAGTCGCCCCCAACCTTCAAACCTTACTGGCCGAAGCGCTCTTACTGACCACCATGCCTGTCAGTATCATGACACATCACAACGAAATCCTTTATTGTCTGCCTTACAGCGAAGCACTGGAGCATACTCTGCCCAAAAAATCAAAAGTCTTTCTCCGGCAGATTATAACCTATTTTGGTGTCCGTCCCACCCTCTCCTGCTCTGAGCCGGCGGTCGGTCTCACCAAATGCCGCAGTGCCTATCTTGCCTGCATCAATGCACGCAGTACTTCCTTCTACCACCCGGACAGCTCTATCCTTTTTACAAAGGATATTCACTTTATCCGCGATGTCCCGGATGAGGAAATCACTGCCACAGTAGATTCCCTTCTGGATTTCATGCGTTTCGGTAAGCAAGAGGAAATCTTCCGATATATTCACAATGTATTGGCCCAATGGGCCGCCCTGCCCCTGGATCCTTTACTGCTATGTATGAGTTGTGTACATATTTTTGAGAATATAGCTCTTTCCCTGGATGCCAGAAATCTACATCCACAAATTCACGATTATCAGCAGAGGCTGCTGAAGTCCGATACTCTTGACCAACTGGAGGCTACTCTTGGTGAAGGACTTTTTCTTTTACAAAAAGGCAGTGGGAATGAATTTGAAAGATATCGAAAGGAAGTGCAGGTTGTGATACGCTATGTGAATATTCATTACAGCGAGCATATCACACTGGATGAGATTGCAGATGCCGTAAATTTAAATAAAAGCTATCTCTGCCGGCTTTTTAAAAAAGAATATGGTGACAGTGTGTTCAACTATCTTAATACTGTCCGTATGGAAAAAGCTGCCGAGCTGCTTAGCAGCAACCCCAACCTGTATATCCAGGAGGTTGCCTCTGCGGTGGGTATTTCTGAGCCCTTCTATTTCACACGCCGTTTCAAGGAATATTTTGGTCTGTCACCCCGTGATTTCCTAATCCGGCTGGCACGCTCCGGTACAGTAAAAAACTGAAAAAAGCTCTGCCGAATCCACAAGCAGAGCTTTTTCTTTATTTTCGTATATTACTCAATACCGTCAGAGGCCTCTTTCCCACAACCAGCTGTCCATCCCGAACATAGCCTTCTTCACGGTCCTTCAAGGCTTCTATGAGGCAGCCTCGAAGCTCCGTAATCCGCTTATGGCAGTCAGCATCATGAATCCTGTTATGTGTTTCATGGGGATCTTTTTCCAGGTGGAAATACTGCTCCTCACCCGTCTGAGAATACCAGATGTATTTATCCCTCTTGGTGACGATAAACTGTGAAGATAATTCTCCCAGGGTATGCTCTCCATGCAGCCACGGACGGGAAAGCGGGTGCAGCAGACTTCTGCCATCGACGGTGTCCGGGATTGCTACCCCTGCCAACTCCAACAGTGTGGGCATAATATCCTGCAGCCCCACCAGGTCACTGCAGCGGCGATGCCCTTCTCCCACATATTTCTCCGGGCCAGATATAAACAGCGGTATATGAATACTTCCCTGATAGGGTTTCGCCTTTTGGAACTGCAGATGGTCACCCAGCATATCCCCATGGTCAGAGAGGAACACGATCACCGTATTATCCATAAGCTTACGTTCCACAAGATCCAGCAGAATACGTCCTATCTGATGATCTATATGGGTAATGCTTCCATAATAGGCAGCTCTCATTTGCCTCACATACTCCCGATCACAGGGCCCGGTAAGGGAATGGTAGCTGTGCCCTTCTCTCTCCAAGCGTTCTCTATCATTCCAATCTCCGAAATAGGGAGGCTGAAGATCTTTATCTTTGTATAAATCCAAATAGCATTGCGGAGGATCTAAGGGTGCATGGGGCCGCACGAAGCTTGCCATGAGAAAAAAGGGCATATCAGGATCGCGCCGCCGCAGAAAGTCAAGGCACTCATCTGCTACCCAGTTGGTAGGATGATATTTTTCCTCATACATCCAAGGACGGGTCACCCAGCCGTTACAATCCAGTCCTGTTTCCAATGGATCTGCCTTTACTCCAAGCTCCTGCTTCAGCCACCAGTAATAATCATCTGCTACCTTCTGGCTTTCCTGGTAAGGTATATCCGGTGCCCGATAGGCGTGCATATAGCCGTCGTGCAGTCGGACATGATGAAACCCAAGATAATTGCGAAGCGGATGAACATGCATTTTACCCACACACTGCGTGTAATAGCCGGCTTTGCTCAATTCTCCTGCCATTGTATGGGCATAATTCCACCGCACACCATCCTCATAGCCTACGCGGCCCGTGTGTTCCTGTGACATTCCCGTATGTAGCATAGCCCGTGCCGGTACACAGGTAGGACAGACTGAGTAGGCATTGGTGTATAGATTACCCATATCTGCCAGGCTGTCAAGATAAGGTGTTTTTACATCCGGATGACCTGCTATACCGAGACAATCACCACGCATCTGATCTGTCATCAATAAAACGATATTGGGGCGCTCCTGCATAGTTACCTCTTTTCTCCTGCTTTAAAATATGGCAAGTATAGTATTTATGATTATTTTAATACAAGGTCGGCTCTATGTGAATACAAAATATATATCTATAACTGTACAATATTGACCCCCCCAAAAAAACTTCCTACAGCAAAAAAAATACCACCGACTGATGCCGGTGGTATTAAGAAAACAACCCTTATCCTTCAATTGCGATATAGCTCTTTTCCTCTACTTCCTCTCTTTCCTTTTTCGGAACATGAAGCTTCAAAATACCATTTTCAAATTTGGCCTTAATATCCTCCTGAGTAATCCGGTCTCCCACATAGAAGCTGCGGCTGCAGGAGCCATAATACCTCTCTCTTCGGATATATCTGCCCTCCTTATCCTTCTGGTCATTACTTTCATCGGTCTGAGCTTTGATCGTCAAATAACCATCCTTAAGCTCTGCACTGATGTCCTCCTTATTGAATCCCGGGAGTTCAATATTCAAATCGAATCCCTGCTCCCCCTCTTTGATGTCTGTGCGCATCATATTGGCAGCAGAAGTATTGTATCTGGCAACATTCTTTGTCGGATGTGCAAAATCACCGAAGAAATCCTCAAATAAGTTTTCACTGAAAATACTGGGCATTAACATAACTCATTCCTCCTTTTTAAGAATGCTTGTATTTGTTTTTCCTGATAATTATGTTATACCACCGTTGTTAGCACTCGTCAATGCGGAGTGCTAACAATTAAGAAAAGGTTAATTTTGTTTATCTTCAGAAAAGAATTGTTATGTAAACTTTAGAATCCCGTATCCTTCTCTATAATTTTCTGTAATACATGACCTCTGTCGCCTCTGCGAATGTCTTTCTTTTATCAGATAAAATAAAACCATGCTTTTCGTAAAATTTCCGTGCCCTTGTATTCTCTTCAAATACCCAAAGCATCACCTGATGATAACCGGCTTTGGCTATTTCCTCCAGAATATGTACCATCATCCTTGAGCCGTAGCCCTTTCCCCAGTTATTACCCAGACTGTGGAAGCAAATCAATTCTGCATAACCCGGCATATCCTTTTCTCTGGTCTCATCCCATAGTGCAATGCAGTGGGGCTTATGATTGATCAGCATGATTTCTCCCTTGCAGGTTCCCTCACGCAGTGCATGTTCAAAATTTTCCTCCACCTGTTGTGTTTCCGTAAGGGCATACAGTTTTTCCTTGGATAAAATATTCACGAAAGACTCCCGCCATGCCTCTATCGTAATATAGGCTGCAATTTTTTCGTCTCCGGTATGCATCTGACGTATCTGAATATCCTTCATCTTAACACCCCCTGCTTTATCCAACCTTCTATTGTTTAATTCCATTATAACGTAAAAACGGCCTGTTTGGAACAGGCCGTTTTTATTTGGGAGGATTAAATATAGAACTTTTTTATCCTCATGATTTGCTATTCTTTCGAAGGTGATATCTCTGGCTTAGTTTATAAATTTTTCCACCATTCCAATTTCTTTCCGACAATCTTAAAGGTGGCCTTCTTTACACCGCCATATTCTCCTTTTCCATAGATATACACGGTAGCAGTGCCCTTCTGAACGTTCTTACTGTACTTCACCGTATAATGCACACCTTCCGTCAAGGGAGTATAGGTATAGGTCTTGCCTGTTTTCACCTTGAGGCTTACTGTCGGCTTTGGTGTAATCGCATTGCCTGTATAATTCTGGTTAGGAATAGAGTCTACCACAACAGAACCTGTGTTGATGCTCTTGGGATAGATGTAATAGAAATCTGTCAGGCTTCCACTATAATCTCCTTTTCCGGTAACAGTCACATCAATCCGGATTCTGTCTTCCGAAGCCGGCACCTTGTCCTTTCCTTTCGGATCCAGGGTAACGTAAGCTCCCTTGTCATTGTCGTAGTACTTGTAAGTAATGGTGCTTTCGTAATCCGTTCCTTTTGCCAGTTTTTTTCCGCTGTTTTTATCTATTACGGAAATGGTATTCAGATAATTGCCGTTCTTATCCTTGTAAAGAACATCTTCTGCCATGATAGCGGCATTGAAATCGATGTCTGCTTTATTGATCGTAAAGGTATAGGAGTCCTTTTTCGCTTTTGTGTTGCCGGTGAAGCCACCCTTTCCGGTGATGTAGAAATACGGTGCATTTTTGGAAGTACCTTTGGCAGGTTTTTTGTTATTTACGCAGGTGACCGTATAATCCACACCTTCCTTTAATATATCTCCGTCATAGTTTACCTGCGGATGAATTACAGTCCCACCCTTCATGTAATCCTGCGTTTTACTATAATCGATATACAGTTTTCCATTTTCCAGTGCGGAAACAAGGGATACTTTGTTGATGGTCCAAGTCTTTGTAACGGAACCGCTATATTCGCCGATTCCGGTAAAGGTCACCTTAAATTTTCCCGGTTGTGTATAACTTTTTTCCGTTCCGGGATAGGAAACCACAAAATCAAGGCCTTGCATCAAGATTTCCTCGCCGTCCATGACTTTGTAATCATAGGGCTCTTCCTCATCCCAGTAAGAACACAGATTCCATGACCAGCTAGAGCCCGTATAATCAACGGATTTTGTAATCTGGGTTACCATTTTCGATGTCAGTTTTTTCCCGGTAATCTGGAAGGTTTTTGTCTTGACACCGTAATATCCTTTGCTGCTTTTTCCGGTGATAAGGATTGTAGCAGTTCCTATCTTGTCGTTATTCAGGTATTTAATCGTATAACAGCTTGGGTCAATTTCTGTCTTTCCGTTTAGAACCGTAACTTTCGGACAAACCAAACCATATTCATTACATTCCTTGCGTTCATAGGATTTTTTGTCTGTCTGAATGGTCATCTGACTGATTAAATTTGTTGCAGGTACAATCCTCTCCGTAGTATCTAAAGAACCCTTAAAATTCTGGCCTTTTCCTTTTACGGTAATGGTATACTCGCCCTCGTTCTGATAAGCTCCTGTGGATGTATCAGGATAAACCAGTGTATAACATTTCGATGACAGAGCTTTTCCACGGAATTTGATTACCGGTTTTCCCTTGATTACCTTTCCGGTATGTTTTGTATAAACAGGTTCAATGGTCAGAAGGCTCTGCAGCCCGGAGTCACTCTCCAGTTTTGACAGATCAATCGGAGCAATGGTAAAGGTTCTTGTTACCGTCCCGGTGTAATTGCCCTTTCCACTGACAGTTACCGTGGGAGCAATACTTTTCCCTTTTTTATCCACCGCATCATAGGTCTGTGCATTGACATTGTTCTTATAGGAAATGGTATAGTCCTTTCCAGGAGTAAGTTTTTTTGCTCCTGAATAAACCTCCACCGCAGGCTTGATGGCACTTCCGGTATAGAGCTGTTCACCGATGGCACCAATCCACAGACCTTCCTTTCCCTCAACACCTTTTATTTTCAAATTAACCGTTATCTTCTCGTTTCTTCCACAATCATAAATATAGCGGACCTTTCCGACACCATCCTGGACGGTTAGCTTCCCGTCTGATACGGTTGCACCGTCCCAGCCGCTTGCTTTATCCTCTTCAAACCCGGGAAGCTTGCTTAAATCATACTGTCCGTTTTCATCCAATTCAATCTCATAGGCCGAAAGCTCCACACTGTCCCCATAATAATCGGTCTGCAACCTCAGTTCATCCAGAACCGGTAAATCTCCCAGCTTCAAGGATACAAAGGGATTTCCAAAGCAGTACAGACCATGCAGATTCTGACAGCCGCTCAGGTCCAGGGTGGTAAGCTGATTAGAATGACAAAACAGATATCTCAGTTTGCTACAGTTTTCCAGTTCCAGACTGGTCAGAGAGTTTTCCTGTAATTCTAAACGATGAAGCGATTCCAGGTTTGTCAGCTTCAATGTTTCCACCCGGCAGTAGCTTCCATATAGTTGCAAATTCGCCAATTCGGTAAAATAATTGATTCCCGTCAAGTCGGTAATATAGGTTCCTCTTTTATTCGTATAAAGCAGCATTCTTGTTACGGCACCGATTTCCTCGGGACTTAAATAGCCGCTTCCGTTTAAGTCATACTTCTTTACAAAATTCCTAAACTCCGGATCCGGGAAATTCTCTTCATTGATTTCTATATATCCTTCCGTACTGATATCGCTACAGGCCACATACAACGTAAAGGATTCGCTCTTTTCATTTCCGCAGTCATAGGTATAGGTGATCTCTCTCGTATTTTCTGAAAGTCCTTGCAACTGGTTACTGGAGTTAAAAGTAAGAACCGTATCATTCGTAACGTCCTTCCAATCGCTGAACTTATTCCTGTCAAAGCCCCCCGGGAACTCTGCCTCCAGATCCAGATAATAAAAAACATTACCGGCAGCTACTTTAGTTTTTCTATGGACGGTACGTTCATTTCCGGAGGAAGTAATGTTTTCTTCAGTAAGATTTGTACATGCCGCCGTATTCAAAAAAGCAAGCTGATTATTTGCACAGTCCAATGTGTTCAGAGTATCGGTACAACTGCTTACATCCAAAGAAGTCAGAAGATTGTTTTTGCACCTCAGTGTATACAGTTGTGTCTGCTTACTCAAATCAAGAGCGGTTAGACTGTTGTAATCGCAATCCAGGTTTCCAAGCTCGACTGCACCTGTTAAATTCAGAGAAGAAAGCAAATTCTGACTAACTTTCAAGGTATTCAAAGAAGTGCAGCCGGTCAGGTCCAGAGCGGTCAGCACATTTATCGAACAATTTAAATTATTCAGGGACTCGCATCCGCTCACATCAAGCTGGGACAAATAGTTATTGTAACACTCCAGATTATAAAGCTTTTTTAGACCGCTTACCTTCAGCGATGTAAGTTTACAATTAAAGCACCTTAAGGCACTCAATTCTGTGCACATTGTCACATCCAGAGTTTCCAGATTAGTACCGAAAAGATCTACACTGATAAGCTCTGTATTCCCACTCAGGTCAACAGACGTAAGCCCCCTCTGAAAGACTACCGAAAGATGCGTAAGATTCGTAAAGTACCCGATTCCCTCCAGGCTGTTTATCCGGTAATAGGAGTCTTCAATGTAAATATTATTTACCCGGTCGACCTCGTAGACACTCAGCCTTCCGTCTTTGCTCATATCAAGATTTTCCCTGATATAGCTTCTAAAGCCTTCATCCGGGAAGTTTACTTCATCGATTTCAATGTCATCCTTTGTCGAAGACATGATTGTCACGGTAGAACCAATTTCCCCGGATGCAGGTTCCACCCCGGCTTCTGCGACAGGGTCACTCTCGCCGTCATTGCCGGATACGTCTTCTGTGACGGGCTTATCCTCACCGATTTCGGTTTCCGATTCTGCTGTCTCTTCCTGTGTGCTTTCTTCTTCCACAATTGCTTCTTGTGCAGTCTCATCCAAAGCATTTCCACTGACGCCGATTCCTGCCTCTGCGGCAAATGCCGGAGTGGGTATGCTGCCTGTTAACAGGGTAAGCACAAGTAGGAAGCTTAACAGTCTGCTCACTTTTCGTTTCATATCGTTCTGATTCTCCTTTCTAACTTTTTTGAGCTCGGTTCTTAGAATATTTCAAATTCGCATTCCAGAACAATAGCCTCTGGCTTCTGAACGGGAATCTGTTTTCTTTCTTATAGGCATAAAAATCCCCCCTATGTGAAATTATAGGGGGATTTTTGCATCCGCACATCACCCAAATGGGTGATTTTGCTATTTTTTTCTTCTATATTTTTATTGTATATTTAACCAATTAGTTCTCTGACCAATCCTACGAATATTGCCAATGCGCTGACCAGTGTGAAGAACGAAAATGTCAATTCCACTCTGGTTTCCAACTATGTGCAGCACATCATCGATTCGTTCCTTATTTCGATGGCAAAGCGATATGATGTGAAAGGAAAGACCTATTTCAAATATCCGAACAAATACTACTACACGGATATTGGCCTTCGTAATGCTCGCTTGAACTATCGCCAGTACGATCCCGGCCATATTATGGAGAACATCATCTACAACGAACTTCTGCGCAGAGGATATTCCTCACAATTTCTATGATGACAATGGAATTTTCCATTGCAATCTGATAGACCTACTGCTTGGTCGTGTAGAATTGTTCTAACCAATAAGCCGAGCTGATATCTTTAATACCATTTAGGAGTGGCCCTTCGGGGTTACTTCTATTATAACTCGATAACACTGGTCACGACCATCAACACCATTGGTATAAAATTCCCGATATCAGGAACAATCGACTCTGTTGCCTTAAATAATCCTTTGATTTCCATACTCATAATAACCATATCGCCATAACCATTTTCAGTAATATAGATAGGTTCTTCTGCTCT
The DNA here is from genome assembly GCA_051891855.1 of Lachnospiraceae bacterium. Lineage (GTDB taxonomy): Bacteria > Bacillota > Clostridia > Lachnospirales > Lachnospiraceae > SFDP01. The sequence goes on along the minus strand of JBJFFP010000063.1, from coordinate 17,571 downwards.
GTGACACATATCAGAAATCTCTGATGTATTCTTCAAATCTTTTATTGGAATAATTTGTGGCATAAGTAACACCTCCTAACCATGGATTAATTGTACCATAATTAAAAGAAAAACGGACGATGACATATGTCAAAGTCCGTTTTTTCCATATAATTATTGTTTTTCTATCAACTGTATAATTGGAAGAAACCCAGTAAAATCAAGGGGTTTAGCCTTCGTTTTCCATGCGGCTTAGCTTGGCTGCCTGGTCTGCCGCAATGCAGGCATCAATGATTTCCTGAATATCTCCGTTCATAATCTTATCCAGCTTATATAAAGTCAGGTTGATCCTATGGTCAGTCACCCGGCCCTGAGGAAAATTGTAGGTACGAATCTTTTCCGAGCGATCTCCTGTACCAATCTGGCTTTTTCTAAGCTGTGCCTCTGCATCATGGGCTTTTTGCTGTTCAATGTCATACAGCTTTGCCCGAAGGAGGGCAAAAGCCTTTGCCTTATTCTGCAGCTGGGATTTCTCCGTCTGACTGTATACCACGATTCCCGTGGGATAATGGGTCAAACGTACTGCGGAGTCGGTGGTGTTGACACACTGTCCGCCGTTACCGGAAGCACGCATAACATCAATACGAATATCCTTTTCGTCGATCTGTACGTCTACCTCCTCTGCCTCGGGCATTACCGCAACTGTAATGGTGGAGGTATGAATACGTCCGCCGGACTCGGTTTCCGGTACGCGCTGTACACGATGCACACCACTTTCATACTTCATTACAGAATAGGCACCCTGCCCGGTAATCATAAAGGAAACACTTTTCATTCCTCCAATGCCAATTTCCTCCACCTCCATGGTTTCCACCTTCCAACGGCGGCTTTCTGCATAGTGAACATACATCCGATAGATTTCTGCCGCAAACAGGGCTGCTTCATCTCCACCGGCACCGGCACGGATTTCCACGATAACATTCTTGTCATCATTAGGATCCTTGGGGAGCAGCAGAACCTTCATCGTCTCTTCCAACTCCTCCACCCGCTTCTTGGCATCATTCAATTCTTCCTTCAGCATTTCCCGCATATCTTCATCAGACTCAGCTTCCAGCATGGAAAGGCTGTCTTCGATATCCTGCTTGCTTTTCTTATATTCGGCATAAGCTTCCACGATGGGAGTCAAATCACTCTGCTCCTTCATCAGCTTCCGAAAACGCTCCTGATTATTGGCTACCGTAGGCTCATGCAGCTCACTCATGATTTCCTCATAGCGAATCAACAAATCATCTAATTTATCAAACATAAAGTCCTCCCATCCAAAGTCCATGCACCACTCTGTCCAGTCCGGCTAAATCCTTTACCACCGTAACCTCCTGAAATCCAAAGTTCTCCATTAATCCTGACACAGCCTTGCCCTGATCAAAGCCGATTTCAAAAAACATCCTGCCTTCCTTTGTCAGAAAACGCCTTCCTTCGTCTATAATTTTCCGGTAAAAAAACAATCCGTCCTCTTTACCGTCCAGAGCCAGCAAAGGCTCATGGTCTCTTACCTCTTCCATCAGGGTGGGAATCACTCCACTGGCAATATAGGGTGGATTGGAAACGATAATCTCAAATTTTTCCTCAGAAAGCCGGGAAAACAAATCCGACTGAATAAAACGAACCGGATTCTTATCCTCTCTGCCATCCCCCTGTTCATGGGAGGCCGCCATCAGCCGTTCACCATTCAGCCGGGCCACCTGAAGAGCCTTAGAAGAAACATCCACTCCCAGCCCCTCACAATGATTGGAATAATGCAGAAGGCTCAGGAGGATACAGCCGGAGCCGGTACACATATCCAGAATCCGATTCCCATCCTGTAAAAAGCGCATTACTTCCTCTACCAGACATTCCGTATCCTGACGGGGAATCAGTACATGCTCATTCACCTGAAACTCCAGTCCCATAAATTCCTGGACACCGGTAAGCTGCTGTAAGGGTACATGGCTTTTTCTCCGTTCAATCACCTGCTGAAACCGGGCAAGCTCGTCGGCAGATACTTCCCGCTCTCCATGAGCCAACAGAGTATTTCTATCTGTATGGCAAATATGCTCAAGAAGAAGTCGGGCATCCAGCTTCCCTTCTTTTATTCCGGCCCGGGAAAGCTCCTGTTCTCCCCACCGGTAAGCTTCTATATACTGCATTTTTTATCAAACCTCTAGGAAGGTATTCCCTGCAAAGCCATATTCTCATCACCCTCTTTTGCCGGTTCATCCTGTAGCCAGGAATCGTCAATTTCATATCCGAAGGTATCGTAGAGATATTCCTTCCAGTCGAAAACGGACTCCACTGATTTAATAGCCACCTCTACCATATCCCGGGTGGGCTCCTTCGTGGTCAGTATCTGCACCCACATTCCCGGGGCGGAAATTAATTTTACCAGAAAATTATTGCTGTGGTTGCCGGCAAAACGGATAAGCTCATAGGAAATACCTGCAATTACCGGCACCAGAAGAACACGGATAATTACACGAAGCAAGGGATCCTCCACCCGGATAAAAATAAATAAAATCACACTGACCAGCATAACAAACAGCATAAAGCTGGTTCCGCAGCGCTTATGAAGCCGACTGCTTCTCATCACATTGTGTACCGTCAACGGTCTTCCTTTTTCGATACAATTAATACACTTATGCTCAGCACCGTGATACATATATACCCGTTTAATATCCTGCATGCGGGAAATCAACAGCACATAAAGCAGAAAAATCCCAATACGAATCAGTCCCTCAATCAAAGCCAAGACCATAGTATTTCTCACAAAAGAATGGAATAAATTACCGATAAAATAAGGCAGCACCATAAAAATTCCTATTGCCAGAATCAGAGAAAGGGTAACGGTGATTCCCATAAACACCTTTTCCGCCTTATCCTTAAACAAACCCTTTGCCAGCTTATCCAGCCTGGTTTCCTTGGCCTTCTCATCTTCATAAAATCGCGCGGAATAGTTCAGTGTCCGGCTTCCCAAAATCATGGAATCCAAAAAATTAAAAATTCCACGGATAAAAGGCATTTTCTTCAATTTACTTCCGTGCATGATTCCATGATATTCCTCCGTATCCATAACCAGCTCACCATCCGGCTTACGGACAACGACTGTGTATAAATCTTTATTTTTCATCATAATCCCTTCCAGAACCGCCTGGCCGCCGATTCCGCAGGAACGATCACGTCTTCTTCGTCTGGCCATTTTTACCTCCTAACAAAAATAGGTTGAGATGCTCCACCCCAACCTTTTTTCGCAATACCTATTTAACACCGTATTTCTTATTAAACTTATCAATACGTCCGTCAGCTCTTGCTGTCTTCTGCTGACCTGTGTAGAATGAATGGCATTTGGAACAAACTTCCACATGAATATCTTTCTTTGTAGAACCGGTTACAAATGTATTTCCACAGTTGCAAGTTACGGTTGCCTGATGGTAATCAGGATGGATTCCTTCTTTCATACGTTCACCTCTTCAATTTCATTTCATAATAAATACACTTTAGCTAAATATAGAGCTCTGTGTTACAAAAGCACCAGCCTCTACAATTGTTCTCATCCACACTGTCCATTTTCATAAACAGCTCATTAATTGTAGCACAGCCTTTATGGCTTAGCAAGTGTTTTTTTGTTTTTCTTATCCGTTTTTCTCAATTAGCTCAATTACAGCAGTAAAAAGTCTTATATAAACTTAATTTTCTTCACCATTTCAACAAACTCACGGTTATTTTTTGTTTTATTGAACAGGTCAATAACCTTGTCCACCGCTTCATCTGCCTTCATTCCGTTAAAGGCACGGCGAATGGCATTGATGGCCTCCATCTCCGAAGGTGTCAGGAGCAAATCCTCCCGCCTGGTACCGGATTTCGGAATATCAATGGCCGGAAATACCCGCTTTTCTGCCACCTTACGATCCAAAACCATTTCCATATTGCCGGTTCCTTTAAATTCCTCGTACACCACATCATCCATTTTGCTCCCCGTATCCACCAGAGCAGTTGCCAAAATAGTCAGGCTTCCTCCTTCACGCATGTTTCTTGCCGCACCGAAAAAACGCTTGGGCATATGCAGTGCTGCCGGGTCCAAACCGCCGGAGAGAGTTCTTCCGCTGGGTGGAACCGTCAGGTTATAGGCTCTGGTCAAACGGGTAATGCTGTCCAGAAGAATCATTACATCCTTCTTATGTTCCACCAGTCTCTTGGCTCTTTCGATCACCATCTCAGCTACCCGCTTATGATGCTCAGGCAGCTCATCAAAGGTGGAATAGATCACCTCCACATTAGGGCCCTCAATAGCCTCCTTAATATCCGTAACCTCTTCCGGTCTCTCATCAATCAGTAAAATAATCAAATGGGTTTCCGGATTGTTTTTTTTGACAGACTTAGCCACCTCTTTTAACAGGGTAGTTTTACCTGCCTTGGGAGGGGATACGATCATACCTCTTTGTCCTTTGCCCACAGGGCTCATCAGATCCATAATCCGCATAGCCACGGAAGAGCCGGGAGTCTCTAAACGCATACGTTCATCCGGGAAAACCGGAGTCATATCCTCAAAGTTTCCCCTTTTTGCCGCTATATCCGGCAAAAATCCGTTAATATTCTTTACATATAAAAGAGCGCTGAACTTCTCACTCTGGGTCTTGATTCTGGTATTTCCCGTTACAATATCACCGGTTTTCATATTAAAGCGCCGAATCTGACTGGGTGCCACATATACATCATTTTCTCCGGGAAGATAATTGGCACAGCGAATAAACCCAAAGCCGTCAGACATCACTTCCAGAATACCGCTGGCTGTAATTCCACTGTCCAGCTCTGTGGGAAAGCGATCTTCCCCAGGACGCTTTCTTCTGTCCTCCTCTTCCCCTTCTGTTCTGCTTATTCTCTCTTCCGTCTGGTGTGCCGGCTGCTTTACGGCTTCCCCCTGTGCGGGAGTCTTTGCTTTTTCCTGCCTCTTTTCCTCTTCATCCAATTGCAGCATGGCTTCCACTACCTCTGCCTTTTTCATCACGGAAGTACCCTTTATTCCTCTGGATTTTGCAATCGCTTTTAAATCTACCAAAGCAAGGGATTCATACTTTTCTCTCATTTTTCCTCCTCAATCATCATATATGGATTCTTCATTGTATTAAATATACCCTGGGATTCTGACACGAAATGTATCCTGTGTATTCCACGTTTAGACTGGTCATTAGATTTCAATCAGCATTATACACCACTTTTTATAAAATAGAAAGGGCTTGATTACAAAAAATAATTAAGCTATGATGTTAGCGTCAGTACAGAAAAATAAAGATAAACAAGATGAGGTTTCCGAAATGAGCATGACAACGAATGAAAAGGCACTACAGCTCCACCAAGAATGGCAGGGAAAGATAGAAACTCTGTCCAAGGCAAAGGTAAAATCCAGAGAAGATCTGGCACTGGCCTACACCCCCGGTGTTGCCGAGCCCTGCAAGGTAATTGCAGATAACCGGGAGGCTGCCTACACCTATACCATAAAGGCCAATACCGTTGCCGTAGTCAGTGACGGCAGTGCAGTGCTGGGTCTGGGAAATATCGGCCCCTATGCTGCCATGCCGGTTATGGAAGGCAAGGCCGTTTTATTTAAGGAGTTTGGTAATGTCAATGCCGTTCCCATCTGTCTGGATACCCAGGATACAGAAGAAATCATCAAAGCAGTGACCTGGATGGCCCCCGGCTTTGGCGGAATCAATCTGGAAGATATCAGTGCTCCCCGATGCTTTGAAATTGAGGAGAGACTGAAAGCCACTCTGGATATTCCCGTTTTTCATGATGATCAGCACGGAACGGCCATCGTTGTGCTGGCCGGTGTCATCAATGCCTTAAAGGTAACCGGCAAACAGAAGGAAAATTGCAAGGTAGTGGTAAATGGTGCCGGCAGTGCAGGTGTGGCCATTACCAAACTGTTATTAACCTACGGCTTTACCAATATCCTAATGTGTGATAAGACCGGCATTATTTCCCCTACTACTGAAGGATTAAACTGGATGCAGGAAAAAATGGCCGTCCTTACCAATCCGAATAAAGAGAACGGAAGTCTGGCCGATGCCATGAAGGATGCCGATATCTTTATAGGTGTTTCTGCTCCCGGAATCGTTTCCCAGGCTATGGTGGCCTCCATGAATTGTGATGCTGTTTTATTCGCCATGGCCAATCCTGTTCCCGAAATTATGCCGGATCTGGCAAAGGCCGCCGGTGCACGGATTGTAGGCACCGGTAGAAGTGATTTTCCCAATCAGGTCAATAATGTTATTGCTTTTCCCGGAATTTTCAAGGGGGCTCTGGAAGGCAGGGCAAAACAGATTACAGAGGAAATGAAGCTGGCTGCTGCACTTGCCATTGCAAATCTTGTCGATGAAGAGGAATTAAACGAGGATAATATTCTGCCTCAGCCCTTTAATCCCAGGGTTGCCGAGGCCGTTGCCAAAGCCGTAAAAAGCCACATTAAATAAAAGGTTAAGGAATAAGAAAAAGAAGAAAGGAGGGACGGAAGAATGGATTTTTCTACTAACCGCGATTCTATGGAGCTGTATAAGCTGATCGTACTCTATCTTTTAAACCGGGTGGATTTCTCCCTAACCCAGGCGCAGATCAGTGAATTTATTCTGGAGCAGGGCTACACCAACTACCTTACCCTGCAGCAGGCACTCAGCCAGCTGGCTGAAAACGGGCTGATAGAAATGAAAAGTACCTTGAATCGAACGGCGCTTTCCATTACGGAAGAGGGGAAAAATACCCTGGGCTATTTTGAAAACCGTATCAGCAATGCTATCAAGCAGGATGCAGATACCTACTTAAAGGAACACTCTTTGAAGCTCCGTGACCAGGTATCCGTCACCTCTAATTATTATAAAACCACCATTGGGGAATTTGAGACGCTACTATCTGCCAAAGACCGGGATACTACCCTTGTGGAAATCAGACTTTCCGTTCCTACTGCCGAACTGGCAGACTCCATCTGCAATAATTGGAACAAAAAAAGCCAGGAGGTCTATGAAACTCTGACCAGGCTGTTATTTTAAAAGAGGGTGCCAAAGATATGCAAGCATATCTTTGGCACCCTCTTTTTTATTCAGCCTCTTCCTTTATCCGCTTCATATGTGCCCTGATTTTCGCTTCATAGCCATTTCCGTCAGGCCGGTAAAATTCCTTCCCTGACAGTTCATAGGGAAGATACTGCTGTTTAACATAATGATTTTTGTAATCGTGGGCATATTTATAGCCAATTCCATGTCCCAGCTTCGCTGCTCCTTTATAATGGGAATCCCGCAAATGGCCGGGGATTTTCAAATTGCCGGATTGCTTTACCTCACTCATGGCATCAAAAATTCCCAACGCTGAATTGCTTTTGGGTGCCGTTGCCACATAGCTGGCCGCCTGTGCAAGAATAATCTGGGCTTCCGGCATACCTATCCGCTCCACAGCCAAGGAAGCAGCCACAGCCACCTGAAGTGCCTGGGGATCGGCATTGCCTACATCCTCTGAGGCACAAATCATAATCCGTCTGGCAATAAAGGTGACACTCTCCCCCGCATACAGCATTTTTGCCAGATAATAAAGGGCTGCATCCGGATCTGACCCCCTCATACTTTTAATAAAGGCGGATATGGTATCATAATGATTATCTCCACCCTTATCATATTTGAGAATCCGTTTCTGAATACATTCGGAGGCCACTTCCAAAGTCAGGTGGATTTTTCCGTCCGAAGAGGCAGGTGTGGTCAAAATTCCCAGCTCTACCGCATTGAGTGCCTGTCTGGCATCTCCCCCCGCCATATCCGCAAGAAAATCCAGTGCCTCTTCCTCTATTACTGCATGATAAGCTCCCATCCCTTTTTCTTCATCATATACACCACGCCGGATAAGCTCCCGGATGTCCTCTTTTTCCAGGGGCTTAAGCTGGAAGATAATGGAGCGGGAAATCAGTGCACCATTCACCTCAAAAAAGGGATTTTCCGTAGTGGCACCTATTAAAATAATGGTTCCGTCTTCTACAAAGGGAAGCAGATAGTCCTGCTGGCCTTTATTGAAACGGTGGATTTCGTCAATGAACAGGGTGGTTTTTTTCCCGTACATCCCCCGGTTTTCCTTTGCTTTTGCAATCACCTCTTCCATATCCTTTTTTCCGGCCACCGTGGCATTGATCTGTACAAACTCAGCCTTTGTCGCTCCCGCAATTACCCTGGCAAGGGTAGTCTTTCCGGTTCCCGGCGGCCCATAAAAGATCAGAGAACTGATTTTATCTGCCTTGATTGCTCTATACAACAATTTATTCCGGCCGATGATATGCTGCTGCCCCACCACCTCCTCTAGGCAGGAGGGACGTAATCTTGCTGCCAGAGGTGCTTCCTTTTCCTGATTGCTTTGACGCATATATTCAAATAAATCCATGTTTGTCCTTCTATCGCTTATAAATGCTGCAGGCGAAATGTCCTAAGCTGCTTTTAAACAGGGTACTGTATAAAATCGTCCTATGCTGAAAAATCTCCCGGATCTCATCGGTACTCAGCAGGATGCCGCTGCGGCTTTTATACTCCCCATTCATTCCCATATGAAAACTGATTTTATTGGCCAATGACAAAAAGACCTCTTTTATTACCCCCGACACAAAGCTATCAATCCTTTTAACCTCTCCTCCCAGCCGTTGGGATGCCAGTGAGAAAATCAGTTTTTCTTCTACGGTAAAAATAATCCGTGTTACTTCCTTTTTTTCATCAATAAAGGTAAGCTCATGAAAAATGGCTTTTCCAAAATCCCAGCCTGTGTATTGTTTGCTGATAGGCTCCATTTCCAAGTCATACATTTGCTGGAGCAAGGCCTGCAGTAATTTTTCCAGTCCTGCTTCCTGACTGTTGATCTCCAACTGGATATGGTTGTTTATCTGACGATTCATAATTGCCTGATCCTCTCCCATGATGTGGGTAGTCAGCCAGGCTGCACATATACCCAGAAAATGCCGCACCGTATCCATACTGTAATCATTTTCCTCCAGCTCTTTTTCCATGGAAGGAAGCAGATTATTTTTTAAGTCATCATGAATTTTTTTATGCCGTTCATATCCGCCATAATTTAAGGATTCCATAAATTTCTCTTCATGGGCAAAATGGCCCAGGGTATAATTTCTAAAAAATTTTACTCCCTCACGGCAGGCATACTTTGCCCTTCTATCCTCTCCATTTTCTGCCAGCTCCATGACCTTATGGATAATAGCAAAAAGCTTCTTATGCTCCCGATCTATTTCCTCCATTCCCAATTCGTACCGAGGATGCCATTCTATCTTAAATTTTTGTAAACCATCCATATTTTTTCCTTTTGTTCCCTGTTCCCTTCTCTTCATCCCACTTATCTGTTCCTTTTTAATCTATCACTTTTTTCTTTTTCTTTCAATGAAGAAACTTTAAATCCCAAAAATAAGTGAAAATTCTCCCTCTTCCTTTCCCTTTTTCCCTAGTATTTCCAGTCGCTTTTTGCTATAATGTTGTACATAAAAAATGTATACGAGGAGGTAACGTCCAATGAGCAAGAAATACCTGTACCTTTTTACCGAAGGTAACAAGGACATGCGCGAGATTCTGGGGGGAAAGGGTGCTAATTTGGCAGAAATGACCAATGCCGGCATGCCTGTTCCCCAAGGCTTTACCATCAGTACCGAAGCCTGTACCCAATATTACAATGATGGCCGTCAGATTAATGATGAAATCATGGCGCAAATCTATGAGTACATAGGGAAAATGGAAGAGATTGTGGGCAAAAAGTTTGGGGATGTCAGCAATCCGCTTCTGGTTTCCGTTCGTTCCGGTTCCCGTGCTTCCATGCCGGGTATGATGGATACTATCCTGAATCTGGGGTTAAATGATGAATCCGTTGAGGGGTTGGCTAAGCTGACCGGAAATCCCCGTTTCGCTTATGATTCCTATCGTCGTTTCGTTCAGATGTTTTCCGACGTGGTTATGGAAATGTCCAAAAGCGACTTTGAGAAAATCATCGATGAAATGAAGGAGGCAAAAGGGGTTACACAGGATGTGGATTTGGATGCGGATGATTTAAAGGCACTGGTCATCAAATTTAAATCCCTCTATAAAGAAAAAATGGGCAAAGATTTCCCTGCCGATCCGAAGGAACAGCTGATTGAGGCCGTGAAAGCCGTCTTCCGTTCCTGGGATAACCCTCGTGCCAATGTATACCGTCGAATGAACGAAATTCCTTACGATTGGGGTACAGCGGTCAATGTACAGGCAATGGCTTTCGGTAATTCCGGCGATACCTCCGGAACCGGTGTTGCCTTTACCAGAGACCCTTCCACCGGTGAAAAGGTACTGATGGGTGAATATCTGATTAATGCTCAGGGCGAAGACGTAGTTGCCGGTATCCGTACTCCTTCTCCCATCAGCCATCTGAAGGAACAGATGCCGGAGGTTTACAATCAGTTTGTGGAAATCGCTAATCGTCTGGAATCTCATTATCGGGATATGCAGGATATGGAGTTTACCATTGAAAACGGCAAGCTTTACATGCTCCAAACCCGTAATGGCAAGCGTACTGCCCAGGCTGCACTCAAGATAGCCGTAGATTTGGTAGATGAAGGTATGATTACGGAAGAAGAAGCTGTTTTACGTGTAGAACCTAACCAGCTGGACAGCCTCCTGCATCCCCAGTTTGATAAGGATAAGCTGGCTGCAGCCTCTCCCATTGGCAAGGGACTTCCCGCTTCTCCCGGTGCTGCCTGCGGACAGGTGGTGTTTACTGCTGAAGAAGCAAAGAATGCTGTGGAGAGTGGACGGATGCCAAAGGTTATTTTGGTACGTCTGGAAACCAGTCCCGAAGACATCGAGGGCATGGTAGCTGCTCAAGGTATTCTCACGGTTCGGGGAGGTATGACCAGTCACGCAGCCGTAGTTGCCCGTGGTATGGGAACCTGCTGTGTATCCGGCTGTGGTGAAATCCTTGTTGACTACGATAAGAAGTGCTTTACTCTGGCCGGCAAAACCTATAATGAAGGAGATTGGATTTCCCTTAACGGTTCTACCGGTAATATTTACGGAGAAGCCATTCCTACCGTAGAAGCATCTATCTCCGGTGATTTTGAACGCTTCATGAAATGGGCAGACCGTGCCCGTACTTTAAAGGTATTGGCTAATGCCGACAATCCAAAGGATGCTGCACAGGCCGTTGAATTTGGTGCAGAAGGCATCGGTTTATGCCGTACTGAGCATATGTTCTTTGAAGAAAGCCGAATCAAGGCAGTTCGTGAAATGATTGTCGCCCGCACCGTGGAGGCTCGGAAGGCTGCTCTGGCAAAGATTGAGCCTTATCAGCAAAGTGACTTTGAAGCCATGTATCGGATTATGGGGGATCATCCCATGACCATCCGTTATCTGGATCCTCCGTTACACGAATTTCTTCCCAATAAGGAAGAGGATATTGTGGATTTAGCTAAAGAGCTGTCCATATCCGTTCAGGAATTGAAGGATGTCATTGAAGGTCTGCACGAATTTAATCCGATGATGGGTCATCGTGGCTGCCGTCTTGCCGTTTCCTATCCGGAAATTGCTGAAATGCAGACTCAGGCTGTCATCAAGGCTGCTCTCAATGTTTCTGCTGAAACAGGTAAAAATATTGTTCCTCACATCATGATTCCTCTGGTTGGCGAAGTTAAAGAGCTGAAATTTGTTAAGGATGTAGTTGTAAAAACTGCTGATCAGCTCATTGCCGAGGCAGGCTCTGATATGAAATATGAAGTAGGTACCATGATTGAAATTCCCCGTGCAGCACTCACTGCCGGTGAAATTGCCAAATCTGCCGACTTCTTTAGCTTCGGTACCAATGACCTGACCCAGATGACCTTCGGCTTCAGCCGTGATGATGCAGGAAAATTCCTGAACTACTACTATGAGCAGAAGATTTATGAAAGTGATCCCTTCGCTCATTTGGATCATAACGGTGTAGGAAGACTGATTAAGCTTGCCGCTGAGGATGGGCGCAAAGTTAATCCTTCCTTGGGTCTGGGTATCTGCGGTGAGCACGGTGGTGACCCTACCAGTGTTGAGTTCTGCCACAATGTAGGACTTGACTATGTATCCTGCTCACCCTTCCGTGTACCTATTGCCCGTCTGGCTGCTGCACAGGCTGCAATTAAGAGTAGGGGAAAGAAGTAGTTTTTACTTCAAGTAAAAAAATCCGTCTGTCGAGTAAACTCGATAGGCGGATTTTTTCTTATTGATGCCTTCTTCTTCATGCGCAAGGTCGGCGGAATAGGTCAGTACCCATTTTCAAGGCTTATCCCAGCACCACATCCAAAACCATCATCAGACAAAAGCCAATGGCAAAAACAATAGTTCCCAGATTGGAGTGTTCTCCCTCTGACATCTCAGGAATAAGCTCCTCCACCACCACATAGAACATGGCCCCTGCGGCAAAGCTGAGAAGATAGGGTAAGATGGGCATAATATAGGAAGACAGTAAAATAGTAATCACTGCTGCAATGGGCTCCACAATACCGGAAATCACCCCTAATCCAAAGGCCTTTCCCTTTTTCATCCCCTTCCCTGCAAGGGGCATGGAAATAATCGCTCCCTCCGGGAAATTCTGCAGGGCAATTCCCAGTGCCAGTGCCAGTGCAGACATGGCACTAATCTCCACTTCTCCCGTTATCCAGCCGGCATAAACTACACCTACCGCCATTCCTTCCGGTACATTGTGTAAGGTTACTGCCAACAGAAGCATGGCGGTCTTTGACAGAGTGCTTTTCGGTCCCTCTGCCGTATTCTGGTTAATGTGCATATGGGGCGTTATGGTATCCAATAACAATAAAAATCCCATACCCAGTAAAAATCCCACTACCGCCGGAATAAAAGCCAGCTTTCCCATTCCTTGTGCATGACTCATGGAAGGAATCAAAAGGCTCCATACACTGGCAGCCACCATAACACCCGCGGCAAAGCCGGTCATGGCCCGCTGTAGATTTCTGTTCATTTCTCCCCGTAAAAAAAGCACACAGCCTGCTCCTAAAGAGGTACCCAAAAAGGGGAGGATTACTCCTTGTACTATACTTGCATTCATCCTGTTATCACCTCGTTTTTTCTTTATTATATGATAAATCTTCTCATTATGCAAGAAAGCCCCTGCTGACGGCAAGGGCTTTCTCTGGTATGTATGGTATGTATGTATTATGGGTTTAATTAACGATTTATGGAATGGAAGCCAATTGATAAGCCCCAGTGTCTTGTGCCGGTTCTTGATTATAGGAATGAAGGATTTTACCGGACAGGCTCATTAACACTTGCTCCGTAATGGCCTCCTAACCATAAACGTAATTTCCGAAAGAAGCTTTCTTTCGGCATACTATAAGGAAGATAGTTAAAAGCTAACATCTGTTAGTTACTGCTAACTATTATGTTATTAGTATATACTAACATTTATTAGTTTTCAATGCTTTTTTAATTTTTTTAGATTGACAGTTTCGTTTCCGAATTGTAAAAAAAGGAAATCCATGTTACAATAGGAAAAATAAAAATCCGAAGCAAGGAGGAATGACCCCCTTTGAAAGAGTGGTCTTAGAATAAAATGAGTGAAACCAATCATCGTATCCTTTCTATAAATGAATCTGCAGAAAACTATCTGGAAACCATTCTTCTGCTGAGTAAGAAGCTGCCCGTAGTTCGTTCTGTAGATATTGCCAATGAGCTTGGTTTTAAGAAGCCCAGTGTCAGCATTGCCATGAAGAATTTACGCCAAAAGGAATATATTACGGTAACTGATGCCGGATTTATTTATCTCACAGAGTCCGGAAGAGCCATTGCCGAGTCCGTATATGAGAAGCATGAGTTTCTTACTAACTGGCTTCAGGCTCTGGGAGTAGAGGAAGCAATTGCTTCTGAGGATGCCTGCAAAATTGAACATGTAATCAGCCAAACCAGCTTCCAGGCCATCAAAGCTTATGTTCATAAATATACCCCCTGATTCTACATAAAAAGACAGATGCCTCCTTTTTGCATCTGACTTTTTTTTAATTCTTTATCCGCATTGCCCGCATAGCATTTAAGATTGCTAAAAAGGCTACTCCCACATCGGCAAAAACGGCTGCCCACATGGATGCCATTCCTAAAGCTGCCAACAGAAGTACAAGAGCCTTTATTCCCAGTGCGAAAGCAATATTTTCTTTCACAATCAGCAGTGTTTTCCGACTAATCGCCATAGCCGTCGCAATTTTGGAGGGCTGGTCATTCATAATCACCACATCCGCTGCTTCAATGGCTGCATCTGCCCCCAGTCCTCCCATAGCAATACCAATATCTGCACGGGCCAAAACAGGAGTATCATTAATTCCATCTCCTACAAAAATCAGTTTTCCCCTTTCGGATTTTTCCTTCATTAGCTGCTCTACGGCCTCCACCTTATCTGCAGGCAGTAAATTTGCTTTTACTTCTTTAATCCCAATAGCTGTAGCCACTGCCTTTGCCGTAATTTCCCTGTCTCCCGTCAGCATCACAATACGCTTGACTCCGGATTGATGTAGCTTCTGAATACATTGGCGGGCATCTTCCTTTATTTCATCTTCAATCACCAAGTATCCCAGATAATCCACTGTCTCTCCCACTTTACGGGCCACATGACAAACCGTTCCCGGCTTGTCCGACTTTGGTACGGAAATTTCCAACTCCTTCATCAGCTTTTCATTACCTGCATACAGCTGCTGATTTTTCAGTGTAGTTATTACTCCATAGCCGGCTCTCTCTCCGGCCTCAATAATTTCCTCTGCAGAAAGAGGATTTTTACATGCCTCCTTAATGGAGAGTGAAATGGGATGCTTGGAATAGCTTTCTGCCAGTGCAGTCAGCTGTAAAAGCTCATCCTTACTTACTTTTTCCTCCACCGGATGAATCTCACTTACCGTAAAGCTTCCTCTGGTCAGTGTCCCGGTCTTATCCATTACTGCAATCTCTGCCTGAGCCAAAATCTCCAGATAATTACTTCCTTTAATCAGAATACCTGCCTTACCGGCTCCTCCCAGCCCTCCAAAAAAGCTTAAAGGGATACTGATTACCAGCGCACAGGGACAGGAGATAACCAAAAAGGTCAGTGCCCGATAAAGCCAGGAGGCAAAATCCCCGGTAAAAATCGGAGGAAAAATAGCCAATATGGCTGCTAAAACAACCACGATAGGCGTATAGTAGCGGGCAAACCGGGTAATAAACTTCTCCGTAACAGCCTTCTGGGAAGATGCATTCTCCACAAGCTCCAGAATCCTGGCCACCGTTGACTGTAAAAATTCTTTCGTTACCTCAACCTCCAATACACTGTTTAAATTGATACAGCCGCTGATAATCTCATCTCCACATTCTACATCCCTGGGAATACTTTCACCGGTCAATGCCATAGTATCCAGACTGCCGCTGCCTTTCACAACGATTCCATCCAGCGGAACTTTTTCTCCCGGTTTAATCCGAATAAGCTCTCCTGTCTTTACTTCCTCCGGATCCGTAAGGATTTCCTCTTCATCACGAATAACATTGGCGTAATCAGGACGGATATCCATCAATTCCTTAATAGACTTTCTGGAGTGATTTACTGCATAGGACTGGAACCATTCTCCTATCTGGTAAAACAGCATTACTGCTGCTGCTTCCGGATACTCCCCTACAAAAAAAGCTCCTACCGTTGCAATCAGCATCAAAAAATTCTCATCGAAAATCTGTCCTCTGCTGATATTGACTATGGCTTTTTTTACTACATCCCCACCGATAATCCCATAAGCAGCCAGGTACGGAAGAAGAAGCCAGCCACCCGGCTCAGGAAATAAATTCTCCGTCAAAATTGCGGCAATAAATACTGCCGCCCCAATCAAAATCCTTCTCAGCCTTCTTTTCAGTTTTTTATTCATCTCTAATCAGCCTGCTTTCCATCCATGAGATTATTTCTCCCTCACTTCCACATCCGGTTCATATTTTTTGACAATTTTTTTAATTTCCTTAAGTAAGTCTGCTTCCTTCCCTTCTTCCAAATCCACCACTAACTTCTGTGTAAGAAGGGTTACTCTGCTTTCGGAAACTCCTTCCAGCTTTCCTACCGCCTCTTCAATCAATGCCGCACAATGTGCACAGTCCAAATCCTCTAAAATATATGTTTTCTTCATTTTTCCATCCTTTCTGCCCTAAAGCAGGCAATCTCCCTATTATTTTCTCATTCATTAATATGATCCAGTCCCTGACTTAAAATACTGACAATATGGTCATCTGCAAGGGAATAAAATACCGTCTTCCCTTCCCTGCGATATTTAACCAAATCCATCTGCTTCAGGATTCTCAGCTGATGAGAAATAGCAGACTGGGTCATCTTTAAAGTATCTGCAATATCGCAGACACACATTTCCTGAACCAACAGTACATATAAGATTTTAATTCTGGTAGTATCTGCAAATACCTTAAAAAAATCTGCCAGATCGTATAAATCCTCCTCCGGCGGCATTTTGCCGGCAATCCTGTTCACTAAAGCATCATGGTGATGGCTGGCCTGACATACAGCTGCATGTTCATCTGCAATATTACGCTTCATCTCTCCTCCTCTTTTCTTATGTTCATATGAACATTTATTCATATGTTTATTATACTATAGCTCCTTTTTTCTTTTTTGTCAACAGATTTCTTTAATCGAAAAACAGAGCCGTTGCCAACACGCAACAGCCCTGTTTATTCATCCGTATTCAGTGTGCTTCACAATGACAATCACCGCACTCTGCCCCATGGGCCTCATGCTTTCCGGCACAATTACAGCCGGATGGACAGCCTATGCACTTCACACCGTTTTTTCTTTCTTTAATGATATAGGCTACCGCCCCACCCACAAGGAGAAGCAGAACCACAGCTAAAATAAAATTTGCCATATCTGATTTCCTTTCTTTTCCGATATAAGCCTGCGGCTAATCCCGATTCATTATCCTATGTCAGCTTATACTCTGTACTGATACTTACATTATTCTTCTTAATTAAGGCGACAACAATCACCACGAATACAGCTACCGCAATCAATCCCGGAAGGAAGCCGGCTCCTAAAGTGCCTGTAGTTATCAGCGTACCAATCTGATATACCAAAAATCCTACGGTATAGCCGGTAGCAATCTGCAGGGCAATTCCCCCCCATAACCACTTCTTATCCTGCATTTCAGAGTTCATAGCACCTAATGCTGCAAAGCAGGGAGGTGTGAAAAGATTAAACATCAGGTAAGCCAGCGCGGCCACCTGTGTCAGACCTATTGCCACCGCAACTTCATTTCCGCTTCCGATCAAAGCCAGCTCCTCCGTATCGATAAAGGCACTGAGACCATAGCAGACTGCCAAAGTACCTACTACATTTTCCTTGGCAATGAAGCCGGTAATAGCTGCTGCCGCCAGCTGCCATGCAGCAATTCCCACAATCGGAACCAGAAGAACCGCTACCGGAGAGGCAATGGTTGCCAGGATGGAGGTGCTCTCCATTCCCTCGTCCACCAGCTGAAGCTGCCAGTTAAAGGTCTGCATAATCTGAACAATGGCATTACATACCAGA
>JBJFFP010000062.1:0-6029 GCA_051891855.1 Lachnospiraceae bacterium | reverse complement strand
GTCAAAAGGAAGTTAAGTTTACCTACCAGGCAAACAAAAAGGCACCGGTCACTACACTGGTGGAAGGAACCCACTATACCGTTTCCTATCTAAAGAACATCAACAAGGGAACAGCCACTCTGGTTCTTACGGGAAATCCCGAAAAGGGATATACCGGAACCAAGAAGATTAGCTTTAAGATTGGGGCTGATGTTCTTGGTACGGCAGAGATTACCGATGCCCTGGCTGTCAAAGGCGATGCCGATAAGCTGGCAAAGATGCCCTATATGAAGGGTGGTGCCAAGCCTGGCGTAACTGTAAGAAATCAGGCAGGCGAGGTACTGGTATATGGTGTGGATTACACAGTAAGCTATAAGAACAATACCAAGATAGCAGACATAAGTGCTACTAAGCTGCCTACCGTGGTGATTAAGGGTAAAGGTAACTATTCCGGCACCCTTGAGGTGCACTATGAGATTGTGCAAAAAGACCTTGAAACCTATAAGGACAGCGTATATATCGTAGCCAACGATAAGGTGGAAAGTACCAAGAAGAACGGCTGGAAGCAGAGCTTTAAGGTATATGATGCAGATGGAAAGGTGATTTCTGCTGCAGATTACGATAAGAATGCAAAGTATGTACTGACCAAGGTAGGAGGAGTGACTACTAGCCTTAAGCAGGATCAGGAGCTGATAGATCCCAATACCTTCGTTCCTGCAGGAAGTGAGATAACGGTCACAGTGAAGATGATAGGAGCCAACTATGCGGGAAGCGTAAGTCAGACCTATCGGATTCTGCAGACGGGCTATGACATCAGTAAGGCGACTATCAAAGTCAAGGACCAGGAGTATACGGGAAAAGAGGTTCTGATTGTACAGAAGGACTTGGCTACGGCCCTTCTGAAGAACGGAAAAGAGATCAAGAATCTCTATCTGGAAAACGTGGGTGAGAGCCAGAAACAGAACATTCAGGTAGTCAGCTACGAGAAGAACATCAATAAGGGAACCGCAAAGGTGACCTTTGAGGGAATAGGTGAGTATGGAGGAACCAAGACGGTAACCTTCAAAATCGGCCAACGTTCCATTACCCAGTGGTTTAACGATATGTATTCCACCTGGAAGTGGAGTTTCTAATAACCCAATAATTAAGAGGCTGTGGCGCATTCAAGCCACAGTCTCTTCTTTCTTCTTAATTCAGTATTTCGTTAAACTTTTCTTTAAATTTTTCTACGACGTGGCTTCTGTGGCTCAATCCATGACTTTTTTTTACGTCCAGACGTCTTTTTTTTACATTTGGCGTCCAAAGTTAATATATTTTGTTATAATCTGTTCGAGGTACAGTGCGTTTTGAAGACGCTTTATATAGATTTTTACAAAGGTTGAAAGGAGAAAGAAGCACAATGAGAAGAACAAGTAAGCGATTACTGGCTCTGATTTTGGCACTTGCTATGTTGGCAGGAACCGGAAGCACTTTTGTAGGCGGTAATGTCTATGCGGCAGAAGTAACCGGGCAGACCATATCCGGAAATGAGCTTACCAACGAGCCTCTTGAAGAGACAACAGAAGAAGCTGTAACAGAAGGAGCAGCAGAAGAGGTTACAGAAGAAGCTGTGGAAGAGACGATGGCTGATGAGGAGGAAGAGGCGGACGACACTCTTTCCGGAAATGATGCAGCCGATACTCTCTCCGGAAATGAGACAGATAGAAAGATTCAGACGGTAAGCCAGGTGAAGAATACCGACAGAGGGGTTAAAATTCCCGGTTTTACCCGGATAAAGGGGAATACTCCCCTGGACCCGGATAAGTATTATCTGATTGTCACAGAGGATAGCGTTGGGAAGGTCTACGCCCTCTATGGAAACCAATCGGGCTTTAGGAACAACGGAGTTCTGCCTAGGGGTGAGAATGAAAGACACATGGCAGGCCAGATGGCGGCAGAGCTGACCATAAATGACAATGATGTAACGGCCACCTGGCTGAACAATCCAGGTAAGTCCATTTCGGTAAACGATCTTCGCTTTACGGTAAGTCCCATGGACAATGGTTACAGCTTCCGTTCCGCGGAGGGTCATTATCTGGATATGAGGACACAGGTATTTGGGAATCATAGCGTTAAATTAACCGTAAGTCCGGATTATGATGGAATTGGTGATGGAGAAGGATACCTGATTAAAAATGGCAACCGGTATATTTACTTCGTGGCTTATGGAGATACAGAAAAGGGAGGAAATTTTTCTGGATACTGGACTGATTTCTGGGCACCCTCTGGTAGAATGTTTGACTATTTCTATACCATCGCTCTCTATGAGCAGGACGAGGAAAGGGTAACCCTGGATCTTACTGAGCTGGAGGATATGCTTGATGAAGCAGAAACTGCATATCCGGCACAAGATGATGATACGAATAAAACCAAGTTTACCGGTATCACTTGGATTCCTTTTAAAAGAGCCAGAGAAGCAGCCCGGGAGGTTGTGGGAAATCCGACGGCTTCAGAGCTGACCCAAGAGGACGTGGAGGACCTGGAGTGGAATCTGCGCAATACCATGAAGGCCCTCGCAGAACGTCGTGTTAATATAGAAGCTGAGGAATATGAATATGTTTTGGACACCAATGGTATTGATGCAGGAGCGAAATACGTGCTTTATTGCGGGTTTGGAACCGGGCCACGTGTAATAAGCATGAATAGAGATAACGGGGATGCCGCTCTTACGGCCGGGGTTCGTGTAAGCGGTAATAAGCTTATACTGGATACCTCAACCCGGAGTGAGGAAAGCCAGGTTTGGGAAGCTGTTGATGTTGGTGGTGATAAATTTGCTCTTAAGTCAACCTATGGCACTACTGTAGGATACTTTGATCTTAATCGTTACGGTCAGAATAATGTTTTATTGTCCAACACACCTTCTGAACTGACCATTACCCATACAGGGGGCGGAGGATATGGACTTACTGGTGCAAAAAGCCCATACTACAACCTTACTTGGCTGGATGATCTTGGTAGAGGATGGATATACGCTAGATATCCAAATATACACAGAACATCGGTATCATTCTATAAGCAGACTCCAGTGACGAGTGGCGGAAGTCAGAGTCTGAATATTGAGGATCCTGCTCCACCTGAAGGAGTTACCCAGAGTGAGCAGCCCTTTACGGATGATATTAAGGGAAGCACAAATTTTGGTTCTCCTAGCTTAACCACCTTCGGGGATGGAAAGGTGGCAGCAGCGGCTACAATACAATGGAACAGCACCAACAACTATGGTGGTTCGGATGTGGTAGTTAGTGTATTCTCCAATGATGAATGGAGATTCACCACCCCTCTTTATTTCAATGATACGGCAGATACCTATGTTGAACAGGGAGCCAGCTTCAGTGATCCCATGCTGGCGGCAAATGGTGAAAAGCTCTATCTGCTGGCTAACCTCTTCCCCGGAGGAGCGGGAAAGGTAACCGGAAGAACCGGAGGAGATGCACCCTGGAGCCCGCAGCAGGCCAGTGGCTATGTGGAGATTGATGGGGAACAAAGGCTGGTGCTTTATTATACGGCTATTACCAACCAGCAGAATAATAGCAATTATCAGTACTATATAGGGGATTTTAATGAAGAATTTGATGGCAAGGTCTATGCACCGGTTTATGAACGCTTGGACGAAGCGACTTATGCCGATACCCCTTCTTATTACGTGGATAGAGAATACTATCTGTATGAAGTAGTAGACAGTAATCCGAAGCCTATGTACTGTAAGCAACGGGCAGGCAGCGGTGCAACCCAGAAGTGGGTACAGCAGAACGTCTTTTTCTTTGAAAGCCTCCTCCATGTACGGTGTACCAACTATCTGGTACTGACTACCTCGGAGAATGGCGGAGAAAACTGGTCTGAGTTCACCATCCTTACCCCCGAGGTAAAGAGCAGTAGCGAAACCTTCTATGGTACCTCCTCAGGTGGACAGGGTATTGTCATGGGAGACGGAAACCTTGTAGTATTCCCCTGCTATAGCTGGGGTAATACCTCCGGAGGAAATTCATACGCCTCCTTTATCTACAGTGATGATGGAGGAGGAACATGGAAGCGTTCTCCTAATACCATGACTTGGACAGGTGCCAACGAAACCGGTGTGGTGAAGCTTGCCGACGATCGCTTAAGAGTATTTATAGGAAATGGGAATACTCAGTTAAAGTATGTGGACTATACCTGGAATGGTCAGGAGTGGAGTGTAGGTGGAGTGATTATACTGACGCCTAATGTACATACTACCGCAAATCGCCAGGTTTCTGCCATTACCTACCAGCTTAATGACAAGACCGTGATTATGATTTCCGCCTCCCGTAGTAATAATAGTGACGGAAAAATCTTTACCTTTGAACTAAGCGATGATGCAGAAAAAACAATGACTCTGGTAGATACATATGACATGAATCCGAATCAGAGCAATGATTATTTTGCCCATTCCGCCCTTATCGGACATTTGAGTGAAGCTGAGGGGGACAGCTTAAGTGTGCTCTATGAAAGTCAGAGTAGCCCTAAGAAGATTACCTATACTACTATCCATATAGGAGATATACTGGGCAATTCCTATTTCCAGACGAAAATTACCGGTGAGATAGAAAACAGGGTTTATGACGGAAAGAGGGTAGAGATTAATGAGCTTGTGAAAGGCCTTGAGGTAGGGAAAGTACCACAAGACAGAACAGGCAATCATACCTGGGAAGTATACGCAGATGAGGCCGGCACTAATAAGCTGACGGAAATGCCTAAGGATGTGGGTACCTATTGGGTAAGAGCCAGAGTGGAAGCAGACAGTAAGTATAAGGAAAATATAAGTAACGCCATTCCCTTTACCATTGAACAGCGTCCTTTGACTATACGCTATGTGGTAGTCAGTGACGAAGCAGGCAACAGTCTTAGCGGAAACAGCCTCAGTGGAAACAGCCTTAGCGGAAACACGCTGGTTGCCCATGGTGTGAAAGAGGTATACTTTGAGGGACTGGCAGAGCCGGAAGCCCTGACCATAGAGCAGGACTATACTGCAGTACTGGCCTATAACGATGAGAATATGGACGCAGCCAATGAGCTTGAGGTAACAGTAGCGCTAAAGAACAGTGCGTTAGGGAAAAACTATGTCCTTACCTCACCTACCTATACCTTTGAGGCAGAGGGTCACGATGATCTATGGGTGAGTACTGTATGGAGTAAGGAGTATACAGGAAGCAAGGTTACCCAGAGCTTTACCCTGGTGGATGGAAACACCCTGCTGAAGGAAGGGGTAGATTATACCGTTTCCTACAAGAATAACGTTAATGCCAGTGAGTGGGAGCTGCCCAAGTCCGACTCAGAATCCAAGGAACCGAAGATGGTAGTGGAGTCCGGCGATAAAGCAGGTGTACAGCTGATGAGTCTGGGAGGAACCGTAGACCCTTCTGAGATTAAGGATCCTAGCTTCAATGCCAAAAAGGCTCCCCAGATGATTATTAAGATGAAGGGGAACTATACGGGAACCTATACCATTTATTACCAGATTGAAAAAATAAGTTTTACCGATAATGAGGATATCGCAGCAGATGATCTTACGGTTACTTATACCGGTAAAAATCAAACACCCATTCCGGTAGTCACCTGGAAGGGCAAGAAGCTGGTAAACAATAAAGATTTCTATGTGAAGGAGTACATCGCCCAGAAGGCAGACAAAACGGCCTTCACCGGAAAGGCAAATGAAAAAACGGAAATTAAACTGACTCTTGTAGGTAAGGGGAACTATACCGGTGAGAAAGAGATTAAGCTGATCATCGGTAAGAAGGATCCCAACTTGGAAGAGGTTTCCATGAGCAAGGTAACCGTAAAGGGAATGAAGACGCTCATCTGGGATCAGGCTGCGGCAGCTGCACCAGAGGGAATGACCCAGGAGGCTCTCAGCGTAACCTACAAGAAGAAGGGCCTGATCTATCAGGCAGTGACTGCCAGTACGCAGGAACCGGCTGAACAGCCAAAGACCGAATATACTATCCGCTATGAAAACAACACAGCGGTAGGAACGGCTACACTGGTTCTGGAAGGAA
>JBJFFP010000061.1:0-33545 GCA_051891855.1 Lachnospiraceae bacterium | reverse complement strand
TTCCAGTAGGAAGCCCAGCAGTCATGCATGGCAATCCCTTTGAATTCTGGGAGAATACCACATTGCCACATGCCTGCAGTCCCTCGTTTGGGATGGATATCAAGATAGGTGTATTCACAGTTTGAGGCATCATGAACCCACCAGAGTTTTTTATCCACTCTGGTTCCGGTTTCATCAAAATGTCCAAGTGCGGAACCGATTATCTTATCCTTGATCTTACCTACTGTTTCGCCCAGACGGTCAGCGCATCTTTTTACCATACTGCTGATCGTGCCTGTTGCAATCGGAATGTTAAATACTCCGGAAAGAATCTCATGGGTACGTTTGATGCTGACTGCACCCACAGTATTTAATGCAACAGATAATGCCTGCAGGTTTTCACCATACTGTACGGCTGCTTTTACAGCAGAAGGGAAAGCACCTCTTAGGGTATCTCCATGCAGCATACAGACTGGGATTGCCAACGACTGATGCTCCTTAACATTTACTGTAACGACAGCATCAATGACATGTCGTTTCTCAGCGATACATGCAGTACCTTTGCACATCTGATAATACTGGCAGCCTTCACATGCGGATGGCATATGTTTGACTATTTCATCCGGAGCTGTTATTATCGCCAAATGTGTCCCCTGATGTCCATTCTGTCCACCGACCTTTTTGCCGGATGGTTTGCGCAGACTCTTAGGAGCAGGTTTTTTATAGCCATCACTTGAAGGTGGTTTTGAACTGTTTTTAGATTTCTTATTAAGCTGTTCTTTCAGTTGCTGTATTGTCTGATTGAGCCGAGCGATTAACTGTGTTTGCACATTGATTGTAGCATTCAGGGAATCTACAGTTGAGGTTAATGAATTAACCTGCTGTAATAACTGCTTGTTCATTTCGTCTTTTGTCAATCAGACCACCTTCCGTTAAAATTTGATACTTCTATTTTAACGGAAAATGTGCAAAAAAGCGAATCGTGACGTTTGGGGGTACTGTCAAAATGACGGTGGATAAACAGTAAAACCCAGAGAATAACTACCGATAACACTCGGATAAAATCCACAAATAGTACGTTATCTGGCTATAATTGAGGATTTATGGTTTAGTAATCCACAAACAAAAAGCACTTGGCAGTTGCATTGAAAAGTTATCCACTTTTCGTAATAAAGCCATGGCAAAACAGAAATTTTATTTTCTCCGTTTTGACCAAAATTAATGTGCCCCAAACGGGGTGCTGAATAGTTACAAGTAAGCAATGTTACGAAAAATATGTGCAACACCCTTAAAGGAGTAAGCAATGTGGCTGAAAAAGTAATCAATAATGCTCAGAAAGTAAGCAACACTTTTGAAAAATATATGCCATTATTCAGAGAAGCGGAAATAACAGATAAGTTTATCAAGAATATTGAACAGGTATTTTGTGCATGTGGCACAGGTGTTCCATTTGGACAGGCAAATGTTCAGGAATGGTTAAACTGTTCGAAATCAAAAGCAACGAATATTATCAATACGATGAAGGCTGCAAAAGTATTTAGGAAAGTTACTGGTTACGGCTCGGGTAGATATGGGTTTATAGAGTTGTAAATATGCAGTGAATTGGAATAACAGAAGAGGTGGACGGAATTACCCTGCGGATGGAAGAACTGTCAGCAAAGGCCGAGGGGATAGACAGCGGATATGACCGAGTCCTCCCCTATACTTTAATTCGTTTAATTCACAATCCTCAATTTAAATATTTGATTTAGAGTAAAGTATGGTATAATAGGCTATACTTAGTTTAGCGTGTAATGAGGTGCGGGATGAAAGTAAAAACTGTAAATATTTCTAATTTTAAAGGAATAGAAAATTTAAAGTTATCTTTTGATGGAAAGAGTACTGTTATATTTGGTATAAATGGAGTGGGAAAATCAACGGTTTTACGCGCAATTGATTTAATTTATGCTAATATAATACAGTTGCTGTCATCGAAAAAGAAATTGGCACAACTAGAGTATGATGATATTAGTTTTGGAAAGTCTTCAGCAAGAATAGGTATTGAATTTGAGTTTGAAGATGGCATTGTTAAACAATATTCACGATCTATTTCCAGAGCTGAAGGAAGAAAACATAATTCGGACAACTTAAGAGAATTAGTTTCTTTGTTTGAAGAAAATTATATAGAAAAAGGATATGATGATGGCAAAGGAAACTGGATAGAAAATAAAGATACAAAAAATATGCCGGTTTTTGTAAATTACGGTGTTAATAGATCAGTTTTTGATATTCCGTTAAGAGCTTCTCAGAAGGAGGAGTTTACAAAACTCAGTGCATTTGATAAAGCAATAGAGAGTAAAATTGATTTTAAAAGTTTATTTATATGGTTTCGTAATCAAGAAGATTTTGAAAATCAAGAAAAAGTAAGGGCAGCTTCTGAATATGAAGACAGAGATTTATTAGCTGTAAAAAAGGCAATGCTTGCGATGTTGGATGGATTTACAGATATTCATATTGATAGAAATCCATTGGCAATGAAAGTGAAAAAAAATGGGAAATCTTTAAATATAAAACAGTTGTCAGACGGGGAAAAGTGTACACTTGCTTTATTTGGGGACCTTGCACGGAGAATGGCTTTAGCCAACCCTCAGCTTGCTAATCCACTTGATGGTAAAGGCGTTGTTTTGATTGATGAATTAGATCTCCATATGCATACTTCATGGCAGAGAAAAGTAATGGGAGTCTTGAAGAAAACCTTTCCAAATATTCAGTTTATTATTACAACACATTCACCACAGATATTGGGCGAGCTGAATGGTGATTTTAATATGTTTTATATGCTGAGAGAGAATGAGAAGGTTATCATTCATCAATATAAGTCTCTTATTGGTTGGGATACAAATGTAATACTGGAAGAAATAATGCATACTTCCTCAGTGAATAATGAGGTTAAGAATTTACTCCACAAAATGTATGGATATATTGATGAAAAAAAATATAAACAGGCAGAAGAGATTGCCGATTTATTGGATAATATAACAGATGGTCATGCTGATGGAATTTCAAAAGCAAGAATATTAATCGCAAGAGGTAAGCGGCATGAAAAGAATAACTAAACAGGGAGCACCAGAATGGTTTGAAGTTTGGAAACAAAATTTTGAGACTGAAAATGGGAGAACGGCACATTACAAAGATGATTTTGCTACAGAGGATGAGGCTGGTATAATGCGTCGACGGCATCTTCGAGATAATTTGGTAGAAGAACAAGGGAATATATGTTGTTATTGCATGAAAAGAATATCTACTGATAGTTCACATATAGAGCATTTTTGGCCTAAAGGGCGTTTCAGAAATATTGATTTGGAATATACCAATATGCTGGCTTCATGTAATGGTGAAGGAAAGCTTATTATGGATGAATATTGTGGGCATAAAAAAGAGGATTGGTGGATTAAGGATATGATACCGCCCACAGATGCAGGAGTGGAAGATATGTTTAGGTATTCTGCTAGTGGGAAAATACATAGTGTACAGGGACGCCCGGATGCTAATATTGCCCAGGAGATGATTAGGCATTTAGGCTTAGACAGCTTTTACTTAGAAAGAAATCGCAGAGACGCAATACAAAGTTCAGAGGTTTGTGATGAAGAAGAGTATACAGAAGATGAAATCAGGGATTTAATTTACTACTACTCAAATAAAGATAATGGAAATTATGTACCATATTGTCAGGCGATAGTTGATTGTCTTAAGAGGTATTTATGATTCGATGCAGCTATTGCTTTTATCATGATGAGGCTTTAAATTGTGAAATAGCCTCCAAGACTTTTTGTGATTACTGTCCGGAACGTCCGGAAAAGGTGGCAGCAATATATGCCCGGATGGGAAATTAAGGGGGACTGCATACACAGTCCCTATTTTCTTTTCCCTTCTGCATGGTTTTTCTTTTCCGGCTGAGCCATAAAGGTAGGATAGCGAAACAGAAGAGTCCTCAGGGCAGACCAGTTAAAGGGAAAAAGAGGCCAGAAATAGCTTTTTTTCCCGAAGCTGGGTGTGGAGAGAATGGAAAGCAGCACCAGTGCCAGCCCGGCCCAAAAGCCCCAGGGAGGAAAGAAGCCGGTCAACAGGATTAAGAAGAGCCGATAAAGACGGATGGCATCTCCCAGCTCCACGCTGACCAGACCTAAAGTGGCAAGGAGGGTGGCAGCTCCGTAGAAAATCACTTCTTCATTGGTCCACTCCAGTCCAATGGCTGTATCTCCAATCAGCAGACCGCCTACAATGGCCAGAGCACCGGAATAGCCGGAGGCAGTATGGGAAGAAGCATATTTAAACAGATCCAGCCCCAGTTCAACGAAGAGGACATAGATAAACAGTGCCAGGGGAGAGCTGTCCTGGGGAATCAATCCCTGGAAGGGAGGAGAAAGCCAGTGGGGATTCTGGGCCAGGAGCAAAAACAAAGGCATCAGCAAAAGACTGATCAGCAGGCAGATGAAACGCACCAGTCTCTGCCAGGTTCCTACCAGAGGACTTTTATAATAGTCCTCCGGGCTTTGGGTAAACTGAAACAGGTTGCAGGGCAGGATCAGAGCAAAGGGAGAATTATCCACCATGGCCAGGATATATCCCTCCGACAGATAACTGCAGGCCACATCCGGTCTTTCTGTCAGGAAGAAACCCGGCATGGGATGGAAAAAGGATTTTTTCACCAGAAGCTCTTTCAGACTCTGGATTCCCATGGTCAGGCAGGAAGTATCCAGAGAAGCCAGCTTCTCCTGAATTTCCTGCAAAAGCTTGTGGTCACAGGAATCCTTAAGGTAGGCCAGAGTAACGTCGGTGTGGCTTAGGGTACCGATTGTACTTAAGGAAAAAGTAAGATCGGGATTTCTCAGCCTGCGGCGGATCAGGCAGCAGTTGGTCACCAGATTTTCCACAAAGCCATCCTTAGAACCCCGAATCACCTTCTCGCTGTCCGGTTCTTCCGTACTTCGGTCAGGATATTCTCGGGTGTCGATAATCAGTGCCTGGGCATACCCGTCAATAAGAAGAATGGCCGGGCCGGAAAGCAGAGAATAAATCAATTCTTCAGGGGAAGAAGAAAAGCTGACCTGGGTATAGAGAAACTGATCCTTAACCTGCTGGGGAAGAGTCTGAGCCGGACTTTTTCCGGCTTCCTTAAAATCAGACAGCTGAATTTCAGAAAAAATTTTAAGCACTACATCAAAATCACAAAGACCATTTATGGCAAGAAAAAAACAGGGAGTATTCCCCAAGTTGATTTCTCTGCTAACAAAGTCAAAGCTGTCATCCAGAGGAAGGAGCCGATGGAGCAGCTCCTTATTCTTTTGTAAAGATGTACTCAGCTGAAGCTCAGGCTGGGAATTGGACATACATAACCTCCTGCATTCTATCAATCAGTGTCCGGCTAATCGGGTCACCTTGTCCTAGTGTTTACACTTTGGAGGAAAATATGCAAAAAGAGCCGGATAAATCCGGATAGAAATTCAGAAAAAACAGCGGTACATCAGTCAGCTGCCCATAACCGAAAGAAGAGAACCAATTAAAATCGCAAAGTCGGACAGATTAAAGACGATTCTGTTCAGGGCAGGAAAAGGAGTATGAAAGGAAAAGTAATCCACTACATATTTCTTTTTTAAACGATCGTAGGTATTGCAGAAGGCACCCCCCAGAAGCAGAGTGAGCCCCAGCTTTAGCAGATGATTTCCGTGTCTGAATAAGGTAATAAGAAACAGGCATCCAATGGCAAGGGTCAACAGACAGGAAAGGAGAAGCAGAAATCTTCGTCTGGATTGAAGCATATTTAAAAAAGCCCCCTGATTATGGTATTGATGGAGTCTGATTTTTCCTCCAAAAGCAACTATGGATTCAGAAGAAGAAAGCTCCTTTTGGGCACGGGCTTTTAAATATAATTCAAATCCAATAAACGAAAGTAAAAGAATTAAATATACCATGATACATCCTTTCTGAACAACATAAAACAGCTGCCGCATTTATTTTTCTCTGATTGTTAAAGATAGTATATCTTAGAAGGCAGGTTTAATCCAGTGTACAAAAGCAAAAAATTTTGATACAATTATAAAGATATCAGTATGAAAATTAAAAATTTTAAAGCTGAGAAAAAGGGAGTATTCCATGAGAACACATAAAATTCAACTTAAAATGCTGCTGTCCCTGTTGCTGCTGGCACTGTCTGCAGGGTGTGGACAGAAGGATAATGCTTCTGCACAGGAGTTGGCAAAACAGACGGCAGAGACAGAGGAAGCCCGGACGGAGGAGGAAAGGAGACAGATTCATATTACCTATGCCCTGCCGAAAGCGGGAGAGGCTGCATTGACTGACAAGGTCGTTGCTGATGACATAGATGTCACTAATGAAGAGGACGTACAGCTTCCGGTGAAGGGAACTGTAAGAGTCGCCACAGTGGGAAGTTTGGATCGGGAGCTTCTGGAGGCGACTGCACCCATTCTCAGACAGCAGGGATATGTGCTGGAAACGGTCAGCTGTGAAGATTATGAGTCACCTAATGCCATGGTGCTGGCAGGTGAGGTACAGGCTAATCTGTTTCAGCACGCTGCTTATTTGGAACGTTATAATCAGGAAAAAGATACGAATTTAGTCAATGCCGGAGCCGTCTACTATGAGCCTATGGGAATCTATCCGGGGAAAACAGTATCTCTGGATGAGCTTCAGCAGGGAAGCCGCATCGGTGTACCCCTGAATCCTACGGGCTACGCCAGGGCTCTGCTGCTGCTTTGGCAGGAAGGTCTGCTGGAATTGGCACAGGATGTGGATTTGCTGGCAGTGTGGGAGGATGTGACCGCCAATCCTTATGGGCTGGAACTGGTACCAATGGAAGAGAGTGAGCTGGTAAATTCCCGAAACGAACTGGATCTGGTTTTGGTTACCACGGGATATTTTTTAGAAGCCGGTTTGGAACCTGGTCAATATCTGGCCCTGGAAGCAAAGGATTCTATGGCGGCCGCAGGGTTAAGCCGGATTCTGGCTGTCCGGGAGGATGCTGCCGGAGAGGAGGGAATCACCCTGCTTCTTCAGGTGCTGCACTCCTGGGAGGTCAAGGAATTTATCGGTGCACAATATGAAGACAGTATAATTATTCAGGATTGATATTTAACATCAATACAACAAATGAGCAACGGATGTTAAGAATGGAGGTCCAATGAAAATTTCAGCAAAGGGGCGCTATGCTGTACAGGTCATGGTGGATCTGGCTATGCACAATACCGGAGAAAGTATTAAAGTAAAGGATATTGCAAGGCGTCAGGGAATATCGGAAAAATATCTGGAACAGATTATCGGAATGTTAAATAAGGCCGGATATGTAAAAAGCGTAAGAGGGGCCCAGGGAGGCTATCATCTGTCCAAAGACCCCTCTCAATATACGGTAGGAATGATTCTTCGGCTGACTGAGGGGAATTTAAGCCCCGTAGCCTGTCTGGAGGATGAGGTGAATCAATGTGAACGCTGTGACGAATGCGAGACTTTAGATGTGTGGAAGAAGCTGGCGGGAGCAATCAATATGGTGGTTGACGGGGTTACCATTGCTGATCTGATGGAAAAGAAAAAGTATCGTTTGGGAGAGTCCGATGAATAAAAAAGGATTAAAGCAAAACTGGTATGTACTTGTTATTGCGGCTTTGTTTCTGGTACAGCTTGTGGTAATGACAGCCTGGGGAGAACACAGTTTTGTGGCCATACATGATAATCTGGATTTATTTGTGGCACACAATACCATGCTGAAAAAGGCAGGCCTGTTTTTCTCCCAGGGGATACCCGCCCCTATGCTGGGGGGAGTCAGCAGGGATACACTGGGAAGTGAGTTTTCCCTCTATAATCTGCTCTATGCGGTATTGCAGCCCTATGCAGCCTACGTTACAGGCTATATATTAAAAATTCTTATTGGCTTTGGTGGAAGTCTGCTTCTGGCAAAGGAGGTTTACGGGCAGGAATATATTCGTTTCCGCGGCTTAATCTGGCTGGTGGCAGCAGGCTTTTGCCTGATTCCGGTTTTTCCGGCCTATGGGATTGCTTTTACCTCTATTCCTCTGGCGGTGGTAATCCTGCGGCGGATTTATCTGAAGCCTAAGCCGGTGTGGTATATTGCCCTTTTTGCTTATCCGTTTATTTCCTATTTTTCTTATTTCGGATTTTTTATGCTGGCCTACCTGGTCTGTGCCGTAACTATTCTCTGGATTCGAAGCAGGAAATTCCCTCTCTCGCTGACTGCAGCAGTACCGGTACTGGCAGCAGGATATATGGTTTGGGAATATCGGCTGTTTCGGGAAATGCTGTTTGGAGATACTCTGACCATCCGCAGCACTATGGTCAATGCAGACTCTTCTCCCAGTGAGGTACTGGATAAGGTACTGGAAGGAATGACCACCCCTGTATTTCATGGGGCGGATTCCCACGGATACTGGATTCTTTGGATTTGTCTTGTGGTGATTTTGGCAGTGAATCTGAATCTGATCAGGAAGGGAAAGAAGGAGACTGTTTACCGGGAGCCTGTCAATCTGGTTTTTTTGTTGATTCTGTTTAACTGTCTGGTTTACGGCTTTTACGACTATAAGTCTTTTCGGGACTTATTTGAAGCACTGCTTCCGCCCTTAACCGGCTTTCAGTTTAACCGGACCATTTACTTTAATCCTTTTTTATGGTATCTGCTGTTCTTTTTATGTCTCCAAAAGATATTCCTTTTTGGGGAAAAGAAAAGAACTGTGGGAAGGAAAGCTGCTTACAGTGTGGCCTTAATAGGAACCTTAATCTGTATGCTTGCACCACAGGTATATAATGATTTTTACAGCAATGTCTACCATCACGCTTACGAGCTGTTAAAGAAAGAGAAGAGCAGTCAGCTATCCTTTGGAGAATTTTATTCAGAGGATTTATTTGAGCAGATAAAAGAAGAAATAGATTACCAGGGAGAGTGGGCAGCTGCCTACGGTATGCACCCGGCGGTGCTCCAGTATAACGGTATTGCCACCCTGGACGGTTATTTGGGAATGTACAGCCAGGAATATAAAGAAAGCTTTCGTCGGGTGATAGAGCCTGCTTTGGAAAAATCAGAGGAATTTGCTGCTCTTTACGATACCTGGGGAGCCAGAGCCTACCTTTATTCCGGGAATGGAGAAAATACCTATCAGCCGGTACGAAATCTGACTTTGGAAGATCATAAGCTATATATGGATTCTCCGGCCTTTAAAGAACTGGGAGGAACCTATATCTTTTCCCGAATTGAGGTAGAAAATGCAGATGAACTGGGACTTAGGCTGAAAGGAGTCTATTCCCATGAAGCCTCACCCTATAGGATTTATGTCTATACGATATAGTATGATCCTGTCAGATACAGATTATTTATGTATAAATGTACAAGAAGTATAAGAAAGAGGCGGCGTCCGGGGACGTCACCTCTTTTGGCTTTAGTCTACTTCTGCCACCTCTTCGGCAGAGGACTCATGATATTCCTTTTCTGTATTCACATTCCAGATGTTATCCTTATTTTTTTCTCCATTTAAAATATTCTTTACCGTTTCAAAGGAGGTACACATGGAATGGTCGATATTGTTATAGCGGTGCTGGCCGTTACGTCCCACACAGTAGAGGTTGTCGATGGATTTCAGATAAGCCACCAAAGTATCCATTTCATCATAGGTATCAAAGTAGGCAGGATAAGCCTTTTTCACCTTTTCCATATGGGTGTCTATAACCTGATCGGCAGAATCAATCAGTCCCAGCTGAATCATTTCCCTGATTCCCACCTGAGAGAACTCCTCCTCTGTCATATTCCAGAATGAATCTCCCTCATTGACAAAATATTCCAGCCCAATCCAGATTGTGTTTTCCAAATCCTTAATCATATAAGGAGACCAGTTATTATAAATCTGGAAACGTCCCAGCTTTACCCTTCGATCCTGAACATAAACCCAACAGTCAGGAACGATATTTCCAATAGTCTTAATCTCTGTTTTATTTTTTAAATTGATTTTTGGGAGCAATACCCCCAGAGTCATATAATCCCGATAGGGAAGGCCGGCAGCAATTCTTGCTTCATTGGCGGGGACATCGTTCATTCCGGCCACCAAATCCTTCACTGGCATGGAAGAGATGAAATAATCCCCCTCCAAGGTATATTCCTGCCCATCCTTCCGGTAGGTCAGGGAGGTAATGACGTTATCGGCATTTTTGTGCAGTCCGGTTACCCTGGCCTGCTTTAAAATGGTACCGCCCATTTTCACAATTTCATCTGCAGTTACTTCCCAGAGCTGACCGGGCCCCAGCTTTGGATATTTAAATTCTTCAATAAGGGAGGTCTCCACCTTTCGATTTTTTACCTTAAAGACCTTTCCCAGCACATCCTTAATAATGGCAAAAATGGAAATGCCCTTTACCCGTTGGGCTCCCCAGGAGGCATCAATTTCACTGGGATGGCGGCCCCAGAGATTTTCTGTATAATATTCAAAAAACATGGAATACAGCTTACGGCCGAAACGGTTAATATAGAAATTCTCCAGGTTATCCTCCGGCAGCTTGTGAAAAACAGAGGCCAGATAACTGAAGCCTACCTTCAGGGTAGTAAGCATACCAAAATTTTTGAAGGTCTCAGGCTTAAGAGAAATAGGATAATCATAAAATTTATCTTCAAAAAAGATACGGGATACCCGATTCCTAGTGAGCATTACCCGGTCCTCCTTCTCCGGATCCGGGCCTCCGACAGAAAGCGGCATTGAACGCTGCAGTACGATATCATCATAGGTGGGAGCCCCCTGCATGGGAAGCAGATTATCCCACCACTGATTGACCTCCGGAATCTTGGAAAAAAACCGGTGTCCCCCCATATCCATTCGATTGCCGTTATAATTGACGGTTTTGGAAATCCCACCGAAGCAGTCACTTTCCTCCAGCAGGGTAACCTGGATATCCGTCCCTCTTTTTAACAGTTCATAAGCAGCAGTAAGACCGGCAGGGCCGCCGCCGATGATAAGAGCCTTCTTCATTTGATGAAATCCTTTCCTGACGCGGGCACAACGCCGCCCATAATTCTCTTCCATTCTAGCATAGCTTGCCTTCTTTGACAAATTGAAAAAGAAAAAGAAGAATGACAGTCCCTGCTTGGATCCATATCAGGGGTGATAGACATCCACCACATAGCCGATTTTACTGTCTACATCCTGCTCCTTTATGCGAAATGCAGGGTCGAAGAGTCCCAGATATTCTACCTGGGTCTGTCCCTCTTCTGTATAGATATGCTTTCGGACAATGAAAATAGTATCATAATAGATTATGGCACAAAACTCTCCATCCAGTCCCTCACGGTCAGCTGCCAGTAAAAGCACATCATAGGGAGAAAAATAGGGCATATAGTGGTCGCAGGTCAGCTCCAGGCCCAAAAAAACGTTGGCCTTTACATTTTCAGGAAGATGGTCTATACATAAAGGCTCCATCATATTGGTCATTTTCAACGAATTGTTTCTAAGCAGGGGTTTAATCACAGAGATAACCTTTTCTCCCCGTTTTTTATACTTCAGTACCATATCTACCTGGCGGGTAATGAACCAGCGCACCAGATACAGCTGATGCTCCGGTAAAAGACGGCAATTTGCAACATTATTTATGGTAATGGGGTCAACCGACTTAGAGCCAATCAGCTCCGTTATGCCGACACCAAGAGCACAGGCTAGCTTTTCCGCAGTAGAAATTTTACAGTCGGTTACCTTGCCGTAAAGCAAAGATTTCAGAGTATCAATGGAAACACCGGAGGCATCGGCCAGTCCCTTCAGGGTTATATCCGGCTGGGCAATATACATCAGAAGATTTTCGCGAAGATTATCCATGGGATTGGTGTGATGTGACACTAAAGTCAGAGATAATTTTTTTAAATTTTCGTTTTCCATCATGCTGACAAAACTCCTCTTTTATTGATAAAATGTGTGAAATATTAGCAAGGTAATGTTTTAGCGCGATAAAATTTTAACATTCTGCTCGAAAAATGTAAAGAACAAAGTGGATAAAAGATGTCATGAATAGAGGGAAAGGTAGGAAAAAAGGATGATAAGCAGTATGGAAGTGGAAACGGTTCAGGAAGAAAGCATCAGTTGTGAGAATTGGACGGCGGAAAACTTTTTGCAGCTATTTGAAATGCTGAAGGAAAACAGGGGGTTGAAGCTAACCCTGTCCTTCGGTGAAGAAAAGACCTATACAGCCGTTCAGAGGCCATCGGTGGGACACTACCTCACCCGTTTGGGAATAGGACGGCATTTAAATGGCTTTTCCTATATAAAAACAGGAATCATGCAATGCCTTGAGATGCCCCAGGATTTGGAAAGTGTAACTAAGCTGCTGTACCCGGCTATTGCAGCCAAGCACCAGACAACGGCAGGAAGAGTTGAGCATGGTATCCGTCATGCAATTACTTTAGCCTGGAATGGGAGAAATCAGGAGGAATGGGAAAAGGTATTTGGGTATCGGGTACATTCTGACCAGGGTAAGCCCACGAACACAGAGTTTCTGGCAGCGCTTACAGACTATCTTTTATTGGAATGGGGGATATAGTATAACTTGTAATCCGGCTTAAATCGTGTTAAAGTATTCTAAGTGACAAGACATATGAATACACATATATAAGGAGCAGGTTGAAAACCGAGGATTAGAGCAGGATGAGAAAAGTAGTTAAGGAAGTTTTTATTGAGGGATTAAGTGGTATGGCTGTGGGCCTGTTTGCCACATTGATTATTGGAACCATAATCACGCAGATAGGGAGTCTGATTCCGGGAAATATGGGAGGCTTTATGGTTATCATGGGTAAGCTGGCCCAAGCAGTTACCGGAGCGGGAATCGGATGTGGGACAGCACTGCGTTTGAAAGCGGAGCCTCTGGTACTGGTTTCTGCTACCGTTTCCGGCATGGTAGGAGCCGTCGCTTCCAAAATTCTGACAGGTATGGTTTTCGTGGAGGGAGCAATTGTTTTATCAGGCCCGGGGGAACCTTTAGGGGCTTTTCTGGCCGCTATGGTGAGCATTTATATAGGAAGATTTATTTCGGGAAAAACCAGGGTAGATATTCTGATTACCCCTTTTTGCTGCATTATATCCGGCAGTGCAGTGGGTCTGATTCTGGGGCCGCCTATTTCAGCTTTTATGATCTGGCTGGGAACATTGGTAAATTGGGGAACTATTCAGGCCCCCTTTTTGATGGGAATTGTAGTTTCTGTGTTAATGGGGATGATTTTAACCCTTCCCATCAGTTCTGCTGCCCTAGGAATCATCCTCGGTCTGGAAGGTCTGGCAGCGGGAGCGGCAACAGCAGGATGTACAGCAAATATGATTGGATTTGCTGTGGCCTCCTTCAGGGAAAACCGGGTTAACGGTCTTTTAGCTCAGGGACTGGGAACCAGCATGCTTCAAATTGGAAATATAGTAAAAAAACCGGTTATCTGGCTTCCTGCCATCATAACCAGCGCAGTGACAGGACCGCTTTCAACCCTGGTATTTAAGATGGCCAATAATCCTACCGGGTCGGGTATGGGAACAGCGGGTCTGGTAGGGCAGATTAATACCTGGCAGGTTATGGTAGAAGCAGGGGAAGCCCCGGCAATCGTTTTAGGGAAAATTTTATTGGTTCAGATTTTTATTCCGGCAGTCCTTTCCTTTGGGATTTCAGAGCTTATGCGAAAGAAGGGATGGATAAAGGAGGGAGATATGAAGCTTGAGGTGGGCGTGAATTAGTTGCGAAAAAGCTTAATCTGATGTAAAATGAATAAGAAAACTAAACCATTAAGGGCATCCATAAGGATGCCCTTTTATCGGGGATAAGGGAGGTAATGGTTACGGAGAATTATCAGGATGAAAGATTAGGGACTGCTCCTTTGGGGCCCTTGATGTTTAGTATGATTGTTCCGGCAGTGATTGCCCAGGCCGTCAATGTTCTTTACAGTATTGTGGATCGTATTTATATCGGCCATATTCCACAGGTGGGAAGAACAGCACTTACCGGTATAGGGATATGCTTTCCCATAATTACCATTATATCAGCCTTCAGTGCCTTTGCAGGGATGGGTGGAGCTCCCAGGGCCGCCATCTGGTTGGGAAAAGGCAAAAGAGATATGGCAGAGAAGATTTTGGGAAATGCAGTTACCATGCTGCTTTGCTTTTCTCTGATTTTAACGGTTTTCTTTCAGCTGACAAAGGAGCCGGTGATTATGGCCTTTGGGGGAAGTGAAAATACCATTGGGTATGCAATGGATTATTTGGGAATTTATCTGTGGGGAACCATTTTTGTGCAGCTGTCGCTGGGACTGAATATGTTTATTACCTCACAGGGGAAATCCCGTACCGCCATGCTGTCGGTACTGATTGGAGCGGTAATCAATATTCTGTTGGATCCCATCCTTATCTTCGGATTCGGCATGGGGGTAAGGGGAGCGGCACTTGCCACACTGCTTTCCCAGCTTTGCAGCTGCCTATGGGTAGTAGCCTTTCTGGCGTCAAAGCGTTCCGGTATTCGGATCAGAGTATGGAACCTGAAGCCGGACTGGAAGATTATGGGAAGTGTGGCAGCGTTAGGAATAGCCCCTTTTACCATGCAGTCCACAGAAAGTCTGGTTTCCATCGTTTTAAACAGTGGATTACAGCAATATGGAGGGGATTTATATGTGGGCTCCCTTACCATTATGCAAAGCGTTATGCAGCTGATTGTTGTGCCACTGCAGGGGGTTCAGCAGGGGACTCAGCCTGTCATCAGCTACAATTTTGGCGCTCACAACAGAGAGCGGATTGTGCAGACTTTGAGGGTTTCAGCGGCAATCATTTTGACGGCCTCTACCCTGTCCTGCCTGATTACGGTTTTTTTCCCGGAGATTTTTGCAAGAATGTTTACTCAGGATGAAGAATTAATTCAGCTGGTAGGGCAGGTGATGCCCATATTCATGGCAGGAATCTGGATTTTTGGAGTACAGATGGTATGCCAGTCCGCTTTTATGGGAATGGGACAGGCAAAAATATCCTTATTTTTGGCACTGCTTCGCAAGATTATCTTGTTGATTCCTCTGGCTTTGGTTTTGCCTAAATTCTTTGGAGTAATGGGAATTTATTATGCACAGCCTATTGCAGATATCCTGGCCGCTCTGACTACCGGTCTTTTGTTTGCCTTCAATTTTAATCGAATTATCCAAAAGGAAATGGGATGCGGCCATAAAGGGAGGAACTGACTATGGAAAAGAAATCGATTCTGGACTATGAAACCGTAGATATTGATCTGAAGTCAAAAGAGCTGGTGATTATTGATCAGACGAAGCTGCCGGGGGAAACTGAGCTTATCCGGCTGAAAACTGCGCGGGAAATCTGGGAGGCTATTTACCTGCTGAAGGTGAGAGGGGCTCCTGCCATCGGCGTGGCGGCAGCCTTTGGGATATATATTTTGGCTTCACAGATTGAAGCCGGGAATTTTGAGGAATTCTACCGGGAGTTTCAGCAACAAAAGGCTTATCTGGATTCCTCCCGCCCTACGGCGGTCAACCTCTCCTGGGCGTTAAACCGAATGGAGAGGACTTGCCTTAAAAACCGTAAAAAGCCTCTTCCCGGTCTGCTGAAGGCTTTGGAGCAGGAAGCTCTTGCCATTAAGGAAGAAGATATTTGGACATGCAAAATGATTGGAGAATACGGTCTTTCCCTGGTGAAGCCCCGGGATGGAATTTTGACCCACTGTAATGCGGGACAGCTGGCCACCAGTAAATACGGAACGGCGACAGCTCCCATTTATCTGGGGCAGGAGAGAGGCTATAAGTTCAGGGTTTTTGCGGATGAAACCAGACCGCTTTTGCAGGGAGCCAGGCTGACTGCCTATGAGCTTCATTCAGCAGGAGTGGATGTGACCCTAATCTGCGATAATATGTCTGGCATGGTGATGAAAAACGGCTGGGTAAATGCGGTTTTTGTGGGCTGTGACCGAGTGGCAGCCAATGGAGATACGGCTAATAAGATCGGCACCAGTGTAGTGGCGGCAGTGGCAAAACGGTATAATGTGCCCTTCTATGTCTGCGCACCAACCTCCACCATCGATATGAGTCTGGAAAGCGGCAGCCAGATTCCCATTGAAGAAAGAAAGCCGGAGGAGGTTACCGAGATGTGGTACAGTCAGCGGATGGCGCCCCAGGGAATAAAAGTGTTCAATCCGGCCTTTGACGTTACCGACCATGATTTGATTACCGCCATCGTTACCGAGTACGGAGTGGCCAGACCACCCTATAGGGAGGCCTTTTGGAAGATTTTTGAACAGGCGAAAAAAAGCAGAAGATAATGAAAAAGGCCAAAGCTCCATAGCTTCGGCCTTTGTTTTCCCTTAACCTTATTTATTGCTTCTTCTCCAGATGTTCATTTTCTCAGCATCCTTAATCAGCTGATCTCTGAAATCAGGATGAGCGATGGAAATCAGAGCCTCGGCTCTCTGCCAGCTGGACAGACCCTTCAGATTAACCATACCATGCTCAGTAACCACATAGTGAACGTTAGTACGTGTATCGGTTACTACAGAACCGGTATTCAGGGTAGGCATGATTCTGGATTTCAGATTGCCTTCTTTATCCTTGAAGGTGGAGGAAAGACAGATAAAGCTCTTTCCGCCTTTGGATAGATAAGCACCCAGTACGAAGTCAAGCTGTCCGCCGGCACCACTGATATGCTTAATACCGGAGGATTCAGCTCCTACCTGGCCGAATAAGTCGATGTCTACCGCATTGTTAATGGAGATAAA
Source organism: Lachnospiraceae bacterium (assembly GCA_051891855.1). Taxonomy (GTDB): domain Bacteria; phylum Bacillota; class Clostridia; order Lachnospirales; family Lachnospiraceae; genus SFDP01. The sequence goes on along the minus strand of JBJFFP010000061.1, from coordinate 16,805 downwards.
GTTATCCAGTGCGGAGATAGAGCGGATATCGTTGGTATAGTCAACGGGAGCGCTTAACAGCTCCGGGTTATCATCAATATAATCATACAGTTTCTTGGTACCTGCCGCAAATGCGTAGGTCTGACGGAAACGGTCGATGTTTTTGTTGGCACCGGTAATCTTTCCTACCTTAGCAATATCAACGAAAGCATCAACATACATTTCGGTATGTACACCTAAATCCTTCAGGTCAGACTCTGCAATCATGGAGCCTACGGCGTTGGGCATACCGCCGATACCCAGCTGTAAGCAGGCACCATTGGGAATCTCGTTAACAATCAGCTTGGCAACAGCCTTATCTACTTCAGAAGGAGCGGCAGCACCCAGCTCTGCAATAGTGGGATTTTCGCCCTGAACAATGTAATCTACACGGGAAATGTGGATACCATTTTCAAAACCACCCAGACAGCGGGGCATATTTTCATTTACTTCAACAACGATGGTTCTTGCCCTTTCACAGATAGCGGAAAGATGGGAAGCATTAGGTCCGAAGTTGAAGAAGCCATGCTTGTCAATGGGAGCAACCTGAATCATCACCACATCACTGGGAGTAGCGATCTCTCTGCAGTATCTGGGTAATTCGGAATAACGGATAGGTGCGTAATAAGCACAGCCCTTGGCAATATATTTTCTTTCGATACCGGACATATGCCAGGAGTTCCAGATAAAGTGCTCACCGGCATCCTCTCTTTCCATAATGGCAAGAGGTCTGCACAATACGCCGCCGCGGAACTTAACATCCTTTAATTCGTCGGTACGTTTTGCAAGAGCCTTGTCCAAGGCATCAGGCGTACCGGTACACCAACCGAAGTCAACCCAATCACCGGACTGAACCACTTTTGCCGCCTCATCGGCGGAAACCAATTTCTGTTTGTATTCTGCTGAATAATCCATAAATATATAACCCTCCTTAATTAAAATTTATATAGTTTTGCTTCTCGGGATAATTATACCATTTTGGACAAAGGCGGTCAAGAAAAAAAGAGAGGCCGATATTTGTACAAATTGTTGATATTTGTTCATAAAAACTTAAGATTTATGGGTAAAGCAAGCCTGTTGAATAAACCGGGCTAATCTGATACAATATACGTTAAAGTTTTGCTCTGAAAAAGAGAATGCAGAATAGAGGTAGAAGACAAAGATGAAAATTTTTGACAAAGTATTTGGTACCCATAGTGAGCGTGAACTGAAACGAATCCTGCCTATTGTAGAGCAGATTGAGAAGCTGAAGCCGGAAATGGAGGCTTTATCCGATGAACAGCTTAGAGGAAAGACGAAAGAATATAAGGAAAGGCTGACCCAGGGAGAAACTTTGGATGATCTGCTTCCCGAGGCCTATGCCACCGTTCGGGAGGCAGCCAGGCGCGTGTTGAAAATGGAGCATTATCGTGTGCAGCTGATGGGGGGAATCATTCTCCATCAGGGACGTATCGCGGAAATGAGAACCGGTGAGGGTAAGACTTTGGTTTCTACCCTTCCTGCCTATCTGAATGCCCTTGAGGGAAAGGGCGTTCACGTAGTTACGGTCAACGATTACCTGGCCGGACGTGATGCCCAGTGGATGGGCCAGGTTCATGAATTTTTGGGGCTGAAGGTAGGTGTGGTATTAAACGGCCTGACTGCCGAGGAGAGAAGAGAACAGTATGGATGCGACATTACCTATGTGACCAACAATGAGCTGGGGTTTGATTATCTGCGTGATAATATGGTGATCTATAAGGAACAGCTGGTGCTGAGAGACCTGCACTATGCCATTATCGATGAGGTGGACTCGGTATTGATCGATGAAGCCAGAACCCCTTTGATCATTTCCGGGCAAAGCGGTAAATCCACCAGACTTTACGAGGCCTGTGATATTCTGGCTCGCCAGCTGGAGCGTGGTGAGGATATGGAAGACTTATCCAAAATGGATGCGATCATGGGAGTTGTTCAGGAGGAGACAGGAGATTTTATCGTAAACGAAAAGGATAAGATCGTTAATCTGACGGAACGGGGTGTGTCCAAGGTCGAGCAGTTTTTCCATATTGAGAATCTGGCGGATCCTGAGAATCTGGAAATCCAGCATAATATCATTCTGGCTCTGAGGGCCCATAACCTGATGTTCAGGGATCAGGATTATGTGGTTAAGGACGATCAGGTGTTGATTGTCGATGAGTTTACCGGACGTATTATGCCGGGACGGCGGTATTCCGACGGCTTACATCAGGCTATTGAGGCCAAGGAGCATGTAAAGGTAAAACGGGAAAGCAAGACTTTGGCTACCATTACCTTTCAGAACTTCTTTAATAAATTTACCAAGAAGGCGGGCATGACCGGTACAGCCCTCACGGAGGAAAAGGAATTTAGGGATATTTACGGCATGGATGTGGTAGAAATCCCTACCAATAAACCCGTTGCCCGTAAGGATTTACAGGATGCCGTATATAAAACCAGAAAAGGAAAGCTGAATGCCATCGTGGAAGCAGTGGCACAGGCCCATGCAAAGGGGCAGCCGGTACTGGTGGGTACCATTACCATTGAGGCTTCTGAAGAGCTCAGCAATCTGCTTCGCAAGAAGGGAATCCCCCATAAGGTGCTGAATGCCAAATTCCATGAAATGGAAGCGGAAATCGTTGCCGATGCAGGTATTCACGGTGCAGTTACCATTGCCACCAATATGGCGGGCCGTGGTACCGATATCAAGCTGGACGATGCGGCAAGGGAAGCAGGAGGCTTAAAGATTATTGGTACGGAGCGCCATGAATCCAGACGTATAGACAATCAGCTGCGAGGCCGGTCCGGACGTCAGGGGGATCCCGGTGAATCCAAATTTTATATTTCCTTGGAAGACGATTTGATGCGACTTTTCGGCTCAGAGCGTATGATGGCCATGTTCAATGCACTGGGGATTCCCGAGGATCAGGAAATTGAGCATAAGACCTTAAGCAATGCAGTGGAAACCGCACAGAAGAAAATTGAGAATAACAATTTCGGTATTCGTAAGAATCTGCTGGAATATGATCAGGTAATGAATGAGCAGAGAGAAATTATTTATGCGGAACGCCGCCGTGTACTGGACGGCGAAAGCATGCGCGATGTGATTTATAAAATGATTACGGATATTGTGGATAATACTGTGGATATGGTGGTTGCCGATGATGCAGACAGCAGTGAATGGGATTTGAAGGAATTAAATTCCTTGCTTTTGCCCATTATCCCCCTTGAGCCGGTGAGAAAGGAAGAGCTGGCGGGAATAAAGAAGAACAATCTGAAGCAGCTGTTAAAGGAAAAAGCAGTTAAGCTTTACGAGGCAAAGGAGGCACAGTTTCCGGAGCCGGAGGCCATCCGTGAGCTGGAGAGGGTTATCCTGTTAAAGGTAATCGATAAAAAGTGGATGGATCATATTGACGATATGGATCAGCTTCGCCAGGGTATCGGCCTGCAGGCCTACGGTCAGAAGGATCCTCTGGTAGAGTATAAGATGAGCGGCTATGAAATGTTTGACAACATGACGGCCAATATCCAGGAGGATACGGTTAAGCTTCTTCTACATGTCAGAGTGGAACAGAAGGTGGAAAGAGAACAGGTAGCCAAGGTTACCGGAACCAATAAGGATGATTCCGGCCCCAAGACACCGATGAAGCGTGAGGAAGCTAAGGTATATCCCAATGATCCCTGTCCCTGTGGCAGCGGAAAGAAATATAAGCAATGCTGCGGCAGAAAATAAAAAGGAAAGTGTGGTGAACGCAAGTGGTTGAATTAGACCAGCTGAAGACAGAGCTTCAGACTTATAAAACTCCATTGGCGGAAGTGAGGGATTCACTTTGACCTTGCAGGCAAGGTAAAGCGGATGGAGGAATTGGAGCGGGAGATGGAGGCACCTGATTTCTGGGATAATCCGGATAGCTCCAATCAGAAAATGAAAGAATTGAAAAATTTAAAGGATACAGTGGATACCTGTAATCGACTAAACGGCCAGTACGAGGATATTGAGACGTTGATCGAGATGGCCTATGAGGCCCAGGATGAGGAAATGGTGGTGGAGATTCGTACAGAGCTGGAGGATTTTACACAGACTCTGGAGAATATTCGGATGACCACCCTGCTTTCCGGCGAATTTGATAAGGATAACGCTATCCTGAAGCTGAACGCGGGGGCAGGAGGAACGGAATCCTGTGACTGGGCAGCCATGCTGTATCGAATGTATACCCGATGGGCTGAGAAAAAGGGCTTTTCGGTAGAAGTGCTGGATTATCTGGATGGTGATGAGGCGGGAATCAAGTCTGTAACCTTCCAGGTAAACGGAGAAAATGCTTATGGCTACCTGAAATCGGAAAAGGGGGTTCACCGCTTGGTGCGGATATCTCCTTTCAATGCTCAGGGAAAACGTCAGACCTCCTTCGTTTCACTGGATGTTATGCCGGATATCGAAGAGGATTTGGAAGTGGAAATTGATGAGAAGGATCTGCGTATCGATACCTATCGAAGCAGCGGCGCCGGTGGACAGCATATTAACAAAACCTCATCCGCCATCCGCATCACCCACCTTCCCACGGGAATCGTGGTTCAGTGCCAGAACGAAAGAAGCCAGTATATGAATAAGGATAAGGCCATGCAGATGCTGAAATCCAAGCTATATATGCTGAAGCAGGAGGCTAATGCGGAAAAGCTTTCGGACATCCGTGGTGAGGTGACGGAAATCGGATGGGGAAATCAGATTCGCTCCTATGTGTTTCAACCCTATACGATGGTAAAGGATCATCGTACCGGGGTGGAAAGCGGCAACGTGGATGCGGTTATGGACGGCGGTCTGGATTCCTTTATCAATGGATATTTAAAATGGCTGAGTCTGTCAAGCTAATTGAGGGCCTGTAGGTAATGAAGTTTAGAAAAGTTTAAGAAAACGGCTACCTGAAAGCATTGTCAAAGACAGTGCTTTTTGCCGTATCAGAGCTTCAAAACATAGTTGGGAGGTAACGGATGATTCCATTTATGAATGATATGGAAAAGCTTCCCCTGCTGATTCTGGGGATAGCAGTGCTTTTGGCTAATCTTTTCTGGCTGCTTATGTATCTATTCTATGGAGCAGTACAGGTATATAATCTCAGGGAGGGCAAAAGCTATGCCTATCTGGGGAGTTTGTGGATTGAGCGCAAAAGAGGACAGTATCTTTTGTGTATTCCCGAGAAAATGCTGAATAAATCCTATACCACCAATTATAAAATACGTACCGGACGGCTGTTTGCAGGACTTCACGGTAATCGGATCTTATGTATCCGCTTTGGGAAAGAAAAGGATGTCTGTGTTCCCGTGGAGCGGGAGATGATTGCCAAAAACTACGTTGCAACTTAAGGAAGGCTATAGTATACTCCTTTTGATACTGTCAATTTTACTGTAGAAATGAGGAAAAAATGAAGTGGGAAGAAAAGGTAAGACGAGTCACTCCCTATGTTCCCGGTGAACAGCCACAGGGGGAGCGCCTGATTAAGCTAAATACCAACGAGTGTCCTTACTCTCCAAGTCCCAGAGTGATGGAGGCACTTAGGGGAATGGAGGAAAACAGTTTGCGGCTGTATCCGGACCCGGAGGTAACCGGGCTCAGGCAGGCACTGGCAGATTATTACGGCGTAAAAAAAGAGCAGGTCTTTGTGGGAGTGGGCTCGGATGATGTTTTGGCCAATGCCTTTCTCACCTTTTTTAATAGTGAAAAACCGCTGCTTTTTCCGGATATCACCTATTCCTTTTACGATGTCTGGGCAGAGCTTTTTCATATCCCTTATGAGCGGATTCCTTTGGATGAAGAGTTTCATCTTGTCCCAAAGGATTATCGACGGGAGAACGGAGGAATTATTTTTCCCAATCCCAATGCACCTACGGGAGTTTTTGAGGATTTATCCGTAGTGAGGGAGATTCTGGAGCACAACAGGGATGTGGTGGTTATCGTAGATGAGGCCTATGTGGACTTTGGCGGGGAGAGTGCCCTACCGCTGCTTGCAGAATTTGACAACCTGTTGGTGGTGCAGACCTTTTCCAAGTCCAGAGCCATGGCGGGAGCCCGAATCGGCTTTGCCATCGGGAATGAGAAGTTGATCGATTATCTTAATGGGGTGAAATTTTCCTTTAACTCCTATACCATGAGCCGCCCGGCTATAGCCATGGGAATAGCCTGTGTGGAGGATGATGCCTATTTTAAGGAAACGGTACGCAAGGTAGTTTCCACCAGAGAAAGATGTAAGAAAGAGCTGAAAGAGCTGGGCTTTTCTTTCCCTGATTCCCAAAGTAATTTTATCTTTGCAAAGCATGAGAAGGTGCCGGCCGAAGAAATCTTTGAGGCCTGCCGGAAGGAACAGATTTATCTGCGCTATTTTGCCAAAGACAGAATTGATGATTATTTGCGGATTTCCATAGGGACAGATGAGGAAATGGATACTTTGTTAAACTTTTTACGAAGCTATTTGGAGGAAGTATGATTAAATTAATCTTAAAGGGTGCAGTGATTGGAATTGCCAATGTGATTCCCGGAGTAAGCGGAGGAACTATGGCCGTGGTTATGGGAATCTATGATAAACTGATTCATGCCATTACCCACTTAAAAAGTGAGTTTAAGCAGGCATTAAAGCTGCTTGTTCCCATTGTAATCGGAGCGGGGGCAGGAATTATTATCCTGTCAGAGCTGCTTGCCAGAGCTTTGGAAAATTTTCCCGTGCAGACTAACTTTATGTTTATCGGTTTGATTGTGGGAGGACTGCCCATTATTGTCAATAAACTGAAGGCCACGGGAAAGAAGGTGACCGGAGGAAATATAGTGATATTGGTGCTGTTTTTCTTACTGGTGGCCGGCTTTGCCCTTTTAGGAGAAGGAGAGGCTTCCGGTACAGCCATCAGCCTGAATGCAGTGGAAATTATCAAGCTGTTTTTTGTGGGAATAATCGCCAGCGCAACTATGGTGATTCCCGGTGTTAGCGGTTCTATGGTATTAATGCTTTTGGGCTATTATTATCTGATTCTGGATTCCATTTCCCAATTCATTCATGCTCTGCTTGGTTTTGACGTTCCGGTTTTGTTGGAAAAAACAGGAATCCTGCTGCCCTTCGGTATCGGTATATTGGTAGGTATCGGTGTGATTGCCAAATTAATTGAGATCGTTTTTGAGAGATTTCCCAATTATGCTTACTGTGCCATTATCGGACTGATTGTAGCCTCTCCCTTTGCCATTATTTTTATGTCGGATATCCGTAATTATAATGCAGTGGCTGTTTTAACCGGCCTGGTGACCTTTGCTGTAGGCTTTGTGATTGCCAGAAAGCTGGGAGAGGATTAAGGGAAGCTGCCTTTACGGAGAGGTAAGAGAAATATGGAAGCGTATACGGATTTTGCCTTGGTTTATGATATCTTCATGGATCAGACCCCCTATGAAAAGTGGTGCCAGCGGCTGAATGGGATTATGGAAGAATATGGCCTGGGAAAGGGCCTGGTTCTGGAGCTGGGCTGCGGAACAGGAGCCCTGACCGAAGGACTGGCTGAGCTTGGCTATGATATGATTGGTGTGGACAGCTCTGAGGCCATGCTGAATGTAGCCCTGGAAAAACGCAGCCGCTCCGGGAAGGATATTCTGTATCTGTTGCAGGATATGCGTGAATTTGAGCTGTATGGGACCGTAACTGCCGTAGTCAGTGTGTGTGATTGCCTGAATTATCTTTTAGAAGAAAAGGAGCTGATTCAGACCTTCCGTCTGGTCAATAACTATTTAGATCCCGGGGGCCTGTTCCTTTTTGACTTTAATACGGTATATAAATATCAGGAGATTATCGGTGAACGGACCATAGCCGAAAATCGTGAGGACTGTAGCTTTATCTGGGAAAATTACTATGACGAAGAGCAGCAGCTTAACGAGTATGAGCTGACCGTTTTTGTGAAAAACAAAGAGGGCCTGTTTCAACGGTTTCAGGAGAACCATCTACAAAGAGGATATACCCTGCCCCAGATGAGGCAATGTCTTGAAACTGCAGGTCTGGAGCTTCTGCAGGCCTTCGATGAGGAAGGCGGAAGCGTTAGAATGACCAGTGAACGAATTTTTTGTATTGCCCGGGAAAAGGGCAAAAGCCGCTGAAGGCGGAAGAAAGAGGACAGATGACGGATTATTGTGTTCGAGCCACTGCAGGGAATGCACAGCTTCGTGCCTTTGCAGTAAAATCAAAGGATATGGTGGAAACGGCAAGAGAAGCCCATAATACCAGCCCGGTAGTAACCGCAGCCCTGGGCAGACTGTTAAGTGCGGGAGCAATGATGGGGATGATGCTTAAAGGGGATAAGGATATTCTTACCCTGCAGGTAACCGGTGACGGCCCCATAGGAGGCTTAACGGTAACGGCAGATTCCAAGGGCTGTGTAAAAGGCTATGCCAATAACCCTGCTGTACTGGTGGGGGCCAATGAGCAGGGAAAGCTGGATGTGGCAAAGGCTGTAGGAAGCGGTATTTTACGGGTAATTAAGGATATGGGACTAAAGGAGCCTTATGTAGGGCAGACTGCCCTGCAAACCGGTGAGCTGGGGGAGGATTTGACCTATTATTTTGCCGCCAGTGAGCAGGTGGCCTCTTCCGTGGGACTGGGAGTTTTATTGGATAAGGAGACGAATACGGTCAAACAGGCCGGAGGCTTTATCCTGCAGCTGATGCCCTTTGCCCAGGAAGAAATTATTGCTAAATTGGAGGAAAATCTTGCAGGAATTGACTCCGTTACTGCCTTATTTGAGGCGGGAAATTCTCCTGAACAGATTTTGGAGCTTCTGTTAAAGGGGCTGGATATGGAGATTACAGAAAAAAGACCTGTAGAATTTCGATGCAGCTGTGATAAACAGAGGGTGGAAAAGGCTTTAATCAGCATAGGAAAAAAGGAACTGGCAGAGTTGATTAGCGAAGGAAAAGAGATAGAGCTGAACTGTCATTTCTGCAATACCAATTACCTTTTTTCCGTGGAGGAGCTGAAAGCCCTTTTGAAGAAGGCAAAGCGTTAACGCTTTGCCTGTTCCAGTGAGGAGGCTATGGCATCCAATAGCAGCATGGAAGTATATTTGTTATCCTCCGAATAGGTAATATTATCCAGGGACTGTGTGGAAATGATCTGTGCAGATAAATCATCCAGTGCAGGCTCCATCAATGGATACATGACAGAAACGGTTTCTTCCAGATTTTCCAGAGAAATAGCTGTAATTTTATCCTCATCTACGGTTACCTTTACGTCTACTGCGTTACCGTTAAAGGTGAGGGAAGTGGTGTATTGTCCCGGCGTGTAGATTGAGGTGGCGGCGGCTGAATCCTTCCGGGGAGAGAACATCATCACCAGGAGAATAACAAAGAGAATCCCCAGAACAAGGAAAATTCCGGTATAAATCAGCTCCTTTAAGTGTAATACAACGATTTTTGCTTTTCTATTCATGTCTGCTCCATTCCTTAGGCGTTGGTCTTGCCACCGCCGTGTTTGTAACATCATACGCAGCAAAGGGAGGGTTTATGACTGAAAAGAAGACCGGAAAAACAGTGGATAAGGAGAAAAAGAAAAACGACCATGGAAGTAGAATTTGACGTAAACATTAATGCAAAACTTTTGTATGATTACCTGCTTCATCATACCTATTCCAGCTTTTCGGGAGTGCTGGGAACGGCTGTGGGAGCACTTATTCTGGTAGGCTTTGCAGTCACAGGCTATGTAATCTACCTTATTGCAGGACTGGTGGTTTTACTTTATCTGCCCTGGAGTCTTTTTTTAAGAAGCAGACGGCAGATGCTGAATACACCGGCTTTTCGCAAGCCCCTTCATTACAGGCTGACCCAGGAAGGGGTGGAAATTTCCCAGGGAGAGGCAAAGGAATTTCAGGAGTGGGAAAATATGTGTAAGGCAACCTCTACGGGAAAAAGCATTATCCTGTATACCTCACCTGTAAATGCATCGATTTTCCCCCGCGAGGATATGCAGGATAAGCAGGCTGCGGTTATAGAAATAATTTCAAAACATATGCCGGCAAAGAAAGTGAAAATAAGGTCATAAGGATGAGTGAAAGGATTAGAATTATAGAAAGCACAAGTGAGAGTGATACCTATGCTCTGGGCGTAGAAATCGGAAAAAAGGCGAAGCCGGGAGAAGTCTATGCCCTCAGCGGTGATTTGGGAGTGGGCAAAACGGCTCTTACCAAGGGAGTGGCAGCAGGACTGGGAATCAAAGAGCCTGTTTCCAGTCCCACCTTTACCATCCTGCAGATTTATGAGGAAGGAAGACTTCCCTTTTATCATTTTGATGTATATCGTCTTGAGGAAGCAGAGGAAATGGACGAAATAGGTTATATAGATTATTTATATGGCGAAGGAGTAAGCCTTATTGAGTGGGCGGAGCTGATCAGTGAAGTATTACCTTCTTCTTATTTTAAAATCTGCATAGAAAAGGATTTGGAAAAAGGAGTGGATTATCGCCGGATCACCGTAGAAAGGATAGGAACCTGAAATGAAAATTTTAGCCTTCGACACCTCAGGACTGGTGGCAAGCGTAGCCCTTTTGGAGGATGAACGGCTGATAGCCGAGTATACTATACAGGATAAAAAAACACATTCTCAGACCCTTCTTCCCATGCTGGAGAAGATCAGTCAAATGGTGGAGCTGGATTTAGCCACCATCGATGCCATTGCCGTAGCGGCGGGACCGGGCTCCTTTACGGGTCTGCGAATCGGTTCGGCTACAGCTAAGGGACTGGGGCAGGCATTAAATAAGCCCCTGATCGGGATTCCTACTGTGGACGGTTTAGCCTTTAATCTATATGCCTGTGATAAATTGATCTGTCCCCTGATGGATGCCAGGAGAAACCAGACCTATACAGGGCTGTATACCTTTTGCCGCAACAAAGCAGCCTATGAGCTTAAGGTAGTAAAGCCACAGTGTGCAGTGGATATTGGAGAAATTCTTGAAGAGATTAACCGAATAGGAAAAGAGGTAATCTTTTTGGGAGATGGAGTTCCCATATTTCAAGGCCAGATTGAAGAGAAAATAAAGGTACCCTTCAGCTTTGCTCCTGCCAGCTGCAACAGACAGAGGGCGGCAGCACTGGGAACACTGGCTTTTTCCTATCTGGCCCAGGGAAAAACTCAGGAGGCTGCTAAACACAGGCCGGACTATTTAAGGCTGTCTCAGGCAGAACGGGAGCGACAGGAAAGACAGAACAAATGACAGAAATCAGAATAGAACCTCTCAGTGAAAAATGGGTAGATCAGGTTTGCAAACTGGAGGAAGAAGCCTTTTCCATGCCCTGGCATAAAGAATCCTTTCTGGAAATGATTTCCAGGCCGGATGCCTGTTATTTGGTGGCACTGGTGGGAGAGAGGGTGGCAGCAAGCTGCGGACTCAGGGAGATACTGGGAGAAGGAGAAATAACCAATGTGGTGACGGCTTATGAATTTCGCCGCAGGGGAATCGGCAGAAAGCTTTTGGAAAGTCTTCTTAAGGAAGGGGCAAAGAGAGGAATTTTGGCGTTTACCCTGGAAGTAAGATGCAGTAATCAGGCAGCTATTGGACTTTATAAAGGTCTGGGCTTTGCCGAAGAGGGGATTCGTCCCGGCTTTTATGAAAAGCCAAGGGAGGATGCTCTGATCATGTGGAAGAGATAGGCAGTGCATGGATTATTTTCCACTGCTGAAAAAAGCAGGATATTGTATACTGGAAGCAGAGGATACAATAAGAAAAGAAAGGACTGCCATTATGCGAAGCTATAAGAAAAAGAAAAAAGAAATGCAGAAGCTTAGGTTGGAACAGGCAATCTGTAATCAATGCGGAAAGGAAATCAAGGTTGAGGATGGTATCATAAAAGAGGGATGCTTTTCCGTGGACTATCCTTTTGATTATTTCAGTGACAAGGATGGCTTTATCTACAGCCTGGATTTGTGCGAGCCCTGCTTTGATGCCTGGATTAAAGGCTTCAAGAAGCCTGTGGAAATCAGGGAAAGCAGAGAATTTTTATAAGAAAGGTCTTGAAATGTTAGATATATGCTTATTGGGCACCGGGGGAATGATGCCTCTGCCCTATCGCTGGCTGACCTCTTTAATGGCCAGATATAATGGAAGAAGTATTCTTATTGACTGCGGTGAAGGAACGCAGATTGCCATGAAGGAAAAGGGCTGGAGTCCCAAACCCATTGATATCATGTGTTTTACCCATTTTCATGCGGATCATGTCAGCGGTCTTCCGGGAATGCTGTTAACTATGGGGAATGCACAGCGCACAGAGCCGCTTTTGATGATTGGCCCCAAAGGATTGACCAGAGTGGTTAATGCCTTAAGAACCATTGCCCCCGAGCTTCCCTTCGAAATCCAATGCAGGGAGCTTACGGAAAGAGAAGAAATCATCCCCTTTGAGGGCTTTTATCTGGAGGCCTTTCGGGTAAATCACAATGTGGTCTGCTATGGCTATAATATTGTGGTCAGCCGGGCCGGTAAATTTGACCCGGTAAAGGCAGAGGCTTTAGGACTGGAAAAGCGATATTGGGGACGTCTGCAAAAGGGAGAGATCATTACCCTGGAGGATAGGGTCTATACACCGGATATGGTGATGGGAGAAGCAAGAAAGGGAATCAAGGTGACTTACTGTACCGATACCCGTCCGGTGGACACCATTGCAGAGCATGCCCGGGATGCGGATTTATTCATCTGTGAAGGCATGTACGGAGAAGCAGAAAAGGCCCAAAAGGCAAAAGAATATAAGCATATGACCTTCTATGAGGCTGCCGGGCTGGCCCAGAAAGCAGGGGCTGCACAGCTTTGGCTGACCCATTACAGTCCTTCCCTTACCAGACCGGAGGAATATATGGATAAGGTGAGGGAGATTTTTCCCGGGGCCGTTGCGGCTAGGGATGGGATGACTGCCCAGCTGAACTTTGAAGAGGAATAGGAAGCGCCTGCTGACTTAAGGCGGCAGAAAGAGAGGTACGAATGAAACGGTTTAAAAGTCCCAGAGGAGTATTTTTTTTATTTTTACTGATCGTCATTATTTTAATTGCCTACTATTCGGTATCCATGAGAAGCAGTAAAAATGCTTCTGACGAGGTGGAGCTGACAGTGGTACAAAACGTTCTTCTAAGAGATCTGGAGCGTAATTATCCCCAGACCCCCAAGGAAGTGGTAAAATACTACAGCGAAATCACCAAGTGCTTTTATAACGAAGAATATACGGAAGATGAGCTGATTGCACTGGCTATGCAGGCAAAGGCCATGTATGATGATGAGCTGGCGGCCAATAAAGAGGATGAACAGTATCTGGCAGATTTAAAAAGCGAAATTACCGCCTTCAAAAAGAATAATCAGGCGATTTCCTCCTATACTACCTCTTCCAGTACGGATGTGGATTATTTTTGGGAGGGAGGATACGAATGTGCCAGACTGTACTGTACCTATAATGTCAGAGTAGGAACAAAAATGCAGACGCTGGAAGAGATTTTTGTCCTTCGTAAGGATGCTGACGGGCATTGGAAAATCTATGGATGGGACAAGGTTGAGTAAGTTTTGGTAAGACGTTAAAGGATTGAACATGAGTGAAAAAGAAGTCATTATTTTAGCCATAGAAAGCTCCTGTGATGAGACGGCGGCAGCAGTAATCAGAAACGGAAGAGAGGTTCTGTCCAATGTGATTGCTTCCCAGGTTGACCTGCATACTCTATATGGGGGAGTGGTTCCGGAGATTGCTTCCCGTAAGCATATTGAAAAAATCAATCAGGTTATTGAGCAGGCCCTGAAGGAGGCTGGAATGTCCTTTGCAGATATTACCGCCATTGCCGTAACCTACGGCCCCGGACTGGTAGGAGCATTGCTGGTAGGAGTTTCCGCGGCAAAAGCCATTGCCTTTGCTCTGAAAAAACCTCTCATCGGAGTACATCATATTGAAGGACATATCAGCGCTAATTACATTGAGCATGAAGAGCTGAAGCCGCCCTTTATCTGTCTGGTGGTATCGGGAGGCCATTCTCATCTGGTGAAGGTGAAGGACTACGGAGAATATGAGATATTGGGGCGAACCAGGGATGATGCTGCGGGCGAGGCCTTTGATAAAGTGGCCAGAGCCATCGGTCTGGGTTATCCCGGTGGACCAAAGATTGACCAGGTATCCCGACAGGGTAATCCCCGGGCCATTCATTTTCCCAGGGCAAAGGTGGCGGAAAACGAATATGATTTCAGCTTCAGTGGATTAAAATCCGCAGTATTAAACTATCTGAATATCTGTGAGATGAAGGGCGAGAGGATTTGTCAGGCAGATGTGGCAGCCTCCTTCCAGAAAGCCGTGGTGGATGTTTTGACCGAGCATTCCATGAAGGCGGTCAGAGAACAGGGGCTTAAGGATTTTGCCATTGCCGGTGGTGTGGCATCCAACTCTCATTTGAGGGATGCTCTGATTGCAGCCTGCAGGGAGGAAGGCTTTAACTATTATTCCCCCTCCCCCATCTATTGCACCGATAATGCGGCTATGATTGGAGTGGCTGCTTATTATGAGTATATAAAGGGAGTACGGCATGGCTATGATTTAAATGCGGTTCCCAATTTGAAGCTGGGAGAAGGGCTAAGGTAAAACAGTATGACGGATAAAAAAACAGCAGCCCTCTGCCTGGCAGCAGGACAGGGAAAACGGATGGCGGGTAAGGTGCAAAAGCAATATCTTTTACTGGAGGGAAAACCGGTTCTGTTTTATGCACTTGATGCCTTCCAGAAAAGTTCGGTGGATCAGATCATCCTTGTGGTAGGAGAAGGTGAGGAAGAATACTGCCACAGGCAGATTGTGGAGAAATACGGTTTTTACAAGGTAAAAGCCATCGTAACCGGCGGAAAAGAACGCTACCACTCGGTTTACTGTGGATTACAGGCTGTGGAAAGCTGTGATTATGTGCTGATTCACGACGGTGCAAGACCTTTTTTAACAGAGGAAATAATCAATCGGTGTATAGAGGGAGCTGCCGTCTATGGAGCCTGCGTGGCAGGTATGCCGGTAAAGGATACCATTAAGCTGGCAGATACCGATGGATATATAGAAACCACTCCGGACAGAAGCCGCCTGTGGATGATTCAGACGCCCCAGGCCTTTCGTTTTTCCATGATTAAAGAAGCATATGTGCAATTAATGGCCGGGGAAGCAGAAGGCAGAATGCCGGAGGTTCCGGTAACGGATGATGCTTTTGTTGTGGAGTATTTTTTGGGGGAAAGGATACGCCTGATTGAGGGGAGCTATGAGAACATTAAGCTGACAACTCCGGAAGATATGAAGGTGGCGGAAGCATTTTGCAAAAAACACCGGGAAAATAAAAAATCTGGTTGACAGCAGAGGTCTTCTTTGCTAAAATCAGTGTTGCGTCCAAGGGATGCAGAACAAAAGATACTCACATGGAGAGGTATCGAAGTGGTCATAACGAGGCGGTCTTGAAAACCGTTTGTCCGAAAGGGCGCATGGGTTCGAATCCCATCCTCTCCGCTAAACGGTACTTGAGACATTTCAGTGACAGAAGTATCGTTATAAACTGTATATCTGTATTTTACAGATTCAGAATTTTGGAGAAGTACCCAAGAGGCTGAAGGGACACCCCTGGAAAGGGTGCAGGTCGTTAATAGCGGCGCGAGGGTTCAAATCCCTCCTTCTCCGTTACTGTTTAACAGTTGAAGGAAATACCATCGGCATTGGTCGGTGGTATTTTTGATTCATAAAAAATATTGCCTACAGGTAAATGATGAAAAAACATGTATTAAAACGAAAGAATCTTCTTTTTATTATAGCTTTTATTCTAATGGCTCTTAACGCATGTGGTAAGAACGAAATAGGAGAAGGCACAAAAATTACAAACGAAGTAAACAGTGAACAAACGCAAGCGGATCAAAATGAGATTGATGCTTTGATTGATTCATTAGAAGTATATGGGGATAAAGAACCATATGAAAAGCTTTATTCAATGAGCTCAGGGTGTGATAATGTGCCTGCTGCAGCCGGAACCTGGAACAGGACAAATATACATAGTTCTCTTTCGGGAGAAATTGTAATCTCAGATGTAAATGCCGGTGGATTCAAATTTACTGCAGATACGTATTACTATTCTCATACAGGCTGGATAGAAGGGGAAGCAAAATTTGTAACCGATCAATGTGCCATTGCAAAATATGATGAGTTAATGGCAGAAGAGTATATCGCATTTCTTTTTGAAAATCAGAAAATGACAGTTGTTGCAACAGGTTCTTCAAGCGATTTGGGATTTGGAATGAATGTTTCGATGGATGGGGATTACACACAGGATGAACCATTGTATACTAACGCAAATATCGTAAATGAAACATTTTCAGAAGAAGAGCTTCGTGCTTTAAAGAGTAATCTTCCAAAAGAATACTATGAAGATTTCTTTCTGTTTTCAACGACATATGGTGTTGTTGATGACACAACATCGGATAATGGTGACCGAATAATAGAAGCCTTCGTCCCTACAATGGGTGGTTATGGATATGTTCTGAATATAACCAATGGGAAAGCTTGTACAATTACATTTGAAGATGAAACATCTTTTTATTTTTCAGTTGAATAAAAGAAATCAGTTGCCGGAAATTTTTTGTTTTGTATTGATTCAAAATCCTCAAAATTATTTGAAAAAAGTAATTGACAGTAAAAAAAAGGTATGCTAATATGAATAAGCTGTCGCAAGGGAAATCCCCTGACACAGCGGCCTGCTTCAGGCAAGAACCTTGACAAATAAACAGTAATGCAATCTCGAAAATTCTAAAAAAGAGCGG
>JBJFFP010000060.1:0-33570 GCA_051891855.1 Lachnospiraceae bacterium | reverse complement strand
CCTCTTCCTCTTTGGGCTGTCTCTTATCAAATCCGGGAAGCCTTTCATCAAAATTACAGATGTTTTTAAATGAACACCATGTACAGGCATCTGTATCTGCTAATTTCATCGGATTCATGGAGGCCTCTCCCTCCATAATCTGCCTTCCCAGCTCTGCTGCTTTTTTTCGGGAATAATCCAGCAAAAGGCGGATATGTTCCTGATCCAAAACTGAGGAACGGCTGCTAAGGCTACCATCCGCTTTATACTCTACGGGAATAACCTGGGATTTGCTCTCTCCACTTTGGTCCAGCCCTTTCAGCACCTTTTCATTACTATTTATAACACCTGATACTTTTAATTCTTTTCTGATTTGTATTTCAATTTCTTCCTCATTCATTCTCTCCCCTGCTTCCACCAAGGGATCTGCAATATGATAATAAAGAAATGCCCCGGGTACCACTTCCTTATCCGGATTCTTCTTTTGCTCCAGCTCCAATGCCGCATTCAGATAGACTACCAGCTGCAGCTGCAGTCCCTGATAGAAGGCTGCCAGGCGAAAATCATGGTTTCCGGATTTATAATCCATTACCTTCACATACAGCCTGTCTCCCTCTTCATAAGTGTCCACTCGGTCAATTCTTCCCCCAAGCTTCATCCTCTCCTCCTTGTCCAGACGGATACTGACTGCATCCAAATCCTCCAGAGCAGAAAAGGAAACCTCAAATTCCCTAGGAGTAAATCTTCCGGCTTGCAAATGATAACGCAGAGTTCTCACTGTACGCCACAATATCCGCTCCATCTTTTCCATTCCCCAGGCATATCTTGCGCTGGAAAAAAGTATGGTATTTCCATAGTTTATAGCATAGCTGTCCAGAGCATCGTGAAGAAGCTTTTTCCCTTCTTCGTCCGGAAAAGAAATCCAGGTATAATTATTCTCTGCAAGTTTTCCTGCAAAAAGCTCCAAAACGCCATGATAAACATTTCCCATATCTACAGCCTCAAATCCATATTCCTTGCGCTCCTTAAGTCCCAGTCCGTACTGGAGAAAATGTGCATATGCACAGGAGGCCATTTTTTCCAGCCGGCTCACACTGCTGTAAAGTATACTTCCATATAGAAGCCTCGCAGTTTCTCTGGTAATTTGATCTCCGGCGTAGGAAAAAAAGGCGGCATCCAGCAAATCCTCCACCCAAGGCTTCTCTTTCTGCTCCTGCTTAAGCAGCTGTAAAAGAGCCAACAGCTTTTCCTCCTCATCCTTCCCCGGCTCTTCTCTCCGGTATAGCTCCAGGAGAGCTGCACTGAAAGCTCTGGCCTCTTCTTTTGTAGCCGGAAGCTCCCCTGCTGCATCGTATATTTCCAGCTGCAGCTTTGGATAGATTTTTTTTATCGTTTCCACAAAATAGGAGGGCTTCATGGTCTTTCCCTCTTCATTCAAACGACAGTAGGATAAAAAAAGATGTTCCGAAGGCTTAGTCAGGTTGAGATACAGGTAAAATCGCTGAATAAACATCTGCTCTCTGGGTGTAGGAGCCAGCTCCTGACCGGAGCCCAGCAAAAATTCTCTGTCCAAATCAGAAAGGATTCCTCCCTTACCGGATAAACGGGGAACCTTCCCCTCATTCATTCCCAAAAAGAACAGTGCTTTAACCAGACCAAGTCTAGTCCGTTCCATATCTCCCACCAGGATCCGATCTATCGCCTGGGGAATGATTCCCACCTGAATCTCTCCAAAGCCTGCATCCAAGATCTCGGCAAATTCCTCCCAGTCCATTTTTTCCTCTCCCAAAAGGCTTACCAGCTGATCCAAAAGCTCCATTACCAGACGATAAATCTGGGCATATTCTTTCTCCTTACTCTTGTCCCCTGCTTGGCCAAAAATTCTTTCATAGACCTTCAGCTTTTCCTGAGAGTGATTAATGGTTAAAAAGCTATACAGCTGCTCCACCAGCACCTTTACGGTCTCTCTTCTGGTGCTGAAGCCTTCAAACTCCTTTGCAAGCTGCTCTCTTAGCATATTCAGTCTTTCCAACTCTTCCTTCCCATTCTCCCCTTCAGGCATACGGACAAACAGGCTGTTCCAGTTTTTCCTTCCGTGGATTCCCAAGGCCAGTACATAATTTTCCAGCCTGTCTGCATCCTCCTTCTCCATTTGAGTCATTCCGCTTCTCAAATAGTGAAATACAGCTTTCTCAGAATAATCTGAGATAAGTACTTTGAGGGCAGAACGAATATACTCAATAAACGGATTCAAGGTGATTTTGCGGCTTTTATCCATGAAGAAGGGAAGCTCATACTGCTCAAAGTATTCCTCGATCAGACTTCCGTAGGCCTCCATATCTCCACTGATAACCGCAATATCCCGATAGCAGTAACCCCGGGACAGTAATTTCCGAATCTGCCGACAAACCTGTCTGACTTCCTCCTCCATATTTCCTGCCTCTATAAGCCTGATTCCATCTACTTCTTCCCCACACACCTGTGCAGGCACTCGAAAAAGCTGCTTTTCCAAATGGGCAAGTATACGGCTGTTCTTAAATCTCCCCTGTCTCTCATCCACCAGAATCGGAGGATAAATCCCGCAGCCCGCCTCTCTGGCCAGTTTTTCCAAAGAAGCCTTCGTTTTCAGACTGAGGGAAAAAAGCTGTACTCTCCCTCCCTTACCTTCCTTATGAATAATTTCTCTGTCCAAAGTGAGAGTAACAATAACCTCCTTTGCCCGCTTCATGAGCTGTAAAATTATCTGGTTCTGAATAGGGGTAAAGCCGGTAAAGCCATCTAACACCACCACACTGTCTGCTATCATTGCAGAATATTCCAGTTGATTGGCAAGACGCTCAAAGGTTCCTTCCATAGTAATAAAGCGCTCTGCCAGATAGAGCTGAAAGTCTTCATATAAAACACTCAAATCCTTCAATTTGCTATAGAGGCTTCCCCGCATTCTGGAATAATCCAGCATGCTTTCCAGCTCTGTTTTTCCAATTCCATACTGCATAAATTCTGAAAGAGCAGATTTGATTTCATGGATATAACCCAGTCTTTTTAAATTCTTCCCCAATACCGGTAAGCGCTCCTCTGCCTTAGCAGCTACCTTCCTTAATACCAGACTTTTTCCCGTATCATCCAAAACAGGAGTCCGACTTCCTCCGGCCTCCTCCAAAATTCGATAGGCCAGTCGGCCAAAGGAAAGGACATCTATATTCATAATCCCTCCCTTAGGGTGTTTCATCACCAGATCCATCTGTGTCTGCATGGTAAACTGATCCGGAACAAGAACAAAAAAATTCTGCTTTTCTTCTCTTAATGAGTGTTCAATAATCCTCTCATATACACAGGTGCTTTTCCCACTTCCTGAGCCACCGAAAACAAACTGCAGTGCCATATATCCTCCTTAGTCTAATTCCCTCTTTTTTTCATCATACCAAAAAAAGAACCTTTAGACCACTGTATGCCTTTCAAGGTTCTTTTTCTTTTTAAGCTTTTGGTAAACTGTCTATTAAAATGTCTCTTTATACCTCAAAGTTTACTCCCGTATCATCCGGTGTATCTTCGTTATAATTATAATCCTTTCCCGGCAAAATGGCATTCAGAATGATTCCTATCAGAGAACCCACAGCCAGACCTGAAAGGGTGATGGTAGTCGTACCAATTCCAAAGCTCAGGGCTCCCAGCGAAGAATAGTTTATGCCAATGGATAATACCAGAATCAGGGCTGCTATAATTACGTTTCTGTTTTTCGTAAAATCCACATGGGTTTCCACAATATTTCTTACACCCACTGCAGAAATCATACCGTAAAGCACCAGAGAGACACCTCCCATGGTAGCTGCCGGCATACAGCTGATCAAAGCAGACACCTTAGGGCAGAAGGAGAAGAGTATGGCAAAAATTGCCGCCAGACGAATCACCATTGGATCATATACCTTAGTCAGTGTCAATACCCCCGTATTTTCCCCATAGGTGGTATTGGCAGGGCCGCCGAAAAGAGAAGCCAGAATAGTTGCTGCGCCATCCCCGAACAGGGTTCTGTGAAGCCCGGGATCCTTCATATAATTTTTCCCTACTGTAGAAGAAATGGCAGAAATATCCCCAATATGCTCTACCATGGTTGCCAATGCAATAGGAACGATGGTAATGGCTGCCGTAATTAACAGAGAGGTATCTGCTCCCGGAAAAAGGGAAAAGACGGTTCGGTTCCATTCAATGGGAGAGCCAATCCAGCCAGCCTTAGCTACAGAAGTAAAATCCACCTTCCCCATTGCCGCTGCCACAATATAAGAACCTACTACTCCCAGAAGGATGGGGATAATCTTAACCATTCCCTTCCCCCAAATATTGCAGATCACAATAATGGCAATGGCTACCAGAGCAATAAACCAGTCAGCGGAACAATTATCAATAGCAGACTGGGATAAATTCAAACCGATGGCTATAATGATCGGGCCGGTTACAATAGGCGGAAAAAACTTCATTACTTTATTAGAACCAAAGGCTTTGATTAAAGCCGAAAGAATGAAATACAGAATACCTGAGCAGGCAACACCGAAACAGGCGTAGGGTAAAAGCTCCGCCTCCTGATTGGGTGCAATCGCCCAATAGCCGGCCAGAAAAGCAAACGAAGAACCTAAAAATGCAGGTATCCTTCCTTTGGCCAACAGATGAAACAGCAGGGTACCCACACCCGCAAATAATAAGGTAGTAGAAACACTTAACCCTGTCAGTACCGGAACTAAAACGGTAGCTCCAAACATGGCAAACATGTGCTGTGCCCCCAGTAACAGAATCTTAGGTGTTCCCAGATTTTTGGCATCGTAAATGGCCTCCTGCCCCACACCGGATTTTACTTTACTCATCAAATCTCCTCCTTTATTAGCTTATCTTTATAGACTATATATAGAAAAAGAATGCAAGTCAAGAGTAATTTTCTTCCCATTGCAAAAGAAAAAGGACTATTTGCATAGCCCTTCCAACAATTTTAAATAGGTACAAATCTGAACATGCATCATTTCAGGCTGGATAGTATCCAATACCAGATTTTCCAGCAGGATTCCTTTTCTCATATACTGAAACATGCTTTTTACCCGATTTAGGGAAATCCCCTCTTTTAATGAAGTCTCCTTAGCCTGTCCATAATACTTCTCCAGCTGGCCTGCATAAGCCTTCTTTTGCTCTTCACTTTCTTCCAGAGCCTCCAGGCAGATTTCCTCAAAAGCCTTTTCCAGAAAAAACTGCATATAGGGGTAATTTTTCAATACTCCCAAGGTAGCATCCTCGATCTGTCTGGCCAGAATAAAAAAATCCGTTTCTTCACCATCGATTTTCCGTGAAAATTCAAGCAGCATAAAGCGAACGCTATAATCCATGAGAAAAACATACATACCCACTTTATTTTCAAAATAGTGGAATAATAGTCCCTTACTGATGGCTGCTTCTTTAACAATTTCATCCGTTGTGGCATGACGGTAGCCATATCTTCCAAAAATCTTCAATCCCGCATTAATCATTCGATCCTGCTTTTCCCGCTTCAAATCAAAGAATTTATCATTCATTTCCGTACCGCCCACCTTTTCATCCTATCAAATTGACTGTATTGGTCTGTATAGCATACCATGCCTTTCTCCTGTGTTCAACCCAATCCTTTCTATTTTCCCCTATTTTTTTCTTTTTTATTCTGCCTTGATTATTCTTCCACTTCTCCTATATCCTTCATTTTTTCTACCAGAACCTCTTTTACTCCTCTTGCTTTATCCTTTACCCGGTTGCTGCAAAAAGGAGAAGTCAGCAGCTTGGAAAGAAGCTTGGAGGAAATGGAGTAATCGCCACATTCCATTGCCAAAACCGCCAGCAGATAATCCACAGTATTTTCATCCATTCCACAGATAGGAAAATCTTCACTTTGAACTGCCTTGGTAAAATGATTGTAGGCCTTCCGCAAATAATCGGTCTCCATATTTGCTATTTTCTCAATTTGTGCCGGCTTTGCCGTACCCGAGGCTTCAAGACTTTCCTTATAGCTTCTGCACAGCCAGCCCGCTTTAAGACAGATATAGGCTCCTTCACTGGCCTTACTCATTTTTACTACCGCATTAGCATAGGCAATATTATAACGGGCCAGCGCCTGATCATAAGTATATTCCTCACCTTCATCATTCAACGGCTTGAAATTAGGCGTAATTTTCTCTGTGATGTATTTCTGCTGTATTGAATTTACATTATCAAAAAATTTGGCCAGTGCCGCATAACCACATTTTTGACAAATAATTACCTCATATTTTAAAGGTTCAATCCCATCAAATACATTTCGCAGATCCATATCCGTGCGCAATAGCCTTGCCTTGCCTGTTCTTACGGTTTTTCCCAGTACGTTGCTATCGCATACCGGACAGGTGTATTTCTTATCAAAGAGTTTTTCCGCTTCGCTCATGATTTCCTCTCATTCTGCCGCTTTTACGGCTTTTTCTTCTTTTTTCATTTGTATTTATTTATCAATCTTTTTTCGGTAAAACAAAGGAACTTTTCAGGGAAACAATACGGTTAAATACCGGCTTTTCATTCGTGGAATCTTTACTGTCCACACAAAAATATCCCTGACGGACAAACTGAAAGCTGTCATAGGCTTCTGCTCCCTTCACTGCCGGCTCAACAAAGCATTCCTTCAGCACGGTCATGGAGTTGGGGTTCAGATTCAGGCTACCGTCCTCATTATACACCCCCTTTTCTTCATCAATAATGTTTTCATAAAGTCTGACTTCAGCCTTAACCGCTTCCCTCACCGGTACCCAGTGGATGGTTCCCTTTACCTTTCTTCCGGTAAAACCGCTGCCGCTTCTGGTCTCGGGATCGTAGGTGCAGTGTACTTCAATGACTTTGCCATTTTCATCCTTTACACAGCCGGTACAGGTAACGAAATAGGCATACATAAGACGAACCTCATTTCCCGGATAAAGGCGGAAGTATTTCTTCACCGGTTCCTCCATAAAATCCTCTCTGTCTATATACAGCTCCCGGCCAAAGGGTACCTGGCGTACTCCCAGTTCTTCATTCTCCAAATTATTAGGAACCTCCAGCAATTCCGTCTCTTCCTCCGGATAATTGTCGATAATCAGCTTAATAGGATCAAGAGCTGCCATTATACGGGATTTTTTCAGCTTTAAGTCTTCACGGATACAATACTCCAGCATGGAATAATCCACAGAGGAATTACTTTTGCTGACACCGCAAAGCTCTACAAACATCTTAATCGACTCAGGCGTAAAGCCTCTTCTTCTTAAGGCCGCAATGGAAACCAGACGAGGGTCATCCCAGCCGTCCACAATTCCTTCTTCTACCAGCTTCTTAATATAGCGTTTGCCGGTAACCACATTGGTAAGATACAGCTTGGCAAACTCAATCTGCTTAGGAGGATGAGGATACTCCAGCTCCCGCACCACCCAGTCATAGAGCGGTCTGTGATCTTCAAATTCCAGCGTACAGATGGAGTGGGTAATTCCCTCAATGGCATCCTCTATGGGATGAGCATAATCATACATGGGGTAAATTACCCATTTATCTCCTGTATTATGGTGAGACATATGCGCCACACGATAAATAACCGGATCTCTCATATTCATATTCGGAGAAGACATATCGATTCTTGCCCGTAAGACCTTCTCCCCATCCTGAAATTTATCGTTCTTCATCTCTTCAAACAAGCGAAGATTCTCTTCTATACTTCTCAAGGAACCTGGGTCTTCCCTGCCGGGCTCTGTCAAGGTTCCCCGATATTCCCTGATTTGCTCTGCGGTCAGATCCGATACATAGGCCTTACCCTTCTTAATCAGTTTAACCGCACCCTCATACATCTCCTGAAAATAGTCAGAAGCAAAAAAAAGCCTGTCCTCCCAATCGGCTCCCAGCCACTGAATATCCTCCTTAATTGACTCCACAAATTCAATTCGCTCCTTTGTGGGATTGGTATCATCAAAACGCATATTAAATTTACCGCCGTATTTTACGGCCAGACCGTAATTTAACAAAATACTCTTGGCATGACCGATATGGAGGTATCCGTTAGGCTCCGGCGGAAAACGGGTATGTACCGTATCATACACTCCCTCTGCCAGGTCCTTATCAATGATCTGCTCAATAAAATTGCGGGAAACCGGTTCCTCCCTGATTTCTCCCTTCTCTGTCTTTTCTACATTATTTACATCACTCATCCTATTTGTTTTCCTCCAAATCCTTTCACTCACTTGTGTCTATTTTATCACAAGCCTACTTACAGATAAAGATGAAAATCGAAAAATAAATGTATTATAAAGCCCTGAGATTATACTATCCAACTTGTGCGTAGTAACAAACGCACTTGGATAGCTAACCTCAGGGCTTTTCTATAGTTAGCGGTCATCCACACTATAGTTGGGGGCTTCCTTAGTAATATGAATATCGTGGGGATGGCTTTCCTTCAGAGAGGCAGCTGAAATCTTAACAAATTTTCCATTCTGCTGTAACTCTGTAATGGATTGGGTTCCGCAATAGCCCATACCGGCACGCAGACCTCCCAACAGCTGGAATACGGTATCCTCAACCATTCCCTTGTAAGCAACCCGTCCTTCCACACCTTCTGGCACCAGCTTCTTGGCATTAGTCTGGAAGTAACGATCCTTGCTTCCGTTTTCCATTGCCGCAATTGAGCCCATACCACGATAAACCTTATATTTTCTTCCCTGGAACAATTCAAAATCCCCAGGACTTTCGTCGCAGCCGGCAAACATGCTTCCCATCATACATACAGAGCCGCCGGCAGCAATAGCTTTCGTTAAATCTCCGGAATACTTAATACCTCCATCAGCAATAATAGGAATCCCATATTCCCTTGCTACTGCATAGCAGTCCATTACTGCAGTAATCTGGGGAACGCCAATACCGGCAACCACACGGGTGGTACAAATGGAGCCCGGTCCTATACCTACTTTAATCGCATCTGCTCCTGCCTCAATCAAATCTCTGGTAGCCATACCGGTTGCTACATTACCTGCAATCACAGGCAGTTCAGGAAACTTTTCCTTAATCATCTTTACACAGTTTATTACATTGGCTGAATGACCATGAGCGGAATCCAGAACCACCACATCCACTTTGGCATTCACCAGAGCCTCTACCCGTTCCAGTACATTGGCGGTAATTCCCACTCCGGCACCACATAATAATCTTCCCTGCTCATCCTTGGCTGCCAGAGGATATTTGATTGCTTTCTCAATATCCTTAATGGTAATCAGCCCCTTCAGCTGAAAATCATCATCTACAATAGGCAGCTTTTCTTTTCTCGCCCTGCCTAAAATCTGTTTAGCCTCTTCCAGCGTAATTCCTTCATGAGCTGTAACCAGGCCCTCTGAAGTCATAGATTCACTTATTTTTTTGGAAAAATCGGTCTCAAACTTCAAATCACGATTAGTAATGATTCCTACCAGCTTCCTGCTCCCCACTTCTGTAATGGGCACACCGGAAATACGATATTTTCCCATTAGCTCATCTGCATCCGCCAATGTATGCTCAGGGGTCAGGGAAAAGGGATCTGAAATTACACCATTCTCCGACCTCTTAACCTTGTCCACT
The DNA here is from genome assembly GCA_051891855.1 of Lachnospiraceae bacterium. GTDB lineage: Bacteria > Bacillota > Clostridia > Lachnospirales > Lachnospiraceae > SFDP01. The sequence goes on along the minus strand of JBJFFP010000060.1, from coordinate 23,997 downwards.
TCCTCTGCCTGTTCCTCAATCGACATATTCTTATGAATAATACCGATACCTCCCTGTCTGGCCATGGCAATTGCCATTCTATGCTCGGTAACGGTATCCATTCCCGCACTCATCAAGGGAATATTTAATTTGATTGTTTTGGTAAGCCAGGTGGTGATATCCACCTCATTGGGAATAACATCTGACCGTGACGGTACAAGCAGCACGTCATCAAAGGTAATTCCTTCTCCGATAATCTGACCCATTTTCTTTCCTCCTGTCTGTTTCTTTATGTTAATATATTAATGGTAAAACAATAAGCTGTCAGTTAAAGATTTGAAAGATTGTAGCAAAAGCCAAAAGACCTGTCAATGGTTTATTCCTTACCAGGTAAAAACCTTTCGTGGAGCAACATTGCGAATCATACTAACCAGAGCTTCTCCCGGCTCAAAAATCAGCTGCCGGTCATTCATGCACAACAGATATCTGGCTTCCGGCTGCTTCTTCTCTCCGGTACTGTAATCTGTCACCTTCTGATTTTTTCCCTTAAATCCATCCAGCTGGTGGGAGCCCACGGGAGCCATAATCTCCATTTGGGTCAAATCCAGCGTCTCCATCCTTTTTCTCCTGCTTTTTCCCAGAATCCGATCAATCTGCAGCTCTTTGTCCACATAGGTATATTCATATTCTATTGCACTGTAGAGAGACAGCAGATAAGATGCCAGGCCAAAAATTATGGCAAGAATCAGTGCCGGCCAAAGACCGATAATGACTCCTAATACAGAAATCCCTGTCAGTCCTCCCATAATCACTATTCCTGCCCGAACAAGCGGTGAGCTCTTTCTTTGCACCATCACCTCAATATAGGATTCATTTATCATTCTTCCAACACCTCATATTTTTATTCCATATATTTCTTTCAGTTTAGTACATTTGTAAAAAAGTTGCAATGAAAATACTGCTTTATATTTTTTTTATATTCTTTACTTTCCCTTAATTGACAGGGCTGTCCTATCTGATTATCATAAAACACAATAAGAAACACAATGGAGAGCAATTATGTCTAACACCTATTCCATGAGAGAGGAGATTCGTCTCCAGCGTAAGAAGCTTAAGGGCAAGCCCCTTAAGAAGCAATGGGAATATTACTGGAATTACTACAAGGTTCCTGCCGTTATTATTCTGATAGCTGCCTGTATCTTCGGAAGTCTTCTACACACCCTGCTGTTTCAGAAGGAAACCGTGCTTTCTGTCGCTTATATTAATGCTTTTCCCAATATGGATGATGCAGCCTTTATGGAGGGGTTTAATCGCTATATAAATATTAATTCCCAAAAACAGGATACCCTTTTGGACTCCTCCTACTATATTAATGAAAACTCTGCCTCACCCTATAGCACCACTTATCAGCAAAAGCTTTCTGCCATGGCCTATTCCGGTAAGCTGGATGTGGTTATCGCTGACGAATACTATTTCAGGCTGTACGCTGAAAAAGGCTTTTTTCAGGATTTGACCTCTCTGCTTTCCAGCGACGAGCTGGCCCGATTTAAAGAGGATTTCCTTTACTGTGATCTGCCCGAGGATGGAAGGGATGAGGCAGTTCCCGTAGGCATCAATATTTCCGATGCTCCCGGTATTATCCGGACTTCCAGCTATCCCAACAGCACCTGCTACTATGGTATCGTCATTAACAGTGGCTATACCGATAATGCCCGTTCCTTTTTGCAGTGGCTGGAAGCCGATTCCTGAGCTTAATTAACTATTACTGCGTAAAAAGGCTGCCGCAGAAGGAGCTGATTTTTTCTAAATCTCCCCTTCAAATACGATTTCGGCGGGTCCGGTCATAAAAACCAGATTTTCTTTGCGTTCCCAAAAGATGTTAATCCTGCCTCCTAAAACATGTACCGTAATCTCATCCTCAGTCAGTCCGTTTAATATACAGGCTACTGCCGTGGCGCAACAGCCCGTTCCGCAGGCCAGAGTTTCTCCGGTACCTCTCTCCCATACCCGCATCTTTACGTTACTTCTATCCATAACCTCAACAAATTCCGTATTGGTTCGATTGGGAAAACAGCTGTGATTTTCAAAATGAGGACCAAGCTTTTCTATTTCCAGACTATCCACATCCTCTACAAACACTACTGCATGGGGATTACCCATCGACACACATGTCATTTGGAAGCTTTTTCCTATTTCCTGTATAAATATCGGCTCTAAAATCACCTGCTCTTTTTCACTGATGACAGGTATATCCTTAGCCGCAAGTATGGGAGATCCCATATTAACTTTCACTTGACTTACTTGGTCATTTTCTACAATCAAATCCAAATACTTTATTTGACCTCCGCTGACTACGGATATCTGTGTTTTATCCGTAAGCCCCTTATCATAAACGTATTTTCCCACACAGCGTATTCCGTTACCGCACATTTCGGAGCGGCTTCCATCTGCATTATACATTTCCATCTCAAAATCTGCCTGCTCACTGGGATTTATAAAAATTGCACCGTCACTGCCGATTCCAAAGTGTCTGTCACTGACTTTGCGAACCCAGTCCGGTTTTTCTGCTGCAGAAATTTGCTCTGCTGCCCCGTTGATGTATACATAATCATTTCCACAGCCATGCATTTTTGTAAATTTCATCTTTTCCTCCTTGTTCTTCCCTTACTCTATCAGCCTTCACTCAAAACTCAATGTGCCTTAATGATTATACTCAGCTTCTTATAAATCAAAACAGTCAAAATCGATACAATACTGCCTTTTATAAGATTCAGGGGTGCAACAGCCAAAACTACCAGGCTGGTCACATCGGTAATTGCCGGGTTGATTGCCGTCCCCATTCCCACAATCGCCTCCAAAGGCATCCCGTATAATTCGGCAAACTTAGGCAAAAGATAAACTGCATTAAAGGCAGTTCCAAAAACGGTCATAATCGCCGTACCGAGAATACAGGAAATTACTGCCTGTTTTTTGCTTTTCTTAAAGGTATAGATAATGGAAGCCGGAAGGATAAAGGAACAGCCAACGGCAAAGTTTGCCAGTTCTCCCACAAAGGCTGTTGTGGTGGAATCCGTTAATAAATTTAAAATGATTTTAACAAACTCTGTCAAAACTCCTGCAACCGGCCCAAAGGCAAAGGCTGCTATCAATACCGGAAGCTCACTCAAATCAATTTTATAAAAACCGGGAGCAAAGGGAACCGGTACCTCAAAGAACATCAGCACTGCGGCAATGGCTGAAAACATGCCGATCATAGCTACCTTTCGGGTGCTTAAAACTCTTTCTAAGGAGCCATTACGCTTTTTCTCCCATTTTTCCACCACATAAGCAATAATAAAAAGGACTGCTACTACACCTAAAAATTCCAATACGAACAGTAAATTTTTTCCCAGCTCCGTAAATAAATCACTAAACATTTTTTCCTCTCATTCTGCTGCTTTAGCAGCCTTTTCTTAATTGTTGTTCAGCTTCATGGTAAGTCCAATCCGCTTTTTGGCCATATCCACCGAAAGAACCTGTACATCCACTATATCCCCTATACTTACAGCCTCCAAGGGATGCTTAATATACTTATCCGTAATCTGGGAAATATGCACCAGTCCATCCTGATGGACCCCTATATCTACAAAGGCTCCGAAATCAATGACATTTCTCACGGTTCCCTTTAAAATCATTCCCTGCTTCAGGTCCTTCATTTCCAGAATATCACTTCTTAAAATCGGCTTAGGCATATCCTCTCTGGGGTCCCTGGCCGGCTTCTCCAGCTCTTTCAAAATATCCGTCAGTGTAGGCTCCCCGATACCCAGCTCCTCAGCCATTTTTTTCTTATCCTTAACCCGCTTTTCCAAGCAGGAAATCTCCTGTGTTACCTGCTTATGGCTCTCATCACGGAGGAGATCCTGTCCTGCCATTGCTGCTGCCAAGGCCTTCCCCATAGCCGTATTAGTATTGCGGATAACCATCTGCTTTTTAACCGTTTTTTTCGATACTTCCTTTTTCTTCTGCCCGTTTCTGGCGGCAGCCTGCTTTTGAATCTCTTTTATATCCTCCATGGTCAGCCCCAGTTTATCCATTAGCTGCATGGTAGCCTCGTAAGATTCCGGATGAACACTGGTTGCATCCAAAGGATTGCTTCCATCTGTAATGCGCATAAATCCTGCACACTGCTCAAAGGCCTTAGGCCCCAGCTTGGGTACCTTCAGCAGCTGTCTTCTGTCGGTAAAACGCCCATGGGTTTCCCGATAATCCACAATATTTTTTGCCAGAGTCTTACTGATTCCCGAAATATACTCCATCAAAGAAGCACTGGCTGTATTTAAATCTACTCCAACCTTATTTACGCTGTCCTCTACCACCCCGGTAAGAGCTTCTGTCAGCTTCTTCTGATTCATGTCATGCTGATACTGACCCACACCGATGGATTTTGGATCGATTTTTACCAGCTCTGCCAAAGGATCCTGCAGACGTCTTGCTATGGAAGCTGCGCTTCTTTGTCCCACATCAAATTCCGGAAATTCCTCTGTTGCAAGTTTACTGGCTGAATAAACACTGGCTCCTGCTTCATTCACGATCACATACTGCACCGGAGTGTCCAGCTCTTTCAACAGCTCTACAATTACCTGCTCCGATTCTCTGGAGGCCGTTCCGTTGCCTACAGAAATCAAAGAAATATTGTATTTTTTAATTAATTTTTTTAATTCATCCTTTGCTTCCTTCACTTTGTTCTGGGGGGCAGTAGGATAAATTACTTTTGTATCCAATACCTTTCCTGTCTCATCTACTACAGCCAGCTTGCATCCTGTACGAAAGGCCGGATCCCATCCTAAAACGACTTTGCCGGCAATAGGCGGCTGGAGTAAAAGCTGTTCAAGGTTTTTTCCAAATACAGCAATGGCTCCATCCTCAGCCTTCTGCGTAAGTTCATTTCGGATTTCTCTCTCAATAGCCGGTGCAATCAACCGCTGATAGCTGTCTGCAGCTACCTCCTGCAAAACAGGAGTGGTAACCGGATTTACCGAATCAGGATCAGCAGGCCAGTTCCCTTTAATGATCTGCTTTTCCAGATAAGTCAAAATCCGTTCTACGGGAGCCTCTACCTTAACCGTAAGAACCTTCTCATTCTCTCCCCGATTAATGGCCAATATCCGATGGCCGGCTACCTGCTTAAGAGGCTCTTCGTATTGATAGTACATTTCATAAACTGACTGGGACTTTTCATCCTTAGCCGTACTGGTCAGCTTTCCCTCCTCCAGAGTAAGCCTGCGAATATAAGTACGGTAATCCGCCTCATCAGATATTGTCTCTGCCAAAATATCCTTTGCACCCTGAAGGGCATCTTCTGTAGTTTCAACTCCTTTTTCCTGAGAAATATATTGAGAAGCTTCCTGGAGAAGATCTGTGCGGATTTCCTGTTCATAAATCAGTTTAGCCAAAGGCTCAAGTCCTTTTTCCTTTGCCACACTGGCACGTGTTTTCCTTTTTGGCCGATAAGGGCGGTAAAGGTCTTCTACAAGGACCTGGGTCTCGGCAGCAAGAATTTTCTCCTTAAGTTCCTCCGTCAGATTTCCCTGTTCCTCAATACTTCCCAGAACCTGCTGCTTCTTTTCCTCCAGGTTACGCAGATAAACCAATCGTTCATGAAGACTTCTCAGCTGCTCATCATTTAAGGAACCTGTTGCCTCCTTACGATATCGGGAAATGAAAGGAATGGTATTTCCTTCATCTATAAGTCCCACTGCAGCTTCAACCTGCCATTTTTTTACTGCCAGTTCATCTGTTATTTTCTGTAATATATCCATGTATTGCTCCTGTTCTCAGACTTACTTTTATCCTAATTGAATAAATGTCTGTTTAATCCTCCCCTATTTTACCTATTTACCATTAAAAATTCAATATCCATAATTGTTTAGAATGACAGAAATCATAAAACAATTTTTTATTTGTACTTCCTTAAAAGAAGTGCTATACTTTATTTGTAAAATTTTTTGTTTAAGGAAGTCCTTTAAATGAACAGTACAAGCTATAATGAAATGAATATGCCCATAAGAACTGCCGCTCCCAATTCCTTTGCTATAGCTTCCAGAACTCTGGGTATAATCTCTTTATTATGTATGATTATGGGGTTTATGCTTGTCAGCTTGATTTGTGGTGCTCTGGCCATTATCCTGGCTGTTTTATCCCGTGGGAGCAATCGCTCAATCAGCAGCCCTGCCAGGATTGGACTGATCTGCGGTACAGTAGGAGTTGCCGTTGAACTGTTCGTTCTTTTGGTTCAGATTTATGCAATTCTTTTTATTCCTCAGGTTCGTGAACAGTATAATATGCTTTATCAACAGATGTATGAGCAGTTGTATGGTAAGCCCACTGAGGAAAACCCGTATTTATTTTATGAAAATTATGAAAACATGGATATTCCCCGTGTGGAAGGAGGAGACTTATGATTAATCCTATTGATTATTCCAACTATAATCCTTTCGGAGGCAGTATTGTCCGCAATCCTTCCGAAAGCACCCTGAAGACACCCGGAAGGGAGTCTTCTCCGGCAGAATGTGAAACCTGTAAGAATCGTAAATATCAGGATGGTTCAGATGAAATGGTTTCCTATAAAGCCCCTACCAGAATTTCTCCCGGAAGTGCTGCCTCTGCTGTCCGTGCCCATGAGCAGGAACATGTCAGTAACGCTTACAGCGATGCCGCACAGAATAACGGTAAGGTGCTTTCCGCCAACGTTACCCTGAAAACCTCCATTTGCCCGGAATGTGGTCGTTCCTATGTAGCTGGCGGTACTACCCAGACACAGATTAAATATTACAATGAGAAAAACCCCTATCAACAGGATTTAAAGGATACCGATGCCATTAAGTACAAGGGTATGAATGTGGATATCGCCTGTTAGATACTAATATAAAAAGAAGGGATGGTAATGGGGCCGGCGTATGCCGGCCTTAATCTTATAATGATGAATGAAAGAAAAGTACAAACCTGTAGTGAACTGAAGCAAACCGCCAGAGGGATAATGCTGGGAAAATACCGAGCGGCCATTTCCGTTCTTTTAGCCACTGAATTGATTATTACCGTTATCACCTTATTAGCCAGTATAAACGGTGTGGCTTACACCCTTACCGATTGGCTCATCCAATTCCTGATTACCTTTATTATCAGTTTATTCAGTGCAATCTTATATGTGGGAATTAATGCCTTCTACCTCAATATAGCATGTCAAAAGCCTTATCAGCTTTCAGATATTTTTACAGGCTTCAGAACCTCACCGGATAAGGCCATTGGAATCCAGTTTTTTGTTCAGCTGCTTTCCCTCTTACCTCTCTTAATTATTCTGACCTTTATTTTTTATCTGATCAGTCCTCTTTTGGGAGGTGGGCATTATTCCTTATCTAATGATACAGCAGCCGTTTTAAGCTTTATTTTTCTACTTACTATTTTACTGATTATAGGTATTTCCATTTCTTTATGGATATCCTATGGCTACTCGCAATGCTTCTATTTATTATTGGATTTTCCCCAAAAGAATATTTTTCAGTTGATGAAAATGAGCCGTAAGCTGATGAAAGGACAAAAGCTGCGCTTCCTATATCTTCAGCTCAGCTTCCTTCCTTTGCTTTTTGCATCCTTGCTTAGTTTGGGAATCGGCTTTCTATTCGTTACTCCTTATCAGAATATGTCCTATACTCTGTTTTATCTTGATTTACTGGGTTATAAGGCTGCTATGGAGCAAACTGATGATTCTCCTTTACAGAACATGCCCCGTATTGATTATCAGGTTTAAATATCCCCAAATAAAAAGTCCTGAAAATTCTATGTATTTTCAGGACTTTTATAGTTTACTAATTTAATGCTTATTTAGAATAGTCATAGAAACCTTTACCGGTCTTAATTCCCAGCTGTTTTCCACGAACCATTTTCTTTAAGAGAGGATGAGGACGATATTTAGGATCTCCGGTTTCATCATAAAGAACGTTCATGATTGCCAGACAGATGTCCAGTCCGATTAAATCTCCCAGAGCCAAAGGACCCATAGGATGATTAGCACCAAGCTTCATTGCCGTGTCGATACCTTCAACAGAAGCAATACCATCAGCATAAATACCTACAGCTTCATTAATCATAGGAATCAAAATTCTGTTAACTACGAAACCGGGACCTTCTTCAACCTGTACAGGCTCTTTTCCAATTTCAACGGAAATTTTCTTAATCTTATCTACTACTTCAGCAGGAGTATTAAGGCCTGCAATAACCTCAACCAGCTTCATTCTGTTGGCAGGATTAAAGAAATGCATACCGATTACGGGTCTGTCCAGACCTGCACCGATTTCCGTAATGGAAAGGGAAGAGGTATTGGTTGCGAAGATGCAGCTGGAAGGAACGATATCCTGTAATTCCTTAAAGGTCTGCTGCTTAACAGACATAACCTCCAGAGCAGCTTCAATAACTAAATCTGCCTCTGTACAGATATCCTTCGTACCGGTAGTAATCTTATTTAAAATAGCATCTGCTGCTTCTTGAGTTGTCTTTCCTTTTGAAACCAGCTTGCTTAATCCTTTTTCGATTCTCGCCTTACCGTTAGCAGCAAACTCGTCATTAATGTCACAAAGATATACTTCATAGCCTTCTGCTTCCGCAAAAGCCTGTGCAATTCCTGCACCCATAGTTCCGGCACCGATAACGCCAACTTTCATGTTAAATTCCTCCTTATTTTCAATTAATTATGGGAGAGGCTCTACAGACCTCTCCGCATTTGTTTATCTTAGCAGTTCTTGAAAGGCTCCTTCACCTTATCCTTATTCTTGTCAAGGAAAAATGCCATTCCATATTTCTGATCTTCAGTTTCAAAGCAATCGCCAAACAGCTTCTCTTCAATTACGATGGCCTTATCCATATCTACGTCAAGCCCATCATTAATTGCCTTCTTACAATTACGAACAGCAATAGGTGCATTTTTAGCAATACCTGCTGCCATCTTCTCTGCTGCAGGCAGCAGCTCTTCCTGAGAATAAACTGCATTCACCAGACCAATTCTGTATGCTTCATCAGCCTTAATGTTTCTTGCCGTATAAATCAGCTGCTTTGCCATACCGGGACTTACTAAACGGGCAAGCCTCTGTGTTCCGCCGAAACCGGGAGTAATTCCCAAGCCCACCTCAGGCTGGCCGAAAACAGCATTGTCTGAACAGATTCGGATATCACAGCTCATGGCAATTTCACATCCGCCACCCAGAGCAAATCCATTGATTGCTGCAATTACAGGAATAGGGAAGGTTTCCAGCTTACGGAAAACATCGTTTCCTTTCTTACCGAAGGCTTCTCCTTCTGCCTTAGTCAGACTGCTCATTTCTCCGATATCCGCACCTGCTACGAAGGACTTTTGTCCTGCACCGGTAAGAATCAGACATCTGATTTCCTCCAAATTAACAGCGTCCAGTGTTTTATCCAATTCATCCAATACAGTAGAATTAAGCGCATTCAGAGCTTTTTCACGATTAATGGTGATAATTCCCACAGCACCCTTTACTTCATATAAAATGAATTCCATATGTATCTCTCCTTTTTATGGATTATGAAACTACGTTATCTTAGCTCAACCAAATTTCACGCCAAAATTAATCTCTCTCAACCAGAGTGGAGCATCCCATACCACCACCGATACACAGGGTGGCAAGACCCTTCTTAGCACCTTTTTTCTCCATCTCATGAAGTAAAGTAACCAGAATACGGCATCCGGAAGCACCTACCGGGTGTCCGATTGCAATAGCACCACCGTTGGGATTCAGCTGTTTCTCTACGTTAATGCCTAAATCCTTACCAACAGCTACAGACTGTGCTGCAAAAGCTTCGTTTGCTTCAATAATATCAATATCTTCAATCTTCCAGCCGGTCTTAGCCAGAACCTTCTTGGTGGAAGCAACAGGTCCAATACCCATAATCGTAGGGTCAACACCGCCCAAAGCACCTGCTACAAAGGTAGCCATAGGCTTAACACCTAATTCTTTTGCCTTCTCTTCGCTCATCACTACGATAGCAGCAGCACCGTCATTGATGCTGGATGCGTTACCTGCGGTAACAACTCCACCCTGGTTGATTGCACGAAGCTTGGAAAGGCTTTCAGCAGTAGTTCCGGGACGAGGGCCTTCATCAACCTTAAATTCAACCATTTCTTTCTTCTTCTTAATCATAACCGGAACGATTTCAGCCTCAAAGTCGCCTCTTTCCTGAGCGGCAACTGCTTTCTGCTGACTGTTGGCTGCAAACTCATCCAGCTCTTCTCTGGTCAGTTTCCACTGCTCTGCAATATTGTCAGCGGTCTGAATCATATGATAGTTATTAAATGCATCCCATAATGCGTCATTAACCATAGTATCCACTAAGGTAGCATTACCCATTCTGTAACCGTAACGTCCCTGCTTCATTGCATAGGGTGCCATAGACATATTCTCCATACCACCTGCAACTACGATATCAGCATCACCTGCCTGAATCATCTGAGCTGCCATATTCACACAGTTCAGACCGGAGCCGCATACAACGTTAATGGTAACTGCCGGCACTTCATTGGGCAGGCCTGCCTTGATGGATGCCTGACGTGCTACGTTCTGTCCAAGACCAGCCTGGATAACACATCCCATATATACCTGATCAACCTGCTCAGGCTTAACACCGGCTCTGTTTAATGCTTCTTTGATAACAACTGCACCCAGTTCAGCTGCAGGTGTATTGGAAAGTGATCCCCCCATGCTACCGATTGCAGTACGGCAAGCGCCTGCTAATACTACTTTTTTTGCCATTTTCATGACTCCTTTCTGTAAATGAAATTATCCTTCTCGCGGACACACAAGTCCGCATATCTCGGGCTCTATCTAATTTGGCTATGTAATTTAATTTGTCATGCCCAGTGCAATTATTTTATCATACCGGTATCCTTTTTTCAATGTTTTTATTTGTCTGTACCGTGACATTCAGAAAAGTAGATAAATTTCGTCAAGTTTTCTCATTAAAAATGCCCAAAGCCAAAAAAGGCTGTCACCAAAGGGCAACAGCCTTCACCTATTCCTCAATTATCCGTAAAACACCTATATCTTCCTTAGATCTCCGGCTCCATGATGCCATAGGTATTTCCTTTTCTCTTGTAAACCACATTTACCTGATCAGTTTCCGCATTACAGAAAACAAAGAAATTATGTCCCAGAAGCTCCATCTGTATACAGGCATCTTCAGGATACATGGGCTTAATATCAAATCTCTTGGCCCGAACGATTTGAATCTCTTCATCATCCACATAGTCCTTATCGACAAATTCCTGCTTAAAGTTATGATGTGTCTGTTTCTTATCAATAATCTTATTCTTATATTTTTTCAGTTGTCTTTCGATGATTTCCTCAACAAGATCAATAGATACATACATATCATTGCTGGTCTGCTCGGAACGGATAATGTTACCTTTTACAGGGATGGTAACCTCAATCTTTTGTCTTTCCTTCTCCACACCAAGAGTTACATGAACCTCGGTATCGGCCGTAAAATACTTTTCCAGTTTTCCCAGCTTATCCTCTACTGCCGTACGTAAACCCGGTGTGACATCAATATTCTTGCCGCTGATAATAAACTTCATACTGATCATCCCTTCTGTTTCTAGATTATGGCTTCAGCCATAATTTATTTTATCATTTTATCTATCATTTGTCCATATTATAGTTTATTTTCAGATTTTTTTAACTTTTTATGAAAATATTTTGTATGCAACCCCTTCCTTCCGTATACTCAATTTCCCTGCTTTTTGTAAAAACGGACAAAACAAATGTTTCTTTTTGCATCGTCCTGTCCGTTAAATTAGTAACTTTTTCCCTGTGGATAATGTGTATAACTTAGTGCATAAGTAAATTCCCCTTATAAATTATACTTTTATCCTGTGGATAACTTTTTCTCTTCCTTCACGTTTTCCCGTTCCTCTTTTTTAAGCTTTGTGCATTCTTTACAATCTCAAAACAGTCAAGCCTTTTTTTATCCGAAAATAAATTCAGACTATTTTTAGGACAGGCCAGACACCCCTGCGAAGTTTCCTCCTTTTGATAATTCATCCAACAAAAAAACAATCTGCCTGTTCTTTGGCAAGTAAGCTTGCCCGGAATAGGTCAGACTGTTTTACTGTCCTGAAAAATTTAGAATATTCTTCTTACATCAATAACCGTATCGTAATTTGCGTTGGATACGATGATACCGGTTCGGGAGTTGCTTGCATGCACAATCTGGCCGTTACCGATATAAATTCCCACATGTCCGGAATAACATACGATGTCTCCCGGAATGGCATTGTCAATACTTCCCACACCCGTACCTTTCTTACGATCCGCAGATGCAGAATGGGGAAGAGAAATGCCAAAATTAGCGTATACACTCATTACAAAGCCGGAACAGTCTGCACCATTGGTAAGACTGGTTCCTCCATAAACATAGGGATTACCCACAAACTGCAGGGCATAATCTGCCACCTGCTGTCCCAAATCACTGTTGCCTGCCGTCTCTGCGGGAGCAACTGCCTGTTCCATCTGGGATGATTTGGCAGCCTCTGTGGCTTCGGCCTGCTGTCTTGCTCTCCTGGAAGCCTCGAGTGCCTCCTGACGTTCTGCCTCTTCCTTAGCCAACCTGGCCTTCTCTTCCTCCCGGGATTCCGCCTGAACAAACTCCGTGCTTAAGGTGACATAATCTGAAGAAACATATCCGCTTCCTTCTTCAATCTTAACCTGAACCCAGCCGTCCAGTTCCTCTGTTACGGTCAGCTCCTCCTCAATGGGAACCTGCCCCAAAATAGGAGAATCCGTATTGGCTTCTTTACGAACATTCAGGGTCTCCGTTGTTACCGTAGCAACCCTTCTTCCCACCTCTTTGGCCAGCTTATTGGCTTCGTCACCGGTGACACAATATTCTCCCTTAACATAGCCGATACAGTTTCCTGACTGAATCTTATACCATCCATTTTCTTCTTCAATAAAGGCACCTACAGATTTATCATAAAGCTTACCGACAATCTCTCCTTCCTCGCTGGGAAGACTTCTGACATTAACGTAATCATTAACCTGGGCAATTACCAGATGGGAAAAATCTTCCTCTGAAAGCTCCTTTACTACCGGGGCAGGAAAAGAAATCGGTTCTACTATCTCTACCTCGGACTTATTGTAATGCGCCACTGTTTTTAAGGATACCCCTTCATCAAGAGAGAGTCCAATTCCTGCTGCAGGCAGGCTACTGCTTAAATTCACCGCATATGCATTGATACCGTTTCCTGTAAAGATAATGGATGCTGCTAAAACTCCTGCCGCAAATCTGGCCTTATAATATGACATAAATACTCCTATTGATTAATTCTTCATACCTCGTAACATTTTCGTAACATCTGTTCACAACTATATCACTCTATATAAATGATGTCAATCTTTTCTTTTCTGAGATTGCCTTTTTTCCCCTCTTCCTTTACTATGAATAAAAATAGTCTTTACTATTACTGTGAAGGAGAAAAAAATCATGACCGCACCTACTGCCTTAGTCACCGGTGCCTCCCGGGGAATCGGACGAGCCACTGCCCTTGCCTTTGCCAAAGAGGGCTATGAGCTTTTTTTAACCTGCCGTGAACGTTTAACTTCGTTGGAAAAATTGAAAAAGGAAGTGGAAAATACCTATGATACCCGTTGTCACATTTTTTGCTGTGATATGGGAGACTCGGATATGGTGGATGAGCTTTTTACCCACCTCCCCCCTCTGGATGTGCTGATTAATAATGCCGGCATTTCTTATATCGGCTTGTTGTCTGAAATGTCGGTAACGGACTGGAAAAGGCTGATGTCCACCAATCTGGATGCCTGCTTTTATACCTGTCGGGCAGCAATTCCTGCAATGGTACGGCAAAAAAAAGGGAGAATTATCAATATTTCTTCTGTATGGGGAAAGGTAGGTGCCAGTATGGAGACTGCCTATTCCGCCTCTAAGGGTGGTATGAACAGCTTTACCAAAGCTCTGGCCAAGGAGCTGGCCCCCAGCAACATCCAAATAAATGCTATTGCCTGTGGTATGATTGAGACGGAAATGAACAGCTGTTTTTCTAAAGAAGAGCTGCAGGCAATCCTGGAGAAAATTCCTGCCTGTCGAATGGGCCGTCCCGAAGAGGTGGCCGAACTGGCTCTGCTGCTTTCCCATGCTCCTGAATATCTAACCGGGCAGATTATTACCCTGGATGGGGGATGGACGTAAAAAGCTCCCACCATGTGGAAGCTTTCTTCTCTTTTATTATTCCAACTCAAAGGCACCTGTATAGAGCTGATAATAGGTTCCCTTCTGGGACAATAATTCCTCATGGTCTCCCCGTTCGATAATCCGTCCGTGATCCAATACCATAATTGCCTGGCTGTTACGGATGGTGGAAAGCCTGTGGGCAATCACAAATACCGTTCTACCCAGCATCAGGTTATCCATCCCCTCCTGTACCAGGGCCTCTGTCCGGGTATCAATGGAGGAGGTTGCTTCATCCAGAATCATTACCGGTGGGTCTGCCACTGCTGCCCGGGCAATGGACAAAAGCTGTCTCTGCCCCTGAGAAAGACCTGCACCATTTCCCGTAAGCATAGTCTGATAGCCCTCCGGTAATCTGGTGATAAAGCTGTGAGCATTGGCCAGCTTTGCTGCCGCGATACATTCCTCATCTGTGGCCTCCAGCCTGCCGTAGCGGATATTTTCCATTATCGTTCCCGTAAACAGATTAACATCCTGCAGTACCACACCCAAAGAACGGCGAAGATCCGTCTTTTTGATTTTTGTGATATTTATCCCGTCATAACGAATTTTACCATCAGGTATATCATAGAAACGGTTGAGCAGATTGGTAATTGTGGTTTTCCCCGCACCGGTGGCTCCTACAAAAGCAATCTTCTGTCCCGGTTTTGCATAAAGCGATATATCATGAAGTACTTCCTTTTCCGGCACATAACCAAAATCCACATGCTCCAGTACCACATCTCCCTTCAATTCCTCATAGGTTATGGTTCCATCTGCCTTATGAGGATGCTTCCAGGCCCAGATTCCGTTGGGGGATTCAGTCTCCTCCAGCTCTCCTCGACTGTTCCATTTCGCATGAACCAGTGTAACATAGCCCTCATCCTTCTCCGACTCCTCGTCCATCAGTTCAAATACTCTTGCTGCCCCCGCAAGGCCCATGGCAACTGTGGAGACCTGCATGGACATCTGTCCAATGGTCTGCGACAGCTGCCTAGCCATACCTAAAAAGCTGATAATAATTCCCGTAGTAATCGTCCCTCCTCCGCTCAGTCCCAGATTAGGGGCTCCTGCCAGTACCAGCAAAGCACCTACAATGGCTAACAGGACATACATCAGATTTCCCACATTGTGAAGAATGGGCATTAGAACGTTACCGGCCTGATTAGCCTTTTCTCCGTCAGCGAAAAGCTGCTCATTCAGTTTTACGAAATCAGCCTTGCTTTCTTCCTCATGGCAGAAAACCTTAACTACCTTCTGTCCCTCCATTATTTCTTCAATGAATCCCTCTTCACGAGCCAGAGATTTCTGCTGCTCCATCATAAAATGGGTACTTGCCGTACCGAATTTTTTGGTGATAGTCAGCATGATTCCAATAAAAATCCAAACGGTTATGGTCAGCCAGACACTGTAATAAAGCATCATGATAAACATAGAAAATACCGACAGACCGGACTGAATCAGCATGGGAAGACTTTGACCTATGGTCTGGCGGATGGCGTCCGTATCATTGGTATAATTACTCATGATGTCTCCATGGGCATGCGTATCGAAGTATTTTATTGGTAAAGTCTCCATTCGATTGAACATGGCATTTCTTAAATTTTTCAGTGTACCCTGAGTTACCGTTGCCATCAGCCTGGTATAGGTAAAGGAGGCTGCCACACCAAATATATAGAAAACAGCCATGGTTCCCAGAATGGAGAGCAGCTGCTGCCATACTGCACCCAACCCCTGACTGATTCCGGGGGTAATAACTTCATCAATCAGCCGCTGCATAAATACCGTAGCTACAGTAGAAGCCAACGCACTTATCACGATACAAATGACAACGATGCACATATGAATTTTATAATGGGTCAGAATCGTTTTCAACAGACGCATAAAGGTTCCCGACTTTACAGGCTGTTTATTTCTTTTTTGTCCTTCCATATTAGCCTCCTTTACTCTTTTCTGGCCTTCGTCTGAGAATCATATACCTGACGATAGATTCCTCCCAGCTTAAGCAGTTGTTCATGGGTTCCTTCTTCCGCTATTTTCCCCTCTTCCATTACCAGTATCCAATCTGCATCCTCCACCGAAGATACACGTTGAGCAATGATAATCTTGGTGGTATCCGGTATTTCTTCACGGAAGGCCTTTCGAATCAGGGCATCGGTTTTGGTATCCACCGCTGATGTGGAATCATCCAGAATCAAAATCTTCGGTTTTTTCAACAGGGCTCTGGCAATACACAGTCTCTGCTTCTGCCCTCCGGATACATTCGTTCCTCCCTGTTCAATGTAGGTATCATATTTTTCCGGAAACTGTTCAATAAATTCATCTGCCCTGGCCAGCTTACAGGCATGAACCAGTTCTTCATCCTTGGCCTCTTTATTGCCCCAACACAGATTCTCCTTAATGGTTCCTGAAAAAAGCACATTCTTTTGTAATACTACTGCCACCTGACTTCTAAGAGCCTCCAAATCATACTCTCTGACATCCCTTCCCCCTACCAGTACTTTTCCGTCAGTGGTGTCATAAAGTCGGGAAATCAGCTGAATCAGGGAGGTTTTTGAAGATCCGGTACCTCCTAAAATTCCAATGGTCTGTCCCGATTCAATTCTTAAATTAATATCGGTAAGTGCCGGCTTTTCACAGGTGGAAGTATACTGAAAGGTCACATGATCAAAAATGACAGTTCCATCAGCTACATCAGTAATGCCATTAACCGGTGAAGTCAATGAACTTTCATGCTTTAATACCTCTACAACTCGGCTACATCCTTCTGCTGCCATGGAAACCATAACGAAGGTCATGGACAGCATCATCATGGAAGAAAGAATCTGTATTCCATAACTGATTAAAGAGGACAGCTGTCCTGTAGTCAATTCTGAAGCTCCTGTATTGATAATCAGCTTAGCTCCAAGAAAGCTTACCAGAAGCATTGCCAGAAAAATACAAAACATCATAATTGGATTGTTCAAAGCCAGAATCTTTTCTACCCTGGTAAAATCCTGCCTTACCTCCTCTGAGGCCTTTTCAAATTTCTGTTTTTCATACTCTCCCCGAACAAAAGATTTTACAACCCGTATTCCTGCCACATTTTCCTGAACCGAATTATTCAAGGCATCATAACGTTTAAAAATTCTCTTGAAAATCGGAAAAACCTTAAAAATGATTGTGAACAACGCCACACCCAAAATGGGTAGTATTGCCAGAAAGATTAAAGACATTTCGGCATGAATCCTAAAACTCATTATTACGGAAAAAATCAACATCAGCGGAGTTCTTACCGCAATTCGAATAATCATCTGATAAGCATTTTGAACGTTGGTAACATCAGTCGTCATCCGCGTAACCAGTGAGGATGTGGAGAAATAATCAATATCCCCGAATCCAAAGTCCTGAATTTTAAAGAACATATCCTGTCGAAGATTTTTGGCAAATCCGCAGGAAGCAGTTGCAGCTGTTCTGCCTGCCAGCATACCGAAAACCAGAGAAAAGGTTGCCAGAATAAGCAGGATTACTCCATACTTTATAATCGGTCCTATACTTCCTCCTCCCATCTCGTCAATTAAGCCGGCCATAATTAAAGGAAGCAGACACTCCAGTATCACTTCAGCAGTAATAAATATGGGAGTCTTAATTGAGTCTTTTTTGTACTGGCGTACACTTTGCAGCAATATTCTTAACATTATACTCCTCCTTTTTGTAGCTTGCTACATTTTGTCAAAAAATGAATGCCGGCCATGCCGGCATAATATTTACTCTATATTCGAGTAGAGCCGTTTAAGAAGTCGGATTAATTCCTCCTGCTCCTCTTTCGTAAACTCTTTTAACATCTGTTGTTCATTCTGATGCCTCTTGGCCTCCACCTTGCCTCTGATTTCCTCTGCTCTGGGAGTAAGACGAACCACCTTATTGCGCCGATCTGAAATATCCTGATGGCATTCCACGAATCCATTCTTCTCCAATCGGGATACCAGGCCCACTACGGTAGGATGAGCTACGTCCAGATAGCTCTCAATATCCTTCTGTGTAGCCTCCGGCCCATATCGATGAAGATAGCTCAATATCCGCACCTGGGAAAAGGTAAGATCATATTCCTTCAAATCCGCATCCCCCTGTGCCCGCATTTTATCACTTATTAATTTGATCAGGTAACCCACATCGCTTTTTTTCATTGTAGCACGCCTTCCTGTAGCTTGCTACACATTTTAACTCTCTTATATCCAAATGTCAACTGCTTTTTATTTGTTTTTATCATCTCTCTTTCTGTTTTTCCCTTTTTTGCCGAAATAAAAAATAGAAAGACTATTCATTTATGAATTTATGATAGGAGCAGTGCCATGGAAAAAAATACTCATCTTATTAATATCTATCTGAAAATTCATCATAAGCAGGATTTATCCATGGATGATTTACGCTATCTGGCACAATATGATCCGGAGTGCTTTGAAAAAACCTGTAAAAATGTGGTCTATAGGCTGCCTGAATCAAAGCCAATCATGGAACCTCCTGTCCCAAAAATTTCAGAAGAGAAGCCTAGACAGGAAACCGATAATCGAATGAATATTGAGCGAATACTGGATAATCTAAAGCATTTGAAAATTAATTCCTTGCCTGTTCCCGATATGGATATAGGTAAAATCCGAAATCTTCTTGGAAGCTTATATATGGAACTGTTATTTCCTCATAATGATACGGATACCTATATGAGTATTACTCAAGGGGAAATAAAATCCTCATTTGATCAGAGAGCATAAAAAAAGCGGCCCTGCGGCCGCTTTTTTCCGGAATCAATACTTTTTGATACCTCTTTCTATTGATTGATTCTTCTTGCGTCATTCTACCTTTCCTTCCAGCAGATATCCGAAAATCCGCAGACTGAGCTTCATCACATTGTGCCTGAGCAGATTGTTTTTTACGGTTACATAATCATCATAAATCACTCTGTCTACCAGGCTTTCCGTTTCCTTTCGATCCAATTCCACCGGATCCTTTTGCTCCAGAGATTCATAACGCCTGGCCATGTCTCCATCAATCTTACCCTCATTGGCAATAACTACATCAATCTTATGTTCTCCTAAATACTGGTTCAAAAGACGTACATGATCAGATACTGTAAAATTTTCTGTTTCTCCCGGCTGGGTCACCATATTGCAGACATACATCAGTTTTCCTCTGCTTCTGTCTATAGCCTTTAGAATTTCTTCACAGATTAGGTTGGGGATAATACTGGTAAATAGGCTTCCCATACTGAGAATAATCAGATCTGCCTCTTCTAAAGCCTGCACCGCCTCTCTGGTGGGAACAGGTTCTTCCTTATAAAAAACCCGCCTGATCTTTTGTCTGTTTCCGGTAATGTGATGCTCTCCCTCCACAATACTTCCGTCTTCCATTTCTCCCATCAAAATTACATTATCTTCCGTCAAGGGAACTACCTTTCCCTTCAAATTAAATACCTTACTCAGTGCCTCAATTCCATCTGATAAATTTCCTGTGATTTCAGAAGAAGCCGTAAGCAGCAGATTTCCCACAGTATGACCATCTAAATCGCTTGTTGTGCGGAAGCGATAGTTAAACAGATCCATCACCAACGGCTCCGTTTCCGATAAGGCTACCAGAACCCTGCGAATATCCCCTACCGCAGGAATATTAAACTCTTCTCTTAGCACTCCCGTGCTGCTTCCATCATCACAAACCGATACGATGGCCGTCAAATCCACGGGAAATTCCTTTAATCCGCGAAGCAGGGTAGAGGATCCTGTCCCTCCGCCTAAGACTACAACTTTCTTTTTCATCATTTCCTCTCATCCTCTTACTTCGCCAGCTGACAAATCACCTCTATACACGCTTCAATACCCAATTTGGAAACATTCAGACAGATATCGTAATTTTCACTTTGTCCAAATTCCGTATTACTGTAATATTTACAATACTTTTTACGGGCTTTATCCACCGTCTTAATCTGCTCCCGAATCTTTTCTTCCGACTCCTCGGGATGCTTTTTCTTCATCCATTCTACACGCCATTTTTCTTCACCGCAGATAAACACATGGAGAGAGTGGTCAAATTCCTTTAAAACGGTATTGGCATTTCTACCTATAATAATGCAGCTTCCTTTTTCTGCCAGCTTGCGCATAACCTCCCGCTGTGCATCATAAAGCCGATCACTGGTAGAACGATTATAAAATTCAAACAGACTTTGGGCAAAGCCAAAATCTGTCTGCACCTTCTCATCCCACTCCAGTACACTTTCCACATCCATATTACTATCCTTTGCTCCATGCAGAATAATCGCCTTATCATAAAACTGATAGCCCAGCCGTTTTGCCACCTTAAGTCCGATGGTTGTTCCTGCCGCACCGAACTCACGGCTGATAGTAATAATTTTTTTCATAATTATCCCCTCCTCGCATAATAGGACTACAGTACTTTATTCAGGAAATCGATGGTTCTGGCTTCCTTGGGATGACTAAGCACTTCCTCCGGCTTCCCCTGCTCTACAATAAAACCTGCATCCATAAAAACCACACGGTCTGCCACCTCTCTTGCAAAGCCTATTTCATGGGTCACTACCACCATGGTCATCCCCTCTGCTGCCAACTCCTTCATTACGGTTAACACCTCGCCTACCATCTCCGGATCGAGGGCAGAGGTGGGCTCATCAAAAAGCATAACATCCGGATTCATTGCCAGGGCTCGGGCAATGGCAACACGCTGCTTTTGTCCACCGGAAATCTGGGAGGGATAAACATCCGCCTTATCTGCCATTCCTACCCGTGTAAGCAGCTGCATCCCTTTTTCTCTGGCTTCCTCCTTCGTCATTTTCTTCAGCTCCACAGGTGCCAGCATAATATTCTCCAAAACCGTCTTATGAGGAAAAAGATTAAAATGCTGAAATACCATTCCGATATTTTCCCGAAGCTTATTTATATCCGTTTTGTGATCCGTCACACATTGATTATCCACGATAATCGTTCCGTCCGTTGCTGTCTCCAACTGATTTAAGCATCTTAAAAAGGTGGATTTACCGCTTCCTGAGGGGCCTAAAAGCACCACCACTTCCCCCTCGGTAATATCAATACTGATATCCTTTAGGACCTCCAGTTTTCCAAAGCTTTTCTTCAAATGATCAACATGAATTTTTACCTCTTTATCTGCCACGACTCAATCTCCTTTCCAGTTTCTTCGCAATCTTACTTAGGGTGATGATTACGATCATATACATGATACCGATAATCGTCCAGGTCTGAAGATTCTTAAAGGTATTTCCCATAATTGTCTTACCTACATTGGTTAATTCACCGAATCCGATAACGGAAAGGATGGAGGTATCCTTCAAGGTGATAATAAACTGATTAATAATAGAAGGAATCATGGTACGAATAGCCTGGGGAAGAATAACCAGTCTCATACTTTTTCCATAGCTGAGGCCCAGACTTCGGCTGGCCTCCATCTGTCCCCTGTCCACACTTTCAATACCGGCACGAATGATTTCTGCCATATAGGCACCGCAGTTCATGGATAAGGCAATGGTACCTGCCTGCAAAGCCGTCAGGCGAAAATTGGTAAAACCTATTCCCTGGATTCCTGCAGGAAGCCCAAAATAAATAAAGTATGCCAATACAATCAGCGGTACACCTCGGACTGCATCCACGTATATCGTTCCGATGAAATTAAATACTCTGCTTCTTCCCACATTCATCAGGGCAAAAATCAAACCGATAATCATGGCAAAAAATAGAGCCAGCAGGGTCATCAATATCGTATACCCCATTGCCGAGAGCAGCATATTTCCGTAAGTTTTAATGATATAAAGCATGCTATTTCCTCCCTTTGAATTTCCTTTATCTTTACTGATGTTCAGGATTAAGAAAAGCGTGAGAAACCCTTGATCCAATTTCTCACGCTTCCGTTGCCTCAATCAATTTATTTCAGATATCTGTCTATAATTTCATCGTAGGTTCCGTTTGCCTTAATGTTGGCAAGACCTGCATTAAACTTGTCAAGAAGCTCCTGATTACCTTCATTCATAATGGCAAAGCCGTAAGGTGCACCTTCGCTCTCCATTCCCTCGGGAATCTGAAGAGCAAGATCGCCTTCTTTAATGGAAACTGCCATAATCGGTGTATCCTCTACACAGGCTACACTGTTGCCCAGAATAACATCCTGATACATGGTGGGTGAATCTTCAAATACAGTAATCGTAAACCCATACTCATCCTTCAGGCTATTGGCAAAGTCAGCACCTGCTGTTCCATTCTTTACTGCCACATTCTTTCCTCTCAGCTCCTCAAAGGTATCTACGTCGCTTCCCTTAGCCACAACAAAGGTCTGGGTAGCATCATAATATCCCTCTGAAAAAATCCAGCCGGAGTCAATACGCTCCTGCTTAATGGTGGCCCCTGCAATAAGACCGTCTGCCTGACCCGCCTGAACCGCTGCAACCGCTGCATCCCAGCCAAGGCTCTGAAGCTCATAGCTAAAGCCCTGATCCTCTGCTATTGCTGCCAGAATATCCACATCAATCCCTACGAACTCATTCTTTTCATTGGTATATTCAAAAGGCTTGAATACGGTGTCCGTGGCTATAATCCAGGTTTTGCCTTCCTTGTTTGTATCTGCTCCGGCAGCTTCTGTACCCGCCGTTTCGTTCCCGGCATTCGTCCCTGTATTATCGGTTTCCTTCGTGGTGCCGGTACCGCATCCCACTAACATTATTGCTGCCATGAAAGCACATAATAATGCTGCTGTAATCTTTTTCATTTTTCTTCCTCCTCAAAATTCTTATGAAAAATTATAAACTTTTTCATTATTTTATTATAAGGATTTGGGGATTTACTGTCAATAAAAAAGGTGCACAGGTAAGTATATCCATTTACTTACCCGGCACCTTCCTATAGAGTGCTTTGCTATTGTCCCATAACCTGCAGCTCTACTATATGATTAGTCACCCTGACGTTATTTCCATTCATATATACACGAATGTAGCGGGCCTCAAAGCTTTCTTCTTCTCCCGGTTTTGCCCTTTCCGTATTTCCATCCAGCCAGCTCACCCGTGCCGCAGATATGGGCAGGCTCTTACCGGTACTCTCCTCTGTATATATTCCATCCGTTCCTACCGGTAAAGTATGTCCACCGGTCTGACCGTTTCCATTTCCCGGCCATACCCTGCTTCCATCCTGGTTATTATTCCACAGGATCAAGGTACTCTCCGGTGAGAAATCTTCAACTGACGATACCAGAACCACCGTATCGTTATATTGTCTCTGATCCTCCCAATAGCGGTAAAGAATAACCTCATCGATTTGCCGACTTTCTCCCAAATCTACCTGCAGCCAATGTGCTCCTCCTTCATTACCGCCGGGATCAGAATAGTTCGACGGATCAATAATACCGTCCACTGCATGGGTTGATCTTGGCTGATCACTGGTTCCTCTGGAAAAGCTTAAGGCCTTACCCTGCGCCAGATTCTCTCTGACTGCCGGTGTTCCTTCATCTGAATCTGTATCCGAGCTTCCTGCAAACTGCAGATTGGAAATCTGATATTCTACCCATCCGTTACAGGTAACGGTAACCGTTGCCTCTCCTGTGACGGGATCAAAGGCTACAACAGGCTCCTGATACTGTGCAGCTCCATCTGTATCCGGCTGCTGTCCCTTTACCAGCGTAACCACAGGCTGCTCTGTCAGATTGGAAATCACAAAGGTAGTGGAACGCAGAGTATTATCCTCCGGAGAATACTGTCCTTGACCTGCATTT
>JBJFFP010000059.1:0-6135 GCA_051891855.1 Lachnospiraceae bacterium | reverse complement strand
GAAATAGTAAATCCGCACCCTGTTTCGGCAGCTATGGTTGAATGGTAAGCGGGCAAGGGTGTACCAAGATGAACCGTACACAGCGAGGATAAAAGGATTTGTTAAAGAATAGAGAACCCACCCCGAATCTTTTTCGAATGGACCTCGCCCTTGGAAAGCAAGACAACCGTTTCTACATGCTCCGTATGAGGAAACATATCTACACCCTGAATTTTTTTTACCTGATACCCTTTACGGGTCAAAACCTTTAAGTCCCTGGCAAGGGTTTGGGGATTACAGGAGATATAAACGATTCTCTTGGGGGCACAAGTGGTGAGAACGGTTAAAAAAGCCTCATCACTTCCGGCTCTTGGGGGATCCATAAAGACCACATCCGGCTTTTTTTGATGCTGAGTCAGCTGAAGCATAAATTGTCCTGCATCTTTTTGGTAGAAGTCAATATTCTTTATTCCATTCTTCTTTGCATTGAATACGGCATCCTTTACTGCCTCTCGATTCAATTCCACGCCAATCACCTGCTTGGCCTGAGAGGCGGCAAGCATGCCGATAGTGCCGATTCCGCAATAGGCATCCAAAATAGTTTCTTTCCCGGTAAGCCGGGCGAAGGAAACTGCAGTTTCATAAAGAACCCTCGTCTGTACGGGATTTACCTGATAAAAGGATTTGGGGGAGAGCTTGAAGACTTTTTGACAAAGAATATCCTCAATATAACCCTTCCCATAAATTACCTGTTCCTTGTCCCCTAAAACCATACTGGTGCTTCTCTGATTTACATTGATTACAATGGTAGTGATTTCGGGATGCTCCTTAAGAAGAGCTTTGACAAAATTGTTTTTGGAGGGCAGAATGGGAGACGAAAGTACCAGCACTACCATAATCTGCCCGGTTTCCCGTGCGGTTCGGATCAGGACATGCCTAAGCAGTCCATAGCCGCTGTCCTCATCATAAACCTTGATTTTAAAGGAAGGAAGCAGATGTTTTATGGTCTGTATGATGGCAGAAGCCCTCTGGTCCTCTAAAAAACAGCTTTCCACAGGAATAATGTGATGGGTTTTTTCCTGATAAATTCCGGCAGTAGGACGTCTTTTATTGTCCAGTCCGAAAACTGCATGCACCTTATTGCGATAATAATCGGGATTTTCCATTCCGATAATGGGATCAAGTTTTCCATACGGGGATAAAAGAGAAGATAACAGTTGTTGTTTTTTCTTCAGCTGTCTTTCATATGGCAGATCAACGTACCGACAGCCGCCGCATTTTTTGCTGACGGGACAGCGGGAGGGAGTTTTTGAAAAATGTTCAGTCATTATGATTTCCTTTCTTTACAGGCAGTCTTAAATCAATGAAGAAAAGTCTGTTTTTTATTTTAACAGTTTCTCTTTGTGTATTCAATGAAAAGACGCAGAAATCCCATTTTCAAACGGGAATTGTCATTCCTTCGATTCAGAGATATAATGGATAAAAGAAGAACGAAGATAGACGATAAAGGAAAAAGGAGAGCTTATTTATGGAATTACAAGCGGGAATCAAGGGAAAGCAGACACTTACTGTTACGGAGGAAATGACGGCAATACGGCTGGGAAGCGGAGAGCTTCCGGTATTGGCCACACCAATGATGATTGCTCTGATGGAAAATACCGCCTATAAAAGTGTGGCGGAGTATCTGGAAAAGGGCCAGGGAACGGTTGGAACCAGTATAGCCGTATCCCATACAGCGGCAACTCCGGTGGGAATGGAAATTACTCTGGAAAGTGAGCTGGTAGAGGTGGAAAGAAAACGACTGAAATTTAAAGTAAAAGCTTATGATGCCTGCGGATCTATAGGAGAAGGGGAGCATCAGCGTTTTATCATTGATAATGAACGCTTTATGGAAAAAACTAATCAAAAGAAATAGCAGAAGAAGCTTAGTTGAGAAAAACTCTCGATTAAGCTTCTTGCTTTTTATGCAGGACTATGTTAGCATTCTATTTGGTTAGAAAAAGCTAACTTAAATAAGTTAAAGCGAATTATTTGGGAGGTATTGTACCATTTTTATCAGAAGGAATTTATCCACAATCATTCTTGGAGTAGCACTCCTTATTGTATCTATACTTTCTCTTTTTATCGGTGTAATTAATATTAATTTGACGACGCTGTTGTCGGGAACAGGGGGAATGGAATTAAAAGTCTTTTTTCTGGCCAGACTGCCCAGGCTTTTGGCTATACTCTGTACCGGTGTGGGAATGAGTGTTGCAGGGTTGATTATGCAGCAGCTTTGCATGAACAAATTCGTTTCTCCCAGTACAGGTTCCACTATTCAATCAGCCCAGTTCGGCATACTGCTGTCTCTGGTATTTATCCCTACTATGGGACTGTGGGGAAGAGTGCTTCTGGCTTTTATTGCGGCAGTTTTGGGAACCTGGATATTCGTCTGGTTTATCCAGCATATTCAGTTTAAAAACACCGTAATGGTTCCCCTGATTGGGATTATGTTCGGTAACGTCCTGGGTGGCATAACTAATTTTATTGCTTATAAATTTGATGTGACCCAGCAGCTTTCCTCCTATTTTGTAGGCTCCTTTGCCCTGATTATCAAAGGAAACTATGAACTGGTCTGGCTGGCTTTGCCTCTGGTGATTCTGGCTTTTATTTTTGCCAACCATTTTAATATTGTAGGAATGGGAAAAGACTTTTCCGAAAATCTGGGTGTGAATTACAAGCTGGTGTTATTTGCCGGGCTGACGATTTCCGCCATGATTACGGCCAGTGTGGTAACGGTGGTAGGGCAGATTTCCTACATCGGTTTGATTATCCCGAATATTGTTGCCATGTTTAAAGGAGACAAGATTAAGGGAAGCCTGGTGGATACGGCATTATTGGGTGCTCTGTTCGTTTTGGTTGCAGATATGATTGCACGGACAGTCATCCTGCCCTATGAGCTACCCATTGAACTTATTGTAGGTATTCTCGGAAGCCTATTATTTATTGCCATGTTGATTTACAAATTAAATCACGGCAGAAAGGCTATTCGTTTAAGAAAAAGAAAGGAGGAATCTTATTGTGGATAGTGGAATAATCAGCAAAGAAATTCTGTATAAAACCAAAGCAGAGAGTGCAGTGAGGGTGAAGCCCTATCGTACAGCAGCACAAAAGGCAAATGTCCGTAATCTCATTTTACTGGCAGTTATTGTATTGGCGGTATGTGGATTATACCTTATGGTGAACAGCTATCCGGATAATCCTCGTCTGTTTCGCTATGTTTTGTCCTTAAGGATTCCTACCCTGGTGGTGATGCTCATCGCAGCCTTTGCCATTGGTGGAGCCTCTATTGTTTTCCAGTCCATTATCAATAATCGTATTGTTACCCCCTGCCTTCTGGGAATGAATTCCATGTACACCTTGGTACATACAGGGGTGGTATTCGTGGTGGGAAGCGGCAGTATAATCGCCACAAATACGAACCTGGCCTTTGCAGTGGATTTGGTAGTTATGGGAGTTATGGCTACCTTTGTTTATTCCTGGATGTTCAAGAAAACAAGAAACAACGTACTCTATGTTTTGTTGATCGGGACAGTACTTTCTTCTTTTTTCGGAAGTATACAGTCCACCATGATTCGTGTTATGGATCCTAATGAATACGATGCTTTACTGGCCACACTGGTGGCGGATTTTAATAATGTAAATTCCGAGGTAATCCTGTTTTCCCTGTTGTTAATCGGTGCATTGGTGATTTTTTTGTGGAAGGATTTAAAGCTTCTGGATGTGATTACCCTTGGAAAGGATCAGGCGGTGAATCTGGGAGTAGACTATGACAGGACGGTACGAAGATTGATGCTGGGGGTAGTGCTGTGTATAGCAGTAGCTACAGCTATGGTGGGTCCTATTTCTTTCCTGGGACTGATCATTGCCAATCTTGCCAGACAGCTGCTAAAAACCCATAAGCACAGCCATCTGATTATCGGAGCAGCACTGATGGGAATGCTGGCCATTATTGCAGGACAGTTGATTTCTCAGCATGTGTTCAGTTATGCAGTGCCCGTCAGTACCTTCATTACCATAGGCGGCGGCATCTACTTCCTCTATCTTCTGCTTGTTAAGAAAGGAGGAATTTAATTAATGAACGTAACCGATCTGATTAAAAAATATGACGGAAAAACGGTAGTGGATTCAGTAAGCTTTGAAATACCGAAGGGGAAAATATTATCCCTGATTGGTCCTAACGGAGCAGGAAAATCCACGGTTATGGGAATGATTTCAAGACTTATCGCCAAGGATTCAGGGATTATCCGCTTTGAGGATAAGGATTTGTCCAAATGGAATAGTAAGGAGCTGGCAAAAAAGCTGGCCATATTGACTCAGCACAACAATATTCAAATGAAGCTGACGGTGCGGGAGTTGGTGGCCTTTGGGCGCTTTCCCTATTCCGGAAGCAGACTTACCGCAGAAGATGTGAGAATGATCGACAAGGCCATTGCCTATATGGAGCTGCAGGAATTTGAGGATTGCTTTATTGATGAGCTTTCCGGAGGACAGAGGCAGAGAGCTTATATTGCCATGGTGATTGCCCAGGATACGGAGTATGTGCTGTTGGATGAACCCACTAATAATTTAGATATTTATCACGCTTCCAATATGATGCGAACCGTTCGCCGGCTTTGTGATGAGCTGGGAAAAACGGTGATTCTGGTACTGCATGAGATAAACTATGCAGCCTTTTATTCAGACTATATCTGTGCACTTGTGGATGGTAAAATCGCCAAGTTTGACAAGGTGGAGGAGGTAATCAACAAGGAAACCCTTTCCGAGATTTACAAGGTGGATTTTGAAATCATTCGTGTAGGTGGAAAACCACTTTCTGTTTACTATTAAAAGTTGGTATTTATTCGGAGCAACCGGATATTTACATAGAAAAAAGAAAAGGAGTAAATAACATGAAAAAATTTATTGCATTAACTATGGCGACTATGCTGTTGTTTGGCCTCACTGCCTGTGGCAGCAGTACCGAAACCGGAGCCACGCAAGCTGAGGAGACGGTCAGCACCGTAGAAACTGCAGCCGAAAGTCAGAATACTCAGGAAACGGCAGCAGAAGGAGAAAAGCCTTCTACTATCACCATTTCTGCTTTGAACGGAGAACGGACAGCGGTAGAAGTAGAGGTTCCCTATGATCCCCAGAGGATTGCTATTTTGGATATGCCGGCGTTGGATATCATTGACTCTTTAGGTCTGGGTGACAGAATTGTAGGTAGTGCTGCTGTAACCATCGAATATCTCACGGATTATAATCCTGATGATTCTGAAGGTAAGATTGTCAACCTGGGTACCGTAAAAACAGCAGACCTGGAGAAGGTGGCAGCCTGTGAGCCGGATGTTATCTTTATTGGTGGTAGACTTTCTTCTGTCTACAACGATCTTTCAGCCATTGCGCCGGTTGTGTATCTGTCAGTGGATTATGAAAAAGGTGTGGTTCAGAGTACGGCAGACAATGCCAAAATCATAGCTTCCATGTTTGGAAAAGAAGGTGAGATTGATGCTAAAATGGAAGGATTCCAGGAAAGAATCGATGCACTGAGGACTGTACTTGAAGGAAAGGATGTTCTTCTTTCCATGTATAACAGCAATGCATTGGGATTGATGGATACTCAATCTCAGCTGAATATTATTGCCAGTGAGCTGGGAGCCAATAATCTGGGTGAAACCGTAGGTGAGGTGGAAAAGGCTACTCACGGCGAAGAGGCTTCCTGGGAAACGATTATTACCTTGAATCCTGAGTATATGTTCGTTTTGGATAGAAGTACGGCAACAGGAGCATCCGGTGAAGATGTTATGGGTGCAAGAGAAGTAATTGAAAATGATCTGATCAAGGAACTGGATGTATATAAGGATGGAAAAATTGTTTATTTCATCGATCATGCTAATGTTTGGTATACTTCTACCGGTGGTATTCAGGCACTGGATACCATTCTGGCTGATTTGGAAGGGGCACTGCTGAATTAGGCAGAAAGGGGAGATAAGACCGGAAGTCGGCAAAAAAACAAATAAGGCCTTCCGAAATTTTCGGAAGGCCTTATTTGTTTTGAATCGGAATGACAGGACTTGAACCTGCGGCCTCTACTTCCCTAAAGTAGCGCTCTACCACCTGAGCCACATCCCGAAA
>JBJFFP010000058.1:0-90219 GCA_051891855.1 Lachnospiraceae bacterium | reverse complement strand
AGTCTTCAGTACGGAATTTAACTTTACAAGTGGAATTTAACTATTCATTCAACCAGTATTTCGTTTTACCGTTTTATGAGGTAAATAACTATTGTCCAATCCCGTTAAATATGCTTGCAAATGGGCTGTCTTCTCCTAAAATCAGAAGATTATCCTCTCCGCTCAAAGAGTCTCTCAGGGATTCCAACTGCAAACTGAACAAATAAAAGTCTGCTTTTCCCGGATCATTGTAAGCCTCGGATAATATCCGCATATATTCAGCCTCACCCTCCGCAATTATCTTTTCGGCATTGGCTTCTGCTTCGGAAATCATAACAGACACCTCTGCATCTGTTGTATTGCGAATAATCTGTGCCGCAGATTCCCCCTGTGCTTTATAAGCTGTAGCAATATTGTTTCGCTCCGTAATCATCCTCTCATACACAGCTGCTTTGTTCTCTTCCGGCAGATCAAGCATTTTTATCTCCACATCAAGAATTTCCAGCCCATATTGGGTAGGTTGGTCTCCAATACATTCCAATAGCTTATCCGATATGGAAATATTTCCGATATCTGTCTCCTGTTCTGAAAGTTCCGTATAATCGTTAATCTCCAGATCTTCCAAATCCGTATCTATGATTTCTATTTGATAACCGTTACGGCTTTTGATTACCTCATCCTGAGTCATGCTGGAAACGGTTGTCTTGATCGCATTAAATACAATAACATCCAATCTGCTCTGTGCCGTTGAATTAGAAGCATTTAGAGAAGAGGTATAGACTTTTGCATCTTTTACTTTCCATAAAACATAGGCATCAACGATCATCGTCTTTTTGTCCGAAGTTATTACTTCCGAAAGATTCAAATCATACAGCTGTATGGATTTTGGAATATAGGTTATATTCTGAATGAACGGAATTTTAAATCTTAATCCTGCGGAATCATAGGTATCCGTAATCTTTCCAAATTCCTTCACTACCGCATATTCATTTTCCTGCGTAGTAAAGGTAAACGAATTGAAGACGAAAATACCAATAATCAATATAATTAAAACTGCTATAAGCCCTTTAAGCTTCATTGTCATCCTCCTTTGTATTCAATAATCTGAGTTTCTTATCCTAAAGCATATATCCGAAAACGGCATTATTCGTTTCCACTGATGGAGCCGCTTAAAGAATCCAGTGAAATGTGTTTTAACACATCCCCATTCCCATTTTCAATAAAGATTTTCAAATGGGGAAGCAGCTCAGACATGGTTTCGTAAAACATTCTCTGCTTTGTGATCAGCGGATATTTTATGTATTCCTCATACTCAGCGTTGAACTTTGCCACCTGACCATTGGCCTCATTGATGCGGGAAACCTTTTTCGCCTCGGCATCCTGCATAATCTTATCCGCTTCCGCCTCTGCTGCCGGTATCTTCTGATTTCGATAGGCATTAGCTTCATTAATAGCTGATTCTTTTCCCTGCTTGGCAGTTTCTACATTTTTGAATGCATCATTTACAGATTCAATGGGAGGTTCCACATCCTGAATCGCCGCATCCACTAAGGTGATGCCAATATCGGTTTCTTCAAGCCTTTCAATAATCATGGCCTTAACTGTACTTTGGATCCCGGCCTTTCCGGTAGTAATGGTGCTATCCACAGAGTAAGCAGAAACTACTGTGCGGATGCTGGCCATGGAAATGTCTTTTAAAATAGCCTCCGGATTTTTGGAAGAATAAAGGTACTTGATTGGATCGGAAACCTGGTAGGAAATATAAAAATCCACGTTAATCAAATTGAAATCGCTGGTGATCATCAGGCTTTCCTTTTCAACGGCAACTTCCTCATAAGACTCTTCAACCTCCTCAGATACAGAGGTTATAGCTCCTGAATAGCCGCTGCTCTTTTCATTTATTTCATTATTACCGCTTCGGCTGACAGCAGCATATCCGATAGGGATACCTTTCACTGTGGTATCCACCTTTTTTACCTTCTGCATGAAGGGAATTTTAAAATGAAGTCCTTTTTCTTCCACCATCTGGGCCTGTCCAAAGGTTGTGATAACTGCTATTTCCGTTTCTTTAACCGTATATACTCCCAAATAGCCGATAAAAAGAATAACAAATAGTAAGAGCACCACAAAAAGTGGAATAAAAACCTTTTTTGCCCCTTTACCGAAGTTTCCTCTTTTTTCTGTAAAATTATAAACCTTCTTAATCAATTTTTTCTCCCTTTCTTCTTAAGCTTATTCATCTGAGTCCTTACTCCCAAAATACCCAATGTCACTGCTTTGCAGAGTGAAATTTTGCTCTCTAAAGCAGTGATAAAAAAGTTACTTTCCTACAGTCTTATCTTACGATAAACCCGAGATTATGTCCATCCATTTCAGTATGCAAATACATCGTTTTCACCTCATCTTTGCCACATTAAAATATTTCTATTTACAACTTCGATATTATTATGTTATTATTGCGTTAAGCATATGGTGTTCTGATCTTTCGGTGGATTCTGTTCCAATTCTTAGAGGAAAATCGGAGGGAGGTTATATCCATGAGTATTTTTGAATATGATGCCGAAGAGGAAATGAGAAAATACAGAAAAGCCGAACATGAAGTTGCCCTTGAGGAAGGGCTGAAGGAAGGAATTGAACAAGGGAATAAACAAGGTGAATTGATTGGTCTTGCTGCTCTGGTGGGCTCATTACGCCCTTTATTGCCGGATTTTGAGGCTGTCTATCATGCCATAACTGCCAACGAAGCATACAAAGACTATTCCAGAGAACAGATACAGAAATACTATGACAAATTAGGATAAATCCCTTTAGAACACAAGGAGGGAGGTTATAACGAATCCCGGTTACAGCCTCCCTGAAACTACGAATTTAATTCTGTTATCCCTGTTTTCTATTCTGTAATTGCCCATACTCTTGCCGGCAGGCCGGTTGCACCTTCGATTTTGGGATAAGATACGATTAATACAGCCCCTGCCGGTGCCACTTGATCAAGGTTGGTAAGAACCTCCACCTGCAATTTCCCTTTATCCAGGACATAGCGCTCACAGGCTAAATCTCCGGCTTTTGCTGCTTCAGCAGATGCATCCGTATCCAGGGTCTCATGGCCGTTTGCTGCTGCATTTCGTATCTCATAGATATATTGAAGTGCTTCTATGGACCATCCCGGGAAATTCTCACTTCCATCTTCTGCAAGACCGGAAAGTGCATCCATGTCCGGCCATCTCTTGGACCAATCTGTCCGAATGGCTACAAATGCCCCTTCAGGAATTTCTCCATACTTTTCCTCGTACTCCCGAATATCATCTGCTGTCACCACATAAGTCGGATCTTCCTTCACTTTACCGGTAACATCTACCACGCAGAGAGGAAAAACAAGCTCCTGTACACCATACTTTTCCGAAAGCTCTCGGCCCTTAACAAAATGTCCCGGAAAATCAATGTGCGTACCAAACTGTCCCGGAAACTTAAAGGTCTGGATTTGGCATTCCAACATCTCATTTCCCCAATCAAAGCAGGTCTTTCCAAGCTCTACAGATCCTTCCGGAATCCCCGCCCAAAATGGACTGTCATTATTAAGTGAATGGGAAAGTTCCACCCACCGATACTTCTTCGCTTCCTTTAACGCTTCCCATAATTTGTACATTTTTCCTCTCCTCCTTTGATGAATAATCTGCCTTCTCCCATGAGGAGAAGAATGAATTACAGTATATATCTATAAACCTATCAACCCGATAGGTTTGTGGATATATTATCACTGATTTTTCATCCTGTCAAGAAATATCGGTAGCTTTTTGGGAGAAGGGCTCTTTTCACTGTCTCTTTCCTGCTTTTTTGCATTTTTCCTATTCTCTCTGGAGAGCTGCAGCAGACTGGTAATCAGCTTTTTCCCCATCTTCTTTTTCTCTTCATCCAGATTTCTGGTAGCTTCCCAAAGATTATGCATAGTTTTTCCCGGAGCCTCTGCCACCTCCAATAAATCCTTTACATGAGCAGATTTGGCAATTTCATACCAGATTTCCGCAAACCCATGAAGCTCCTCTTCATCCAGTCCAAGAAGCCACTGATTAATCGTTTCATTAAAAAGCTTACTACTGTCTGCAATATCCTCCAATTCCTTAAAATGATCATCCTCAACATGCCAATTATACGGATTATGCTGCATAAATCCTACACTGCTGCATTCCACCACCCGGTAGAGCTCCTGACTTTGTAAAAGCATTCCCACCAGGCAGGAATGCGGAAGATACTTATGGATTCTCGCTTTTATTTTTTCAAAATCCACACTGGCCAAAATTTCCGGACGAAATCCCGGTCCATCAAAGCTGTACACCCGCTCAATACGATTTTGGATTTCCTCTTCCACATTCATGGAGGCATAGACCGCAAAATTACCTCCCTTGGAATGTCCCGCTATCATAAAGCTGCCCTCCAGCTCATCCCCAACCTGCTTCAAATATCTGGCACTTAACTCCTGACCGGTCACCGGCTCCGAGAAGCACATATTAAAGTCTTCCTTCCATCCTACTAAAGATTCATCTGTTCCCCGAAAGACCACCACAGTAGGTCCATTATCCAAAAAAACCGTTATGGCAGAGAACTGAGTCTCTGCCGCCACACTGACAATATTGGAGTAGAAATGCATCTGCATATCAACATAGCGAACACTCCCCAACATGGCAGATAACAGAGCTCGGTTATCCTTTTCATAACGCTTATCTATAAACACTTTTTCTTCATCCATCAATGCTGCCATATGGCATAGGCGAAGAGGCTCCACTCGATACCTGTCCTCATGATGAGGAACAAGTCCATCCAGCTTCATATAAATAAACTGGGATAAAACCAGAGCATCCACTTCATTAAACGGCAGCTGCTCAAAACTGCAATTCTGATTTTTTTCAACATAAGATATGATATTATCCAAATTTTTAACCTTTCTATTTCCCGACAGCAAAATGCTGCTGCCCTAATTTCAGTATTTAGCCTCCAGTCGCTCAATATTCTTAATCAACAGGGAAATGGTGCCATCCTCATTGGTAATAAATTCCACACACCCACTATCCCGGTATTGCTCCATGGGAATCTTAATCTCAATTCCCTTATCCGTCATCAGATACTGCTTCTGATACTTTCTAATGGTTGCATCACTTTGGGGAAGCACCTCCTGTCGGACTAAATCATACTTCTCCATCTGCTCCTGAAAAGCATTTCTAAGATCAGCCTGTTCCTCAAACACTCTGTCTGCCAAATCCTCTACTACAAATCCGCCTTTTTGGACAAGCTCTTCCTGAATGATTGCCTTAGCCTGCAGCTGGGCTTCATAGGCTCTCCCTTCCTCAATCCCCTCCCTCTGCACCTTATCGATGGCCTTGGTAATAATATCCAGTTTGGATTTATGGGACATCTGGCCTGAGCATTTTAAAAACAGATAAGAAAAGTAATTCGTTTTTTCCCCATTGACCTCATACTTTTTTTCCACTACTTTTAGCTTTAAGCTATGTAAATCAATAATGGCTGCTTCGGTTAATCTTTGAGAGTGTGTGGGGAGAACAGCCTTATAGGAGATAATATCGTTTATATTTCCCTCCTCCTTCGCCATAGTCCTATGGGTATAACCGGTCTTAAAATTCATTTTCAGTAAAGCCAAATACTCATTCTCTCCTGAATTAAAATGAACCACCAGTAAATCTGCCGATGGAATGTCAATATTGCTATTCATCAGGGTATACAGCCTGGAAGCGATTTCCTGGCTGATCGAAACAAAATTTTCTCCTATTCCCCCGGCCAGCATCTGATATATTTCGGATTCCTTCTGATAGAATTCACAATCCTTTGCCTCATCTTTACTTCCGATCCTGCCGATATGTTCCCGGACAAAATCACTGAAATCAGAGCCGTATTCCAATATGGAATCGGAAAGCACCGGCATTCCCACAGTGGCATCCAGAATATGAACAATCATTTGTATAATTCTTATTTCTTCTTTTACAATCATGGTCAATCAATCATTCCTCTAATTTTTAAGTAGGCAATAATTACCTCCACAGCTCCTTCAATACCGGTCTTGCTGGAATTGATCAGTAAATCTTTATTTTCCCGGTTCCCCCAGTCACAGTCGGTATAATACTGGTAGTAGGAGCTTCTGATTTTTTCCGTCTGCTTCATCAGCTTTCTGGCTTTAACCTCATCCAGATTATTCCGCTCCCTGATCCTCATAATTTTATCCTCTTCATCTGCATAAATAAAAATATGAGCTGCATGGGCAAAATCCTTTAAAATAATATCCGAACATCTTCCTACAATCACGCAGGACTCCATTTTAGCTTTCTCTACCATGATTTTGGATTGGAAATGAAAAAGCTCTTCACTTAAATTTTCCACTCCATAATTAAAATACCGTTTTTCCAGTTTTTCATCCGTCTCAGAAAGCCTTTCTTCACTGACTCCGCTCTCCTGGGCCGCAAGATTTAAAAGATTTCGGTCATAAAAGGTAACTCCCAATCTATCTGCCAGCTTCTCACCGATTTCTCTTCCACCGCTTCCATATTCTCTTCCAATCGTAACGATGCACCTTTTTGCCATGCCTTTATCCTCCATGCTATTTTTTTAGTCCGTACACTCCCTGATTTACGTTTTCTTCGGGAAACATATAATGAAAATCATAATACCTCTGCTCATTCATCTCCGTTGAACGCCATACCCCTTTGGTCAGGCTTCCTTCCAGAAGAGTTTCCCATACTCCCTTTTTGCAGACACCGTTCCAGTCCTTTGTATTTCCATTTCCATCCGTACTCATAATATACATTTCACCATCATAATAACCGTCTGTGAAATTACCGATAACGTTGGCAATAGTCTTATCTTCTACCTCTAAAACGGTATAATCATAGCTGAAATGCTCCTGTCCCTGTCCGTTAGGAAGGTCCCTGCTCCATCTTCCGTTATACATGTGCTCCAGAATCCCTGTATTTTGTGCCTCATTCGTTTCATCATAAAGGGCAAGCTGAAGCCACATTCCCTGACCGCTTCTTAAACCCTCTTTCCATTCTCCGCAGTAATAGGTATTATTTCCGTATACGGCTAATCCCTTTCCACTGGGGCGTCCCAGAGAATCCACTGAGCCATAATAATAAAACTTATTGGTTCCCTTCAGCTCCGCTGAAATTTCTTTAATTCTGTCCAAACGGAGAAGATCGTGCACTGCCTCCATTTTATAAGCATCCCAAAACTCAAAGAGCTCCTTAAGCTGTCCATCATCGGTCTTTCTTTTTACCAGAGTGGAGCCATGATATTTTTCCTTGCCCAGAATAGAGTAAAAATCTGTACTTTTTGAAGAAGAGCTGTTCCCACCGCCTTCCACTTTCAGGGTATATCCATCAGAGCCTTCCTGTACAGAAGAAGCAGGGCCGGTTTCTGCGGCAGGATTTTTCTCATCCGCAGTGGAAAGCTCCTCTTCTGTAGGGACAGCTTCAGCATTTTCCCCGTACCAGCCCTCCTGCTCAATATTTTTTGTCTCAGGCTCTTCCTCTCTTATGCCTCTTCCCATTTCCCGTCTAATCAGCAAAAAAAGGGCAATTACTCCTAAAATAATAATGATAATCAGACCGATAATGACTTCCTTATTCTTTAATTCTTTCATCTTTCACTTTCCCTTCACTATTCCTTCCATCCGATAATGAAATTATTATAGCAATCAATAGCAAAGGATTTCTTATTCAAATATTAGTTTTTTCTTAAGGTACTGACTCTTTCTCACGGGTTCAAAACCCCCATAAGCATTCCTACTCCTGAGTAGTAAATACTGCTTTCTGTCTCAGGTTTTTTCCCATACAGTAATTCCTCTGCCGTAGTCCCAATCAGATAGTCCGGCTGCTCATCCACTTTCTCTTCCTTTGTGCTGTAAACCTGATTTTGTAAGGCAGAAAGCGGCTGTGTTGCTTCTTTTGTTATTTTCACTACCGACTCACCGGAGCTTCCGGATAAAAGCACAGGCACTGCCAAAGCCGGACTGCTTTCCGGTTCCTTGGCTTTTTCCTGAAAAATGGGTAAAAGCTCTGACAGCCAGGAGGTATTTTCCAAAATACTATAGACAGTATGGGTACTGCCGCTGTAGTTACCGATTCCCCTTACCGTTACACGGATTTTAGCCTCCTGGTTCTCTCCCGGAGTGGGAATATCCGTCTTCTCTACGATATCACCAGCTTTACGGACAGTTCCGTCCTGTAAGGTCACCTGGGTTTCGTAGGTATAGGAAAGCTCACTGCTATAGTCCTTTCCGGATACCAGTTTCCTGCCGCTTTCATCCTTTAATACCGGGGAAACAAAGCAATATCCCGTCCTGTTTTTATATTTTACGTCCGATGCACTGATGGCTACTCTTTCGATATCCTTCGTCAGAATGGTAAATGCCATTGTGACCGTTCCCGTATAATTGCCTTTACCGGTAATGACAAGGGTGGGGGGATTTTCCCCTCCGGCAGAGCCTGCCTGGGTATTATTCTTCCAGAACAGCTGATAATCCTTTCCTTTCACCAAAATCGTTCCTTTGAAGGTAACTGTAGGTTCAGGCTTTACCCCGTCCTTTTCATAAACAACCTCCAGCTTCTCTAAGGCGGCAGCAAAGGCCGGCTTCAGGCCCCCGTCTATCCCTTCCAAATTCCAGCTTTGGCTGTTTGCCGCAATATCATAAGGCAAAATACGGAAGGTTTTGGTTACACTTCCTTCATAGCCGCCCTGTCCTTTAATGATCACAGATGCCAGACCCGACTCCTGATTATTCTTGTAAGTCACCTGATAATCTGTATCTTCTACCAATACATTTCCTGCTTTATCGGTAATCTTAAGCTCCTTTAATTCCAAAGCCTCCCCTGTATATTCCCGGTCTTCTATACCGGAAAAAGAGAGGGTGGAAATTTTACAGCCTGTAATTTCAAAGGTAAGAGTCCGGCTTCCTATATAGTCCCCCTTACCGGTCAAAAGAACACTGGCTGTTCCCACCTGTCTGTTATTGCTGA
This sequence comes from Lachnospiraceae bacterium, assembly GCA_051891855.1. Lineage (GTDB taxonomy): Bacteria > Bacillota > Clostridia > Lachnospirales > Lachnospiraceae > SFDP01. The sequence goes on along the minus strand of JBJFFP010000058.1, from coordinate 81,226 downwards.
AAACGGCCGTATAGTCCTTATTTTTCTCCAATGCTTTTCCCTGGTAGCTCAAAGAAAGCTCCGGAATACATTCCTCTCCCTGGGCGTAGCTCATGCTGTTGATTTTCCCTACCGTAACCTGAGAAAGCCGAATCCTCTTACTGATGGTAAGATAAACCGTCCTGACGCCGGTATAGTTTCCCTTTCCTGTAATTGTAATTTCATAGGTTCCGGCTTCCAGATAGGCCCCCTGGGAGGTATCCGGATATTCCAGAAGATAATCCTTATTCCATTGAAGACTTCTCTCCCCATCCCACAGCTCCGGCTGCATTTTCTGCAGTCTTCCCGTGTAAGCAGTGGTTAAATCCTGAGTCTTAATATCCTGATGGGAAATATTCTTAGGCAGAATATTAAAGGTTACGGTAATGGTCTGCGTATACTTTCCTTTTCCTTTTATCCTTACCGTGGGCAGATTGACTGTGTCCTTATCTGTGCTTACGTCCTTGTTATTCTCATAGGAAACCGTATAATCCACTCCCTTAACCAGCTTGCTGCTTCCACTGTAAACCTCCGGCTCCGGTTTTAAAGAGGCACCGGTATACATTAGATTTCCAATGGGTTTTACATAAAACTCCTGCTCCCTACTCACAAAATAGGGATAGACCGTAAGATGATCATATAAAGTGGTGGAAGAAGTAATCTCATCTCCCTGGCCGTTTTCACCGGTATACCAGCCCATGAAAATCTCCCCCTCACTTTCCGGCAGCCAGGGAATTTCTCCTGTCTCCGAAGACAGATATTCCAGAGATTTTCCATAATCTCCTTTTGCTGTCACCCAGTCTGTCCCATTCTTATTTTTAAACACAACCTGACAAGCCTCTACACTTACCTCACAGCTGAGCTTAGCCTGACTTCCATCGAAGGGTCCTACTGCACCGTGAATCTTGGTACTTCCCTCTCCTACAGCATAGATGACTCCATTTTTGACCACAACAATGTCCTCATTATCGCTGTACCATTCCGGTTCAACAATATCCGTAGTGGTAAAGGGACTGTATTTTACCATTAACTGCCGGGACTGCCCCCGGTATAAGGACAGCTTCGTCGTTGTTACTTCTGCACTGCTCATGGGAACTCTGACCTTTACCTGTACGGAAGCAGTAAATTTCCCCACCTGTGCAGTAACTGTAGTCATTCCTCCCGCTTTTGCATAAAGGACAACCCTTGAGCCATCCTGCGAATCCGGCTCAAGCGTAAGAATGTTTTCATCCTCTACCGTCCACCTTACAGTACGTTCATCAGTGGTATCCCAGGGATCATAGATCACCTGTAAAGCTGCTTCCCCAGGACAGTCCTTCCCATCCAGATATTGAGTCCTGCCTTCTTCATCTAAAAAAGCCACTTGTTCGGTTAAATCTTCTTTTACATACAGCTGGATTTCAGACTGATCCAGACTGATTCCCTTTAATGCTGCAAGTACCTTGACTTGAACTGTCAGCTCTACCTCTTCATCCCCATTTTGGATTCTGGCACGAATCACCGTTTCTCCACTTCCCTTGGCCGTAACCACTCCGGTCTGGGATACCTGGGCCACTGTGGGATTACCGGAAGAAAAAACAGCAACGCTTTGAGGATCAGATACCAAAATACCGTTGCACTTTAAGCTCAAGGATGAGGATTTTCCTTTTTCCAGCGTAAGGCTTGCAGGCGTCAGCGTATAATTTGCCCCCGGCATGTTTTTGAATACCGGAATTTTAAATACAAAGGCACTGTTTATAGAGCCTGCTGATACATACATGCTGCGCATGGAACGCCCTTCCGTATAGGGTGCCATAATATTCTGCATATACTGGTGTAAATAGCCCCTGCTTTTTTCCACATCAAACTTTTGCAGATACAGAGTGTCCTGCCCTTTAAGAATATAGCTGTTTCCGATAAAAGCAGCCCCTTCATAGAGGGATTTATAACGGGTATTCCATCCCTGGTTTCTGGCATAAGTAAGTCCGTTTTTTAGAACCTCTGCATCCGTAGTTCCGCTGGCACTGATATTATAATAATTATAGTAGCCTTCATAACCGGGATAGGTTCCGGAAATCATGGCCGAAGTCCCCTTCACCCCCTGCTCCTGAATTACACGGGCTGCCAGGTTAAAGGGACTTAGCCCCCGATCTTTTCCGGAAGTCCAAATGGTGTAGGCATAGGTTCTCCCCAGACTGTCTCCAGGAATGGTTCCTGCCATAAAGGTACCGTTTAAAAAATTCTGCAGAGCTGCCTGGGTATGATAGGAGGCATTGTAGGTATTCTGCTCAAATTGGAAAATATTCTCCTCCGTAAGAAAGTTTCGAGGATCCATATAATAAGAAATTCCTTCATAGCTGGCATAGTACCAGCTGCTGTTTATTTTTTCTCCACGAAACCGTTCCGGCTGCGTATAGTAAATCCAGCTGTAGTTTCCCAGCTGTTCCCGGACACATTCCTCCCAGTCACGATTAACATTCATCGGAACAAAAATCCAGTTGGGATGTGTTTCCTTAAGCTTTTTCAAATAGACCTGATAACTGCTAGGAAAGCGTTCCACATCACTGTAGTAGGTTGTGGTGGATAGCAGACTGACGTTATTCTCCGGGAAAAGGGAAGGGTACTGCTGCTTCCATTCCAGTAAGCGTTCATCGGAATAAGCCAGATAAGCCTCTTCTATATAGCCGGAAAGCAGCTCATCCTGCTGATAAAACTGCACCCGGTACCATACACGAAAAAGGTCCTCTTCCTGATTATACACTTCTACCTTCATTCCCAGAATCTGAACCGTCCATGCCGTAGGGAGGACAGCTACGGTTTTGGCACTGCCGGCTGCATCTGCCTTAACTTCATAGGTATCCGTCAGATAGACAAGGGCATAAATTTCTTTTTCCCGGGCCAGGGCTTCCAATTTCTCACCGGCCTCATCCGCATCTTCCGGATAACTCTCATCCCAACCTCCAGCGATATTGTTTCCACTGACTGTGTCTTCATTGCTTTGTACAGCCAAAGCGTAGCTGCCTGTATTCAGAAACAGGCACAGACAAAGCACTGCTGCCAAAAATCCTTTCTTTCTCATTGGTAACAAACTGTTCAACCTCTTTTCTCTTCCTTCGGTTATTGATTCTCTATCTCATCCAGTCTTCCGTTTTTAATATAATTCCCATCCTTATAGGCAATCAGATTATTCCGATTCACTCCATCCCAAGCCGTACCTTCCTTTAGCAGCTGTTCCCGATAGGGATAGGCTCTAAAGGAATCCGCTTTCGCTTTGGGAGCAATAGCCAGGGATACATCCTTATAGGAGCTGATTTCTATAGGCAGGGCTGCTCCATACTGATACTGCCGGCAAAGAAGAATCCCCTTCTCTACCATTCCCTTCACCGTCAGTCGTGAATTGCCGTTTTTATCCTGCTGGGTTCCCAGCCAGCTGGTCTCTGCATCTGAAAGCACCTGTATCGTCTGTACCGTCAGTCCGGCCATACTGCACCAGTTTCCTCCTTCTTCAAGAAAAATTGTGTTTACAGCAGAATTTCCCTTGGTCAGCAGACTGCTGCTTTTAAGCCGCAGCTGATCAACATTACTGATTCCCCCTTTAATCAATAACTGTTTGCAGCCTTCTGCCGTTATGGATGTTTTATTTTTCACCCCTCTTATGGAGCTGATCCAGCCGGATGCTCCATTGCTGTCGGCCTGTGTCCCTACCCCTCTAAGGTACAATTTGGATAAGGCTTTATCCCCCGAAAGGGTTATCTTCATATCAGATGCCGTTCCATCTTTTCCGGACTTTACCGGATTCAGCACAAGATTTTCCAGGGTTAAGGAGCCGTAAGCACTTATTGCACCGGTAAAGGTGAGCGTAACAGAGGAATCCGCTTCCCCGGATATGGTAAGCCCGGTCTTCGTATTTGCCTTTGGCTGAGGCAGACTGCTGTACAAAGAACTATCCGTCAGATTGGTGTCCGGTACTCCTGCTCCCTTCCCGGCATTGCTGAACTTAAGAATATATTCTGCCTCCAGCTTATTCCGGCTGTTAATTTCATTGATGGCCTGGGTATAATCCAGACAATTGGTAGATGTCGTACCATCAGATAAAACCACCCTGTGTGCAGCCAGCACATTTTCTGCCCCGGAGGTATTTCCGATATAAAATACTCCCTTATCTGCCTTCACCACTCCTTCTTTCTGAAGCCTGATGCCCCCACTGCTTTGGGCATTCCGGGTAAGGGAAATGTCTGTCACCATAACTTCAAAGGAGTCCGTTGATGCCCTGGGTAAATTAAGCAAACGTTTTTTTGCCGCCAGGATAACTCTGGTTCCTGCCACTGCCTCATTGCTTAAGGTATAGTCATCACTGCTGCTTACCAGATTAGTGGTTATCTGTTCCAGCAAAAGGACAGCAGAACCGGTATTTTTCACCTGCTGATTAACGGTCAGATTCGTTATATTTTTAGCCGTTCTTGTGTATTGGATGGTGTTCTGACTGGTTCCTCGGTGTTCCACATCATTCAGGACAATGCTTCCCTCTCCCCTAAGAGTTACCGCCTTTCCGGCCTGGCTGTTGCTCAATACAAGTGTTCCGGCTTTCAGGCTTCCCTTTACCGTAAGGTTTTCCGATACCCTTAAGGTCTTTACTCCGGTAAGAGAGCCGGTAATCTGCAAAGCCTCTGAGGAAAGGGTAACCTCTGAATTACCTTTTCCGATAATACTGTTTAATCTCATTCCCGACAGAGCTTCTCCCACTGAGCTGTCCTTCAATTCCAAATCATAGCCGTTGGTGGTAATGTTAAAGGCTGCTCCTTTCCCCTTGCTTACCGGGAAAAAACTAATTTCCTCCATAACGATATCACAGCCTAAAGAAAGGTTCCCGGTGAAATAGATTCCCCGCAAATAGCCTTCAGAAGGCCTGATGGTCAGCTTTGCTGCCTGTGAAGGAAGCGTGAGCCGAATCGGCTCCAGGGCTGTTCCGTTCTGTCCGGTAAGCACATAGGTGTATTCTGCCGTCTTATCTTTTAAGGCATTTACCGCTGCCGTCGCCTCTTTAACGGAAGGATAATAGCCCATTAGTTGCCCATTTCGGTAAACCGCCAGCTTTGCCTTACCCCCTTCGTAGACGTAGATGCTGCTGCCGGATTTAAACATCATGTAGCCGGAGGTGTTCTCCGTACTGTATTCTCCCCCCGAATAATTGGCGGCAATGGGCCGAAAATCCCCTGCCATGGCCTTCTTTGCCGTAAGAAGCTGCCCGGTTGGCTTGGGTGCATCCTTTAGTGTCACCGCTTCCTGCCGAATCTGGGAGGAGGCAGTTATTTCCGGATAAACACCCACATAAATGGGATAGATTCCTTCTCCCCGTACCACGCTTCCGCTAACGTTCAGATAGGGAGCCTTCCCGCTTCCTTTTAAGCGGGTAATTAGGGTTGCATTATCCGTTAAACTGGTAAGTGTCCCGGTAATATTAAAATCCAAATCTGCGGAAATCTTTGCTTTCTGCTCTCCCTTCAGGGAAAGATTGCCCAGATTAACTTTTCCGCCCACAAGCACTTCTCCATTATCCACCAGAAGAGCTGTGGCTTTAAGGGAGCCCTTGGCGTTGTCTCCTGTCACCTTAAGGCTTCCTTCCGTAACGGACAGACTACTCATCTGATTGTTGCTGGCTGTATACTTAGCCGCCCCCGGGCTGCTACAGTATTCCTGTAGAGTAAGGGTACAGTCTCTGATTTCTACCGAAGCAAACGCGGTCAGCATTCCAAAGATGGTACTATCCGTTTTTCTTCTGTCCTCCACATAATGATTGGTTCTGGTATTCAGCCTTCCATCCCCATGAAAAACCAGAGTCCCCTTCGTTCCGCCCTTTAAATTCAAGGGGGTGTTAAAGGTATTATTGCCTTCCAGCTCCAGTTGAAATCCGCCGGTATTCCATGTTACTGCCGGAGGATAATCCTCCTTAGCCATATGAGCGGCCTGATATGTGCTTCCCACCTTAATCCATTGCACAAAATGAACATCCTTCAGCCGGATATTACAGGTCTGGGTAATATTTCCCATGTAATGCAAAAAAATGGTTTCCGCATCTTCGGAGGAATCGGATTCAATGGTCAGACTTTGTACATATTTCTTATTCGGCATAGTCAATGCTTTCAGATTTTTGGCTGATGTCTCTGTAACTGAGCCATGCAAAGTAATCCGGTAATCCTGTTTTGTTTTCCGATTGTTGATTTCCGTTACTGCATCAGCAAAGCTGGGGCAGGAAATCGTTTTTAAAGTATCTTTTTCGATAAAGCTTAAGGTTACTCCCGGGCCTCCATTGATAAAAGTCAGATAGCCGCCGGATTTAATCAGCTTTACGTTTGCTGACTGCTCTGCAACAATATCCCCATAGGTTACCTGCACTGCCTTTGCCATGGGTACACCTATGTCTCTGAGCTTGTCCATTTCATCAGCATCAAAATCCAACTGCTTCCAGATGCTTCCCACTTTTTCCTGCAAATCCAGAGAAAGAACCTTTTCCGAGGAAGAAGATACCTCACCGTTGATTGTAATCTGAGGCACAATTTTAATTATATCTCCATTTTTCCTGGATACGGTGGCTGCACCGGTGATTTTTCCCTCTGCCTCCAAAACCACATTTCCCAGAGAGATTGCACCATCGGCGTATAGGGAGGAATATCGCTCTCCTGATAAATTGAGCTCTCCGATATTCTGTACTACTCCCCTGACGGTTAAATCCGTATCCTTAAGAATTAATCGGGATGAACCCGTAACTCCCGTTCCTTTTATTCCCGTAAATGCGGCTGCGGCAGTTTTTCCCTCCACCTTACAGTCAATGAGGGTAAGACTATACCCACCCAGATTGATGATGGAAGCTGCTGCCGGAATAAAGGTAATATCCTCAAAAACAAGATTTCCTTTAAGGGTAAGATTCCCCTTAAAGTACAGATTTACCTCCGTCAGACTTTTGCTTCCCGTAATTCGGATTTCCGATGCCTTAGTAGGAAAGGCGAGGGACATATTGGAAAAGGTTGCTGTATTCTCCTGGGCATCCAATAATTCAATCAGATAATAATTCTCTTTATTTCCCTGCTTGTCAATTTCCCACAATGCCTCCTGAAGCGTAGTAAAGCTGCTGTTGTAGGCATAGTCTCCCTCTTTGCCAAAGGAAGAATACAGGCGAACATTTTCTTCAATTTCTCCACAATAAAGCGCATTATCCTTTTTGTATGCTGTATAAGAAATGGTTCTTACTGTTTTGTTTTCTTCACTTCCCTGTGTTTCGGAAAAATCTGAGCCCAAAACGAACCAGCCGGAGCCTGCTTTAGGAATATTGGCCAGTAGAACTCCCTTTTGATAGCCCTGACCGGCTTCAACTGCCTTTACCTTAAGGGTAATGGCGTTTTTCCGAATGACGGCTTCTTTCCCTATCCTCTCGCCATTTTCCACGCGGATTACCTCGACGGTTTCATCACCCTCATCCCTGCTGCTTACCATTCCGGAAAGGGTCAGAATGTTACCGGAAGAATTTCCGCCATAAGAAAGGGAATTTCCGCCGTCCTCAGATACCACATCCTTTAACACGATTTTGCCTCTACAGTCAATCTCAGATGAGCTCATGGTCAGCCGGTCAGTCACCGTAAGACTTTCAGCCCTTAACCGGGCTTTATCCATTACCAGACAGCCTAAACTGGAAACCGCCTTATCCACATCAATAGCTGAAGACGATAATTCAATGGTTGCTGCCGCACTGCCGATTACTGCAGAAAAGTTCGTCGTTACATTCATAAGTGACAGCTTTTTCCCATTTAACGTAAGAAGACTGTGATACTCCTCCTCCATGCCGGAATTGAATTTAATTGCCTTCAGTTCTATATTTTCAAAGGCAGTGTCACTTTGAAGCTTTAAATCTCCCGAATAGGTCAATACTATTCTGCTTTCAGTTACTCCCTTAAAGGTGATTTTTTTCACCCCCGAAGGAAGAGTCAGCGCTTCCTTCGTCTCCCAGTCCCGGGAAATTTCCACTATATACTCTCCGGTGCTGTGGGATAAGGTATTGAGATAGCTTAACACATCTGCCCAACTGATGAATCCCTGCAGTTGTCTGAGGGTTCCGTCCTCTTCTGCTTCCTTAAGGATAATCCATTCCGTTTCCGCAGCCTGGTCAGCTTGCTCCGCCTGCACTGAAAGGAAATCTATCTCATTGGAAGAAACCGAATTTTCTGAAATACTGCTATCCTCTTCCGAAGCCGGGGTATTATCCGAAACCGAATCAAAAACTTCCGTTGCTTCTTCCTCTTTCTGTTCCTCTTCCTCTTTCTGTATTTCTTCCTGACTGTCTGCGGTCTCCTCCAAAACTTCCATGCTGTTTTCTGAAACCGAACTATTTTCTTTCGCCTGTACTCCCGCAGTGTTTCCAAGTACTAAAGATAAAGACAGTAAAATAGTCAATATCCTTTTCATCCTCATGTTTTCATCTCCGTTTTTAACGTAACAAACTCCCCGGCTCCCGAATATTTATCCGGCCGCCGAAGGAGTCTGTTTATTCTCAATACCCGATTAACCAATCATACATTTCCTGATACTTCTTAGCTGAAACCTCCCATGAGAAATCTGCAGCCATGGCACGATCCACAATTTTATTCCATTCTCTTTTCTTATCGTAAAAAATATGCTCAGCATAGCGGATTGCCGCCAACATTTCATGGGCATTATAATTGGTGAAGCTAAAGCCCGTTCCCTTACTTTCATATTCGTTATAGGGCTCCACTGTGTCTTTTAGTCCACCGGTTTCTCTAACGATGGGGATGGTTCCGTATCTGAGAGCCATCAGCTGACTAAGTCCACAGGGCTCAAACAGGGAAGGCATAAGGAAAGCATCACAGGAAGCATAAATCTTATGAGATTTTTCCTCCGAATAATAAATATTTGCACTCACTTTATTCCCATATTTCCAGTCAAAGTGCCTGAACATATTCTCATACTGTTCCTCACCGGTTCCCAAAACCACAATCTGTACAGCATCCTGGCATAATTCATCCATCACATAGGCAATCAAGTCGAAGCCTTTCTGATCCGTGAGCCGGGAAACAATACCAATCATAAACTTCTTATCGTCTGCTTCCAGACCCAGCTCTTCCTGGAGTGCCCGTTTATTCTTCACTTTTTCCTTACGGAAATTCACTGCATTATAGTTTCTGGTAATATAAGAATCCGTCTCCGGATTGAAGGTATCGTAATCAATTCCATTAACAATTCCTCTAAGATCCTTACTTCTGGCATTTAACAGCCCGTTAAGTCCTTCACCATAAAAATCAGTCTTGATCTCTTCTGCATAAGTCTTGCTGACAGTGGTGATTGCATCTGCATAGACCAAACCGCCCTTTAACAAATTGGCATCCTTATAGCATTCCAGCTTATCAGAGGTGAAGAAATAGTCCGGCAGACCGGTAATGTCCTTCACATCCCGCACATTCCATCTTCCCTGAAATTTCAAATTATGTATGGTCATTACCGTCTTGATTCCTCTGAAAAATTCACCATTTTCAAATCGTTCCTTCAGGTAAACGGGAATCAGTCCTGTCTGCCAGTCATGGCAATGAATCAAATCCGGCTTAAATCCGATTACAGGAAGTGCAGAAAGTGCGGCCTTTGAAAAGAAAGCAAACTTCTCAATCTCGTATAATACATCGTCGCCGTAAGGACGAAAGCCTCCGAAATAGCCTTCATTATCAATAAAATAATAGGTGATTCCCTCTACCTCAGCTTCCAAAATCCCCACATAAACATTTCTCCAGTGAAAATCCATATAAAAATGGTTCCTGTAAATCAGTTTATCCTTCCACTCCTGCTTCATACAGGTATATTTGGGAAGTATCACACGAACATCATAAAATTCTTTATCAATACATTTGGGTAAGGAACCTACTACGTCAGCTAATCCGCCTGTTTTGATAAACGGTACACCTTCTGATGCAACAAATAAAATCTTCTTCACTGCAATTCCTCACTTTCCTGAATCCTTCTTGCGGAATCCACTTTTGTCTATCAGTACAATTATACACTAATTATCTCTTCATTTAAAGGAAAATTTAGCGATATTGCAGGCGAATTCTGTCTGCAATAAGAGCAATAAATTCAGAATTGGTGGGTTTACCCTTTCCGGTATTCACCGTATAGCCAAAGAGGGCGTCCAGCGTTTCCATTCTTCCCCGGCTCCAGGCCACCTCTATGGCATGGCGAATTGCCCTTTCCACCCTGCTGGGTGTGGTTTGGAACTTTTTGGCAATGGTGGGATAAAGAATTTTGGTTATGGAATTCAGCATATCCATATCCTCCACTGCCATCATAATGGCCTCTCTAAGGTATTGATAGCCCTTAATATGTGCCGGTACACCGATTTCATGAATCATATCCGTCACATCCTGCTCCAGGTCATGCTCCGGCTTTTCCTGAGCTTTCACCATAATGGGAGGTTCAAGAAAAAAACGTCTGTCCGACTCATCCTGTGCTCCTCCCGATTTTGCGGGCACTACAATATTGATGTGGAATTCTTTATTGGCATTTACCAAATCACTGAGTATTTTTAACATTCCTTCACTGTCATTTGTAGTCATTACCTTTACGTCTTCCATGATGGCCTCCCTTTTTTGGTAAATAAAAAGGGGTGAAGGATATTCCTACCTTCTTCCCCTTCATATGACAAATTATAGTAGATAAGACCTGCCTATTACAAGTATCACTCATCGCCTTAAACACAATAATCTGCAAATATTCGCTTTTTCTCTTCTAATAAGGACAGCCGATTACACGGGCAATCGCATATAAAATCAATAAATGTGCCGGATAAAAAATATAGAAAGCATATTTTAGCCCTCTTCCTCGTTTACCGTTGTAAAACGCAATGGGAATAAAGGCCACAGGTGCCGGATTTTCCCATAAAAAGGTAGCCGCTCCTGCCAGAAGCTGATTGAATCGTCTTCCTCTGCACAGATAAAGTATTCCTATACTGAAAATTCCATAAAGACCATAATCCAGAGAAAGCCACTCGCCTGCTGCCATACCGGCAGTAATCACCAACAGCTTCCAAAGGGTTTGTATGACAAAGGAAAATTGCTTTTCTTCCACCAGACGGATCAGCCACATGACCAAAAGCCCTAATGTCAGCTCCCAGAATACATTCTGATATCGCTCATCCCAGATATTTCCTGTCAGAGCCAGATTAAAGGGGATTTCTGAAAGAAAAGCAAACAGCAGTAATCGAAAAAAATACTTTTTTACATCTTTGGTATGGATAAAGCCTTCCACCAGCAAGAAGCAGAAGATGGGGAAGGCCAGCCTTCCCACACTTCTTAACGGGCCGTAAATTGTATCCCAAAACTGTGTATCAAACTGATTAAATACCCGTGTCCTTTCTACCACCACAGCACCGAAATGATCCGTAAGCATGGAAAGCAGGGCTATTAGCTTTAATCCGTTACCACTGATTCCTCTTCTATTTTCCATCCTGGTGATTTCCTCTGTTTTTTTCATAAATAACCAAAAGCCCCTTCAGCATCAAATTCTCGTCCAGAATAATCCTGCGCTTACAATAGGGCACAATCTTTCTTGCCAATCCACCGGTGGCAATCACTGTGGCCTTCTGGCCAAGCTCCTCCTCCATACGATCGATAATCCCGTCAATTGCTCCGGCACTGCTGTAAAGCACACCGCTCTTCATACATTCAATCGTATTCTTTCCAATCACCCGCTTAGGTGCATCTATACTGATACCGCTAAGCTGGGAGGCCCGTGATACCAAGGCATCCAGGGCAGTACCCACTCCGGGAAAAATCATACCACCGATATAATTTTTCTTTTCATCAATTACAAAGGCAGTTGTAGCGGTTCCCATATCAATAACCAGCAGAGGAGCCGGATACTCCGTAATGCCTGCCACTGCATCTGCCACCAGGTCTGCCCCCAGCTGTGCCGGCTGATCCATCAGGATATTCAGTCCGGTTTTAATTCCCGGCCCCAGCACCATAACCTCTTTTTTCAGAATTTTCTCCACTGCCAGCTTAGCCACATTGGTAATCTGGGGAACCACAGAGGAAATAATTCCTCCCTCTATGTCCCTGGGACTGATATGATAAATATCCAGAACCGTTTTTATATCCACGGCATATTCCAACTCCGTTTTTGTACGAACTGTAGAGAGCCTTTCCACAAAACAAGTTTTTTCTTTATCCAAGCAGCCAATCACGATATTGGTATTTCCGATGTCTATCGCCAGTATCATCTTATCCACGCCTTTCTTCGTCTGTATAAACGTTAGTTTCTGTTTCCTTATTTTCCTCTGGGGATACTCTGCATTTCCACAGGGACAGCAGCTTATCCAGAATGATTCCTGCCGCCTCCTCTTTGCTCATCTTTTTCAGCATTGCTTCTCTCCTCCCCTCCGGTATATTTTTGATTGGATTATAGCACAGGTTTTTCGATTATGCTATCCCGAATATTGATGAAAATACTCCTGACGGAAAAGCTATCCAAGGTGAAATTCTCCTTTTATTTATCTGGTTTTTGCAACATAATCAGGCCGTATAAAAAAAGCGGGAAAGGATTGTTAAAAACAGCTTTTTTATCAAATACTAATATCCGTATAAAGGAGGAATTACCATGTTAAAACTACTTCAAAAAAATAGTCCCGGCTTTCTGCTTGCCCTGTTTTTAGCCATGGTTGCCATAACCATTGAAAATCTGCTGCCCATTCATCTCATTGGGGCATCCGTCATTGCCCTTTTTCTGGGTATTTTGATTAACCATTTTTTTCCTCTCCCTGAAAAGGTCAGACCCGGCCTTACCTTTACTTCCAAAAAAATCCTGAAGCTGGCCATCATTCTTCTTGGCGCTTCTTTGGAGCTTGGCACCATTTTACGGGTAGGCCGCCTGTCCTTGACGGTTATGCTCTTTACCCTGCTGACCTGCTTTGGAGGCGGATATTTTATCGGAAGGGCATTGGGACTGAATTGGAAGCTATCCAATCTGATTTCTGCCGGAACGGGAATCTGCGGCGGCTCTGCCATTGCCGCCATCGCTCCTGCTATTGATGCCAATGATAACGATATCGCCTATGCCATGTCTGCCACCTTTCTTTTTGATATGGCAATGATTCTTCTTTTTCCCTTTATGGGAAGAGCCATGGGTCTAAGCGATATGGCTTATGGTCTCTGGTCAGGCACTGCCATTAATGATACCTCCAGCGTAGTAGCGGCAGGATATGCTTTCTCTGAAGCAGCCGGTGATTTTGCCACCATGGTAAAGCTGACCCGAACACTGAGCATTATCCCTGCAGTCATTATTTTTGCCCTGATCGAGGTGAATTTAAAGAAAAAAGCGGCACTGGCCAATGCCGGAGCTTCCTCTGTCCGTTCCCATGTCCGTTTTCTTCCTCTTTTCCCCTGGTTCATTTTGGGCTTTCTGCTGCTTGCCCTAACCAACAGCTTTGGCTTGATCCCTACTCAAATAGCCCAGCTTACAAAATCTGCCAGTAAATTTCTTATGGTTTCTTCTCTGGCTGCTATCGGCTTGGGCACCGGTCTTGGAGAAATGCGTAAATCCGGTATCCGGCCAATGATCCATGGCTTTATCATCTCTGCCCTGGTAGTTCTTGTGGCCATTCTCGTGGAATGGTGCATGGGCTTGGTTTAATCAGATTTTATTGACACATCTTTTCTCTTTTGGCATACCATAGAGCAACTGACCTTTCAGGAGTTTTCCATGCAAGAGCAACTTTATGATTATGCCCTCATCGGCGGCGATATGCGGCAGGTATATCTGACAGAAAAGCTGGCCGATTCCTCTTACCGGATCTGCCACTATGCTCTTTCTTCTTCTCCCGGGAAAGAGCATTGTTCACCTGCTGCTTCTCTCATAAGAGCGGCTTCTCTTCAGGAGGCATGCCATTCATCTTCCCGAATTATCTGTCCCATTCCCCTCTCCCCGGACGGCATACATCTTAATCAGAAGGGGCTGACCGATGAACTAACCCTTGAACAGCTTCTTACCCAGCTTCATACGGGTCAGCTTTTTTTTGCCGGAGCTATTCCTAGCCCCTTGAAAGAGGCTATGAAAAAAAAAGGAGTGAAGGTCTATGACCTGATGGAAATTCCCTCCCTCTCCTACTTCAACACTCTGGCAACTGCCGAGGGAGCAATCTGCGAGGCCATTTCCCTAAGTCCAATCAATCTGCATAAAAGCCGCTGTCTTATTCTGGGCTATGGAAAATGCGGTAGTACCCTTGCCCATTATCTTAAGGGAATGTCCTGCAGGCTGGATATCCTTACCCGAGATTCCCTAGAGCAGTCAAAGGCGGCATTAACCGACGCCCATGTAGACGGTCTGGAAGCTTTAGACAGCCGGGTTATGGACTATGATTTCATTTTCAATACCATTCCCGCCCCGGTATTAACCGCTCCGCTGCTAAAAAAAATGAAGCCGCAGGTAACCATCATTGATATTGCCTCATCCCCCGGAGGCGTGGACTTTACTGCCGCCCGAGAGCTGAATCTGTCTGCCGTTCTGGCCTCAGGCCTGCCGGGAAAGTATGCACCTGCCTCTTCTGCCCGTGCAATTAAGGAAACTATTGAAACTATGCTAAAGGAGTAATGCCAATGTCTTTAACCGGAAAGCGTATCGGTATAGCCTTTACCGGCTCTTTTTGCACCTATGAAAAAGCCTTTGGAGAATTGAAAAAACTGTCTGATAAAGGTGCCGTTATTCAGCCTATTTTCTCCACTATAGCTGCCGGCAGCAACAATCGTTTCGGAAAAGCGGAGGAGTTTTTAAGCAGGGCTAAGGAAATCAGCGGGCAGACACCTATCCATACCATTGAGGGTGCAGAGCCTATAGGGCCTAAAAAGCTTCTGGATATTCTGGTGATTCTGCCCTGTACGGGTAACACTCTGGCGAAGCTTGCCAATGGGATTACCGACAGTCCCGTATTAATGGCAGCCAAAGCCCATCTTCGCAATAACCGGCCTTTACTGATTTCTCTTTCTACCAATGATGCTCTTGGGATGAATATGAAGAATATCGGTCTTTTGATGAATGCCAAAAACATTTATTTTATCCCCTTTGGGCAGGATGACCCGGAGGGAAAGCCAAATTCCATGATTTCTTCTACCCACCTCCTTATTCCGTCTTTGGAGGCCGCTTTAGAAGGCCGACAGCTGCAGCCTGTTCTCAGTAAGGAATAGAGGATTCATGAAAGGAGGCAAACATGTGTGGAATTGCCGGTTTTTATAACCCCGATACAGATTACACATTACAGCAGGAAAAATGGCAGCACATTCTGGAGGAAATGAATAAGGTACAAAAACACAGAGGTCCGGATGATGAAGGAACTTACTTAAGTCCTCTCTGCGGTCTTGCCCATGTACGGTTGAAAATCATCGACCTGCATACCGGCAAACAGCCTATGGTCAGAAAAGAAGAGGGTCGTGAATGTGCCATCATCTTTAATGGGGAAATCTACAATATGAAAGAGCTGAAGGAGGAGCTTTTAAAGGAAGGAGCCTCTTTTTGTACCACCAGTGACACAGAGGTAATTCTGGCCGGCTTCATGCTGCATGGCAGAGACTATATCAAGAGGCTGAACGGGATTTTTGCCATTGCTTTGTGGGATTCTGTCAGTGGGGAAATCCATCTTTTTCGTGATAGGCTGGGGGTAAAGCCCCTGTTTTATACTCGAAGAAACAATACTCTCATCTTCTCTTCGGAAATAAAAGGCCTTTTTGTCTATCCTGGTGTCAAACCGCTTATTGACCGCGATGGCCTGTGTGAAATTTTTGCCCTGGGACCGGCAAAGTCCTATGGAAAAGGTGTCTTTAAAGATGTTTACGAGGTTCTTCCCGGGCACTGTATAATCTGTGGTAAAAAAGCCTTTCATGAAGGAGCCTATTGGAAGCTGGAAAGCCAGCCTCATGAGGATTCTTTTTCGGAAACGGTAGAGAAAACTGCCTGGCTTTTAGAGGATGCCATAAAAATGCAGATGCTCTCCGATATTCCCATAAGCACCTTCCTTTCCGGCGGTGTGGACAGCAGTCTGGTAACGGCTATCTGTGCCGGGGAGCTGAAAAAGCAGGGAAAAAAGCTAAACACCTTCTCCTTTGATTTCTACGATAATAATAAATATTTCCGGGCCAATTCCTTTCAGCCCAGTGAAGATCGCCCCTATGTGGAGCAGATGGTCAGCTACGCCGACACCAACCACTGTTTCCTAGAATGCAGCAATGAAGATCAGCTGGAATATCTGAATCAGGCGGTGGATGCCAGAGACCTTCCATGTATGGCCGACGTGGAATCCTCCATGCTGTACTTCTGTGAGCAGGTAAAGCAGCATAATACCGTAACCCTTACGGGAGAATGTGCAGATGAAATTTTCGGCGGCTATCCCTGGTTTCATTCCGAAAAAGCATTTCAGACTGCCGCCTTTCCCTGGTCTTCTGATATGGGATTTCGGAAAGCTCTTTTGACCGAAGATTTACTGGCCAGCCTCCCTTTAGAGGAATATGCCCTTGCCGCATATGAAAAAACCATTGCAGAAACTCCCCGGCTTCCGGGTGAATCCCCGACTGAAGCACGCCGCCGGGAAATTGCCTGGCTGAATCTGCGATGGTTTATGGTAACCCTGCTGGACAGAATGGACAGAACCAGTATGTACAGCGGACTTGAAGCACGGGTTCCCTTTGCGGACCATCGCATTGTGGAATATGTCTTCAATGTTCCCTGGAAAATGAAATGCCCTCAGGGCATAGTAAAGGGATTACTGCGCCGTGCCGGAGAAAAGTACCTTCCGGAAGAAATTCTGTGGCGGAGAAAAAGTCCCTATCCCAAAACCTATGACCCTGCCTATGAAAAGCTGCTTGGCAGCCGCCTGCGCGAGGTTATTGCCACTCCCAATGCTCCCATTCGCACTCTACTGGATACCAAAAAGGTTCATGTCTTTCTGGACAGTCCTTCCGATTACGGTAAACCCTGGTATGGGCAGCTGATGGCCGGCCCACAGATGATTGCCTATCTGCTTCAGATTAACTATTGGCTGGAAAAATACCGGATCCGGCTGGTGTAACAAAAAGGGGCGGAAAATCCGCCCCAAAGATTATTTTTTCCGAAAGATAATATCCTCTCTTCCCGGTCCATTGGAAATCATGGTAATGGGAAAGCCAATTTTCTCTTCCACAAATTCAATATACTTCCGACAATTTTCCGGCAAATCCTCATACTCCTTAATTCCCCGGATATCACACTTCCAGCCCGGCAGTACCTCCAGCACCGGTTTTGCCTTATTCAGCAGACTGGTGGTAGGAAAATCTGTAGTTACTTTGCCGTCAATTTCATAGCCTACACAAACAGGAATCTCATCCAGGTAGCCCAGTACGTCAAGCACCGTAAAGGCCACATCTGTGGTTCCCTGGATACGGCAGCCGTATTTAGAGGCAACTGCATCAAACCAACCCATTCTTCTGGGTCGTCCGGTGGTAGCACCATATTCGCCGCCGTCTCCTCCCCGTCTTCTCAGCTCATCTGCCTCTTCTCCGAAAATTTCGGAAACGAAGGCTCCTGCTCCCACCGCACTGGAATAAGCCTTGCAAACGGTAATGATTTTTTTGATTTCATAGGGAGGTATCCCGGCGCCGATGGCTCCGTAGGCTGCCAGTGTTGAAGAGGAGGTAACCATAGGATAGATTCCGTGATCCGGGTCCTTCAGTGACCCCAGCTGTCCCTCCAAAAGAATGTTCTTTCCTTCCTGAATAGCCTTCCACAGGAATAAAGAAACATCGCACACATAAGGAGAAACCATTTCCTTATAGCTCATCAGCTCCCGATATATCTGCTCAGGCTCCAGCTTCGGCTTATGGTAAAGATGCTCCAGAATAACATTCTTGGTATCACAAACTCTTTTGATTTTTTCCATCAGGGAAGCTTCATCGAAAAGCTCACTTACCTGAAAACCGATTTTGGCAAATTTATCAGAATAAAAAGGGGCAATCCCGGATTTAGTAGAGCCAAAGGAATCCTTCCCCAATCTTTCTTCTTCATATTGATCAAATAAAATATGGTAGCTCATCACCATCTGGGCTCTGTCGGAAACCAGAATTTTAGGCGACGGAACCCCCTGGCTTTTTAGGCTTTCCAGCTCCTCAAACAGCTTGGGAACATTTAAGGCCACGCCGTTACCGATAATGCTGGTGGTATGATCATAAAAAATACCGGAGGGAACAATGTGCAGTGCAAATTTACCGTACTTATTTACAATGGTATGGCCTGCATTAGCTCCTCCCTGAAAGCGAACGATAATATCCGCTTCCTTAGCCAGCATATCCGTAATTTTTCCTTTTCCTTCATCGCCCCAGTTGGCACCTACAATTGCATTTACCATATGCAACCTCCTGATTGATTCTCTCTGTTGAATTTCTTCCTACAAAAATCTTTCGTATAATTAGCAAAGCTATCCCTTCTTTTACACATTAATCTCTGCCTTCATGCCAAGCAGCTCTTCATTTTCTTTGAGCAAAGGACGGATAACCTCTTTCAGAAATCTTTCCGTCTGTTCCCTGGAACGGCCTACATATTTTATGGGATCCATGGTTTTCTCCAGTTCCTCCATAGTCAGGTTAAAGGCCGGATCGGCAGCAATCAGCTCCAGCAGATTATTCTCCCTTCCTTCCACCTTCACCCTCTTTCCGGCCTCCATGGAAAGCTGGCGGATGCGTTCATGCAGCTCCTGACGGTTGCCACCGTTTTTTACCGCATCCATCATAATATTTTCCGTGGCCATAAAGGGCAGTTCACTTAACAGACGCTTCTCGATGACCTTAGGGTATACCACCAGGCCATCTACTACGTTCAGGCATAAATCCAATATTCCGTCTACTGCCAGAAAGCCTTCCGGGATGGACAATCTCTTATTGGCCGAATCGTCCAGCGTTCTCTCAAACCACTGTGTTGCAGAGGTAATCGCCGGATTCAGGGCATCCACCATAACATAACGAGCCAGAGAAGCGATTCGTTCACTCCTCATGGGATTTCGTTTATAAGCCATTGCAGAGGAACCAATCTGACTCTTTTCAAAGGGCTCTTCCACTTCCTTTAAATGCTGTAAAAGACGGATATCATTGCTCATCTTATGGGCACTGGCTGCAATACCTGCCAGCACATTGGCTACCCGGGTATCTACCTTACGGGAATAGGTCTGTCCGGATACCGGATAGCATTCCTTAAAGCCCATTTTAGCCGCAATCATAGGATCAATCTTATCTATGGTTTCCTGATCCCCGTTAAACAGCTCCAGAAAAGAAGCCTGAGTTCCGGTGGTTCCCTTTGAGCCCAACAGCTTCATGGAATCCAGAACATGCTGCAAATCTTCCAAATCCAGATAGAACTCCTGAAGCCAGAGCGTAGCCCTTTTCCCCACCGTAGTAGGCTGTGCCGGCTGAAAATGAGTAAAGGCCAGCGTAGGCTGGCTCTTATATTCCTCTGCAAAATCCGCCAGCTCCTTTATTACATTGAGAAGCTTCTTCTTCACCAGCTTAAGCCCCTCGGTCATCACAATAATATCCGTGTTATCCCCTACATAGCAGGAGGTAGCCCCCAAATGGATGATTCCCGCTGCCTTCGGACACTGCTGTCCGTAAGCATATACATGGCTCATCACATCATGGCGGACTTCCTTCTCTCTGGCCTTTGCCACATCATAATTAATCTCCTCGGCATGGGCCTTCAGCTCATCAATCTGCTCCTGAGTGATAACCGGCTTTCCGTTCTGACTTAATCCCAGCTCTTTTTGGGTTTCTGCTAGGGCAATCCACAGCTTTCTCCAGGTACGAAACTTCATATCCGGCGAAAAAATATACTGCATTTCCCTGCTGGCATAACGTTCCGATAAGGGACTTAAGTAAATATCTGTTCTCATAGATTCCTCCATACTGAAGTATTTACGCTTTATTCACTGTTAAAACAGCCATTCCAATTCTCTCACGTCCCTTAGTGTATCATACTTTACAGCCCGCTGTCACCATAATTCGTTAAAACTCTGGCACTGGGATCGTTTACATTACAGCCCTCCCATTCCTTATTTGGCATCCAAAAATCCGGAATCATATGCGCCTGGCCGGGATAGTATCGTTCAAAAATTTCCCGATACAGCAGGCTTTCCTTAGTAAAGGGGGTAGCGAACTCATACTTTCCGCGAAGTCTTTCGTATTCCTCATCACTGTACACTGTTTCGGCATACTCCTTCAAATCATCCACCATACTGTGTCCTACTGCATCGGAAAAGGCCGCCTTCTCCCTCCAGAGAATTTCCTCCGGTAAAATTTCATCCTTTTCAAAGGCCTTTCGCAGTAAATATTTACCCTTTCCATAGGTATTTAATTTTTTCGCCGGGTCAATGGACATCACGTAACGGACAAAGTCCAGATCCCCAAAGGGAACTCTGGCCTCCAGGCTGTTGGCCGCCAGACACCGGTCAGCACGGAGTACATCATAATAATGCAGCTGCCTTAGCCGCTTTGCCGCTTCCTTCTGAAATTCCTCGGCACTGGGAGCAAAATCCGTATATTTATATCCAAAAAGCTCATCGGAAATCTCTCCTGTCAGCAATACCTTTAAATCCGTCTGCTGATGAATAGCCTTACAGACCAGATACATGCCCATGCTGGCCCGAATGGTGGTAATATCATAAGTGGCCAGAGCCTCAATCACCGTTTCCAGGCTGTCCAGAACCTGCTCTCTGGTCATAATCACTTCTGTATGATGGGCCCCGATAAAATCTGCCACCTGCTTAGCATATTTTAAGTCAATGGCATCCACATCCATACCGATGGCAAAGGTACGAATAGGACGTTTCAGGATATTGGCTGCAATGGCACATACCAGACTGGAATCCAGACCGCCGGATAACAAAAAGCCCAAGGGAGCATCTGCATCAAGGCGCTTTTCCACACCCCGGATCAGCTTGTCCCTGATTTTTGCCGTTATGGTATCCAGATCCTCATGAATATATCCATGTACCTCATCGATTTTCTCATAAGGAATAAACTCCCCGTTCAGGTAATAATGGCCGGGAGGAAAGGGAAATATCTTTTCCACCCTGTCCATCAGACATTTAGGCTCACTGGCAAAGGCTATCCTTCCGCTTTGGGAATAACCGTAAAATAAAGGGCGGATTCCGATAGGGTCTCTTGCAGCCAGCAGAGTATCGGTTTTTCCGTCATAAAGGACACAGGCATACTCGGCATCCAGATGAGAAAACATCTCCGGCCCGTATTCCCGGTACAGAGGCAGTAAGACCTCACAATCGGAACCACTGTGAAAGGTATATCCTCTCTCCTCAAGCTCCCGCTTCAACCTGCGAAAGCCATAAATCTCACCGTTGCAGACTACCCAGTCCTCATCCTGTTTGAAGGGCTGCATCCCTTCCTCTGAAAGTCCCATAATGGCCAGACGGGCAAAGCCCATAATCCCGAATTTAGTCTCCACTACATTAGCTGCATCCGGTCCCCGCATGGTTGTCCTTGCCAGACTGTCTTCCCAAAGCTTTATCTCCATATCCTTTCCTGCGTAACATAGTATCGAACACATTCCGTCTCCTCCTTATTTTGAATTTGGGGTATATACAGGGCCTCATCCCGGCATAAAAAAAGCAGCTACCGTCCTGAAATAGGACGAATAACTGCTTATCCGCGTATTACCTATTTGCCACACACCTTTGTATGACCCCTTTTTTGCGAACTCAATCGCACTTTTTTCTTTTCTGTTCCCAAAATAGCATAGTCTGTAAATTTTTGTCAATACTTTTCCTGAAAAAATGCGGATAAGCCTTGCGGCAGCCTTATTTTTTTTATACAATATCCATAATTACGTTAAAAGAGTACTGAATACCTTTGCAGAAGAAATCGGAGAATTACAGCATGGTTAAATCATCTTCAACAGCTGCTTTAAGCCTTCAAAGCTTTTTGGCCTCCTGGGCAATGATGAGAATCAGCGGACTGCATTCCATGAATGTCATCGCTTTTCTCTTCTTTTTTTTATGCCTGATTTTTTTGAAAGCGGCAAAAAAAGAGACTGCCCTGACAAAGCCTGAGGATCGAAAAAGGCAGCAGCTTACAGCGGCCTTATTGGGACTTACCTTTACCCTCTTTTATCTTGCGGACATCCGCAGAGAAATCGCAGCTGATTTGGATAATGCTCTGTTTAAGGGCGTTATCGTAGCAGTGACCTTTGTTGGTCTCTTCCTGCTTTTTGAAAATGGGATTTTATACCTGCTCTGTCTGTATAACCGATTTACCCCCAGAGAAACCCGGGAGGCCTCTCCTCAAAAGAAGCTTCTGATTCGTTTTTTACCCCTGCTCTGTTTTCTTGCCTGTGTTTTTTGCCGCATCCCCTTCCTGCTCTATTCCTGGCCGGGTATCCTAACTCCGGACAGTATCAACCAGCTGGAACAGGTTATGGGGATGCAGCCCTTTAGCAATCACCATCCCTGGGTGCATACAATGACCATCTCGCTGTTTTATCATCTGGGTACACTGTTTACTTCCTCCGTAAATGGGGCCTTCGCCTTTTATACCCTGTTTCAGATCTGCTTTATGGCTCTGGCTGCTGCCTATCTGGTTTACATTATCGGTAAATCTTGCTCCTGTCTTCTTCTACAGATCGGAATCATTTCCTTCTATGCCCTGATGCCTTACAACAGTGTCATGGCCATCTGCATTTGGAAGGATGTACTATTTGCCGGAACCCTGCTTTTCTTCTGCACCGCACTTTTCCATCTGCTTTTTACAAAGGAAGGGAAGCCTTCTTTCCTGTCTTTGGGAATATATACTGTCTCCGGCTGTCTGATGTGCCTTTACCGCTCTAATGGATGGTACGCTTTTTTACTCGGTCTTCCTTTCTTACTGATTTCCTTTCGGAAGCAAAAAAAGCTTATGTATCCCATTCATCTTTTTATCCTGCTTCTTGTTCTTACTGTAAAAGGTCCTGTAATGGAGCATTACGAGGTAAAGCAGCCTGACTTTGTGGAATCTGTATCCATTCCTCTTCAGCAGGTCTGCCGCGTAGTTGCATCAGGAAAGCAGCTGACAGATGCCCAGGAGGAGCTGTTAAGTAAAATTATGGATATTTCCTATATTGATGAATTATACACAGAATATATTTCCGACAATATGAAGGAACTGGTGCGGGCCGGTAATCCGAAGTATCTTGAAGCACATAAGGGTGAATATCTTAAGCTATGGCTGGGGCTTGGCTTCACCTATCCCGATATTTATCTGGACGCCTATATTGAACAAACCAAAGGCTACTACTCTCCTACTGCACTTTATCCGGTTGCCGATGTAGAGGGTGTTATTGATAACGATACGGGACTTCATGGAGAATACCTCATTGGAGGAAAGCTTCTGACAAAGCTGAGGGAGATTTCCCTTAAGCTGCAAAATATCTTTCCCCTATATGGCGCTCTCTGGAGTATGGGCTCCGTTCTGTGGCTTGCCCTGCTGGCTTTGGGAATCCATCTGTCCTTCCTTCCATCGGACGAGGATACTCTACCGGAAAAACCCCGCTCTTTAGCCGGCCTGATTTCTCTTGGTACTCCCTGGATTCCAAATATGGCCATTATTGCCACCCTGCTGATTGCCACGCCTGTGGCTGTGGAATTTCGCTATGCCTACCATTTGGTATACAGTCTGCCTCTCTACTGTGCTATTCCTCTAATCAGAAAACAGGTACAGTAAATATCAAATACGGTAAATAAAATTTTCCTTGACCCCTGATTTTTATAGTGCTACAATAGCCGAAAGAACAAAGGCGTTCGTAAAAGATGATTATTCTATACTGAATAGTTATCCTTTATGGACGCCTTTTTGTTATGTCAAATTTACTTTGGAAGGATGGTGGAGATTATGGACGAAACAATTTATCTTCAGTTGGAGGACGGAACCTGTTTTCCCGGAAAAAGCTTTGGTGCTGCACTTACTGCAGATGTAATTGCAGAAGTGGTGTTTACCACCTCCATGACCGGATACGTGGAAACTCTTACCGACCCCAGCTACTACGGGCAGATGGTACTACAGACCTTTCCCCTGATTGGAAATTATGGAGTGAATCTATTGGATACCGAAAGTAAAAAAATCCATTTAAGTGCTTATCTGACCAGAGAATTTTGCTCTTCCCCATCCAATTTCAGAAGTCAGCTTTCCCTGGATAAGTGGTTACGGCGAAATAAAATTCCGGGAATCTATGGACTGGATACCAGAACTCTTACGAAAAAAATCAGGGATCAGGGGGTCATGAACGGAAGACTCACCACCTCTGCCTTATCCGCCCATGACCTTGATTCTCTTAAACAGTGGAAATGTAAGGATGCGGTAGACAAGGTCAGCTGTTCCTCTGCCTATGTTGTGGAAAACGGTGTCTGGCATTATCATGTGGTGCTTTGGGATTTCGGTGCAAAACAGAACATTGTCCGAAAGCTTCATTCTTTAGGCTGCAAAATTACCATCGTCCCCTCCTCCTATTCTGCCCAACAGATTCTTGCCCTAAAGCCGGATGGAATCATGCTCAGCAACGGCCCCGGTAATCCTGCTGATTATTCGGATATTATTCGTGAAATTCATTCTCTTTGTGAAGCCAAAATTCCCCTTTTCGGTATTTGTCTTGGCCATCAGCTTCTGGCTTTGGCCAACGGAGCGAAAACCGGGAAGCTGAAATTTGGCCATCGCGGCAGTAATCAGCCGGTTAAGGATGTGGAAAGCGGCAGAATTTATATTACCAGTCAAAATCACGGTTACAGCGTAAGCTGTGATAACCTGCCTCCCAATGCTTCCCTCAGCTTTGTCAATCTGAATGATTTTACCTGCGAAGGGATTCGCTATAAAGACTTTCCCGGGCTCTCCGTACAGTTCCATCCTGAGGCCTGTGGCGGACCTAAAGATACCGAATATCTGTTTCAGGAATTTATAAAAATGATGGAAGGAGAATAACAGCATGCCTTTAAACCCCAATTTAAAAAAAGTAATGGTTATCGGCTCAGGCCCCATTGTCATCGGCCAGGCGGCTGAATTTGACTATGCCGGTACCCAGGCCTGCCGCGCCTTGAAAGAAGAGGGACTGGAAGTAGTCCTTGTCAACTCCAATCCGGCAACAATCATGACCGATACCTCCATGGCTGATCACATCTACGTTGAGCCGCTGACCACCGATTTCGTCAAACGGATCATTGAGTTGGAAAAACCGGACAGTCTCCTGTCTACTCTGGGTGGACAAACCGGTCTTACTCTATCCATGGAGCTGGCAAAGGAAGGCTTTCTTCACTCCCATTCGGTTACTCTGCTGGGTGCCGATCCCCAAACTATTGACCGTGCGGAAGACCGTCAATGCTTTAAAGCCACCATGGAGTCCATTGGTGAGCCGGTAATTCCCTCTGTAATCACCCATACCCTGGAAGGAGCCCTCAGCTTTGCCCGCAGAGAGGGTTATCCGGTTATCGTCCGTCCTGCCTTTACCTTAGGAGGAAGTGGCGGCGGAATTGCCGAAGATGAGAAAGCTCTTCGGGAAATTGCAGCCTCCGGTCTCCGCCAGTCCCCCATTACCCAGATACTGGTGGAAAAATCCATTACCGGTTGGAAAGAAATTGAATTTGAGGTTATGCGTGACGGCAGGGGAAATGCCATTACCGTCTGCTCCATGGAAAATCTGGATCCGGTGGGAATCCATACCGGTGACTCTATTGTAGTAGCTCCGGCTCTGACTCTTGCGGACAAGGAATATCAGATGCTGCGAAGTGCAGCACTTCACATTATTGAGGCCATGGGAGTAGAAGGCGGCTGCAACGTTCAGTTCGCTCTTCACCCGGAAAGCTTTGAATATGCCGTTATTGAAGTAAATCCCAGGGTTTCCCGCTCCTCTGCCCTGGCCAGTAAGGCCACCGGCTATCCCATTGCCCGAGTAGCTGCCAAAATTGCTGTTGGTTATACTCTGGAGGAAATTGACAATGAGGTTACCGGACAGACAAAGGCCTGCTTCGAGCCGGCACTGGATTATGTGGTGGTTAAATTTCCTAAATTCCCCTTTGATAAATTTGTCTATGCTTCCAGAACCCTAAGTACCCAGATGAAGGCCACCGGCGAAGTAATGTCCATAGGAAGAAGCTTTGAATTTGCTCTGATGAAGGCTATTCGAGGTGCAGAAATCTCTCATGACTCACTATGGGATAAGTCCATTCGCAGCCTGGAAAGCTCTGCCCTGATGGAGAAAATTAAGGCCCGGGATGATCAGCGTATTTTTGCCATCTATGAAGCACTGTACCGAAATCACTCCATAGATGAGCTTCACCAGCTCACCGGGATTGATGAATGGTTTCTGGATAAGCTCCTTCATTTAAGCCAACTGGAAAAGGAGCTGCGAAGCAAACCTCTGACCAGAGAATTGATTTATCGATTAAAGAGCAACGGTTTTTTAATTAAAACCATTAAGGAAATTTATGGAGAAAGCCATGCTTTACCCGATGCTGCTTCCTGGTTCTCTCTTTTTGAAGAATGCCCTTCCTACACCTATAAAATGGTGGATACCTGCGGTGGAGAATTTGCTGCCCGAACTCCTTACTTTTACTCTGCTTTTGGGGAAGAGGATGAAGCCCTCACTTTTCTGGAAAATCGCCCAAATCCCAAGCCGGTAATTCTGGTTTTCGGTTCAGGCCCCATTCGTATCGGACAGGGAATTGAGTTTGATTATGCCTCTGTCCACTGTGTCTGGGCATTGCAGCAGGCAGGCTACGAGGTGGTGATTATCAATAATAATCCGGAGACCGTATCTACCGACTTCAACACTGCCGATCGGCTCTATTTTGAGCCTCTTACTCCGGAGGATGTTGCTCCCATTATTGCTCTGGAAAAGCCTCAGGCCGTAGTGGTTGCCTTTGGCGGTCAGACGGCTATCCGCCTTACCCACTGGCTGTCTGAAAACCGGATTCCCATCCTTGGTACCTGTGCCGACAGCATTGATCTGGCAGAGGATCGGGGAAGATTTGAAGCCTTACTAAAGCAGCTCCATATTAAACAACCTGAAGGGTTTACGGTAAGAACAACCAAGGAAGCCCTGGCTGCAGCCAATCAACTGGGGTACCCGGTTCTTCTTCGTCCCTCCTACGTTTTGGGTGGCCAGAATATGATTATCGCCTTTTCCGATGCAGATGTCACGGAATACATGGGAATCATCCTTACCGGACTGGAAAATAATCTGGTTCTGGTTGATAAATATATGCAGGGGACTGAGCTGGAGGTAGATGCCATCTGTGATGGTGAAGCTGTACTTCTCCCCGGTATTATGGAACATATTGACCGGGCAGGAATCCATTCCGGAGACTCCATTGCCGTTTATCCGGCCTGGAATTTGAGTGCTGCCCAGACAGCTAAAATTATCGATTATTCTACCCGACTGGCTCTTGCTTTGAAAACGAAGGGCCTGATTAATATCCAATATGTCATCCATGAAAAACAAATTTATGTAATTGAGGTAAATCCCCGTTCCTCCCGTACCGTTCCCTATTTAAGCAAGGTGACGGGTATTCCCATGATCGATATTGCTACTCAGGTCATGCTGGGGAAAAAATTAAAGAATATGCCTTATGGAACAGGACTTGCCCCGACTTCCTCCTATACCGCTGTAAAGGTACCCGTTTTTTCCTTTGAAAAGCTCTCCAATCTGGATACTATGCTGGGCCCGGAAATGAAATCCACGGGAGAGGTGCTGGGAATTGCTCCTACCATGACGGAGGCTCTTTATAAAGGTCTTTTGGGTGCCGGCTACCGGTTTCACCCCAAAAAAGGAATTTTCATTACCGTAAGAGACAGTGATAAAGAAGAAATCGGCTCCCTGGCAGAAAAGTTTGCCCATCTTGGTTTCCGGCTGTACGCTACTGCCGGGACGGCAAAGGTGCTTCGGGATTATGGATTAAGTGTCACTCTGGTACATAAAATTCATGAGTCTTCACAGAACACGCTGACTCTGTTGGAAAGCGGTAAGATAAGCTACATTATTTCTACCTCAGCCAAGGGCCGTCTTCCCGCCAGAGACAGCGTAAAGGTGAGACGAAAGAGTGTGGAGTTAGGTATCCCCTGCCTTACCAGTCTGGATACCGCCTCCAGCCTGGCCGATATTCTGGCACAGGATTTCTCTTCTGATACCGTTTCCCCGGTGGATATCTGCCGTCTTTCTGCTGAATAAATCGCAAAGAAAAAACAGCGCCCCAAAGTGAGGTGCTGTTTTTTTCTTTTCTTTGATTATTCTTAACGCTTAAACTTAAACTGACTCAGAAGATTATTAAGTACCGTTGCCTGACTGCTTAACTCTTCACTTGCTGCTGAGCTTTCCTGTGAAGTAGCAGAGTTGGTTGCAACAATATTGGAAATTTCTGCTATGTTGCCCGAAATCTTCTCCACAGCCTCTGCCTGATCCTGTGCCTCTGAGGCAATCTGTCCAACCATTTCCAGAACCTTGTGGGAGCTTTCGGCAACCGTTTCAAAGCCCTTATTCATCTGTTCTGCAGAGGTCTGTCCATCCTCAATAAATTTCAGGGACTGCTCAATCAGGGCTGCTATATCCTGAGAAGCCTCGGCTGACTGCTGTGCCAGCTTTCCGATCTCATCAGCTACAACCGCAAAGCCCTTTCCTGCCGCTCCTGCCCTGGCTGCTTCAATGGATGCATTTAAAGCCAGCAGATTGGTCTGGGAAGCAATTTCATCGATAGTCATAATAATATTACTGATATCTGCTGAAGCTGCACCGATCTTCGTGATAGCCTCCATTAACTGCTCCATCTCCACCCGGCTGTTATCAATAGCTTTTCCGGCCTGTATACCGTACTCATCCGCTTCCTTGGCATACTGGGCACTGTGGCGTATCTGCTCGGATACCTCTCCCACAATATTGGATAAATCCTGTACACTGTTTGCCTGCTGCTCTGCCCCGGTGGCTAAATCGGTAGCTCCGGCAGCAATATCCTCCGCTCCGGCATCTACCTGATGGGACACTCCGTTAATTTCTAAAAGAGTTCCATTAATCTTCTCCTGGAAGGATTCGATGGAATTTTGAATCGGTGCAAAATCTCCCACAAATGTAATGGGACATTTACAGGTGAAATCTCCTGCTGAGAAGGATGTCATTCCAAATTCAATAGCACCAATATACTGTTTAATCTCATCAACAGCCTCCTGCAGAGACGCAGCTAAATCCTGAAGCTCATTAGCCGTATCCACGCTGTAGTCCAAATCCAGCTGGCCCTTAGCCAGCTTGGCCGTTTCTTCCTTCAGCTGATAAATGGGCAGTACGATTTGCTTGCTTACATATTCATAAACCTTATACAGATTAATCAGAATGATTGCCACTACCAGTGCACAAACTAAAACGACAATAACATAGGTAATACTTATTACGGCTTTCACCTGCTGAATAGGCTTATCCAGCTTGGATGACTCCGTTTCCAAAATCGTCACAAGGCTCTGAATATTAGAAAAAATCTGCTCCTCCCATACTTGAAGAGCGAACTCCTGATCTACCTTGTTAAAATCACTAACCGTTTCTGCCGCTTCATGAATCTGGCGATGAATCCCCTCTACCTGATTGTAAAACTCCTGCATCTGCGATGATCCGGTCACCTCATCACTGTAAAGATACTTACCGAAATCACACTTTGTAGGATCCAGCTGACCGGTAAATTCTTCCTGACTCAGCAAAGAACCGGCCAGGTTCATTCCCCATTTATAATGGGCTGCCTGGGCCGACAAAAACCGACTCTGCTGACTGGTATATTCTTCCAAACGACTATCTTCATAGCGAAGAACAAGCACCGATACCAAGATGACGATAAAGAGTAAACCTATAGAGGCTACAATAGCCTTCAATCTGCCCATAAAAGCCTTTTTCATTTCCTGATTAGTCCGATTTTCCATAGTAATTCCCCACCTTCTCCTTTGTACATTGTACATAATAAAAGTTATTATTTTTATAATTATACCCTTATTTTTTTAAAAAGTCTACTTAAAAATAAGCTTCTCTATTCTGTCCAAAGCCTTTAAGGTGTTTTCTCTGGTTCCGAAAGCGGTCAGTCTGAAATAGCCTTCACCCCCCTGACCAAAGCCGATTCCCGGTGTTCCTACTACCTGTACCTCCTTCAGTAGTTCATCAAAAAACTCCCAGCTGGTTTTCCCTCCCGGAACCTTCAGCCAGATATAGGGAGCATTCACTCCCCCATAAACAGTAAAGCCGGCTTTCTGTAAGCCTTCTCTGATCAATCGGGCATTTTCCATATAATAGGCCACCTGTTCCTTCAGCTGCTTCTGCCCCGCTTCAGAATAAACCGCCTCTCCTGCACGCTGTACAATATAGGGGGCACCATTGTATTTGGTTCCATGCCTTCTGCTCCACAGCTGATGCAGACTGACTCCATTACAGTTAAGCTGCCTGGGAACTACGGTATAGCCCAGACGCAGACCGGTAAAGCCGGCATTTTTGGAAAAGCTCTTAAATTCAATGGCACACTTTTCTGCTCCTTCACATTCATATATGCTGTGGGGAATCCCTTCTTCCGTAATATAGGCTTCATAGGCCGCATCATAGAGAATAACCGATCCATTTTTATTTGCATAGTCTACCCACTTCTGCAGCTTATCTTTACTCATTGCCATCCCCGTGGGATTATTGGGAAAGCAAAGATAGATTAAATCCGGATGGACAGAGGGAAACTGAGGCACAAATCCATCTTCCTGTGGACACTGCAAATAAATCAGGCCTTCATAACCACCCATTTTTTCCTGATAGTCACCGCTTCTTCCCGCCATGACATTGGTATCGACATAAACCGGATAAACCGGATCGCATATGGCTACCTTATTGTTTAAGCCAAAGATTTCCTGAATATTTCCCACATCCTGCTTAGCTCCGTCAGAAACAAAAATTTCATCTGCCGTAATGGCACAGCCCCGTTTCTGATAGTCCTGTGCAGCAATACATTCTCTTAAAAAGTCATAGCCCTGCTCCGGTCCATAGCCTCGAAAGCCTTCTAAAGTTCCCATTTCCTCCACTGCCTTATGCAAAGCTTCGATAACTGCAGGAACCAAAGGTCTTGTTACATCTCCTATTCCCAGACGAATAATTTCACAGTCCGGATTCTCCCTCTGGTATGCCTCCACCTTTTTGGCTATAGTAGAAAACAGGTAGCTTCCCTGTAATTTTAAATAATGCTCATTAATGGTGTACATAATATTCTTTCCTTGCCCTTTCCTTTTTCCGTCTGCCGCATATTCAAGATAACAGGCTATTCCCTTTCTTCCTTTATTCCACCATCATCATGAGGATCATTTCCGCCGTTTCCACCATATTGGTACCGGAGTCCATGCTGGTCTTTTGCAGATAACGAAAGGCCTCTTCCTCCGTCAGATGATTGCGCTCCATCAACAGCCATTTTGCCTGATTGATTCGATTCAGCTCTTCCTGTGTTCTTTTTCTGGGGCCGGCTTTCTCTTTTTTGATTCTTCTGGCCAGCTGTGCCAGCATCATTTCTGCAGTACCCACCAGCTCTCCTGCCTTAAGAGGCATGGCAAGTCCCATCATACCCCGCGGCTTTCCCACCAGATTTGCCGGTGAAGCCAACAAAAGAAGCTCAAAATAGTCCGGTAAATATTCCGCCAGCTGACTGTAGTACATATCCGGCAGGCGACAGCCGCAGATAACGATTCCGCTGTCCAGCTGATGTACCTCTGCCAGAACCTGAGAAGCGGTGGTACAGACCTTTGCCGTATCCAAACCATGCCGAGTCAGTATTTCCCGAATATGCTGTCCATCCTGAAGCCTGGGCAATGCAACAATTATACTGCCCATACCTTCACTCCTATACTTTATTTAAATAGGTCTCTACTTCCCAGTCAGAAACCTGGGCCATATAGGTATTCCACTCCTTCATCTTGGCCTCACAATAGCGATTGGTAAACTCCTCTCCCAATACCTGCCTTAACAGCCCGTCCTGCTTAAGGTAGCCCACCGCCTCCCGCAAAGACATGGGAAGGGTCTCTATACTGCCGGCCTCAGCCGCTTTTTCATCTGCCTCTTTTCCCGGACTTAGTTTTTTCTCAATTCCCTCCATCCCTGCCGCCAATGCCAGAGCAATTACCAGATAGGGATTGGAGGAGGGATCGGGAAAGCGAAGCTCTATCTTACTGCCCTCTCCCTTCCGGTTTCTGTACCTTAACATGGCATTTTTATTCTGTGCCGTCCAGAGCATTTCCAGAGGAGCATCAAAGCCGGTAATCAGCCGCTTGTAGGAATTGACCAAGGGATTGGAAATTGCACAGATAGCCCTGGCATGGGCCATAATCCCCCCCATGAACATCCGTGCTTCGGCACTGGGCTTGCCATCCTCACCGAGAGAAAACAGATTCTTTCCTGCCTGATACAGGGAAAGATTCAGATGCAGCCCGCTTCCTGCTACTCCCGATTTGGGTTTTGGCATAAAGGTTACATGCAGTCCGAATCGTCTGGCAATGGAACGAATGGCCGATTTAAAGGTAACAATGGAATCGGCCATGGTCAAAGCCTCTGCCTCCTGAAAATCGATTTCATGCTGGGCCGGAGCTGCCTCATGGTGAGAGGATTCAATCTCAAAGCCCATATCCTCCAAGGTCAATACCATTTCCCGTCTTGCATTTTCTCCCAAATCCACAGGGCCTACATCCATATAGCCTGCCTGCTCATGGGTGAGAGCCGTAGGCATACCATTCTCATCTGTATGAAAAAGAAAAAATTCACATTCCGGATCCACAAAAAAGGTATAGCCTTTCTCCCTGGCCTGCTGGATAACCTTTTGCAGTATTCTCCTAGAGCTTAGCTCATAGGGCTGTCCCTCCGGGGTATAGACATCGCACAGCAGTCTGGCCACTTTTCCCTGCTGAGGTCTCCAGGGCAGAATGACAAAGGTATCCAAATCCGGCTTCAAATAAAGCTCCTCACCTTTTCCTCCCTCATGGTCAAACAGAGCGCAGCTGTCAAAAGCATAGTCATTTTCCAACACCCTCTCCAGCTGTCTGGCGGTAACTGCCGCATTTTTCAGATGTCCGAACATGTCCGTAAACTGCAAACGGACAAACTCTACATCCTCTTCTTCCAACAATGCCAAAATTTCTTCTTTTTTCATCTTTCCCGTCTCCTTTTTCTCACAGCAGAGTGTATCCCATCATAGACTCGTCCGCCTCCCTGGCCGCCCTGCGGCCTTCTGCAATAGCCCATACCACCAGCGACTGGCCTCTGTGCATATCACCGGCAGTAAACACCCGGTCTATATTGGTAGCATAAGAACCCTCTTTCGTTTTTACATTAGTTCTTTCATTACATTCTACACCAAAGGTATCCCGAATGTAACCCTGGGAGCCCAAAAATCCGGCAGCGATCAGAACCAGATCCGCTTCAATTTCCTTTCGGGTCTCTTCTCTGGGAACCATAACCATCCTTCCGGTCTTTTCCTCTTTGCGGGACTCCAGCTCTACGGTTACCGCTCCGGTTACCTGCCCATTTTCTCCCACCAGAAATTCCGTAACGGTGGTCTGATAAACACGGGGATCCTCACCCCATTGTGTAATGGCCTCCTGCTGTCCGTAGTCCGTCTTTAAAACCTTAGGCCACTGCGGCCAGGGATTACTGTCAGTCCGATTCTCCGGAGCCTTTGGCATCATTTCCAGCTGAACTACACTTTTTGCTCCCAGACGGATGGCCGTTCCCACACAGTCATTTCCCGTATCACCGCCTCCGATGACCAGTACCTTTTTCCCTTTTGCCAGATGGTAGGGAGGCTTCCTTCCTTCACTGTCCAAAAGCTCCTTCGTTACCTGGCTTAGGAAATCCACGGCAAAACGGACTCCCTCTGCCTGCCTTCCGGGAACCGGGATATCCCTTGGCTCAGAGGCTCCGCAGGCAAGAATAATCCGGTCATATTCTTTAAGAAGCTCCTCGCCTTTAATCTCCTTACCCACATCTATTCCGCACAAGAACCGGATTCCCGATTCCTCCATTAAGCGGATTCTTCTAAGCACCGTTTCCTTTTCCAGCTTCATATTGGGAATTCCATACATCAGAAGTCCGCCGGGGCGATCCTTCCTTTCATATACGGTCACTTCATGGCCTCTTCGATTTAGCTGATCCGCTGCTGCCAGACCTGCCGGGCCGCTTCCGATGACTGCCACCCTTTTTCCCGTACGCACCGCAGGAATATGGGGTTTTACCAGACCATGCTCAAAGGCATAATCGATTACCGCCTTTTCATTTGCCTTGGTGGCAACAGGATCACTGTGCAGTCCGCAGGTACAGGCTGCTTCGCAAAGAGCCGGACATACCCGGCTGGTAAATTCCGGAAAATTATGGGTTTTATTCAATCGGCTGTAAGCCTGCTCCCAATTCCCCTGATAAACCAGATCGTTCATTTCCGGCACCAGATTATGCAGGGGACATCCCGAGGTCATTCCTCCCAGCTCACAGCCGGACTGACAAAAAGGTACCCCGCAGTCCATACATCTGGCTCCCTGCTTCTTTTGCTCCTTTAAAGACAGTTTTCCATGAAACTCATGGAAATTTTTGATTCGTTCTCCGGCCCTTACCTCCGGGCCGTCCACTCGTTCATATTCTAAAAAGCCTGTTGGTTTTCCCATACTACCTCTCCTTCCGCTGTAGAGACAGCGTCTCCAATACTCGTTTATATTCCTCCGGAATGATTTTCTTAAACTTAGGCAGGTATTCCTCGAAGTGCTCTAAAATTCTTGCTGCTGCTTTGGAACCGGTGTAGGCTGCGTGATTTTCCAGAAGCTCCCGCAAGGTATCCCGGTCAGAAGATGCTTCTACTTTTTCCATCAGCACCATTTCCCTGTTGAGATTACGATAAAGACAGCTCTTTTCATCCAGAACATAGGCTATACCTCCGCTCATTCCTGCGGCAAAGTTTTTTCCCGTAGGGCCAAGTACCACCACCGTTCCTCCGGTCATATATTCCAAGCCGTGCTCACCCACACCTTCTACTACCGCCACAGCACCGGAATTTCGGATACCGAAGCGTTCACCTGCCATACCGGCAATATAGGCCTCTCCTTTCGTTGCCCCATAGAGTGCCACGTTACCGATGATCATATTCTCTCCTGCCTCATAGCCTGCTTCCTTCGGTGCAAAGACTGCCAGCTTCCCGCCGGAAAGCCCTTTTCCGAAATAATCATTGCTGTCTCCCTCCAGCATAAGGGTAAGCCCTGTGGGAATAAATGCACCGAAGCTTTGTCCTCCGGCTCCCTTACAGGCCACCGTAATGGTATCCGGCTTAAGGCCCTCAGGATGCTGTCTGGTAATCTCTGCCCCTAAAAGAGTACCAAAGGTACGGTCAATATTGGACAAATTCACTTCCATCTTCTTTTTGCTTCCCTTTTGGATAGCCTTCACCATCTCCCTGTCCGCTAAAAGAAGAGCCTCATCCTTAGTCTTTTCCAGGGCAAAGTCATAAATTTTCTCGGGATTAAATACGGACTCTTCTCTGCCTGCCGTCTGTGCCTTCAAGATGCAGCTTAAATCCACCTTTGCAGACTGACCCGTAAGTCCCTCTTTTGTTTTCAGCAGATCGGTTCTCCCTACCATTTCCTCAATGCTTCTTACTCCCAGACGTGCCATATATTCTCTCAGCTGTCTGGCCATAAAACGCATGAAATTCTCTACATATTCCGGTTTTCCCGTAAACCGTTTTCTCAGCTCCGGATTTTGGGTGGCGATTCCCATAGGGCAGGTATCCTGATGGCAGACACGCATCATTACGCAGCCCAGCGTTACCAATGGAGCGGTGGCAAAGCCAAATTCCTCTGCTCCCAACAGGGCGGCAATGGCCACATCCCTTCCGCTCATCAGCTTTCCGTCGGTTTCCACCACTACCCGGTCCCGCAGACCGTTCAGCAACAGGGTCTGATGTGTTTCTGCCAATCCCAGCTCCCAGGGAAGCCCCGCACTGTGGATGGAGCTTAAGGGGGCGGCCCCTGTTCCTCCGTCATAACCGGAAATCAGAATGACTCCTGCTCCTGCTTTGGCCACTCCGGCGGCCACTGTTCCTACGCCGGTTTCTGATACTAATTTTACGGAAATGCGTGCATGCTTGTTAGCATTTTTCAAATCATAGATTAGCTGTGCCAGATCCTCAATGGAGTAAATATCATGGTGTGGGGGAGGGGAAATCAACCCTACTCCAGGAGTGGAATGTCTGGTTTTTGCTATCCAGGGATATACCTTTTTCCCGGGAAGGTGGCCGCCCTCACCGGGCTTTGCTCCCTGGGCCATTTTAATCTGAATCTCCTTTGCACTGACCAGATAACGACTGGTTACCCCAAAGCGTCCGCTGGCTACCTGCTTAATGGCAGAGCTTCTGTCATAGGCAGTTCCCGCGGATTCCAGACGTTCATCGCTTTCTCCCCCTTCTCCGCTGTTGGATTTTCCCTGAAGACGGTTCATGGCAATGGCTAAAGCCTCATGAGCCTCCTGGGAAATAGAACCATAGGACATGGCTCCGGTTTTAAACCGTTTAACGATGGACTCCTCGGATTCTACCTCCTTGAGGGGAACACCTTTTTCAGGAAAATTAAAGTCCATCAGGCTTCTCAGGTAGCCGGTTTCTTCCTGATCCACCAATCTGGTATACTCCTTAAATTTCTCGTAGTCCCCCTCCTTTGTGGCCTGCTGCAAAAGATGAATGGTCTGGGGATTATAGCGGTGTGTTTCCCCCTGTGCCCTCATTTTATGGCGTCCCATGGAGGTCAGGGTGAGATCACTTTCCAGTCCCAGGGGATCAAAGGCTTTGGAATGCTGTATATCTGTGGCCTCGGCAATATCCTTTAAATCGATTCCCCCAATAGGACTGACTGTACCGGTAAAATACCGCTCGATTACTTCTTCCGAAATACCCACTGCCTCAAAAATCTTGCTGCCCTGATAGGATTGAAGGGTTGAAATTCCCATTTTGGATGCGATTTTTACAATACCATGTAAAATGGCATGATCATAATCCGCTACGGCCGCATAGTAATCCTTATTCAGCAGTCCCTCTTCAATCAGCTGTGCAATGGTTGCATGGGCAAGATAGGGATTTACTCCACTGGCCCCATAGCCGAGCAGGGTAGCAAAATCATGAACCTCTCTGGGCTCCCCGGATTCCAGAATGAGGGACATGGCTGTACATTTTTTTGTCTGCACCAGATGCTTATGGACTGCTGCCACTGCCAACAGGGAGGGAAGGGCCACATGATTTTCATCCACTCCTCTGTCGGAAAGAATCAGAATATTGGTTCCTTCCTTATAGGCTCTGTCCACTTCCACAAAGAGATGATCCATGACCCGCTCAATAGGTGTACTTTTAAAATAAACAATGGGAACCTTGCTCACCTTAAAGCCTGGTTTTTTCATCGTGGATATTTTCAGCAGATCCAAATCACTGAGGATGGGGTTCTGAATCTTTAACACCTGACAGTTCTCCGGCTTTTCTTCCAGAAGGTTGCCGTTTTTTCCCACATAAACATTTGTAGAGGTAACAATTTTTTCCCGAACCGCATCAATGGGTGGGTTGGTTACCTGAGCAAAAAGCTGCTTAAAATAGTAAAACAGCGGCTGGTATTCTTTAGATAGAACCGCCAGAGGCACATCCGTTCCCATAGCCCCTATCTGCTCCGAACCATTCAGCGCCATGGAATAGATTCCGTTGCGGTATTCCTCATAGGTATAGCCGAAAGCCTTTTGAAGTCTTGCTCTCTCCTCCCCTTCTATACCAGGAACCTTCTCATTGGGAATTTTCAGATCTGACAGATGGATCAGATTAGAGTCCAGCCATTCTCCATAGGGTTCCTTACGGGCATAGTATTCCTTCAATTCCTCATCCGGTATTACTCTTTTTTGGACGGTATCCACTATAAGCATCTTACCCGGATGAAGCCGTTCTTTTTTTAAGATACGAGACTCATCTACCTGAAGAACACCCACCTCCGAGGATAGAATAAGCCTGTCATCATCACAGATATAATAGCGGGAAGGACGAAGTCCGTTTCTGTCCAGAATAGCTCCCATAATATCTCCGTCAGAAAACAGAATGGAGGCAGGCCCATCCCAGGGCTCCATCATGGTGGCATAGTATTGGAAGAAATCCTTTCCTTCCTGGGAAATGGTATCATTGTGAGTCCAGGGCTCGGGAATGGCAATCATGGCTGCCAGAGGCAGATCCATCCCTCCCATGGTCAAAAACTCCAGCGTATTATCCAGCATGGAAGAATCGGAGCCTGCTGTATTAACTACCGGAAGAACCTTGGTCATTTCCTTATCCGAAAATTTCCCACTATGAAGGGTTTCCTCCCTAGCCAGCATTTTATCCGCATTTCCCTTAATGGTATTGATTTCCCCATTGTGTACCATGAAGCGGTTGGGATGAGCTCGTTCCCAGCTGGGGTTGGTATTGGTGGAAAAACGGGAATGTACCATGGCAACGGCCGATTCATAATCCTCATCCTGCAGATCTCCGAAAAAGGTTCTCAGCTGTCCTACCAGAAACATCCCTTTATAAACGATAGTTCTGCTGGAGAGGGAGGGTACATAGCTGTTGTCCGTACTCTGCTCAAATTCTCTCCTGACAATATAGAGTCTTCGATCAAACTCCAGTCCCTTAGCCGTCTCTGCCGGTTTTTCAATAAAGGCCTGCAGAATGATCGGCATACAGTCTCTGGCCTTCTGCCCCAAAACCTCAGGATAGACCGGTACCTTACGCCATCCCAGAAATTTAAGTCCTTCCTTTTCAACAATAATCTCAAACATCTTTTTTGCCCG
This sequence comes from Lachnospiraceae bacterium, assembly GCA_051891855.1. Lineage (GTDB taxonomy): Bacteria > Bacillota > Clostridia > Lachnospirales > Lachnospiraceae > SFDP01. Next base: position 42,340 of record JBJFFP010000058.1, on the reverse strand, counting down.
GCTGCATTTTAATTCATCCTGGGGAAAGAAAAACATACCAACACCATATTCCCTCTCATCCCCGATGCTTATTCCTTCCTTTGCACAGGCCTTCTTAAAGAATTTGTGAGAAATCTGAGTTAAAATCCCTACTCCGTCACCGGTCTCTCCCTTTGCATCCTTACCGGCCCTATGCTCCAGATTCTCTACGATTTTTAAGGCATCGTCTACAATACTGTGGGATGCCTTCCCCCGAATATTGGCAATGGCACCGATACCGCAGTTATCATGTTCCCATTGAGGACTGTAGAGTCCCTGCTTTCTATATCCTTCCTGTTTCATGCTTTTCCTCCTTTTCTTTCTCTTGCAGCCTCCACCAGTCCCTTAAACAGGGGGTGGGCATGGTTGGGTCTGGATTTAAATTCCGGATGAGCCTGAGTTGCGATAAAAAAGGGATGTCTTTCAAGCTCGATCATTTCCACTATACGTCCGTCCGGAGACAGACCGGACAGTATCATTCCCTTTTGGGTAAGCTGTTTACGATAAGCATTATTTACTTCATAACGGTGTCTATGTCTTTCGGTGATTTCTCCACTGCCATAAAGCCTTGCTGCCAACGTATCTGTCCTTAAGACACAGGAATAGGAGCCCAGTCTCAGGGTTCCTCCCAGATTTTCCACTCCCTCCTGTTCAGGCATCAGAGCGATGACCGGATCGGGAGTATCCGGCTCCAATTCGGTGCTTGCCGCCCCCTTCAGCCCTAACACATTTCTGGCAAACTCCACAATTGCCATCTGCATTCCCAGACAGATTCCCAAAAAGGGAATTTGATTCACTCTTGCATATTGAATGGCAAGTATCTTTCCTTCCACTCCCCGATTACCGAAGCCTCCCGGCACCAGTATTCCATCCACATCATGCAGATATTCCTCCTGGGTATCCGGTGTCAGATCCTCTGCATCAATCCAGCGAAGCTTTACCTCGGTTCGATTGGCAATTCCTCCGTGCTTCAGGGCTTCTGCCACACTTAAATAGGCATCATGAAGGGCTACATATTTTCCCACCAAAGCTATGGTGACTGCTCCGGTAGATTTATGCAGATTCTCAATCATCTCCTTCCAATCCGATAAATCCGGCTGGGGACAGGGAAGGTTCAGACAGGAGCAGACTGCCTGGGCCAGACGCTCCTCTTCCAGCATCAGAGGTACCTCGTAGAGAGAGGACGCATCCAGATTTTGAAGTATATTCTCTTTTTTTACATTACAGAAGAGGGCAATCTTTTCCCGCATCTTTTCCTCAATGGGATAGTCGGAACGGCAGACCAGAATATCCGGCCAGATTCCCATACTCTGCAGCTGCTTAACGCTCATCTGGGTGGGCTTGGTCTTCATTTCCCCGGAAGCCTTTAAATAAGGAATCAGCGTTACCTGGATAAGAATGGCATTCTCTCTTCCTTTTTCCGCCTGAAACTGCCGAATCGCCTCTAAAAAGGGCTGACTTTCAATATCTCCTACCGTTCCGCCCACTTCGATTATGGAAATGGTTTCCTCCTGGGAAGATTTTGGCTGATAAAACCGTTCCTTAATCTCATTGGTAATATGAGGAATTACCTGTACCGTTCCTCCTCCGTAGTCACCGTGCCTTTCTTTATTCAGTACGGACCAGTATATCTTACCGGTGGTAACGTTGGAATTTTTATCCAGATTTTCATCGATAAATCGCTCATAATGCCCTAAATCCAAATCCGTTTCCGTGCCGTCATCGGTAACAAAGACCTCCCCATGCTGAATAGGATTCATGGTACCCGGATCTACATTGATATACGGATCAAACTTCTGCATGGTAACGTGATATCCCCTTGCCTTCAGCAGCCTTCCAAGAGAGGCTGCCGTAATTCCTTTTCCCAGACCGGAGACTACGCCCCCGGTAACAAACACATACTTGACCATACTTTTCCTTTCCGCAAAAAGGGTGTCAAAGAAACCCACCTATGTGAGTTTCCCGACACCCTTGTCCTCTTAGCTGTATTCTGTTTCTCACGGACTTTTAATCCTTCCGTTTTATTCTTGCATTATTGTATACGATTTCTTTTCCCTTGTAAAGTGGTTTTTTCATTTCCTTAAATTCCATTGTCTGCTTAGAAGTTTTACAGGAAGATAATCCGGGATTTCGAAGTCGAAATTTTTTTCAAAAAAAAGGCTTGACAATTTAAAAATCAGGTGTATACTACGAACCATAAAGCAAAGGTGCTTTGGACATTTTGTCCGAGGCACCTTTTTTTATTTACGAAAGGAGACCACTGCGATGAAGAAAAGCATTCCCCAATTATTTGGAAGTCTCGTCTTTAACGATCAGGTTATGCGGGATAAATTACCAAAAGACATTTATAAGGCCTTAAGGAAGACCATTGAAAATAACACCCACTTGGAGCTGGATGTGGCCAATTCCGTAGCTGTTGCTATGAAGGAATGGGCTGTAGAAAACGGTGCCACCCATTTTACCCACTGGTTTCAGCCCATGACCGGTTTTACCGCGGAAAAGCATGACAGCTTTATTACTCCTATCGGTGACGGTCAAATCATTATGGACTTTTCCGGAAAGGAGCTGGTAAAGGGAGAGCCGGATGCCTCCAGCTTTCCTTCCGGCGGTCTGCGTGCCACCTTCGAGGCCAGAGGCTATACCAACTGGGATCCCACCTCACCTGCTTTTATTAAGGATGGTACCCTTTATATTCCTACAGCCTTCTGCTCCTACAGCGGTGAAGCACTGGATAAGAAGACGCCCCTGCTTCGTTCCATGGAGACCTTAAACCGGGAAGCCACCAAAGTCCTCAACCTTCTGGGAAATGATGAGGTGAGCGGTGTGTATACAACGGTAGGGCCTGAGCAGGAATACTTTTTAGTGGATAAACAGTTATACCGCCAGCGAAAAGATTTGATCTTTACCGGAAGAACTCTTCTGGGAGCAAAACCTCCCAAAGGACAGGAAATGGAGGATCACTATTTCGGTGCCCTGAAAACCCGGGTATCCGCTTATATGCATGATTTGGATGAAGAATTGTGGAAGCTGGGTATTCCGGCAAAGACCAAGCACAACGAGGTGGCTCCCGCCCAGCACGAGCTGGCTCCTGTTTTTGAAACGGCTAATGTGGCAGTGGATCATAATCAGCTGACTATGGAAGTAATGAAAAAGCTGGCGGATAAGCATGATCTGGTTTGTCTTTTACACGAAAAGCCTTTTTCCGGCATTAACGGCTCCGGTAAGCACAATAACTGGTCCATGATTACCAACACCGGTATAAATCTGTTGGATCCAGGCCGCACTCCGGCAGAAAATATTCAATTTCTGGTCTTTCTGGTAGCCGTAATCAAAGCAGTGGATGAATATGCAGACCTAATGCGTGTTTCCGCAGCCAGTGCAGGAAATGACCATCGTCTGGGTGCCAACGAGGCGCCGCCGGCAGTGGTTTCCATTTTCCTGGGTGATGAGCTGACTGCGGTTTTGGATTCCATTGAAAATGACACCTTTTTCGGAAAGCAGCAGCGTATTCAGATGGAAACCGGTGCTACGGTACTGCCCCACTTTTTTAAGGACAACACAGACAGAAATCGTACCTCCCCCTTTGCCTTTACCGGAAACAAGTTTGAATTTCGCATGCTGGGCTCTTCCTTCTCTGTATCCGGCCCTAACATCGTATTAAATACCGCTGTGGCAGAAGCATTATCCCAGTTTTATGAACAGCTGAAGGAGGTACCCAAGGATCAGATGGAGGCAGCAGTTCATCAGCTGGTAAAAGAAAACATTATCGCTCATAAGCGAGTGATTTTTAATGGCAACGGTTACACCGATGAATGGCTGGCAGAGGCCGAAAAACGTGGACTTTATAACTTAAAATCCACCCCAGATGCCTTGCCCGCTTTTATCGCTGATAAAAATATTGACCTGTTTACCCGCCACAGGATTTATACCCGGAGTGAAATCTTCTCCCGTTATGAAATCCTGCTGGAAAACTACTGTAAAACGCTGAATATTGAAGCGGAAACCCTGTTGGATATGGTTCATCGCCAGTTCCTTCCCGCATTAAGCGATTATACCAAAGCTCTGGCTTCTGCAGTCAGCCGCAAGCAGGCTGTGGCTTCCATTCCCTGTAACGCGGAAATCAGCCTCCTGACCAGACTCTCTTCTTATTATGATGAAATTGCTGCCAAGGCGGAAAAACTGGAGGCTGACAGCTCTGCAGCCATCAAAATAGAAGATATTCTGGAAGAAGCAAAATACTACCATGATGTCATCTTACCGGATATGGAGGCTGTCCGCTTAGTTGCCGATAAGGCAGAAAGCTGCCTTCCCGAAAGCATTCTTCCCTATCCAGCCTATGATCAGCTCCTGTTTTCGGTGTAAGCTATGTGTGGTATCTTCGGTATCTTTTCTCCTGCGGGAAAAGAGGTTTCTGCTCCCCTTTACTATGGGCTCACTACCCTTCAGCACAGGGGGCAGGAATCTGCAGGCATGGCAGTCTGTAACCGTCAGGGAGAAAAAGGAAATATTACCTGGCATAAAGCCATGGGACTGGTCAGTGAAGTGTTTACGAAAGAGATTCTCTCTGCGTTAAAAGGGAATATAGGCATCGGTCACGTCCGCTACTCAACCACCGGAGGAAGCTCTCCGGAAAATGCCCAGCCCCTGGTTTCCTCCTATATTAAGGGAACCCTGGCTCTGGTACATAACGGCAATCTGGTGAATATCGATTCTCTGCGCCTGTCCTTGCAGGAATCCGGCGTCCTTTTCCATACCACCACCGATTCCGAAATCATCGCCTGCCTGACTGCCCGTGAACGTACCAGAACCGCTACCGTGGAAGAGGCAGTTTTGGCGGCCGCCCAAAAGCTTCAAGGCGGCTTCGCCCTTCTGGTAATGAGCCCCAGAAAGCTGATTGCCCTTCGTGATCCATTAGGGTTAAAGCCCCTCTGTCTGGGCAGGCTGGAGGATTCCTATGTGCTGGCTTCGGAAAGCTGTGCTCTAACCGCAGTAGGCGCTAAGTTTATTCGGGATATCCTTCCCGGCGAGCTGCTGACCATTTCGGAAAAGGGTGTGGAAAGCAATCTTTCTCTTACCCAGCAAAAGCATGCTCACTGCATTTTTGAATATATATATTTTGCCCGGCCGGATTCTGTTCTGGATGGTATAGGTGTTTATGACTCCCGGGTTAGGGCAGGCCGTGCGCTGGCAAAGGCATTTCCTGCTAAGGCAGATCTGGTTATCGGTGTTCCCGATTCTGGTCTGGCTGCTGCCACCGGCTTCTCCCAGGAATCCGGCATCCCCTTTGCCCTGGCCTTCCAAAAAAACAGCTATGTGGGAAGAACCTTTATTAAACCGGATCAGTCCGAAAGAGAAGCCGCGGTACGCATGAAGCTCAGTGTACTGCCCAGCGTAGTTGAAGGAAAGTCCCTTGTGCTGATTGATGATTCCATTGTAAGAGGCACCACCATTGCCAGCCTTATCCGTCTCTTAAAGCAGGCCGGAGCAAAGGCCGTCCACGTACGAATCTGCTCACCGCCTTTTTTACACCCCTGCTATTACGGCACGGATATTCCAACTAATCAGCAGCTGATTACCTCCTCTCTCACCCGAGATGAGTTTTGCAGCCGAATAGGGGCAGATTCTCTTCATTATATGAAATTAAGCGATTTATCTCTTATGACAGGCCAGCTTAACCTTTGTCAGGCCTGTTTTGATTCGATATATCCCCTGTAGAGGCTGTGGGTTTCCTTTTTCCCCCCACAGCCAAAAGAACCCGGTGTCATCATTACCGGGTTCTTCTCATTCTTCTTCCAATTCCTGAAACAGCTCCTTCCGATAGTCCTCATCCAGAGTAGCCTTCTCCAAATCCGCATATCGCTTTTCGGACAACAGCTTTGCATAAAGCCGGTTAATCCGGTCTTCCGCTTCCTTCTCACCTGCCCGATGTTCCGCATCTCTGATTGTCTGAATGACCCTTTCCATTCCCTGTAAGCTCTGCAGGTTTGAAGCACTTTCTCTATCTTCACCACCAAGAGAAGGCTCCAGTTCCTTTTTCAGCTCCTCCTTCATGCTGTCCGGCAAAGACCCATCCTTCAGCATTAACGCTTTATTCTCCACCCGGTTATCGTAATCGGAAAGGGGTCTTTCCAGCATAGTCAACAGCCCAGAAAGAGAATTGGCATATACACAAAGTGTCCCCAGCCAGTACATCTGCTTCTTATAATCGATTCCCCCTACAGTTTTGCTTACATTTGCACAGGGTAAAAACAGCTCCTTAACATAGTCACTTTGTATGGCCCAGTCCGGAAAATCACTTCCGTCAAATCGCCTGAAATCCACCTGCGGCTGTGAGGATAAAAAGAGAAAATCTTCTGCATCCTCCTGGGCAAGCACAGGCTTAAGACGCAGAACCAGAGTTTTAACCTTATCCCCTTCTTTCCAGATTACTGCCGGACAATTATAGACAGAATAGACTCTGGACTGTCCGATAACAATTCTATAATGCTTCTCGGGTACGTTATACTTTTTCAATAATTCTTCATAGGCCAGCTGCTGCTTTTTCAGCCTGTCCTCAGAGGGCTTTTTTTTCTTTATTGCAAAAACCGCCACAGCAGCTGTTACAAAGCCCGCCAGTATGATATATCCTAAAATTTCCATTGGTTTTACGCCCTTCTATTTCAGCACTCTTTGTACGTTCGTCTTAACTCTTTCCAAAAGAACCTCATATTGTTCAATTTCTTCCCCGGACAGTCCTTTGTAGCATATCTGATGAAACTGCCGCTTCACCCATAAAATATCCCTAAGAACCCCTTCTGCTCCGGGAAGAATCTCCATGGCTACAGGCCCCTGTGTGTTTTTCTTTCCTCCGGCTTTCTTTCCATCACCGCTTTGTATTTCCTTCATACTGCCTTCTGCCAATCTCTTATCCTGAATCCGAATCATCTCCCAGCTTCATGGAGCCGGGTAAACTGGAAGGAGGCACGATACCGTCCCCTGCTGCATCAGTAAGAAACTGATACACCTGAAATCGGTTCTTTTCATAATCCTCCTGATTAAACACATTCCGGAAAAACTCATTATAGCACTTAAAAACCCTGCGCTTCATCTGAATGGTTCGGGAAATGCTTGCACCTTGATTCACTAAGGAGCCTTTGGTCTTGACATAATAATAAATGGGAACCTGAAGTGCATATACGCTTTTTACATGACGAATATATTCCATATTAAATAAAAAATCTTCACACCAGCGAACCTCCTTGTCCATAAACAGCTGATTCGCCTCAATGATGCTTTTTCTATATAATTTATTCCACAGCACTCCGTAGTAATAATCTGCCGGATTCTCCATCATATAGGTAGCAAATTCCTCCCTGGTTAAAAGTCCGTCCTCCTTAATACCTCTACAGCACCATGATCAGAGTTCCTGCCGTAATCAGGATACAGCCGATAAAGGATTTGCCCGTAAAGGTTTCATGCAGAAAAACGAAGGCCAGAACCAGGGTGATTACCACGCTCAGCTTATCCACCGGAACCACTTTGGAAGCCTCCCCTATCTGAAGAGCTCTGTAGTAGCACAGCCAGGAGGCTCCCGTGGCCAGTCCGGACAGAATCAGAAACAGCCAGCTCCTTTTGCTGATTTCACTGATTCCGCTCTGGGCATTGGTTAAAAATACCATCCCCCAGGCCAGGGCTACCACCACCACAGTCCGTATTGCCGTAGCCAGATTAGAGTTTACCCCATCAATACCTATTTTGGCAAGAATTGAAGTTAAAGCGGCAAATACTGCCGATAACAGTGCAAAGATGAACCACATTCCCTTATCCTCCTTAATTATGACGTATTTTTTTCCTTCATCCTCTCAGCTCAATCATTATACCATAAAACAGGAATAAAGTAATCAATCTTGACAACCGAATGGGTTATCTATATCATATTTATCATCAATATATGCCAATATTCGACATTGGAAGAAATGGAGGTTTCTATGAATTTGATTGCCAACATGACCGCCACCGACTGGCTTCTCCTACTGCTTGTAGTCATCATTATAGGAGCGGCCTACTGGCTGGTAAATGATTCCCGCAAAAAAGGGGCCGCTGTGGGAGGCAAGCTGTGCGGCGGCTGTCCTCACTACTGCCAGATGAGCCGGAATTGTGACGGTACGCCTAAGGAGCCGGTGACCATTGATGATGAGAAGGCCTGAAAGGGCCACTGGGAGAAGCTGCCATGTCTGACACCATGTTTTTTAATCTTCTCTTAAATATTGGCCTTCTGGTTCTCATTGCCACTATGCTGACTACCCTGCCCATGGTAAGAACCATGCTGCTGGAGGATCGACATACGGTTAAAAGCTATCTTGCTTTATCCCTTATCTTCGGTTTGATCAGCATCTGCTCTACTTACACCGGAGTAAGAGCCTCCGGTGCCATCGTAAATACCCGGGTAATCGGCGTCCTTGCCGCCGGACTTTTGGGTGGTCCCTATGTAGGTATGGGGACTGCCCTGATTGGCGGACTCCATCGCTATCTTTTTGATATCGGCGGCTTTACCGCCTTAAGCTGTTCCATCTCCACTCTGGTGGAGGGTATCATCGGCGCAGCTTTCTCCAAGCGGTTTAAAGCGGGAAAAATCAATGGTACCGGTGTATTCTTCATTACGGCTTTGGCAGAGGCCGGTCAGATGATGATTATTCTCATGATTGCCCGTCCTTTTCCGGCAGCCCTGGAGCTGGTAAAGCTGATCGCCTTTCCCATGATAATCATGAATTCCCTGGGAATGGTGATTTTTATCGGCGTCTTCAATCGGATTTTCAAAGAAGAGGAGAGCCTTTTTGGAGAAAAAATGCGGATTGCACTGGAAATTGCGGAAAAGAGTCTGCCCCATCTGCGTAAGGGTCTGCACAGTACCGCAGACATGGAAGCAACAGCCAGAATAATTTACCAGTCTGCCTCCTGTGGTGCCGTGGCGATTGCCGATACCAATGGAATTTTGGCTCTGATGGGTGAAGAACGGTATGCCATTCTTAAGGAACAGCTTATTTTAACTTCCATTCTGAGTTCTATTTATGACAAAAAGCCCACTACCTTTTCCTATGCACCGGATTCCGATCCCTTATACCGTATTCTTAAAAGCAACGTTATCGTTGCTGCTCCCTTGATTGAGATGGATCAGCCTGTAGGCTGTCTGATTATGGTAGTAAAAAAGCGTTGGCAAATGTCCCAGTCCAGCCTGATTTTTGCTTCTGAGCTGGCCAAGCTTTTTTCCACTCAGCTGGAGCTGTCTAATCTGGATTACCAGAAAAAGCTTCGGCGCAAGGCTGAGTTTAAAGCCCTGCAGTCCCAGGTAAATCCCCATTTTCTCTACAATGCACTGAATACCATCTCCTGTATATGCCGTGAGAATCCCGACCAGGCCAGAGAGCTTATTCTTACTCTTTCATCCTATTACCGACAGACCCTGGAGAACGAACAATATATGCTTACCTTCCCTACTGAGCTGTACCATGTAACCAGCTACCTTAAGCTGGAGAAGGCCCGTTTTGAAGAACGCCTAATGGTGGAACTGAACGTAGATGAAGAATTAAACTGCATGGTTCCTTCCTTTATTCTTCAGCCCCTGGTGGAAAACGCGGTCCGCTATGGTGTAGACAAAAAGGGAAATCGTTATGTGAAAATCACTGCTCAAAAGCAGGGGGATACGGCGGTTATCTCTGTCTGTGACCACGGCCCCGGTATTCCTGCTGAGGTTATAGACAGTCTGACGACGGGGCAGGAAAAAGGGGTTGGCCTGATTAACGTACACAGGCGTCTGAAAAGCATTTATGGAGAGCAAAACGGTCTGCAGATTGAGACTTCTTCTACCGGCTCCTGTGTAAGCTTTGGTATCCCCTTAACCCCTACCGACACTCTTCTCTTTTCCCCCTCTGCAGCTATGGAAAGATAAAAAGGAGATTCTATGAAAATTGCTGTAATTGATGATGAACGCCCTGCAAGAAAAGAGCTGATCCACCAGATTTTGGCCGTTATGCCGGACAGCCAGATTGATGAGGCTGACAGCGGAAGCAGCGCCATAGATTTAATCAGTCGAAAAGAATTTGATCTGCTGTTTATCGATATTAATTTGGATGACATGGAGGGAACCGCTCTGGCTTCTGCTGCCAAAAAGCTGCTTCCCCATGCCCAGATCGTTTTTGCCACTGCCTATTCTCAATATGCAGTCAAGGCCTTTGAATTGGAGGTAAACAACTATATTTTAAAGCCCTTTGATCCCTTAAGGGTACAGATGGTTTTGGAAAAATGTCAGCGGGAGCTAAAGACTACCGGCAGTGAACAGTCTGTCCCCGTTTCCCCGCCTTCCTCCTCCACCGTTTCCGGCCGTTTACCGGTCAATATGAATAAAACCATCGTTCTGTTGGATATCGGAAAAATCGTTTACATCGAAACCTCCGGCAGAAGCTGTATCATTCATACTACTGAACAGGATTATACGGAAAATCTCCTTCTGGGAGAATACGAAAAGCGCCTTTCCCCCCATGGCTTCTTACGCATTCATAAAAGCTTTCTCGTCAATCTGAAGTATATTACGGAAATGTTTCCCTGGGCCAACAACAGTCTGGCTTTAAAAATGCAGGGCTTTGAACAGAATATTCTCCCCATAAGCCGGGAAAGGCTTAAGCTTCTCAGGCAGCTGATTGGCATGTAGGGACAATTTTTTTCTGTTAATTTTCATTTTACTACCGTTGATACATTATTATGGGCAGTTAACACAAAAATCCTTTAATTTTTTTTTCTGTTTTGTATAATTATACCATACAAAAGATTATAAGATACAAAGGAGGTAGTAAAATGATTAGTTTTTTTGTTTGTCTCGCTGTTCTAATCGTCGGTTTTATCATCTACGGAAAATTTGCTGAAAAGGTATTCGGCTCGGATGACAGAAAACCCCCGTCACTATCCATGACAGACGGTGTAGACTATGTACCTATGAGTACCCCCAGAGTTTTTCTGATTCAGCTTCTGAATATTGCCGGTCTGGGACCCATTTTTGGTGCTCTTGCCGGTGCCTGCTGGGGTCCCAGCGTATTCCTCTGGATTACCCTGGGAACCATCTTAGGAGGAGCCGTTCATGATTACATGATCGGAATGATGTCCATGCGTCACAAGGGAGCCAGCGTTTCCGAGTTGACCGGAATTTACCTTGGAAACGGAATGCGTCAGGTAATGCGTGTTTTCTCTGTAGTGCTTCTGGTTCTGGTAGGTGTTACCTTCTCTACCGGGCCTGCTAACCTTCTGGCCATGCTTACCCCCAATGTGCTGGATGCAAAGTTCTGGCTGGCAGTAGTTATCATCTACTACTTTATTGCAACCTTCGTTCCCATTGATAAGGTTATCGGAAAAGTATATCCTATTTTCGGTATCTGCCTTATCGTTATGGCTGTTGGTGTAGGAGGGGCTATCCTGATTAAGGGTTACCACATTCCTGAGATTACTTTATCCAATCTCCATCCCTCCAATACTCCTATCTGGCCTACCATGTTCATCTCCGTTGCCTGTGGAGCCATTTCCGGTTTCCATGCCACTCAGTCTCCTTTGATGGCAAGATGTATCACCGGAGAAAAGGACGGACGCAGAGTATTCTACGGAGCTATGGTGGCAGAGGGTGTTATCGCTTTAATCTGGGCTGCTGCAGGTGTAGCCTTCTACAACGGTACCGGTGGTCTTCTGACAGCCCTTGGAAACGGCCAGTCTGCAGTAGTTTATGAAATCTGCTTCCAACTGTTAGGACCTGTAGGTGCAGTTATCGCCATGATCGGTGTTATTGCCTGCCCTATTTCTTCTGCCGATACGGCATACCGTAGTGCAAGATTAACCTTAGGTGACTGGTTTAACTTTGACCAGGGGCCTCTTAAGAATCGTTTGATTCTGACTGTACCTCTGTTGGCTGTAGGTGCTTTCCTGACTCAGATTGATGTGCAGATTATCTGGAGATACTTCTCCTGGTCCAACCAGACTCTGGCCATGATTGCTCTTTGGGCTGCAAGCGTATATCTGTTCCGCAGAAAACGCTTCTATTGGATGACTGCACTTCCGGCTACCTTTATGTCGGCAGTATCCTGCACCTATATCCTGATGGCTCAAGAAGGATTCAGACTTTCTACATCTATTGCTTATCCTGTGGGAATCCTCTTTGCCGCTGCCTGTCTTGGTACCTTCATCTTTACCTGTGTACTGGGCAAGGGCAAGAACGCAGCTACTCCCGCTCAGGAAGAAGCTTACGAAGCAGCATAACTTCATTATGAATAGCTAAATAGGCAGACAATGCGAAAATCCCCTTCGCATTGTCTGCTTTTCTTTAACTATTCCCCAGCATTTCCTCAATAAATATCCCATAGCCTCTGGTTGGGTCATTGACCATCACATGGGTGACGGCCCCCACCAGCTTCCCGTCCTGAACGATGGGGCTTCCGCTCATTCCCTGGATAATGCCTCCTGTAGCCTTCAATAATTCTTCATCCGTCACTTTAAGCTCCATTCCCCTGTTGATTTGACTGTTCTCTGCATTTATCCTGACAATTTCAATATCATACCACCTGGGAGTATCTGATAATGTACAAAGGATTTGAGCCCTACCTTCTTTAATTTCCTGCTTTAAGGCAATGGGCATAGCCTGCTGCTTTAAATCCAGATTCTGCGTTTCAACGATTCCATAAATTCCTCTATAGCTGTTCTTAAGAATTTCTCCCAGCCGGTTCTTATCGGAATAAGCAATTATCCCACTAAACTCCCCCGGCTTTCCCGGTGTTCCTTTGTTAATGGAAATAATCTCAGTTTTGTATAAGCCCCCTTTTTCCAATTCCATCAGGCTGGCTGTATCCACATCATTGATTCCATGTCCCAAAGCGCCGAAATATCCTTCTTCATTTACGAAGGTAAGCGTTCCTATCCCCTGAGCATTATCCCTTACCCAAATTCCCAGCTTATATTCTCCCTGCCGGTCTGCCTTTGGAATAACTTCCACAGGAATTATCTTGTGGTTTCTTTCAATCTCCAGCTCAAGTCCCTCTCCCTCACACCGGGAGATGGTCTCCATCAGCTGTTTTTTATCCTCCAAAGAGTTACCATTAATTGTCCGAATATAGTCTCCTGCCTTTAATATCCCCTTTGCCGGAGCACTCTCTTTTCCCTTTTCATCTTCAAATTCCCCCGTATCAACAACCAAAACTCCGCGGGTATGAACGTAAATTCCGATAGGGGTTCCCACAGGGATCAGCCTGGTATCCCGAATCACCGATAGGGAGGCTTCTTTAAAAGGAATAAAGCCAAAGAGCTGAACCTTCATGGTATAATTACCTTCCACTTCTCCATAAAAGGTCAGTTCCTGATTTAGCTTTACGTTAAGTAGTGGTTCACTTCCCTCCTGATAAATGGTTGCCGTAGCAGGAATGGAAAAGTTAATTCCCTCCTCTTTACCCGCCCGTACCCGAATATCCGAAGGAACCCGACTCCATAGTTTCCATAGCCATAGTACTGACAGCACAAGGGATATGAAAAATAGACCAAAGTAAAATAAATTTCTAGAAAGTCTTCCGCGTTTTACCGTTTTTTCCCTTTTCATCCTTACCTCCACTTCTTCTTTTTTATTTCCCCGTGTTTATCCTTTGCACACAAAGAAAGAAGGATGCCAACCCGACATCCTTCTTAGTATATGGAAAATCTGTTAATTTACTTTAGTAAGTTTTTGTTTTTGCTGCCAAATCTTTCAATTCTTTTGCATTGGCCAGCACCGCATCCGTCACATCGTCTCCTCCCAGCAGTCTTGCCAGCTCATATAAGATTTCTTCCTCCCCTATCCTGGAAATTTGGGTGACACTTCTTCCTTCCTCCATCTTTTTTTCAATGACAAAGTGACTATCTGCCATAGCCGCAATCTGCGGCAGATGGGTAATACAAAGCAGCTGATGTGCCTTTCCCAAAACAGCCATCTTCTGGGAAACCTTCCAGGCTGTTTTTCCGCTGATACCGGCATCGATTTCATCAAAAATCAGGGTGCCGATCCGTTCCTTATCTGCCATTACCGCCTTCAGTGCCAGCATAATTCTGGATAATTCTCCCCCACTGGCCACTTTACTGATAGACTGCAAGGGCTCTCCGGGATTTAAGGAAATCAGAAAATCAATATGATCCCAGCCCTCAGCCGTCAGATTATCCGTCCTTGCTTCAACAGAGAGCTGTAATTCCACAGATAGGAAGTTTAACTCCTGCAGTCCTTTTTTCAGCTTCTTTTCCAGCTCCTTTGCCGCTTTTTTCCTTAGCTGGGACAGCTGCCGGCACAAATCCTTCATACCGCAGCTGTATTCTTCAAGCTTCTTTTTCAGCTCTTCCAGATAGGAATCATAATCCTCCAGCTTTCTCAGCTGTTCTTCTTTGGTTTTCTGATAAGCCAAAATTTCTTCCACTGTATTTCCGTATTTGTCCTTTAACCGGTTATACAGATTCAGCCGTCTTTCAATCCGGTCAAATTCCTCAGGTTCAAATTCCAGTTCCCTCTGATAGTCTACCATACTGCGGTTGAAATCATTCAATAAATTGTCAATTTCTTCCAGCTGTCCGGTAAGCTCCTCCAGCTTTGCGTCATAGCTGCTTACTGCCTTCAATTCCCGAATCGCTCTGCCCATACTGTCTCCTGCCGCTGCAGAGCCATAGCCGGTACAGGCATAGGCAGCCGACACGCCGGCCACAATCCGTTTTCCATTGACCATCCTGCGAAATTCTTCTTCCAGCTGTACATCTTCTCCCGGTACAAGTCCGGCCTCTTTAATTTCTTCTATCTCAAAGGAAGACAGAGAAATCTCCCGGGTCTTTTCTTTTTCATCCAGCCAGGAAGCTGACAGTTCCTTTTTCATTGCCACATAAGAAGCATAAAGCTCTCCCAGCTTATCCTTAAGCCTGTCCACCTCTTCTCCTGCATATTCATCCAATATCTGAGAATATTTTTTGGTATTTAACAGGGTCTGATTCTCATGCTGACCATGGATATTGATGAATAAGGAAGCCAGCTCCTTTAACTGTTTCTGACTGACGGTCACCCCATTGACCTTGCAGAGACTCCTCTCCGGCATAAGCCTTCTTAGGACAATAACGGTTCCATCCTCTTCCATGGGAATATCCATTTTCTGAAGAAGTCTGAGCTGCTCCCGGTCTTCCGTCTGAAAGACCAGCTCGGCCAAAGCAAAATCCGCCCCTGTACGAATCAGGCTCTTATCAGCCTTCCCTCCCAGAGCAAGATTGATCGAACCCATGATAATGGATTTTCCCGCTCCCGTTTCTCCTGTCAGGATATTCAGTCCTTTACCGAAAAAAACCTCCAGTTCATCGATGAGGGCCAAATTTTTCACGTGTAAACTAACTAACATATGTTCTCCTTACTCTTCTCTCCGGTAAGTTCCACCTATGCCAAAACCTCTTTAATCTTTTCCATAACGACATCGGTATCCTCACTGGTACGAACTGCCGCCATAATTGTATCATCTCCCGCAATACTGCCTACCACTTCCTCCATTTTCATGGCATCAATGGCTGCCGCAACTGCCATAGCCATTCCGGAAACGGTTTTAATCACTAAAATATTCTGGGCCTTATCCATAAAAACGAAGCCATCCTTCAATACACGAATATACTTTTCGCTTAATTGGCTGTCTTCCTGCTTCAATACCACATATTTCTGCCCTCCGTCCTGTCGGGAAATCTTAGAAAGCTTCAACTGCCTGATATCCCGGGAAACGGTAGCCTGGGTTACCTGAAAACCGGCTTCCCTCAATCGGTCTGCCAGCTCTTCCTGCGTCTCAATATCATGGTTTTCCACCAGCTCTATGATTTTCTGATGCCTATTCCCCTTCATCGGATTTCCTCCTTACTTTTCATCACTCATTTTTCTGTGCAGGGTTTCCAGGAAGCTGGCCTTACTCAGCTTAATGATTGTAGTAGTCTCTTCGGCTTTCCGAATACAGATTCTGTCGCCTGTCTTCATCATATATTTCTCACTTCCATCGGAATTTGCCTCCACCATCAGCTTGGCTCCTTCTCTTCCATAAGCCACCTCTACGGTAACCTCATCCTCTCCTCTTAAGACAATACTTCTGGCATTTAAGGTATGGGCACATATCGGGGTCAGTAATAGAAGATCGGCCCCGGGTACCACCAAAGGCCCTCCTGCCGATAAATTATATCCGGTTGAGCCGGTAGGGGTGGAGAGGATGATTCCATCCGCCTTCCACTGACAGAGAAATTTGCCGTTCACATAAATGTTCAGCCTGATAATCTGCAGGGTACCGTACCGGGTAATGGAAATATCATTTAATGCCGGAGAGGTTTGAAGCACTTTATTTTCCGAAAAAATGGTTCCGTAAACCATCATCTCATTTTCCGTTTCATATTCATCCTTAAGCAGCTTATCCAAAGCCTCCTTAAGAGACTGAACCTCCACCTCTGCCAGATAGCCCAGACTTCCCAGGTTAATTCCCAGTAAAGGGATATTCTTACCGGCAGTCTCCTTAGCTGCCTGGAGCATGGTTCCGTCTCCTCCGAGTACCAGAATACAATCCACCGGTAAGGAAAGCTCTTTCACGGAAGCCGCCTCATTCCAAAAAGCATTATTTTCCTTAAGATAATCAATGATTTTTTCCGTAACCCTTCTGTCGGGATCCTTTATCCCATTGGTTACAATTCCGAATCTCTTCATACCCACACTTTCCTACAAAGCAAGATGTGCTTTTTCCACTATACTTCCGATCATTTTCTGTACTTCCTCTTCAAAACCGTATCCGGTTTTTGCTGCCGTTTCTTCTTCCAGTCTATCCTCTACATCAGCCTCTGTACAGGCTTCCAGCTCCTCATCCCTAGAGCTGTCCTTTTGTAAATAGAGCAGAAATTCAATATTTCCTTCCGGCCCCTTAATGGGAGAAAAATCCAATCCCAGGACTGAAAATCCCAACAGGTGTGCCAGCGTAAAAATCTTTGCTATCACCTCCTGCTGTACCGTCATTTCCCGAACTACCCCTTTTTTCCCCACTTTTTCTTTTCCCGCTTCAAACTGGGGCTTAATCAGACAGACCATCCGTCCCTCTTCTGCCAGCAGTCTTCTGGCCGGAAGAAGGATTTTACTCAGAGAAATAAAGGAAACATCCACAGAAGCAAAGTCAGGTCTGTCCGGAATATCCTTTTCAGTCAGATACCGAAAATTGGTTTTTTCCATGCAGACAACACGTTCATCCTTTCTAAGATTCCAGGCCAGCTGACCGTGCCCCACATCTATGGCATAAACCTTACGGGCGTGATTTTGCAGCATACAATCTGTAAAGCCTCCGGTAGATGCCCCAATATCCATACAAACCTTTCCCTGAATATCCAGATTGAATACTGACACGGCTTTCTCCAGCTTCAAGCCTCCCCTGCTGACATATTTAAGAGACTGTCCCCTTACCTCTATTTTTGCTTTTAAGGGATCAAACTGGGAACCGGCCTTATCCTCCCGCTGACCGTTTACAAATACATTTCCGGACATAATAACAGCCTTAGCCTTCTCCCGGGAAGCCACATGGCCCTGTTCTACCAATAAAACATCCAATCGTTCTTTCATTTTCCATTTATGTGCAGGCACTGAGCACACGGGCAGCTATACTGTCTGCATCCAGTCCTACCTCCTGCTTTAATCTATCCACATTACCATGCTCCACATACTCATCCTCTAAAGCAATGTTTACCACCTTAGACTGGAGCTCTTGCTGATCCACAAATTTACGAACCTTTTCTCCAAAGCCGCCGCTGGCCACATTTTCTTCCAAAGTCACCAAAAGCTTATGGTCTACGGACAGCTCTCTAATCAGTTCTTCATCTATAGGCTTAACAAAACGGGCATTAATCAGGGTACAGGCATGTCCCTTTTCCTTCAGCTGCCGCCGTACCTCTTCTGCTGTCTTCACCATGCTGCCCACTGCCAGAAGGGCAATCTCTTCTTCCTCATAAATCATTTCCCCTTTTCCATAACGGATAGGCGCTCTGAACAGCTCCAGCCCGTCATAAGCCTCCCCTCTGGGATAACGGACGGCAATAGGGCCGTTAAAGGAAGCGGCAAACTTCATCATATCAGAAAGCTCCCATTTATTCTTAGGTGCCATAATCTGCATATTGGGTATGGAGGACAAATAGGAAAGATCAAAAATCCCCTGATGGGTTTCCCCGTCACTTCCTACCAGTCCGGCTCTGTCGATGGCAAAAATCACCGGCAGGTTCTGGATACAGACGTCATGCAGAATCTGGTCATAGGCTCTTTGCAAAAAGGAGGAATAAACAGCCACAACGGGCCTCATGCCTGCTGCTGCCAGGCCTGCCGCAAAGGTTACCGCATGCTGCTCTGCTATTCCCACGTCAAAGAAGCGTTCCGGGTATACGTTGCGGAAACGCTTCAATCCCGTTCCCTCCGGCATGGCTGCTGTAATTGCCACCACATTGGGATTTCTCCTGGCCAGCTTAATCATCACGGTGGAGAAGATATCGGTATAATTGGGCTTAGCTTTTAATTTTTTGGGTACACCGGTCTCAATATCAAAGGGCTCTGCCCCATGAAAGCGAACCTGATGCCTCTCTGCCGGCTCATAGCCCTTCCCCTTTTTCGTTAAGACATGTACCAATACTGCAGTCTTACACCGTTTAGCTTCCTTCAATACCGTAATCAGACTGTTTATGTCATGGCCATCCACCGGTCCCAAATAGGTAAGTCCCATATCTTCAAAAAACATTCCCGGAATAACCAGCTGCTTTACGCTGCTTTTTGCTCTGCGGATACTGTCTACAATAACCTGTCCATGCTTTGTCTTTAGCAGGGACTGATAAATCCCTTCCTTCATGTTCAGATAGTTTCCCGCTGTACGCACATTATTCAGATATTTGGACATTCCTCCTACATTTTCGGATATGGACATGTTATTATCATTCAGCACAATAATAAAATTGCTGTCCATTCTTGCTGCATTATTTAAAGCCTCATAGGCCATCCCCCCGGTAAGTGCACCATCTCCGATAACGGAAATAATGGAATTGGTCTCTCCCTTCAAATCTCTGGCCTTCACAAAGCCCAGCCCTGCTGAAATGGAGGTGGAGCTGTGCCCTGTATCAAAGCAGTCACAATCACTTTCACACCGTTTGGGAAAGCCGCTCATCCCCCCGTATTTGCGTAAGCTGCCAAATCCCTCTTTTCTGCCGGTCAACAGCTTGTGGGTATAGGATTGATGGCCTACATCCCAGATAATTTTATCCTCCGGAAGCTGAAAAACCAAATGTAAAGCCATAGTAAGCTCCACCACACCGAGATTAGAGCCCAGATGGCCTCCTGTTTCGCTGATCGAACGGATTAAAAATTCCCGAATCTCTTCCGCCAGTCTATCATAATCTCGGGGGCCGATTTGTTTGATATCACCCGGTTTTTTAATTTGATCAAGAAGCATCCTTTTGCCTCCTTTTCTCTATTTTTCCCTTGTAATCAAATAAGTAATTAACTGTGTCAGGTATTCATTCTCTTCGGGAAAAGACCCCAGCAGGCGAAGAGCCTCCTCAGAAAGCCTTTCCACCTCCTGCCTTGCCGGGTCAAGTCCCTTAAGAGTAACGTAAGTTATTTTATCGTTTTTTTCGTCACTGCCTGTAGCCTTTCCCAAAACCTCCAAGGAGCTGACAACGTCCAGAATATCATCCTGAATCTGGAAGGCCACACCAATATCGCAGCCTATTTTTTCCACGGTTTCAAGCTGCTCTTCTTCTGCTCCCGCCAACAGGGCTCCTATCAGCATGGAGCTTTGAATCAAAGCGGCTGTTTTATGCTTATGGATGAACAAAAGCAGCTGTTCGGTTACTGCCTCCGGCTCCATTCCTTCCGCCTGGATATCCGCTGTCTGTCCGCCAATCATCCCGTAAATTCCTGCTTTTTGGGCCAGAATCTGAAGGGCCCTTCCCACTGCCGGATTCGTCGGCTCCAAATCAAAGGCCTTAGCCGCTGTTTCAAAGGCCAGATTCAAAAGCCCGTCTCCTGCGAGGATAGCTATCGCCTCCCCATATATGACATGGGTAGTCTTTCTTCCCCGCCGGTATTCATCGTTATCCATTGCCGGAAGATCATCGTGTACTAGGGAATAAGTATGAATCATTTCCATCGCTGCCAAAAAAGGCTCAATCACCTTTCCGCTTCCTCCGAAAAGGCGATAGGTTTCCAGCATCAATATGGGGCGAATCCTCTTTCCTCCTCCCAGAATACTGTAATTCATGGCCTCCATTACTCTTTTTTGCTCTCCCTCTTCTGCCGGCAGATAGGAACGGATTATCTGTTCTACCTGTTCTACCCTTATCTGATTCTCATTCTTCCAGTTCATCCAGTCCTCCCTCCTGATTCAGCATTAAGACCTTTTTTTCCACCTGATCGATGGTCTGACTGCAAAATTTTACATATTCCATCCCCTGCTGATATACCTGAAAGGATTCCTCCAGAGAAATCTCATCTGACTGCAGTCTGGCTACTGCCTCATCCAGCTTCTCAAGAGCCTCCTCAAGAGTCAACTGATTTTCTTTCTTCTTTGCCACCTTGTATCTCCTTAACCTTCGCTGTGATTTGTCCGTTGGTTACATAAATGGTCAGTTCCTCATCCGGTTTTACCTGAGAAATATCCCTGATGTTTTTTCCTGCCCCGTTTACGGTATAGGAATATCCCTGCCTAAGCTTCTCCAAAGGAGATAAGCCCTGCAGCCGTTCTATCTGAAGCTCCAGCCTGCTGCGCTTTCTTTGCAGAAGCTTCTCCATATTTTCTCTAAGAAGCTCTTCACTGCGAATGCAGTGATAACGCTTATCCCGAATTTGATTCAGGGGACTTAGATGTCTTAAACGCAGTGTCTGCCGTTCCAGGCGTATTTTCTCAAGACGAAGCTTTCCTGCCATTGACTGTCCTAAGCTTTCTTCCTTTTCCTTCAATCGTTCCAGACAGGCAAAAACGTCATACACCGCCAGTTCAGCTGCTGCCGAAGGGGTAGGCGCACGTAAGTCTGCCACAAAGTCGATAATGGTGGTATCGGTTTCATGCCCCACCGCAGAAATCACAGGTATACTGCAGTCAAAAACCGCCTGAGCCACCTCTTCACTGTTGAATGCCCAAAGGTCCTCCAGCGCTCCTCCTCCCCGGCCTACAATCATCACATCCACTCCCTGCTTTTCCAAGGCTTTAATTCCCTTTACGATACTAGGAACTGCTGCTTCTCCCTGCACAATGGCCGGGTAAAGCAGAATCTGAACGAAGGGATTTCTTCTTCGGGCAATCTGAATAATATCTCTGACCGCCGCTCCCGTGGAAGCGGTAACTACTCCCAAAGTTCTGATATAGGAGGGGATGGGCTGCTTATACATAGGCTCAAACAGCCCCATTTCCATCAAACGGACCTTTAATTTCTGAAATTGTTCAAAAAGAACTCCCTCACCGCTTTTTTCTATTTTTCTGGCATAAAGCTGATATTTTCCATCCCGCTCATAGACGGCTATGGCTCCCTGCACCACAACCTGCTGCCCCTCCTCTAAAGTGAAGGACAGCTCCCTTCGATAACCGGAAAACATAATACAGCTTAATGTACCTTCCCTGTCCTTTAACGTAAAATAAATATGTCCAGAGGAATGATATTTACAGTTACTGACCTCGCCCTGAATACTGACAGACTGCAAAAGATAATCCTGCGTGAACATATTTTTAATATAGCGATTAATTTGTGTGACTGTATATATATTAGGCATGGTTAATCCTGCTTAGCTTCTGTAAATCTTGCAAGAACTCCGTTAATAAAGCCGGCAGATTCCTCCTGTCCGAACTTCTTGGCAAGCTCCACTGCTTCATTAATTGCCACTCCTTCCGGAATGGCCTCATCGTATATCATTTCATAAACAGCCAGACGGATAATGGTCAGGTCTACCTTCCCCATTCTCTTGGTAGTCCAGCCCTTTGTTTTTTGATTAATCAGTCCATCAATTTCCTCCAGCTTTTCCCGGACAGCCTCAAATCTTCTACTGATAAAGTCCTCATCCTGCGGGGACATGGGAATCTCTTCATACTGAAAAAAAAGTCGGCACTGTTCCTCCAATTCCTCTGCCTGATTAAATTCTACTCTGAACAGCAATTTAAAAACCTGTTCCCTTAAGCACCTTCTATTCATTGATGGCTCCACTTATCTTTTTTTCATATCTACGCTGGCAATCCGAATGTCCACATCACTGACATTTAAGCCTGTCATATTTTCCACTGCTGACTTTACCCTGTCCTGAACTCTGGTACAGGTGCCCGGAATGTTATATCCAAACTCCATCATAATTGCCAGACTGATTTTAACGTTACGTCCATAGACAGCTATCTTGGCTCCTCTGGACAGATTCTTTCTTCCCGCCTTACTTAAAAGCTCGCTGGTCAGATTCCCTGCTATGGCCGCCACTCCCTTTACCTCTGTGGCTGCAAGACAGGCGATCCTTGCTATAACATCATCAGAAATCTGAACGGTTCCCATACTCTGATCATCCTGCAGACAATATATACTTCTATTATACTCTTTTTCCATGAGATAACCTCCTTAATTATGACTATACTGTTTCTTATTATACCACTGCCTATTTTTTTTGCCTAGTGGTTTTTATGCTCCTAAAGCCAGAAGGTAATACTCATCTGTCCCGCAGAATCCGTATATAAGATGCGATCATCCGGGGAATGCAGATAGTTAAAAATCTGCTGCCTGTCCAATAGCTCCTCCAGCATCCTTCGGTACACATCCTCATCTGCGCATTTTATGGTAAGTGTTTCTCTTCCTTCTTCATAATATCTATCCACCAGACTCTTCAACTGCTCAGTATCAACCTCTGTAAACCATGCTCCTTCTCTTGCATAATAGTTTGCCTTGACAGCCGTACATTCCGGTAAGGGAATCAAATCGCTGAAGCTATGGGTTTTCGCCAGCTCCTCAGTGGTTACACAAAGATAATCATAGCTGATTTCCGGCAGCTGCTGCCCTATAATTCCCTCTTCATTTTTTAAAAGGTAAGAGGCATCTGCCCAGGTTACATCCATATAATAATACTCATGATCAATGCTGACCAGATTCCAGGCATGTCCTTCTGCATTATCCACAGTCCCGGTAACCAATGTAGCTGGAATCCCTAATCTCTGCAAAAGAAGCTGGGCCGCTTTGGCATACCCCTGGCAAACGGAGCGTCCTCCCAAAAAAACGGAGCAGATATTCTGATTATCCTCAGCCTCTCTGTCATACTCTGTATGACGGACAATCCATTCATACACATATTTTACTTTATCATAGTCGGAGGCCTCTTTGGGTACTTCCTCCAGAGCTTTGTTGATTTTTTCTTCCAGCAGTTCCTCCCTGATCTGCTTTTCCTCCCGGTCATAGATATAGGTTCCGGTAAAGGTCAGCTTCCTGACCTCCTCTCCTAATGTATATTTAACAAAAGAATAGCCGTCTGCGTAAAAAATTTCGGGGTGATCTAAAAGGATACACTGGAACACTCTGTCTATTTCCTCTGTATCCAGGGTGGAAACCTCCATTTCCTCCACATACCCGGTCAGGGCATGAAGCATTTCCACATACAGATTCTGCTCTGTTACCCCAAGAGTAGAAAAAGCATAATAATCCCTTTGCCCACGCAGAAGGTTCGCCTTCTCGTCCTGCGAAAACTGCTCCTGTTCCTCTTCTTCCTCCTCTATCTCTATAGGCGACGTACTTTCCCATAAAGGTCGCTCATCCTTAAGTATGGTATCCCGTGTTACTTCCCTGGGAAGAAGGCATCCCCCCAAAAGGAATATCATGAATAATAACGCCGCGAATCTTTTCATCTCTTCCCCTTTCTGCTCTTTACACCAGCCTGCGAAAGGACTTAACTGTTTTTCCCGAACTCAGATAGAATCAGCCCTTCATTTCTGTCCAGAGTCATCCCTACACTCCAGGAATTTACAAACAGTAACAGAGGATTTCCTCTCATATCCTTTACCTTCTTCATATCTGAGGTCCCCGTAAGCCTGTCTACATTTACCTCATCCGGATTCTCAATCCAGCGGATATGCTCGTAGGGTAATTTTTCCAAACGAATTTCTACATTATATTCATTCTCCAGCCGATACTTCAGTACATCAAACTGCAGCACCCCCACTACGCCCACGATAATCTCTTCCAGTCCGGTATTGAACTCCTGAAAAATCTGAATGGCACCTTCCTGCGCAATCTGGGTGATTCCTTTAACAAACTGCTTTCTTTTCATGGTATCCATCTGTCTGACCCTTGCAAAATGCTCGGGAGCAAAGGTGGGAATCCCTTCATAGCGAAAGCCCGCCTTAGGCATACAGATGGTATCACCAATGGAAAATATTCCCGGATCAAAAACCCCGATAATATCCCCTGCATAAGCTTCTTCCAAAATTTTTCGTTCACTGGCCATAATCTGCTGAGGCTGGGAAAGCCTCATTACCTTTCCACCCTGAACGTGCTTTACTTCCATATTCGCTTCAAATTTACCGGAACAGATTCGCATAAAAGCGATACGGTCCCGATGTGCCCTGTTCATGTTTGCCTGAATCTTGAACACAAAAGCGGAAAACTCTTCTTCCACAGGGTCTATAAGTCCCTGATCCGATCTTCTGGGCAGGGGAGTGGTGGTCATCTCCAAAAAATGCTTCAAAAAAATCTCCACACCGAAATTGGTTAGTGCGGAACCGAAAAATACCGGAGTAAGCTCTCCCTTTTGTACCTCCTCCAGATTAAATTCCGCACTGGCACCATCCAGCAGCTCAATTTCCTCAAAAAGATGTTCCCTATTCTCTTTTCCGATATGCTCCGTCAGTTTTTCCTCGTCAGAGGCAGGAATAATGGAGGCTTCTCCCTCTTTTGTACCCTTTTGGGTATCCGACCAGGTTACTACCGAACCACTCTTTCTGTCATAAACTCCTTTAAAATTCTTACCACAGCCAATAGGCCAGTTAACCGGACAGGTAGCAATTCCCAGTTCCTTCTCAATTTCATCTAAAAGCTCAAAGGTATCATTAGCCTCTCGGTCCATCTTATTGATAAAGGTAAAAATCGGAATTTTACGCATAACACAGACCTTGAACAGCTTTCTGGTCTGTGCCTCTACACCTTTGGAGGCATCAATTACCATAACGGCAGAGTCCGCTGCCATCAAAGTACGATAGGTATCCTCTGAAAAGTCCTGGTGTCCCGGTGTATCCAAAATATTAATGCAATATCCATCATAATCAAACTGTAAAACGGAAGATGTTACGGAAATACCTCTTTCTTTTTCTATTTCCATCCAGTCGGAAACCGCATGTCGGGCCGTAGCCTTTCCCTTAACGCTTCCTGCCAGATTAATGGCTCCGCCATACAGTAAAAGCTTCTCCGTCAGAGTAGTCTTTCCCGCATCGGGATGGGAAATGATGGCAAAGGTTCTGCGTCTGTTGATTTCGTTCGTGTAATTGCTCATGTTTCCTCCAATAAGTAGTTTATACATAGTTCAGACCAGTATAGCACACTTTAACCAAAATAGCATCACTTTCCTGTAACTCTACTGATAATAATCTTCTCCGCTGAAACCTCTGTTTTTCGGGAAACAATATCCATAATCTGGGCAAGCTGGGCATCTGTCAGAGTATCTGCATAGACTACCACATCTACCCCCTCATTACTGATACTGACTACGGATTCCGTAAAGCCCTTGGCTGAAAGTAGAATCTCAGCCTCCATCTCCCGTTCACTTAAATCCGTCATTGCCACCATCCCGTCCACTGCTTCCTGCTTTTGAGAGGCATCCAAGGCTTCATTATTCACAATTTCTGTCAGCGCTGCCTTATTTTTAGCACGGGTCTGCTCCTTCAGCAGCTTTGCCGCAGACAGGGTAGACACAGCCTGACTGCTGGTAAATACTGCTTCCCCAGGTGTTCCTTCAATGGTATCTGCCGCCCCGGTCTCTGTATTTCCTCCTTCTGCTGCAGCCAGCTGTTCTCCGTCCACTACCTCATCCATAGCTTCCTCTCCATTGGCCGTAAGATCTACCTCCACCTGGGATACCTGCATATCTTCATCCAGATAATTCTCCGTAAGCTGTGCTTCTGCATCCAGGCTTTCAATGTCAGAAGCGATATCTTCTTCCGATAAATCCAAAAGTGCTGTTCGTTCATCCTCTGTAAGCATCTGGTCATTCACCACCAGAGTTTCCGAGTTCAGCTGACTTCCTGCAAAATTCAGGTATCCTGCCACAGCAATCATAATAGCCAACGCGGTAATCATAATTTGATTTCTTTTCAAGACATTCTCTCCCATTCTGTATTATTTCATCTTAACTACTTTAATTTTATGTACTTCTATTCCAAATAATGCCTGAATTACCTCGGTTATATTTTTTTGTACTACTGCATTACCGCCTCCCTCAGCCACAACACTTACCCCCTCTACCAGGGGACTGACCTCCTTTACCACATAAGGTACCTGCTCTCCCGTTTCTTTTCTTATGTAAACCGTTGTCTCTTCTGAATCCACTTCCTGTGTACTCCTGCTTCCTCCTGTCGAATCCGATTCCTGAATACTGCTTCTTGCAGTAGGACTGTCCTTCTCTATAATCTTTTCTCCTGATGAGGCCAGAGTAAGCATAACCTTCACCCTTCCCACTCCTTCCATTTCAGAAAGAATAGCTTCCAGACGCTTCTCCAAAGCAGCTGCCTGTTCATCCTCCCTCCATCCATCATATGACCGCTTCCCATCGCCCATGTATTCGGGTTTGGGATTAACCCCGGAGCTCTTATCCTTTCCTGATTGTGCGTTATTTATGCTGCTTTCCTGATTGTGCTGGACAGGCCAGACCATAACCAGTAAAAGAACCCCCGTCAATATACAGATCAGGAGACTGTCCTTTTTCAGCAAGATTTTTTTAACTGCAGTAATCCGGTTTTTCTCTTCTTTCATTGAATCCTGATTTCCTCTACTCTGATTTGATTCCTTTCCTGTTGCTCCTCTTCCTTCCGATAATCGGCTTCCTGAAGAATTTCCCCGGTTCTTTCCTCCAGTCTGGCATTCAGCTCACTCTGTTTTCCTTCCATTGCTTTCTCAAAGGCTTCCATTTCCTTTTCCCAGCTGCTTTCCACAGGAGAATAGCCCATACCCTTCGCCAAACCGGTAAAGCCTTCTGCAAAAGCCGCAAAAAGCCCGGAGGCTGCTGCTACCAGCTGGGCAGCAACCATTAGGGAAATAAGCAGCTTAACATACCGCTCATACTGTCTGCCTATGCCAAAGTGAAGAATAGTCTGTCCCACCACCAGAAAAATAACCATTTTTTTCACCAGCTGAATAAACATAGCTGCCATGCTAGAATCCTCCGTTTGTGGTATACGCAGTAATGGCAATCAAAACAAGAAAAAATAAAATGCCGTATGCTACTGTTTTTAGAAGCAGTAAAATACCGTCTCCCATATTATTGGTAAGCTGGATCATCCTCTTGTCTCCTGCTATTCCCAGCACTGCGGCCATTCCCTTTAAGATACACCCTGCCGCCGCTATTTTTAATAAAGGAAACAGGGTGATTCCCAAAAGCAGAATACTGAAAATAATCCCTACACTGTTTTTGATCAGAACAGCACTTCCCAGCCATAGACGCATGACCCCCTCAGTCAGCTCACCTACCCCCGGAAGAGCTTCTACTGTCTTATAGACTGCTTCCGTTTTAATCCTTTCAATAACAGGAGTAATCATTGATTGTATCAGGCCTGCCCCCGTGAGTATACCCAGAAGCAGTCTCAGCCCTGCTTTAATTCCCTTTCTCCAAAGCTCCAGCAGCAGCAGCAGGCGACTTTCTTCCCAGATTCCATTCATAATGGAAAACAGCACATATCCACTGACTGCCGGGAGTAAAAAAGCTTCCAATATAATCTCTACCCCGTAAATGACCAGGCAGGCCAACTGATAATAGACTACCCCTGTGGCTGTCCCTGCCGCAATTCCCAGAACCAGAAAATAGGCGGGGAAAAAAACCTGCATAAATTCTTTAATCTGAATCAGAGTATCCTCAGCTTCCTTAAGAGTCTGCTGAAATAGGCTGGTAAATAATATAATCAGAATTAAATAATTTACATAAAAGGCTATTTCTTCAATTTGTTGATTTTTAAATGCACCTTTGAAAGAAGAAAATACGGCTGAAATTAAAATAACTATTGCTATTGTAATGATGACAGACTTCCAGTTTGTCCATTCCCTGTTCAGATTCTGCCATATCCCCTCCTGAATTTTTCCAAGAAGCTCTATTCCTCTTCCTTCTATAACCAGCTTTATCATATCAAAAAAGGAGATTTCCCATTGCGGATAAAGGGCTTGTACCTGTCCTTCCAAATCCCCCAGCTCCAGCATTTTATATAGTTCATTCCATTCCATTTTTACCCATTCTGCTGTCTGTTCAGCCCAAACACTTATTATGCTAAATTTTATACTGCCAGAGAGTTTCAATAATGGTGACCAATATCGGCATCCCGGATACCAGTATCATCATCTTTCCCAAAAGCTCTACCTGTGCAGATATGGATTGATAACCGGCATCCTTACAGATTCCGGAGGCAAACTCACATAAATAAGTAATTCCGATTATTTTAAAAAGAATTTTATAATAATATTGATTTTCGGAATAAAATAATTTAATCTGTTCCAGCTGTAACTGAATTTCCCCAATAAGGGTAATTCCTTTTCCCATTAATAAAAAGGACAAAGCTACAAGGAGCAAAACAGCTAATTCCGGTTTGTAATTTTTTAAAATAACAGTAGATATTACTCCCAGCATAGCGATTATGGTGATTTGTATAATGTCCATTCTTTCTTCCTGCCCCATTCCTTTTATAACTGAAACAGACTTTGTATGGATTGGAAGAGACTGTAAATATTGGGGAGTATCCAAGACAGCACCAGGATTAAGCCTGCCAGCGAAATCAAAAAAGCATGTTCTTCCCTTCCACTGTATTTCAAAACCTGTCCCAGAATGGTTACTAAAATTCCTACTGCTGCTATTTTAAAAATCAATCCTATTTCCACGGCTGCTCCTTTTTTATAGAAGAATTAAAACAAAAATAATTCCCAAACAGGTACTCAAGGTTAAAACTACCCTTTTCTTTTTCTCTAATTCTTCCCTCACCTTTCCGGCAAGCAGTATAAATTCTTCTATTTGACCTTCCATCATATTTTCCTGCATCTGTATTTCCTCATAACCGACAAAAGAAGCAAACTCCAATACTCTGGATTGTTCCTCCTTGGACAGTGTAGATTCCTTCATATAGCTTCTCCATTTCTCCCTCCAGAGTCCGGCAAAGCTTTCTCCTTTCCCTGCTTCCATTTCTTCACTGATTTCTTCCAGGATTCTGCCTACCTCTCCCGAAAGCTTTTCTCCCGAGGCCTTACAGGCATAGGGCAAGGGCTGTCTTTTAAAGGTGATTTCACTTTTCATCAGCCTGAACAAATAAGCCATGCGTTTCAGCTCTTCCATTCTCCTTTTCTCTTTTTCCAGATAAAGACATCCTAAGCCGAAGCTGCCGCCAATCAGCAGTATTCCTCCCAGTAAATCCGTCAAGCCAAATCGCCTCCCCGATAAATTTTATGGCAATATCTTCCTTCTTTTCTTTCCAAAACAAGTATTCGCCCAAATACTCTTTCCTCCCAAAGTCTTCTGAACATCCTTCTTTTTCTGATTTCCTCCACACTGCTTCCATGTACCGTAGCCATTATGCTACAGCCGCAGCCGGCTAACCGAAGTAATGCCTTTATCTCCCTTATACTTCCCAGCTCATCCACGGCTATCACCTGGGGACTCATGGAACGCAGCAGACAAATCATTCCATCCGCCTTAGAGCTGGAATCAATAACATCTGTTCTTAATCCTATGTCCAGCTGGGGTATCCCCTGGTAGCAGGCAGCCAGTTCCCCTCTCTCATCCACCAGCCCTACTACTCTTCCCGATCTTTTTTCGGAGCCATCGGATATACGCCGTACCAGATCCCGCAGTAAAGTAGTCTTTCCCGCTCCCGGTGGAGAAACAATCAGTGTACTGTGTAAAACCCCATTTTCATAAAGGAGAGGAAGTATTTCTTCTCCTGCCTCCTTACATTCCCGTGCAATTCTAATATTTAAACTGGATATATTTTTTATTGTCTGGATTTCTCCATGTAAATCTGTAACGGCTTCTCCACATATCCCTACACGGTGCCCCCCCTGTAAAGTAAGATAGCCATTCCGCAATTCCTTTTGAAAGGCATACCGGGAATCCTTACACCAGTAATCCACCAGCTCCTGTATCTGTCTAAAGCCCATGTAATAGGCCAGTTCTTTCTTCTTTATGCTTTTTCCTTCCGCATCTAAAAACCATTCCTCTTCTTCTACCCGAAGAATGACCGGTTTGTCTGCCCTGATTCTGATTTCCTCAAGAGATTTTTTTTTAAGGATATTTTCCCAAAAGCTTCTTGTTTGTAAAGGAAAATTTTTAATCAGTTCCCTTCCCTGATCCATGCTCTTCCCTCCCTTTATACCACCTTCTACTCTCCTATATATATGACCCTGTCCAAAAGATATTCCGGTATTTTCTGCACATGATTTTATACAATTTTTGTCAGAATTACTCCTTTACAGAGAAGAATAAGAATGTTAATATAATATCAAACCAGATATCAGTAATCGTTACTACTATGTATCTGAAAAAATACAATTTATGGAGGTTTCCTTATGAACACAAATTCACAGCAGGTTGACAACTTAATATCCTTACTTGACGGTTATGCAGCAAAAGGCGGCCATCATTTAAATGTAAATGTTTTAAATCGTGACACTCTTTTAGATGCACAGAAGCATCCTGAGAAATATCCCCAGCTGACCATCCGTGTTTCCGGATATGCCGTTAACTTTATTAAGCTGACTCCGGAACAGCAGACCGACGTAATCAACCGTACTTTCCATGAAGCGGTATAAGCAGTAAAGTTTCTCAATGAATATGCACAAAAAGGCCCGAAAGCAAAAGCTTCCGGGCTTTTTTATTACTCCGTCTTCGATTTACCTGTGTTTAACTCCTATCTCTGGGCTACATCCTTCATGGAAAAGCTGATTCTTCCCATCTTATCCTTTCCAAGACAAACAACCGTTACCTTGTCCCCCAAAGTCAGAACATCCTCTACATGATTGATTCTCTCCTTACAGATTTTGGAGATATGAACCATTCCTTCTTTTCCCGGCGCAAACTCAATGAAAGCACCGAATTCTTTAATACTGACAACCTTTCCCTTGAAAATCTGTCCCGCTTCAAAATCTGTGGTAATAATTTTAATCATTTCCACAGCCTGATCCATCATGGCTGCATCGGTTCCACATACGGAAACATTACCGTCATCAGTAATGTCAATTTTTACTCCTGTACGGGCAATAATTTCATTAATGGTCTTTCCACGCTGTCCAACCACATCCCCAATCTTCTCCGGGTCAATCTGAATGGAGATAATCTTAGGCGCATAGGGACCAACCTCCGGTCTGGGAGCTGCGATGCAGGGAGCCATAATCTCATTTAAAATATAGGTTCTTGCCTCTTTGGTTCTGGCAATGGCTTCTTCCACAATGGGACGGGTAAGTCCATGAATCTTAATATCCATCTGAATGGCGGTAATTCCCTCATGGGTACCTGCCACCTTAAAGTCCATATCCCCGAAGAAATCTTCCAGTCCCTGTATATCTGTCAGAACGATATAGTCATCGTCCGTATCTCCGGTAACCAGACCGCAGGAAATACCCGCAACTGCCTTCTTAATAGGTACACCTGCCGCCATCAGGGACAGAGAAGAGGCACAAACGGATGCCTGGGAGGTAGAACCATTGGATTCAAAGGTCTCAGAAACGGTACGAATGGCATAAGGAAATTCCTCTTCACTGGGAAGTACCGGTACAAGAGCCTTTTCAGCCAGTGCACCATGTCCGATTTCCCTACGTCCTGGTCCTCTGGAGGGCTTGGTCTCTCCTACAGAGTAGGAAGGGAAATTATAATGGTGCATATAACGCTTATTGGTTTCGTTCACATCCAGTCCATCGATTCGCTGCATCTCAGAGAGTGGAGCTAAAGTAGTGACCGTACAAATCTGTGTCTGTCCTCTGGTAAACATGGCAGAGCCGTGTACACGGGGAATCAGATCCACTTCCGCTGCAAGAGGGCGGATTTGGGTGATTTCACGACCATCCGGACGCTTATGATCCTTTAAGATCATTTTACGAACCGTTTTTTTCTGATATTGATAAAGAGCCTCTCCGATTAAAGGAAGCCATTCTTCCTTATCCGCAAAAGCCTGCTCCAGCTTCTCCCGGATAATACGGATGTTCTCCTCTCTAACCTGCTTCTCGTCAGTAAATACGGCCACTTCCATTTCTGCCGGGGTGACGATTTCCTTCATGGCCGTAAACAGTTCCTCCGGAATGGCACAGCTGGTGTAGCTGTGTTTGGGCTTACCTGCCTCTTCCACTATCTTGTTGATAAAATCGATAATGGTCTGATTGATTCCATGAGCCATATAAATAGCTTCAATCATCTTTGCTTCAGGTACTTCATTGGCACCTGCTTCAATCATAATTACCTTTTGGGCGGTAGAGGCAACGGTCAAATTCAAATCGCCGCTTTTCCACTGCTCCTGAGAAGGATTAACAATAAATTCTCCATCCACCATACCAATCTGCGTAGTGGCGCAGGGCCCGTCAAAGGGAATATCGGAAATAGAGGTTGCAATAGCACTGCCCAGCATAGCTACCAGCTCAGGGCGGCATTCAGGGTCTACACTCATCACCAGATTATTTAAGGTTACATCATTTCGATAATCCTTAGGGAAAAGAGGACGCATGGGACGGTCTATTACACGGCTGGTCAGAACCGCATTCTCACTTGCCTTCCCTTCTCTCTTATTAAAGCCACCGGGGATTTTTCCCACAGCGTACAGCTTTTCCTCATATTCCACACTAAGAGGGAAAAAATCGATTCCGTCTCTGGGCTTTTCGGAAGCTGTTGCAGTACAAAGTACCGTAGTATCACCATAGTGCATAAAAGCACAGCCGTTGGCCTGTTTACCCACTCTGCCAATGTCAACGCTTAAGGTACGTCCGGCCAGTTCCATTGTAAATGTCTTATACATGGTCTTCTCCTTTTTCTTCTTTATTTTATCCGAAAGAAAGGCCCGAAACTACTGATAAAAACATCGGCTCAATGTCCTTATCAGTGGTCTCGGTATGGTCCTTCCTGACGGAGGGTTACCTAATGTAAAAACAGGGACTGCCCCTTTTAAGACAGTCCCATTATTTTCTTTACCGATTATTTTCTGATTCCCAGCTTCTCAATCAGTGCACGATAGCCTTCAATATCTGTTCTTTTCAAATAGTCAAGCAATCCACGTCTCTTACCAACCATTTTTAACAGACCCCTTCTGGAATGGTGATCCTTCTTATTCTCTTTCAAATGCTCGGTAAGCTCAGCAATTCTTGCCGTCAATACTGCAATCTGAACCTCAGGTGATCCTGTATCACCCTCAAATCTTGCATATTCTTTCATAATAGCACTTTTTTTCTCTTTAGAGATCATGATAAAATCCTCCTTATTCTTTCTACAGCTATACACTAAGCATGGGACGGAGCATCCGCATACCGAGCATAAGCTAAAATTTCATACTGTTATAGTTTAACACAAGCCCAATTACTTGTAAACAGAAAATTTTCTTCCTTCCTCAATATCTGCCATCATCTGTTCCTTCAAAGCTTCCAGATTCTCAAACCTCATTTCCGGGCGTTTGAACCTCAGTAGCTTTACCACTGCTGTTTTCCCATATACCTCCTGGTCAAACTCGTAAATATAGGTTTCCACACCAATCTGGTTCTCATTGCTTACCGTAGGCTTATTTCCAATATTGGTAATGCTTCGATATTCCTTCTCTCCTATGGAAGTAAGAGAGAAATATACTCCCTTGGGGGGCAGAAGCTTTTCCTTCTGAGGAAGAATATTGATGGTGGGCATTCCGATGGTGCGGCCAAGCTTAGCTCCGTGCATGATTTCCCCGATAACGCAGTAGGCCTCACCTAAAAGCTCCTCCACCATTTCCATATTCCCTTTTTCTACCTCTTCTCTAACGTAGGTCGAGCTGATTTCCCTGCCATGATCCTTGATCTTATCCATAATATCCAGCTCAAATCCCAGCTGGGGAGCCAGCTGCTTTAATAAATCAGCATTTCCTGCTCCCTTATGACCAAAGGAAACATCATAACCGGCAGTCAGATAATTCATCTGCATTTGTTCTACCAGGATATCCCTGACAAAGACTTCCGGTTCTGTAGCGGCCGTTATTTTATTTAAAGGATACTCAATCAGAATATCCACACCCATTCTTTCAAAAATTTTTCTCTTTTCTTCTCTGGTAGTCAATTCTTTACGGTCCCGCATACCGAAAAATACCTCCGGTGGGGGATCAAAGGTAAACACTACACTTGCAAGTCCTCTTTTTTTAGCTCCGGTAATTTTTTTTAAAAGCTCTTTATGTCCCCGGTGAAGTCCGTCATATTTTCCCAGGGTTACTGCTGTGGGAATCAGCAGCTTAAAGTCGGTTGTATCTGCAATTATTCGCATATGTTCTCCATTTTAATGACTGATAAACATTTTTACAGGACAGAACCTGTTTTCTTTTATTCTATACTCGTAAATTCCCATAAATATATTGTTTTCGATATACACCCGATATCTGCTTCCCTCTATCCGTTTCCCCTGCGGCAAAGGAGTAAGAAGGTGCTTTTTTTCAAAAGCGTTGCCGTTTTTTATTAACCGCTCCATTTCCGGTTTAAGCTTAAGGGCAGGATAGTGGATAAACACCTCATCTACAGGAATCAATACTTCCGATAGAGGATTCTCCTTTCCTGCTTTTCTTCCCGCCTCCATCAGCTGCTCAACCTGCTCCAAGGTGAGAGCCGTTTCTTTGGTGAAAATGCCTGAGCGGGTTCTCTGAAGATTTTCCATAACAGCTCCACAGCCCAGCTTCTCCCCCAAATCATGGCAGAGGGTCCGAATATAGGTCCCTTTGGAGCAGCTTACCCTAATGGTCAGACAGGGAAGCTCCATCTTCAGAATTTCAATTTCACGAATATGGACCTTTCTCGCTTTTCTCTCAATTTCTTTTCCTTCTCTTGCCAGCTCATAAAGCTTTTTTCCATTCACCTTTAAGGCAGAATACATAGGGGGTATCTGCTCATAATCCCCTAAAAATCCCTGTATTGCCGCCTCTACCTGCGAGGGCGTTACCTCCACCTCACACTTTTTCAAAACCCTCCCCGTCATATCCTGCGTATCCGTGATGATTCCCAGACAGACACCGGCAATATACTCCTTATCCTTTTGGGTAAGGAAATCACAGGCTCTGGTAGCACTGCCCAGACAAACGGGAAGGACTCCTACCGCTTCCGGATCCAGAGTCCCTGTATGTCCGATTTTTTTCTGACCGATAATCCTCCGAAGCTTTGCCACAACATCATGGGAGGTAAACCCTGGGGGCTTATCCATATTCAGTATTCCGTTTATCACTGTTTTTTCTCTCTATTCTACCTTTCTAAAGGACAGTTTTGTCCTTACTGCAATCTGCAGGCAATACATTGGGACAGACGTTCAATAATTTCTTCCGCCTCGCCTTCCATGGTACAGCCTGCTGCCCGGATATGGCCTCCTCCACCAAATAATGCCGCGATCTCTGCCACATTCACATAATGGTTGGAGCGCATACTTACCTTATATTGTCTGTCTCCCGACTGGTAAAGGAATAAAGCACATTCTATTCCCTTGGTAATTCTCAGCTGACTGATGATTCCATCCAGATCCTTGGTTCCTACACCATATTCCTGCATAAGCTCCTGACTCACCACACCGACAATACACCTATTTTCCAGGATTCTCCGGCTTTCCAGCAGGGCTCTTCCCAAAATCTGATTCTGTTCATAAGTTTTTTCATAAAAGGTCTCATCAATCAGTTTGGGAAAATCAATATCATAGCCAATCAGATCTGCTGCAATCCGTAGCGTTTTGGGCGAGGTGTTGGAATAATTAAACACTCCTGTGTCATGAATAATTCCCAGATATAGTGCTTTGGCAATCTCCTTATCCAGCCTGTCCGGCTCCATAAGCCCATAAACTACCTCACAGGTAGAACTGGCATGGGGCTCCAGAATATTGATGTCTCCTGTACCACTGTTGCTGATATGATGGTCGATATTGATTCGCTTTCCGGCTTTTTGGGCTATGGGAAGTGCCTTTCCTATTCTGTCTAGGGAACAGTCCATAATCAGAAAAACATCGTATTCCTTTTCCTCCTCCATTACAGAATCAATTTCTTCTATTCCCCGGATACAGGAAAATTCCGGTGCCGGTATATCCAAAAATACTTTAACCTCTTTATCCGGCATATTCTTCCTTATATACAGCCAAATTGCCATCACTGCCCCTATACAGTCTCCATCAGGTCTGATATGGCCGCTGACAGCAATACTCTTTGCCTCCTTCAGCAATTCTTCAAGCTTACTCATTATCGCCCTCTCGTTCCTTCATCTCTTTTACAACTTCATCAATTTTTCTGGACATATCCACCCCATAAGCAATGGACTGATCCAGAATAAAGTGGAGCTCCGGTGTATTTCTTAAATTAATAATTTTAGCCAATCGATTCTTGATAAATCCCTCAGCGCTTTTCAGGCCTTCCAGAGTATCCTTACAGACCTGCTCATCACCGAACACACTGATATAAACCTTACAGTGCTTTAAGTCCGGAGCCACTTCTACTGCTACCACACTGGTCAGGGGATGAATCCGGGGATCCTTCATCTCCCCCCGGATAATCTCTGCCAGTGTACGCTGTACTTCCTGATTAATTCTGGTATTTTTTATACTGTTTTTACGCATTTTACCTCTAATTCTTTCTGCCTTAGGCAGAATTTTTGTTCAAAAGCCTTATCGGGGAACCTCCACCATAATGTAGCTTTCCACAATATCCAGCTCCTGCATCTGGTCAAAGCCTTCAAAGACCAGACCACATTCAAAGCCTGCCTTTACCTCCTTGACATCATCCTTAAACCGCTTTAAGGATGCCAGGTTGCCCTCAAAAATCTGCTCACCCTGTCTGGTAATTCTTATCTTGCAGCCCCTCTGGAATACGCCGTCCAATACATAAGAGCCTGCAATATTACCGATTTGGGAAGCCTTGAAAATCTGGCGCACCTCTGCATGGCCGATAATCTTTTCCTCAAAGACAGGATCCAGCATTCCCTTCATCGCCGCTTCAATATCCTCAATTGCCTGATAGATAACCTTATACAGACGGATATCTACACCCTCCTGCTCTGCAGTAGCCTTGGCCGTAGCATCGGGGCGAACATTAAAGCCGATAATGATTGCAGAAGAGGTGGCTGCCAGGGTAACGTCAGACTCATTAATGGCACCCACACCGCCATGAATACATTTTACCACTACCTCTTCATTGGAAAGCTTAAGAAGGGACTGCTTAACTGCTTCCACACTTCCCTGTACATCTGCTTTTACGATCAGATTCAGTTCTTTCAGATTACCCTCCTGAATCTGGTTAAACAGATCATCCAGAGACATCTTGCTTCTGGTCTCCTCCAGCTTTTTCTCTTTATGCTGTGCCACAAAGGTTTCTGCATAGGATTTGGCTGTCTTGTCACTGTCATGGGCAAGGAATACTTCCCCAGCATTGGGAACATCACTCAGTCCCAGAATCTCAACCGGAGTAGAGGGGCCTGCTTCTTTTACCCTTCTTCCCTTATCATCGATCATGGCTCTTACCTTACCATGACTGGCTCCTGCCGAAATAAAATCACCTACCTTTAGGGTACCCTTCTGTACCAAAACGGTAGCCACCGGTCCCCGGCCCTTATCCAGCTCGGCCTCAATAACCAGACCCCTAGCCTTTCTCTTAGGATTCGCTTTCAGCTCTAAAATATCCGCTGTCAGGAGAATCATTTCCAAAAGCTCCTGAATGCCGGTTCCCGCTTTTGCCGATACAGGGGCAAAAATAGTGCTTCCTCCCCAATCCTCGGGAATTAGCTCATATTCGGATAGTTCCTGCTTAACACGGTCAATATTGGCATTAGGCTTATCAATTTTATTTACCGCAACAATGATTTCGATTCCTGCCGCTTTGGCATGATTAATGGCTTCCACTGTCTGGGGCATAACTCCATCGTCTGCCGCCACCACGAGAATGGCGATATCCGTAGCATTGGCCCCGCGCATACGCATAGCTGTAAAGGCCTCATGGCCGGGTGTATCCAGGAAGGTAATCTTACGTCCGCTTACCATTACACTATAGGCACCGATATGCTGGGTAATTCCTCCGGCTTCACGATCCGTTACATTGGTTTTACGGATAGCATCCAAAAGGGAGGTCTTACCATGGTCAACATGGCCCATTACACAGATAACGGGAGCTCTGCTTACCAGAGTTTCTTTTGCATCCTCTTCCTCCTTCAATAGCTCTTCAATAACGTCTACCTTGACCTCCTGCTCGCACATGATGTCAAATTCAATAGCAATATTCTCTGCATCCTCAAAGGAAATTTCCTGGTTCACGGTAACCACCTTACCCTGTAGGAAAAGCTTTTTAATAATTACTGCCGGCTGCAGCTTCATCTTTTCTGCCAGCTCCTTAATGGTTAAGGTCTCCGGAAGAGTAATGACTTTAATCTGCTCAGTAGGCTCTGCCGGTTTAGGCTCCGGTTTAATAAAGCGTCCGGCCTTGTTCCTATTCTTCATTTCCTGCTCTTTATCCTCATAAAGAACATCCTTTTTAGAGCGCTTATCTTTCGTCTGATTCTGTCTTCTCTGATCATCACGATGCTTATCGTTCTGCATTATGGGTGCTTCCTGAGCAAATCCCTTATTCTCCTTTTTACCCTGGAATCGATTGTCCGTCCCTGCATTTCTTCCCTGAAGGCGGTCACCACCTCCCATACCGCGTCCACTGCCCTGGCTAGTGCCAGTAGTGCGATAAGCGTTCTTGCCCCCTTGATTATTCTGGCGATCACCTGTTCCGGGGCGCCCCTGTCCGGCAGTTCTTCCCCCGGTACGGTCATTTCCTCTGCGTTCATCATTCTGGCCTCCCCCTCTTTGATTCTTTTCTCCGTTCCGATTTGA
The DNA here is from genome assembly GCA_051891855.1 of Lachnospiraceae bacterium. Lineage (GTDB taxonomy): Bacteria > Bacillota > Clostridia > Lachnospirales > Lachnospiraceae > SFDP01. The sequence continues at coordinate 3,063 of JBJFFP010000058.1, read as the reverse complement.
CTGCTGAGGTCTGTTGCCAAAATTATCTCTTTTTCTTTCCTCTGCTGCACTTACCTCCGGTACAGGCTCAGGCTTCTTGGGAGGAAGCATTTCCATTACCTTTCCCGTAGACTTATTGATCATCTGATTGGGGCCCAGCTGGATCGGTTTGGGGGCAGGTACCTTAGGCTGCTGCTCTCCCGCCGGCTTTCCCTTAGGGTTTCTGTTATTCATGGGCGGTCTGGCACCGGGCATCTTACTGTGCTGAGGATTGCTGACAAAAATAATATTCTTCTTTTTCTTCGGTGTCTCTCCGCCTTTACTCTCCCCGCTTTTCTGCTGGGGGTTATTCTCTTCAGGGTTGACTTTGGCTGTCTGCATCTCCTGCTGCTTTGCCTCTGCTGCCGGCTTTTCCTCTCTCCCTTTCCGGAATCTGCTTCTTACCAGTTCGGCAACCTCTTCCTCCACCGAGCTTTGAGCTGCTTTAACTTCAATTCCCTTTTCCTGCAAAAAAGCCAGTATCTCTTTACTTTGTTTATCTAATTCCTTTGCAAGTTCATATACTTTAAATTTAGCCATCCTACTAAACTACCTCCGTTCCTCTTCCAACATTTCTATCAATGATTTGGCAAAGCCTTCATCCGTCACCGCAAGGGATGCTCTCATTTCTTTTCCCATAGCATGCCCCAGCTCTTCCTTTGTCCCATAGAAAAACAGGGGTGTCCGATAAAACTCACACATATTGGCAAACATTTTTTTTGTGTTTTCTGAGGCATCCTCACTTACAATAACCAGTCTGGCCTCCTTACGTTTTACCTTTGTCTCTGTCATAAATTCACCGCTTACCAGATTTCGTGATCTGGTTGCCAAACCCAGCAGGGAAAAAATTTTATTTTGATTCAAGTTCAGCCAACTCCTCTATTAAATGTTCATAAACCTCTGTTGGAATACTCATTTTGAAAGACCGCTCCAAGCCCTTACTCTTAACTGCTTTTTTCAGACAGTCCTGATTTCGGCAAAGATAGGCGCCTCTTCCATTCTTTTTACCGGTTACATCGAGAATAATGGGGCCTTCCTGAGGTTTTAGAATGCGTATCATTTCTTTTTTATTTTTCATTTCTGTACATCCTATGCACTGCCTCATGGGAATCTTTTTATTCATACCACATCTTCTCCTTATATTCTTCAGGAATAAACTTTATACCTGATTAACTTTTTTTATTCCAGGATATCTGCCTGATTGTCATCCTCGTAACCTTCTTCATATCCGTTCTCATACTCATCATACTCATCGTATTCGTCAATATAGTCCTCGTAACGGAAGCCCGGTGTATCTTTGGCCTGGGTCTCACTCTTAATATCTATCTTATAGCCTGTTAATCTGGCAGCCAGCCTTGCATTCTGTCCCGATTTTCCGATTGCCAGAGAAAGCTGATAATCCGGTACTACCACCTTAGCCGTCTTTTCATCAGGATCAGCAAATACCGCAACGATCTTCGCCGGTGAAAGGGCATTTTGGATTAGATTTCCGGGATTCTCGTCCCAGTTTATAATATCGATTTTCTCTCCCCGAAGCTCTTCCACAATGGAGTTTACCCTGGCACCGCTTTGCCCTACACAGGCACCTACCGCATCCACGTCCGGATTATTGCTCCAGACGGCAATCTTACTTCTGCTTCCCGCCTCTCTGGCAATGCTCTTAATTTCTACGGTTCCGTCCTTTATCTCTGTTACTTCAGATTCAAACAGGCGTTTAACCAGTTCAGGATGGGTACGGCTTACTAAAATTCTGGGGCCCTTAGTAGTATTCTTCACCTCCAGAATATAAACCTTGATTCTTTCCGTAGGGCGGAAAACCTCCCCTTCCACCTGTTCACTTTCGGTAAGAATGGCATCCGCCTTCCCCAGATTTACACTGATGTTTCTACCTATATACCGCTGAACGATACCGGTTACCACATCTTTTTCTTTTTCAAAGTACTGATTATAAATAACACTTCTTTCCTCTTCACGAATCTTCTGTAAAATGACATTCTTGGCATTTTGAGTAGCAATACGGCCAAACTCCTTGGATTTAATCTCCACATGCAGAATATCTCCCACCTTTGCTTTCTTGGAATGCTTCAGCGCCTCCTCCAGACTGATCTGCAGCAAATCATCCTCTACCTCCTGGGCTGTCGCCACAACCTCTTTTTCGGCATAGCATAGAAAATCACAGGTTTCCCGATTAATTTCCACCTTGATGTTGTCCGCTTTCCCAAAATGGTTTTTGCAGGCTGTCAGCAAGGAGTTCTCAATGGCCTCAAACAGCGTCTCCTTGCTGATCTCCTTTTCTTTTTCCAACACATCCAATGCTTCTAATAATTCTTTGTTCATTCTTTCCTCTCATTCCGCCTTACGGCAATGTTTTCTATACTAAAAGTCAAAGGTCAGCTTCACCAGAGCCACGTCAGCCTTTGAAAAGGTTCTTTCTTCATCTCCTATGGAAAGGGTTATATCTCCATTTTGATAAGCCTTTAATATTCCCGTAAATTCCTTGCAGCGATCAATGGGCTTATAGGTTCTGACTTCTACCTCCTGTCCTATGGATTTCAGAAAATGCTTCTCCTTTTTTAGGGTTCGTCCCAGACCTGGGCTGCTCACTTCTAAAATATACGCATCCTCAATAAAATCTGCCTCATCCAGCTTTTGGGATAAGGCACGGCTTACCAGTTCACAGTCCTCTATATTTACTCCTGCTTCCTTATCAATATAAGCCCTTAAATACCACTCACCGCCTTCCTTTACATACTCTATATCGTAGATTTCCACTCCAAAGCGTTCTGCAATGGGTATCAGCAGTTTTTCTGTTTCGGTTTCATATGTCTCTCTTCTGGACATTCCGCCTCCCGTCCTTTCCTGATTCCATTTTAATCCCCATGCATAGAACACGTAAAAAGAGTGGACCGACAAGTCCACTCTAATGATTAGCATGATTAGATTGTAGACAGTATAGCATTCCTAAAGGAAAAATGCAAGTAGTTTTTATCCCTCCATCTCCCGGGAATAAATACGATAAGTATCTCTTCCTGACTTTTTGGCTTC
>JBJFFP010000057.1:0-34375 GCA_051891855.1 Lachnospiraceae bacterium | reverse complement strand
AGCCTTCTAAATCTCCCTCTATAATGACGGGAGTCTTCTTCATGGATAATTCCAGTAAATTGTTATATTCTTCCGCTTCGTCCTTTAATACTGAAATTAAATTCTCCATCAAACTGGCCACTTAAATTACCTCCTGAAAATTAGCTTTTTCGAAGGGGTACAGCCCTCAAAAGCTTCCTAAATGCAGCTCATTATACTTCTCAAACAGGCGGGAAGCAAAATCCTCCACACCCACCTTATAGGAACCCGACTCCACACTATTCTTTAATGAAGCCACTACCTCTTCTCTAACATCAGGAGTATTCTCAAGTGCCTGCTTTGCCGCCTGAATATCCTTTCCCTTGCTGCTGATCTGCAGTCGATCCTGGAAGCCCGGCTTCTCCTCCTTCTGCATTTTATAAATCTGTTGTGTGCCGTACACCTGCTGAATCTGTTGATAAGCATCTATTCGCATAAATTTCCTCCTCACCTCATGAAACTTATAATCTCTTCTCTTATTATGTTTATCGGATATAAAAAAAGAAACTTTAGATAAAATATTTCCGGTTTCATTTGTATTCCAAGCACCTGCAACGGCTTATACCGCAAGAGTATTGATAATATGCGCCAGCATTTCATTAATTGCATTAATGTATCGGCTGGATGCATTATAGGCATTCTGAAACTTTACCATAGAGGTAAGCTCGTCATCACTGGATACACCGATTACCTGCTCTCTTGCACTGAAGGTAGCATTTACCGTGGCCTCCTGATTGATCAGAATACTCTTATAAACTTTACCGGAATTAGCTACCTGCGCCACCAGATCTCCATAATAGTTCACAAAGCTGGTCTTCTTCTTCACATTGGGATTGAGCACATTACTCTCCTCGGTAAAGATGTTTTTCAAGTTCTCCATGGTGGTAACATAATCCACCGAATCGTCAATTTTGGTAAAGTCCAGCATGGTCGGTTCCTGTAACAGCTTGGGATTAACCACCAGATTGGCTATAGAATAAATGGATTTAGCATCTTCAGGATTTTCTTCATTATAGACCCATTTCCCCGTACCCTCATCCCATGTATAGCCATCGGAGCCGATTTTTTGAAAGATTTGGAGGGGTTTACTCCCACCGATTTTTTCTACAACAACCGCACTGGCTCTATCATTAAATATACCGCCATCTATGCCCCACAGAGTAGTTATACCCTCTGTTATGGTCAGCATGGGGACGCTGGGAGTCTTAGTTACCGGATCCCACACATCGTAAAGGGTAACCTTGTAACCGGGTTCCACCTTAAGTGAAGAAACGCTATCATCACCGAGCAGCTGCCATGGCAATAGTCCCGCATTCCCGGGTTGTGCCTGTTGCCATTGCAGCCAATCCTCATGGGAAGACGTGCCCACGGAAAGAGGAACGCTGGGTTCACCAAAGACCGTGTCCTTGTAAAGGGTTACGGGAAATGGCACATCCTCCCTCAGACCTTCTCCCTCTCTTAAATAGGTGCTGTCCGGGTTCTTCAGGCTAGCTTCATCTGCCGCATCTGCAATCACCTTATTCATGGCAATACAGATGTTGTGAACCAGTTGATCAAACTCCGCCTGTACATTCATGATTACCGACTGACTGATGGAATTGGAATATCGGTCTTCCATCACATCCCGATAATCTGCATGGTGGTCACCTCTGGCCAGCAGTGTAGCCTTAAGGCTTCCGATATCTGTATTCAGATCGGAGGAGATGACTGCATCTAAGTCAAAAACCTCTGCTCCGGTAATGTTATACTCCTTTTTTCCCTTATCATTCAGAGTCCATGTGGCATTCTGAAGCCAGAAAGGCGTATGAAAGCCTGTTGTCTTATCCGTATACAGCCCTATCTCATAGGCCATCTCTCCCTTGACCAAATCTACTCCTTCAAGCTGGATGCTGACGTAGCCCATAATATCTTCGCTATAGCTGATTCTGGCGATTGAGGAAAGCTCATCCAGAATCTGATTTCTTGCATCCCTTAAATCGTTGGCCTCTTCCTGACCTCCTGCTTCAATCTTTACAATCTGCTTGTTCAGCTCCAGAATCTGCTTAGCGTAGTTGTTGATCTTATCTACCTGCCCTTTAATCTGGTTGTTCAGGTTATTCTGATAATCCACCAGTCCCTGATAGACCGACTGGGCTCTTTCCAGGAACTGGGCAGAACGCTGAACCAGCAACCCCTGGGTTACCGCACTGCTGGGATCCTTGGATAATTCCTGTACCGCGGTCCATAAATTTTCCAATGATAGTTGAAAAGACTCACCGTTCAATTCATCTAAAAAGTTCTCAACCTCTTCCATTGCCGTTGCAGAAACCTCATAAAATGCCTGACGGCCCGTCTCTCTGCGGTAGGTCTGGTCAAGAAAATAATCTCTTACCTGTTTAACCTTTGAATATTCCACACCCAGCCCCAGCTGCTGATTAGCTACGGCCTTCGGCGTAACTGCAATCGTGTTATAGAATCTTGTACCCAACTGCACCTGCTGACGAACATACCCCTTGGTATCTGCGTTGGTCATATTGTGTGCAGTAGTGTTCAACGCGTTCTGGCTTGTCTGTAAACCTGATACGCCTATATAAAGGCTTCCCATTAATGATGCCATTCCTTGTGTCTCCTGAAAATCAGTCTTCAGTTTCCTTCGCTATGTTTATCGGATACTGAAAAAGAAACTTTAGATAAACTTTATCCAAAAACGGACTGCAGAATCTCTGCAGTCCGTCATCCTATTATCCTAAATTAATGTACCCTGAATTTAGATACCATTCCTGCCAGCATGCTCGCCTGGCTGCTCATTTCCTCACTGGCTGCCGCACATTCCTCACTGGTTGCAGAATTGGTCTGCACCACATCATTGATACGGTCTACACCGGCGTTAATCTGCTCAAAGGCCTCAGTCTGTGCCTCCAGATCATCCGCCACCTTGCCTACCTCTCTGGTAACGTTTCTGGCTGCATCCGCAACCTCCTCCAGCTGCTGAGCAGTATCCTTGGCAATAACCATACCCTTAGCCACCGCTTCAACAGAAGATTCAATCAGAACATTGGACTCCTTGGCTGCTTCTGCACTCTGTGCTGCCAAAACAGAAACCTGATCTGCTACTACGGCAAAGCCTCGTCCTGCCTCACCCGCTCTCGCCGCTTCGATGGAGGCATTCAGCGCCAATAGATTCGTCTGGGAAGCAATGCTGTTAATGGTATCAATAATCTTACTGATCTGTCGGGAGGTCTGGTCGATTTCATCCATGGAACCCACCATCTCCTTCATCTTCTCATTACTATTGTCAATAGCATCCGCTGCATTCTCCACATCCTTGCTGATACCCTTAGCATTCTTGGCATTATCAGCTACCTGTGCAGATACGGTTTCTATGGTCGCAATCAGCTCCTGGGTAATACTTGCCTGTTCGGAAGCTCCCTGTGCCAGTTCATTAGCACTCTGGGATACCTGCTCCGCACCGCTGTCTACCTGATCGGAGGCTGCCTGGATTCCTCTGACGGTGTCCGTCATATTCTCTTCAAAATTTCTAAAGGACTGCAGAATAGCAACGAAATCTCCCAGCCATTCACTCTTGGGCTCTACGCGGAAGTCTCCTTCACAGAACTGATTCATATGACTGGAAATATCCTCTACATATTCACTTAAGGTAGCAATAGCAGATTCCAGATTTCTTGCCATAATTCCGATTTCATCCTCGCCGGAATAATCAATATGGGCATGCAGATTACCTATGGACAGCTGCCTGGAAACTTCCTCTACTTCCTGCAATGGTTGGATAATGGATTTGATGATTTTGTCACCGATACGCTTTGCTGCGATAACTGCAATAACAATTAAGGTAACAATAGCAACTACAGCCACCCAAAAGATGATGGTTGCGGTTCTCTCAGAGGACTGCATCAGTTCGTCGGTAACCCCATCCAGCTGAAGAGAAAGGGCAATAACCTCATCCAAAGCAGGTGCACATTCATTTACAATTTTCTCTCTTGCTTCTTCATCCTTGCCGGCCTGAATCAAATCCATAATCTCATAGCCAATCTGACACCAGGCATTCAGCTTCTCCTCATATTGATTAAACAGACTTTCTTCAATCAGTCCCGTTCCCTTCAATACTTCCAGCTGTTCCCCGATGGCTGCTGTCTTCTCATTCACCTTGGCAAGATAAGCTGCATAATTGTTCTTATCATGATCGATATACATTTCCCTGATATTTCTTGCAGCGATATTACTGTCAATACGACACATCTTCACTGCTGTATCTGCCTTATTCGAACCGTTGACGAACCGATTCAGGCTGTTCTCCAGCAAAGCCAGGCAGACGATACCCACTACTCCTGAGATAACCATCATCACGATAACTATGGCATAGCCTTTATTTAATTGTACTCCTATACCCGTTTTCTTTTTTGTGTTCTCTACTTCTTTAGCCATAATTCTATCCGCTCCTTTTTCCTTTGCATGGCACTTCTGTATGTGATTGCTAATTTTTGATTATAAACTTTTGCCTTGCATTTGTCAACGAATCTTCGGGCAATTTCCAGACTATTTCCAGTAAACTTTTTTCTGCTGCTCATCCAGACCTTTTATGAATTTATCCTTATGCTCCAAAAAGGCTTCCAGCTGGCTGAGTACATGGTAAAGCATGGCCATATTCTCAAATTCTTCATAGCTATCCGGAAGGGGCATGGACTGCAGCTTAAGCAGCATTTCCTGAAGCCTTTCCATCTGTTCCTTCGGACAGTTGTTCTCAACAATAAAATCCTTCATGTAGAGCATATAATCGGCTACCAGTTCCGCCTGAACCGGCATCTTACGCATCCGTTTCATTTCCGTATGTAAGCTGTAAAATTCCATACACTGCTCTAGTCGCATTTCAAAGTAGCTAAGATAGTAGCCGCTGTGGGAATGAAAGGTATTACCTTCATATTCATAGGCATCCAGCATGTAATCCTTAATATCATTTTCCAAGCGTTCCAAATCCTTCCATACATCCCAGCTTTCCTCCTGCTTTCTGAGATATCCTGCCATCTCCACCAGAATCTGCTGAAGCTGTGCTTCCACCTCCTTCATATGAGAAATGATGGACATCCGATGGTTACGGTTGTGCCGGAACATATTGGCAATATAGGCAATGGTAATTCCGATAATCACCAGAAGGAACTCATTGAGAATGAACTCCGGGGTGAAATTTCTGGTAGACAGAAAGTGGGTTCCGATAACTGCATTTACGGAAAGCGTACTCTTCCAGTCCATAGCCTCGTTAATCAATACCAATATGGTAATATAAATGCTGTACATCAGCCATGAATGGATCGGCAGGTTAAATAAAATGGCCGCCAATATAACAGCAATGACAAAGGTGATAATTCTAATCACAGAGAGGCGAAGGGTCTCCCACTTGGTCGCCAGAATGGTCAGCAGAGTGATGATTCCGGCCGAAGCCGCATTTTCCAGCTGTAGTGTGGAAGCAATCAGTAGGGCTGTACTGCTTCCCAATCCGATTTTCAGGGCCAGAACCAAAGCTTTCTTTCCCTTTTTTCCCAACAGTTTATTCTTCAAAGACAGGTCCTCCTTTTGTACCCGGATTTTCTTTTGTAATCTACTCTATGCCCACGATCCAATTTTCATGACAGACAGGCTATTGGATTCGCGAATAGCCAAAGGCATTGGCAAAAGCGTCAATGGGCTCCTCCCGTTTGCACAGACTGCAGCCTTCCGGATCATAAGCCTTATATTCCGGCAGATCCGCTATGGTAAAAAGAGCACGGATGGGTATCCCCATCATGCTATTGGCTGCACTGAAAACTGCACTGATCCCGCTGATAGTGGCTCCATAATACCTGAGAGTTTGAGTGGCCTTGACAATAGTCTGTCCGGTGGTTGCCGAAGCCAGCAGCAAAAGGACATTCTTTCCTTTGATCATAGGAAGGAAATTCTCACGGAAAACCAGCTGCCCCGTATTAATCACCTCAGGAGTAATGATATAAATCGTCTTATGTGCATTCATGGAATAGATTCCCGCTTTAGTCAGCTCATCTGCCAGAAAGGCACCGATAATCTCACAGCCATCAATGCAGACGATGGTATCCACAATGGTGGTTACTGCAATTTGGGTACTCAATTCCTTGGCCGCCGCGGAGGCTTCACTTAATCTGGTTTTCAAGGTAGTCATATCCAGATAATAATTAACATGAGAATTAGGGGTTACAAAGTGGCCGGGAATGGCCTTCAAGGTAACGCCGGGATGCTGTTTTGAAGTAATTTTAATCATATCCTGCATAAGCTCTTCCCTCCTTAAGTACGCTAAGTCGAACGAATTGTTCGACAATTTTCTGTTTCTATTGTAAAACAGGACACAATTTAATTCAATATTTTTATTTTCAAAATTTTAAGACAAATCTCTTTTTTTGTCCCTTGTCTTCATAAGAATTAAGGACTAGGATAAGCTTATATAGATAATAGACAGATGAAATGATTAGTAAAAGTAAAGAAGGGACAAACCGTATGAAACAAAAGATTGGCTATATACTGGTAGAAACAACGGTGAGAAAAACCATAAGAGATATTCAGGAGGACCCTGAAAGAAGCATACGCAATCTGGTGGATATGGCTCTCACCTTCGCCGAAGGACGATTTCAGCAGCAGCTCTTTGAAACTGTGGGTTCCCTGCTTTCCCGGCAGGATAGTGCTTACTACACTTTAGTCAAGGATGTAGTGAATTCTGTCCATACTAACCGCCTGGTCACCTTCGGGATGAATCTGGGCTATAATGGCTGCACCTGGGGAGCCGGAACCATCCGCTCCATTGAGGCCGCGGAAGGCTTTAATATTCCCTGGTGTCTTTCTCTGGAGATTGATCCTGACTCCTTTGCCGGACATTTAGCAGCCTATAAGGCTCTGATTTACCGGGGACAGGACCTGGGAATTTATACCTGGCAGCTGCATACGCCTTCCGTCCCCCCGCAGCTTATGACCTTAATTACCTCCTGTCCCGACTCTGCTTTTGTTCTGTTCTGCCCTCCCCATGCAATTACAGATGACCTTCTTACCCGGGGGAAGGCCTGTCCTAATCTGATGTTCGTCTGCGAATATGAAAGCAGTAGTCACCAGGAATGTGGTGAGGCCTGCAAAGCCTTAAGAGCCGGCGGCTTTTTGTACGGCCTTCATCTGATCTATCAGGCAGGTGATGAAGCCCGTATAGGCAAAGAGGATTTTTTGGCAAAGCTTACCGGCCTGCACCCGGTTTTTGTCTTTCTTTCTCCTGATGAGCTGCTAACCACAGAGGAACGAAGAAGGGTCTATTCGCTGATTAATGAGCTTCGCTTCTGCCAGAACTATCCTCTCCTTTTTCTGGAGCTTTTCTGGGATAATCAGGCTATTGACAGCATTATTTCCCAGGAGGGCTGCAGCGGAGGCTTTCGGGCCAACGGCAGCCTGTATACTTTATCCAAAAAAAGTGTACTGCCGGATACCAACTGCTTTAACCAGGATTTAAAAGCCATTCTCAAAAGAGCCTTCCCGAAAGAAAAAAAAGAAGACCCGATTTGACCTGACTTTCGACTCTTCTTCATTCTTTCATGGGTATGGTGATACAGCTTCTCATCAGCCGAACCAGCTGCTTTGGCTCTTCCGGCTCTTTTTTTAACAGCCACCGTTCTATGGTGCAGATATAGGCATCCGTAAAAAAGATAATATAAAAATCCAGAGCCTCTTTGGGTGCCATATCACTCTCCAGATAGGCATAAAGAGTGGGATAAAGATACTCTCTGAAATGCTCCGAAAAGGAATTTTGTCCTGCCATTTTAAGTGCTTTCCGATAAAAAGAACGATTTTCATAAAAATAAGTACAGAGCTCCTGCAGCAAATCCCAGGCTGCAGGATATTCTTTTTTTCCCACAATGGCAAGAAACTCTACATCATAAATCCAGTTCACCAAATCGTACTTATCCCGGAAATGATAATAGAAGCTTTTCCGGTTCATCTCACAGGCTTCACAAATATCTCCGATACTGATTTTTTCAAAAGGTTTTTCCTCCATCAGCTCCTTTAAAGCCGCCGCCAGTGCTTTTTTGGTTATATTGGAATCTGCCAAGCTTTTTTCCTCCCGAGTGCTTGAATTATACCATAAATTTGGAATTATCTCAAGAAATTCCCAATTTGTCTCGGGACATTTATGTCCAACTGTCCAAAAAAGTAATACTTTTCCTCTGATGGGGAAAAATCGGACAATACCGGATTTTGGTCTAATGCTGTCTTCGGCTGTTTTGTCTATAATCCCCATAGTAAAATCTGTTGAGGAGGAAAACCAATGACCTATTATCACCAACCTATTGATGACGTTATTCATGAGCTTGCATCTGATGCCGACTGCGGTCTTACTGCCCCTGAAGCCAGAGAGCGGCTGCACAGGTATGGAGAAAATCGTCTCAGGGCAAAGAAAAAACGCAGCAATCTTCAGCGTTTTGTCGATCAGTTTAAGGATGTGATGATTCTCATTCTGCTGGCGGCAGCGGCTGTTTCCTTTTTTATCGCCGCCATTGAAGGCAATCCCAGGGAATTTTTTGAGCCGGTTTTGATTCTTCTGATTGTGCTGATCAATGCCTTTATGGGCGTTCTCCAGGAAAGTAAGGCTGAAAAGGCTCTGGAGGCCCTGAAAAGTCTTTCCGCTCCCCATGCCCGCATTATCCGTGATGGAAAAGAGGATTTTATTGAAGCTGCCCTTCTGGTTCCAGGAGATATTATCCGTCTGGAAGCCGGTGACTTCGTCCCCGCAGATGCCCGTCTGATTCGAAGCGTCAGCCTGAAATCCGAGGAAGCTGCTCTTACCGGCGAGTCCGTGCCCGCAGAAAAAAATGCCTCTTTGCTGCTTCCCGAAAATGCTCCTTTGGGGGATCGCCAGAATATGGTTTTTTCCGGCTGCAGCATTACATACGGAACGGCACTGGCTGTGGTCACTGCCACCGGTATGGATACAGAAATGGGAAAAATCGCAGGACTTCTGGAAGGGGAAGAAAACAGTCAGACCCCGTTGCAGAAAAAGCTGGCCGCTCTGGGAAAATCCCTGGGGATCATGGCTCTTATGGCCTGTGCCATCATCTTTGTGGTAGGTCTCTTTAACGGCATTCCCACCTTGGATATCTTCATGACAGCCGTCTCCTTAGCCGTTTCTGCCATTCCCGAAGGCCTTCCCGCCATTGTTACCATCGTGCTTTCCATCGGTGTACAGCGAATGGTCAGTAAAAACGCCATTATCCGCCGACTCCCTGCCGTAGAGACTCTGGGCAGTGCTTCCGTAATCTGCTCCGATAAAACCGGGACCCTGACCCAGAACCGGATGACTCTGGTCAGCGCCTACTGTGATGGTGATGGTGAGGATGAGGCTGAGCCTGTTACCGATTCCAACTCGGACAGTATCAAACGGCTGCTGTGTCTGGCTACTCTGTGCTGCGATGCCTCCGTTGTTTTTCGTGAAAACGATGTGCAGCATATCGGTGATCCCACAGAAACCGCCATCGTTCTGGCTGCCTATAGAAACGGCCTGAAAAAAGAAGAGTTGAATAAAGCCCACCCACGCCTGGCGGAGATTCCCTTTGACTCGGATCGTAAGCTGATGACCACTGTCCATTGCATAGACGGTAAAATTATGGCCGTGGTAAAGGGAGCCTTTGACATCATGGCGGGACGCTGCATCAGCGGAAATCTTACCGCTGCCAAAGCCATTAATGAAAAGATGAGCACCCAGGCCCTCCGGGTTCTTGCCATTGCCGTCAAGGAGCTTCCCCTGATTCCTGAGGAAGCTCTTCCCGAGGAATTGGAATACGAGCTTACGTTTTTGGGCCTGGTGGGAATGATCGATCCTCCCCGCCCGGAGGCCAGGGACGCCGTAGCCACCTGTCGAAAGGCAGGTATCCGCCCCATCATGATTACCGGTGATCATATCGTAACTGCTTCTGCCATTGCGGCCAGTCTGGGGATTTTGCAGTCGAAGGACAGGGCCATTACCGGAGCAGAGCTGGACAGCCTCAGCGACAGCCAGCTGGAGGAAGCTATTTCATCCATCTGTGTCTATGCCAGAGTTTCTCCCGAAAATAAAATCCGAATCGTTAAAGCCTGGCAGAAAAAAGGGCAGGTAGTGGCCATGACCGGTGACGGCGTAAATGATGCTCCCGCTTTAAAAGCTGCCGATATCGGCTGTGCTATGGGAATTACCGGTACAGATGTGGCCAAGGGTGCCGCAGACATGACCCTCACCGACGATAATTTTGCCACCATAGTGGATGCTGTCCGGGAAGGCCGGGGTATCTATTCCAATATTAGGAAGGTAGTGGGATTCCTTCTGGGAACCAACATCGGTGAGGTAATCTCGGTTTTCATCGCCATGCTGCTATGGCATAAGTCTCCCTTTTTATCCATGCAGCTTTTATGGATCAATCTGGTAACCGACAGCCTTCCCGCTATTGCTCTGGGTATGGAGGCCGTAGAAAGGGATATCATGGAGAAACCACCCAAGCCTAGGGATGAAGGTCTGTTTGCTCATGGCTTCGGTATTCGCATCGTAATGCAGGGGCTTATGTTCGGTATCCTGGCATTGCTTGCCTATTATATGGGAGAAAAAACCACCGGACTTGCTGCCGGAGGACAGACCGCCGCTTTTATGGTTATGTCCCTTTCTCAGGTACTCCAGGCCTATAATATGCGCTCTGAACGCTCCTTATTCCGTATTGGCTTTTGGGGTAACCGGGCATTAAATAAAGCTGCACTGTTATCTGTCTTTTTGGTGCTTCTGGTTCTTTTTGGTCCTCTGTCAGTGGCCTTTGGCCTGATTCTGCTGCCGGCTCGCCTGTATCTGATCTGCTGCGGTCTGATTCTGGTTCCTCTGGTCATTATGGAGTTTTCCAAGGCTATAGGCCTGATTCGCCATCACGGCTGATTTTCTTCTTTGCAATCAGAGATTTTTTTGTTATTATACAGGCAACAGATGAAGAAGGTGAGGTATAAAAATGAATATCCGACGAGTAGTTCTTGTTTATTACAGTGCCACGGGAAATACCCGAAATGTGGTTGTTTCCCTGGGAAAGCAGATTGGAGAAATACTGAATGCTGCAGTGGAGGAATTTAGCTACACCTCCCCTGCCTCCCGCCAAAAGCACTATAGCTTTTCTCCTGAGGATCTGGTGCTTTTTGCCACCTGTGTTTATGCAGGACGGGTTCCCAATAAAATGCTGCCCTTCGTGGAAAGCGGTTTTACCGGAAACGGGGCTCTTGCCGTTCCCATTGTTACCTTTGGAAACCGCAGCTTTGATAATGGACTGATTGAATTAAGAAATCTTCTGGAAGCCAATGGTTTTCATACCATTGCCGCAGCCGCAGTAGCCACCAATCATGTCTTTTCTGATGTAATTGCTCCCGGAAGACCGGATAAGGCAGACAAAGAGATTCTTGAGAATTTTGCCCGTAAGGTGGCAGAGAAGGTACATAAGCTGGAGAGTATTCCTCAGCCCATTGAAGTTCCCGGCGAGAATCCTCCCACCACTTACTATACTCCTCTGGGTGTGGATGGTAAGCCCTCTATGTTTTTAAAGGCCAAGCCACAAACCCATGAAAATATGTGCGATGCCTGCGGTCTGTGTGTAGAGGCCTGTCCCATGGCCGCTATCAGCGAAGAAGACCCCTGCCAGGTTCCCGGCACCTGTATCAAATGTCAGGCCTGTGTCAAAATATGTCCTACGAATGCAAAATATTTTGATGATGAGAATTTTCTTTCTCATGTGAAAATGCTGGAAATGAATTACACTGAACGTAAAGAACCCCGGATATTCCTTTAGAATATCCGGGGTTCTTTGTCTTTATGGATTAGCCAAATACTCTTGCCAGCCGCTCCATAGCTTCTTCAAGGGTTTTTCTGGGACAGGCAATATTAATGCGCTGAAAGCCTTCTCCTGCCTTGCCAAACATACTTCCTCCGTCCAGCCATAGTCCGGCTTCATGAATAACTTTACGGTTCAATTCCTCATCGCTTAATCCGTAGCCGCGAAAATCCAACCAGATCAGATAGGTTCCTTCCCAATCTCCAAAACGAACTAGGGGAAGCCGCCGTTTTAAAAACTCTCTGACATAAGCTTCATTTGCCTGAATATACTCCTTCACCCCATTCAGCCACTCTTCCCCATGGCGGTAAGCAGCCTCACAGGCCACCAGGGCAGGCAGAGTCAGTTCATCATAACCGGCGGCATAGATTTCCCTCTGAAAAGCCTTCCGCCGTTTTGAGTCAGGAATAAAAATATTGGATACCTGCAGCCCTGCCAGATTAAAGCTCTTGCTGGGAGCCGTACAGACCATGGACATTTCCTGATATTCCGGTTTAATACCGGTAAAGACGGTATGAGGATGCTTAAAGGCAAAGTCCGCATGGATTTCATCGCTGATGATGAAAACTCCGTGTTTGAGACAAATATCACCGATTTTTTCCAGCTCCTCCTTATTCCATACTTTTCCGATAGGATTATGAGGACTACAGAGAATAAACAGCTTTACCTGCTCTTTTACCAGCTTTTCTTCAAAATCGGTATAATCCATTTCATAGCCCTTTTCTCCCAAAATCAGATTACTGATCACCAGTCTGCGACGATTGTTTTTTATCACATTGGCAAAGGGATAATATACCGGCTGTTGGATAATTACTGCTTCACCTTCCTCAGTAAAGGCTCGAATGGCAGCTGCTAGGGCAAAAACCACTCCGGGGCTTTTTACCAGCCATTGCTGCTCTACTCTCCAGCCATGGTGCTTTTCCCACCAATCTCTCAGTGGTTCAAAATAATGCTCCTTCACCTCACTATAGCCGAAAATTCCGTGAGCCACCATCTGCTCCAGGGCTTCCTGAATATAGGAAGAAACGGGAAAATCCATATCCGCTACCCACAGTGGAAGATTATCCCCGGGTATTCCCCTTTCCACGGCAAAATCATATTTCAGGCTGCGTGTATTACGCCGTTCAATTACCTGATCAAAGTTCAGATTTTTTTCTCCCATACTTCCTCCATTTTAAAGCAGTATCCTATGAATTATCTTTTATGTAAATGCCTGTTCCAGGTCTTCAATTAAATCCTCTGCATCCTCTATTCCCACGGAAAGGCGAAGAATCCGGTCATTGATTCCGTTGGCTGCAAGCTGCTCAGGGCTTACGTCTGCGTGGGTCTGGGTAATGGGATAGGTAATCAGGGTTTCCACACCCCCCAGACTTTCTGCAAACAGAATCAGCTTCAGCTGCCGTAAAATTTTTTCCACCAGTGCTTTGGAATTTACCTCAAAGGTAAGCATAGCACCAAATCCCCTGGCCTGCTTTTTCATCACAGCATGTCCCGGGTGTCCGCATAAGCCCGGGTAAATTACCCGCTTAACCTCCGGCCGTTTTTCCAGCCATTGGGCCAGCTTAAGGGCGTTAGCCTCAGCCCTTTCCATCCGCAGAGCCAGCGTTTTCAATCCTCTTAAAATCAGCCAGCTGTCCAGAGGAGCCAATGATGCTCCGGTAGTCTTGCTGATATAGCGGATTCCTTCTCCCAGCTCAGGTGTTTTCGCTACCACGAAGCCTGCCAGCGTATCGTTGTGGCCTCCCAGATATTTGGTTCCGCTGTGAATGACGATATCTGCTCCCAGCTTAATGGGGTTTTGCAGATAGGGAGAAAGGAAGGTGTTATCCACAATGGTAAGTATGCTGTGGTCTGAAGCAATTTTTACCATTTCACCGATATCCACCACATTCATCATGGGATTGGTAGGGGTTTCAAAGAAAATAGCCTTCGTCCTGCCTGTAATATACTCTTTGGGGCTTTTGACTGCCAGATTGACCCTGAGAATCTCCACCCCGTTTTTTCGACTGATGGCAGAAAACAGACGATCACTGCCTCCGTATAAATCCTCATCGGCAATAATCTGATCTCCCGGGGAAAACAGCTCCATCACCGCAGCTACCGCAGCCATTCCGCTGGAAAAAGCGATTCCCTCTGCTCCCCCCTCCAAGCCGGCTACCATATTCTCCACCTGCTGTCTGGTGGGATTTTGCAGTCGGCTATAATCATAGCCGGTGCTTTCTCCCAGCCCGGGGTGGGCGAAGGTGGCTGACTGATAAATCGGAAAGCTCACTGCCCCCGATTTGTCACAGGACAGCTTTTTGCCTTCAAGATGAATACATTTCGTCGAAATCCCATACGCCATACCAGTGTCCTTCCTTCCCTTTTTCTTATTCTACAATTCCGCCTTCAACTACCAGATTATCTGCATCTACGGCTTCCCCGTAAACCGGAGCCAGAGTTTCTTCAAAAGCTTTGTGGAAGAACTGTTCTTCTGCCAGTGCTTTGATCTCCTCGTTGAGCCAATTCAATAATTCCGTATTCCCCTTTTGCACCGCAGGTGCGATGGTATCCAGACTTCCTACGGATTCCACTCCTACACCGAAGCCGGGATTTAAAAGAGCCCAGGCAAGTACCTCAGTGTTATCGGTGGAAAAAGCATCCCCTCTTCCATCCAGCAAAGCATCATAAGCTTCCTGATACTCATCAAATTTTAAGAGATTAATTTCCGGATGATTTTCACCAAAATAGCTTTCTGCCGTAGTTCCCTTCACCACAATCAGCGTTTTTCCTTCCAGCTGTGCCACATCTGTGATTAGTGCCTCCTCAGGAGAAACCACACCCAAAGCCACCTTCATATAAGGCAGGGCAAAATCAACCTTCTCTGCTCTTTCCTCAGTAACGGTAAAGTTAGCCAGAATAATATCCACCTTGCCGGACTGCAGATACTCTACGCGGTTAGCAGCTTCCACAAAGACGTATTCCACCGCTTCTTCGCTACCCAACAAATCCTGTCCGATTCTATCGGCAAAGTAAACATCATAGCCCTGTACCTCTCCGTTGGCATCCACATAGCCAAAAGGATTTTTATCGCTGAAAACTCCGATTTTTATGGTTCCTGAATCCCGGATTTCCTGAAGACTTCTTCCTGACTGGCCTTCTGTGGCACTATCTTCTGCCTCTGCAGCACTTACCGCCTCCTCACGTGTTCCTTCCGATGAAGGATTAGCCGTTTGCTCTGCGGCTTTTTGGCAGCCGGTCAAAAGTCCCAGAGTAAGTCCTGCAAGTAAGAATGTGTTTAAGATTTTCTTTTTCATTTTTCTCCTCCTTAATGTGAACCTCTCAGGTTCATCTTTTCGTATTATATTTCCAATGCTTCATAATGGAAGGTATTCAAAAATTTCTTTGCCCTTTCCGTCTTTGGGTAGGTAAAAAATTCCTTTGGCTTCTCTTCCTCCACAATTTCTCCCTGATCCAAAAAAATCACCCGGTCTGCTACTGCTTTGGCAAACTCCATCTCATGAGTGACGATGAGCATGGTCATCCCCTCTTTTGCCAGCTCCAGCACCACCTGCAATACCTCCCGAACCATTTCCGGATCCAGGGCTGCGGTAATTTCATCCAGCAGCAGTACCTTGGGGTGCATAATCAAGGATCTGACGATGGCTGCTCTCTGCTTCTGTCCACCGGAAAGCTGACGGGGATAGCTGTTGGCCTTCTCCTCCAGTCCCACTCGCTTCAGAAGCTTCATTGCCTCCTCTTCCACCTCCTTGCGATTCCTTTTCTGTACCAGAAGGGGAGCTAAAAGAATATTCTCCAGTACGGTTTTATGGGGAAAAAGGTCGTAGCTTTGAAAAACCATGCCTATCTGCTCCCGATATTTATGCCGATTCTTTTTCTCCCGGTTGATTACCTCTCCCTCCAGAAGAATATCTCCTCCATCCGCATCCTCCAGAAGATTCAGACAGCGAAGAAAGGTACTCTTTCCGCATCCGGAGGGTCCTACGATAACCACAACCTCTCCCTGCCGGATGGAAAAATCTATATGCTTCAATATGGTGGCTCCCGGCTCAAAGGATTTGGTCAGTCCCACCGTTTCCAAAATTATCTTATTCATCTTCTCCTCAATTCTGCGGCCTTTTCCAGCCTCACTCCTATTATGTTTTCAATCTTTTTTCTAAAAAGACGGACAATCTGGAAATGGGAAAGCAAATGGCAAAATACAGAAGGAAGATGGCCCCGTAAACCCATAATGCCGCTTTCGGATTATTATATCGGGAAGCATCTATAATCTGTTTTCCGGTCTTTACCACCTCGACTACACCGATAAGAACCACCAGGGAAGTGGTTTTAATCATTCTGGTAAGAAGATTTACTCCCGAAGGAAGCAGCCTTCTTACGGTCTGAGGTAAAATAATCCGAATGTATACCTGCAGCTTGGTCAGACCCAGGCTGTATCCGCTTTCATACTGATGCTTCGGTATGGAAATCAGGGCATTTCTCACCAAATCTCCCATTTCTGCCGTCCCCCAGAAGGTAAACACGATGACGGAGGCCAGCTCACCCGATATATCCACACCCAAATGCTTTGCCGCCCCAAAATAAACCAGAAAGAGCAGCACCAGCTGTGGCATGATTCTTACCGTTTCCAGATAAATACGGCAAAGCAGCCTGACTGCCCTGTTTTTTACCGTCATAATCATCCCCATGAGGATTCCCAGAATTACGGAAAAGGCCATGGAAATCAGAGCTAACCTAAGAGACACCCAAAGCCCGGACAAAAGCCTTTGAGCATTGATTCCCTCAAAGAGAACCTGTATTCCCATATCCTGCATACCGAACTCTCCTTTCTATCCAGGAACTGACCAGAGATACCGGTAATAAAATGATCAGATAGGCAATCACCAGCATCAGCAAGGCTTCATCCGTCTTATAATACAGCCCGATCAAATCCTTAGTCACATACATCAGGTCTGCCAGAGCCACTGCACTGAATACCGACGTTTCCTTGATCAGGAAAATACAGTTGGCACAAAATACCGGTACACTGGTGGCTACTGCCTGGGGTAAGATTACCTTGAAAAAGATTTGCAATCCGGTCATCCCCAGGCTTGCAGCTGTTTCTCTCTGAATTTTCGGAACGTTATCTATACCTGCTCTGAATCCTTCCGCCATATAGCTACCACCCAGAAAAATCAATCCTATAATTCCACAGGCCTCAGAGCTTAGAAGGATTCCCAGCTTTGGCAGTCCGAAGTACAAAAAGAAAAGCTGAATCAACAAAGGAGTATTTCGGGAAAGTTCAATATAAATCTGTACCAGCCCAGAAAGAATCGGCAGCTTCAGCTCTTTAATCAGACAACAGACGATTCCCACCACAAAGGCTCCAACGATTCCGCAGGCCGCAATCTTTATGGTCAGCAATGCTGCCTCCAGATACAGCGGTGCGTATTTTATCATAAACGAAAAATCCATTTCACCCTGTCCCTTTCTTTATTAACCTATTCACCCGGTAGGTATATATGTAGTATATGCAAGCAGTCTCCATTTGTCAACCACTGTTTCTCTTCTTTTTTATTGGCAATTATTATGATTGGATATAGATTCAGGCTATAGCCTTATCCGTGGCAGAAAAAAACTGCCACCTTGCTGTGTGGCAGTTTTGGACAACTGTTTTATTCCTTGTGCAGTTTTCCTTCCATAAAGTGCTTACGGCAAAGGGCCATATATTCATCGTTGGCTCCCAGCATTACCTGAGTACCCTCTCTTACGATTCCCTCTCCGTTATAGCGGGCATTACAAATGGCTTTCTTACCGCACCAGCAGACGGTCTTCACTTCCTTAATCTCATCCGCCAGCTCTAAAAGCCTTCTGGATCCTTCAAAAAGATTGGTCTGAAAGTCCGTGCGAAGTCCGTAGCAAAGAACCGGCACTCCCAGCTCATCCACCACCCGGGCCAGAAAATTGATCTGGTCTACTGTGGCAAACTGAATCTCATCTACGATAACAGCATCATAGCTTTCCAGCTCCTCATTACTCATGGCACAGATATCGGAAAGCAATACGCAGTCCTTTTCCAACCCGATTCGGGAACGGATTTTATACTTTCCGTTACGGGTATCTATATTGGTTTTCCCCAAAAGGGCTTTCTGCCCTCTCTCTGCGTAGTTGTATTCTGTCATCAGTGCATTGGCTGTTTTAGAGCTGCCCATGGCACCATAATAAAAATATAATTTTGCCAAGAATATCCTCTCCTTAAATCTGAATTTCTGACATCAGCTCTTCATCCATGATCCGAAGCATCCGTACCAGTATCTCGATTTCTTCCAGGCTGAACCGTTCTTCCATCCTTTTTAATACCGTATCCATGTACTGGTAGCTGATGTTATAATAGTCCAGATATTTCTGTGTTACCCGCAGATGATATTCCCGTTTATCTTCCCTGGACTGAACCTTTTCCAGGTAACCCTTTTTCACCAGATTATTTACCTTGTAGGCTGCATTGGGGGAGGAAAGATTGGCCAATTTGGCAAATTCATTAACCGTAGGCTCTCCTGCTGCATTAATGATTTCCATGCAAAAGGTCTCCACTGTAGTCAGTGATGCCTCCCTGTCCTTCCAGCGTTCAAATACCTTCTGGTAAAAATGCAGTTTAAATTTTGAATATACCCTGGTAAATGATTCGCGAAGCATAGCTTACCTCCTCGTTGCTTATGAAGAGTATATCAACTTTCAGTATCGATTGCAAATGTAAGTTCTCCCTCCACAGCTACTTCACCCTCTACATAGGCAATCGCTTTTCCGATACCTACAGGCCCTTTTCTGGTAAGAATTTCACAATGAAGCTCCAGTACATCCCCGGGAATAACCTGTCTGCGAAAGCGTGCTTTCCTGATTCCTCCGAAGAGAGCAAGCTTTCCCCGATTTTTTTCTTCCATCAACAGGGCTACCGCACCGGTCTGGGCCAGAGCCTCAATAATCAATACCCCGGGCATAACATGTTTTTGGGGAAAATGCCCCATAAACTGCATTTCATTGGCAGTAACACACTTTCTTCCTACAGCCATTTTACCCGGTATACACTGAGTTATTCGGTCGATCAGAAGAAAGGGATAGCGATGGGGAATAATCTGTTGAATTTCGTTTGAATTTAATTCCATAGTTTTTCCTCATTCCACTTTCTTAAATACGATACTTGCATTATGGCCGCCAAAGCCAAGAGAATTGGACATGGCAAAATTCACCTTCGTTTTTCGCCCCTCATTGGGAACAATATCCAAATCACATTCTTCGTCCGGTTCACGATAATTGATGGTGGCCGGTACAAAATCATTCTGTATACTAAGAACGGTAATCACACCCTCCACAGCACCGCTGGCTCCCAGAAGATGTCCGGTCATGGATTTTGTGGAGCTGATCATTACCTTTCCCGCCGCCTCGCCAAAGGCCAGCTTTACGGCTTTGGTCTCTCCCTTATCATTTAAGGGAGTAGAAGTACCGTGGGCATTAATATAATCTATCCTGTCCGGTGTAATCCCTGCATCCTTAATGGCAAGCTGCATACATTTTGCCGCTTGGCTTCCGTCCTCTAAGGGAGCCGTCATGTGGTTGGCATCACAGTTGGTCCCGTAGCCTGCTACCTCGCAATAGATTTTTGCTCCCCGATTCACGGCATGCTCATATTCCTCCAAAACCAGCATTGCCGCACCCTCGCCCATAACAAAGCCGCTGCGTTCCTTATCGAAGGGAATGGAGGCGCGGTTAGGGTCTGTTCCCATATGCAGAGCCTTCATGGAAGTAAAGCCTCCTATCCCCAAAGGGGTAATGGCTGCTTCACTTCCGCCGCAGAGAATCACATCCTCTATTCCATGACGGATTCGATAGAAGGCATCACCTATGGCATTGGTTCCTCCGGCACAGGCCGTTACCACACAGCTGCATATTCCCTGAAATCCAAGGGCAATGGCAATGTTTCCTGCTGCCATATTGGTAATTGCCATGGGAATAAAGTAGGGAGAAACACGGTCATAGCCCTTTTCTCTTCCTCTTCCATCCTCTGCCTCAATGGTGGAAATACCGCCGATACCACTGGAAACGATTACACCGCAGCGGGAGGTATCTTCCGTCTCCCGAGACAAGCCGGAATCTACGTAAGCCTCCTTTGCCGCAATAAGGGCAAATTGGGAAAAGCGATCCATGGTTCTGATCTCCCGCTTATCCAGACACTCCTGGGGCTGAAAATCCTTAACCTGGGCAGCCAGGGTCACCCTTCTGCCGTCAGTATCATAGCCGGTAATGGGGGCAACCGCACACTTTCCTGCCCGGATTCCTTCCCATGTTTCCTGTACATTTTTTCCCAGGGGGGTAATGGCCCCTAAGCCGGTAACAACTACTCTTCTCATATACACATTCCTCCATCCACCAAAAGAACCTGCCCCGTAATGTATCCGCTTTCCTCTCCTGCCAGAAAAGCAACCGCACCCGCAATATCCTCTACTTTTCCCATCGACTTAAAGGGAATTGCAGCAATAAGCTCCTCTCTTGCTTTTTCCGGCATTCCCTCGGTCATATCCGTTTCAATCATTCCCGGTGCCACTGCATTTACGGTAATTCTTCGACTGGCCAGCTCCCTTGCCAAAGCCTTTGTCATACCGATTACCCCGGCTTTGCTGGCGGAATAATTCACCTGGCCGGCATTCCCCATTACTCCGGCCACACTGCTGATATTGATGATCCTGCCGGATTTTTGTTTCAGCATCAGCTTGCTTACCGACCTGAGTACATAAAACACACCGTTAAGATTAGTCTGAATTACCTCCTCAAACTGTTCATCCGTCATTCTGAGAATCAGACTGTCTCTGGTAATTCCCGCATTGTTGACCAGCACATCAATTCTATCCCCTCCGAAGGCTGCTGCCTTCTCTACCAATCGCTCACAATCCTCCCGGTTCGCCGCATCTGCCTGAACCGCCAAGGCTCTTACCCCCAGCGCTTCACACAGCTTTAAAGTTTCTGCGGCCGCTTCTTTTCCGCCCTGATAGCTAAATACAATATCCATATCCATTTTTGCCAGACGAAGAGCTACTGCCCGGCCGATTCCCCGGCTTCCGCCGGTAACTAATGCAAGCTTTCTGTTTTCCATCTCTACCCCTTATTCTCATTGATCCGAAAGATATTTTTCTATGTCCTCTGCCTTATCCAGGCTAATGGCCGTAATGGTCCTTCCCATAGCCTTGGCTGTTTTTTTCACAAATCCTGTGAGTACATTTCCCGGCCCGATTTCCACAAAGGTATCTGCTCCCGCTTCCAAAAACAAGCGAAGCTCCTTTTCAAAATAGACACTGCTTTGAATCTGTCTCACCAAAAGCTCCTTTAAAGAAGTTAAATCCCTGTCCTCAGTCTTATGCTCATAAAGCTTCCCCGTTACATTTAAAGCTACCGGAACCTGGGGGGCCTGAAAGGATACCTTCTGCAGATAAGCTTCCAGCTCTTTACCGGCCTCTGCCATATATTTGGTATGGAAGGGCCCGCCTACCTTCAGGCGCATACAACGTTTTGCTCCTTTTTCCCGTGCCTTTTCTTCTGCCTCCTGTACTCCCGGCTCATCTCCGCAGATGACACACTGTCCGGGACAGTTAAAATTTACGGGTACCACGAAGCCTGCCCCGCTTTCCTCACAGGCTTCCTTCACTTTTTCTTCCGAGAGTCCTAAAACAGCGCTCATGCTGCATAGATTTCCCCTCTCCTTCAGCTGCCCGGCAGCCTTTTCCATGGCCTGTCCCCGAAGCTCTACCAGCTTAACGTAGGTATCTGCCTTAAGAACACCCGCCGCGTGAAGGGCACCATATTCTCCAAGGCTTAAGCCACAAACCCCGTCGGGGGAAAATCCCCTTTCCCTAAGTATCGCCGTTACCCCTGCCCCAAAGGCTGCCATGCAAGGCTGGGTATACCTGGTTTCGGACAGCTCCTCCGGTTTTCCTTCATGCATCATTTTTTTTACATCAAAGGACAGCTTCAGGGAATCAATTACCCGGCGATATTCCTCATAGGCTTCATACAGGTCTCTTCCCATTCCCTCTCTCTGACTTCCCTGTCCTGCGTACATCCATATGGTTTTCATCGGCTTCTCCTTATTTCAGACTTTCTATTACTTTTATACTGTCCGCACAAAGCTCCTCCAGAATCTGAGCCACGGGTCTTATGTCTTTTAGCTGACCTGCCACCTGGCCCGCCATTACGGAACCGGTCCGGATATCTCCTTCAAATACGGCCCTTCTCAAGGAACCCAGGGTATACTGCTCCAGCTCCATCAGGGTTGCTCCCTCTTTTTCCTTTTTAACATATTCTCTGGCCATCTTATTCTTCAAAATCCTTACCGGAGTACCGGCGATTCTTCCCGTGACGATGGTATCAATATCCTTGGCCTTGATTACCGCCTCTTTGTAAGCGTTATGGACGGGGCATTCCTCAGACACCAACAAACAGGTGCCTACCTGAGCTCCCACTGCTCCCAGGGCATAGGCTGCTGCCAGTTGTCTTCCTGAAGCAATTCCTCCGGCAGCAATAACCGGAATGTTTACCGCGTCCACTACCTGGGGAACCAGAGCCATGGTAGTCAGCTCTCCGATATGTCCTCCGCTTTCCGTCCCCTCTGCAATTATGGCATCGGCTCCTGCCCGTTCCATTAAACGGGCAAGGGCTACACTGGCAACCACCGGCATAACAAAGATTCCTGCCTCTTTCCATTTGTCCATATATTTATTGGGATTACCCGCTCCGGTAGTCAGGTATTTTATGCCTTCCTCCACCACAATTTCTGCCATTTCGTCCACCTGGGGATTCATCAGCATCAGATTCACTCCAAATTTCTCATGGGTCAATTCCTTTGCCCTGCGAATATTCTCCCGTAAAGAATCCGGATTCATTCCCGCTGCACCGATCAATCCCAAACCACCTGCATTGGAAACGGCTGCTGCAAATTCACCGGTGGCAATATTGGCCATTCCTCCCTGAATAATCGGGTATTTAATTCCCAAGATTTCATTTAACCTCATATTTCCTCTCATTCTGCCGCTTCAGCGGACTTTAAACAGTAAAAAGGGTACTTCCCCAGGTAAAGCCTGCACCAAAGCCCACGCAAATGATTTTCATTCCCGGCTTAAGCAAGCCCTTTTCCCTCATTTCATCCAGGGCAATGGGAATGCTGGCTGCTGAGGTATTTGCATAGGATTCTATATTGATATAGAAGTCTGCCTTTGCCCCCTCATATTTTTTCTTTACATGCTCGATGATTCTTCGGTTAGCCTGATGGCAGACCACATAGTCGATGTCATTCATGGTCAGGGCCGTATCAGCCAAAACAGCTTCCACCCCCTGTTCGATGGCCTTTACCGCAAATTTGAAGACCTGATTTCCTTCCATATGTAAATGGGCACCATCATTTCCTACTCCAGGACAATTTAGCGGTCCGGCTTCACCATCAGACCAGGCACGGTAAGCAAAAAGCTCATCCGTCAGCTCTACCACTGCCGCTCCGGCTCCGTCTCCGAAAAGAACACAGGTGGAGCGATCCGTAAAATCCATTATTCTGGAAAGCTGCTCCACTCCTACCAATAGTACATATTTTTTTCTTCCTGCCTGTAAAAGTCCTCGGGCAATCCCTATCCCGTAAAGAAAGCCGGTACAGCCTGCACTGATATCAAAGGCCATCATATCCCGGGGCAGCCCCAAAGCCTTCTGTACCATACAGGCCGTAGAAGGAAAAGCAAGCTCCGGCGTAACCGTGGCTATAATCACTGCCTCTATCTCCTGCCCTCCGATACCGGCATTTTTCATAGCCTTTTTAGCTGCTTCAATGGCCAGTCCGGTAGAGGTTTCCTGCTCACAAAAATGGCGTTGACCTATACCGGTTCTGGTTCTGATCCATTCATCATTGGTATCCACCAGCCTGCTCATCTCTTCATTGGTGACAATCTTCTTTGGCAGAGCCCGTCCGGTGGCTGCAATTTTGATTCCCTGCATTTTTCCTCTCATTCTGCCGCTTTTGCGGCTTTCTATCTGGGTCTGAACCCTCCGTCTATGGTCCTGAATTTCCGGTATCGTTTTTTTGCCAGTGTACTTCCCCTGTACTTTTTCAGTACCATCAATTCATTAACCAGCATTTTATCCAACTGCTGCATAAGCTTGGGTCCTTCCGGTAAAATCCCATCAATCAATCCGTATTCCAGAAGCTCAGGCGCCGTTATCTTCATCAGCTCGCTGGCTTCAGCAGCCCGCTTGGCATCCTTCCAGAGAATACTGGCAAAGCCTTCCGGAGACAGAATAGAATATACGGCATTTTCCAGCATCCATATCCGATCTGCCACTCCCAGGGCCAATGCTCCTCCACTGCTTCCCTCTCCGGTAATTACGGCAATAATGGGAATTTCCAGACTGCTCATGCCGGCAATACATTCTGCCAGTGCAATGCTTTGACCGTGGCTTTCTGCCTCCAGCCCCGGATAGGCTCCGGGGGTATCGATAAAGGTAATTACCGGCCGCTTGAATTTCTCTGCCTGCCTCATCAGCCGCAGGGCCTTCCGATAGCCCTCCGGCAAAGACATTCCGAAATTACAGAGCAGATTTTCCTGTGTATTTTTCCCTTTACGGTGGCCGATTACCGTTATCGGAGTTCCGTGGAAGAGACCAATGCCTCCTAAAATGCTGCTGTCCTCTTTTCCCAGACGATCTCCCTTCATTTCCAGAAAATCGTCGAAAAGAAAGTCTATATAATCCGTTATTCCCGGCCGTTCCTTTGCTCTGGCCAGAGTCACCCGGTCATAGGCGGATACCCATCCTTTTTCTGTCATTTTATCTCTCCTCCCCTTTGGTGCAGACGAAGCAGGGTATGCAGAGTCTTTTTCAATTCCTGACGCTCCACTACCATATCCAACATTCCATGCTCCAAAAGAAACTGTGACTTCTGGAAGCCCTCGGGAAGCTGTTCTCCTATGGTCTGCCGGATTACTCTGGGCCCCGCAAAACAGATTAATGCCTCCGGTTCTGCCAGCATAATATCTCCAAGGCTGGCAAAGCTGGCGCTAACCCCACCTGTAGTGGGATTGGTGAGACAGGAAATGTACAATCCTCCCTTTGCCTTGAACCGCTCAATGGCTGCCGAGGTCTTTGCCATCTGCATCAGCGCAAACATTCCCTCCTGCATTCTGGCCCCTCCACTGGCAGAAAACAGAAGCAGCACAAGCCCCTTAACTGCCGCATATTCTGCTAACAGGGTAATTTTTTCTCCTACCACGGTTCCCATGCTTCCCATGAGAAAACGGCTGTCCATTACTCCCACCGCCACAGGGATTTTGCCAATTTCCATCGTTCCTGTCACTACCGCATCCTGTTCTCCGGTTTTTTGCCTCAGTTCATCCAGCTTTTCCTGATAAGCCGGAAAAGCAAGGGGATCCTTGGTGGATAAGCCCTTTTTCAGCTCTCTAAAGGTCTTTTCATCCGCAATAAGCTTAAGTCTCTCTTTCGGAGTCAGGGGAAAATAATAGTGGCAGAGAGGACATATCTTATGGTTTCTTCTGATTTTATCCTTTTCTACGCTGTGTCCGCACTGCGGGCAGACCACCTTGGGTTTAACTTCTCCCGTCTTACGGAGCTGATCCAGCTTCAGCAATTTTTTCCTTCGTTGTAAAAACAGATTATGTGTCGTCATCTGAGGTCATTCCCTCCTCATTCCACCGCATTATAGTTTCGCTGTATTTCTCCCAGAAGGAGGTATCGTATCTGCCCCGAATAAACTCCGGATGATAGGTGAGTAAATGCATAAATTCCGTATTGGTCTGCACGCCTTCGACCATCAGCTCCTCCAGTGCTCTTCTCATCCTTCGGATAGTCTCCAGTCTGGTTTTTCCCGTAACGATGATCTTTGCCAGCATGGAATCGTAGTGAGGACTGATCTCACAGCCGCTATACAGATAGCTGTCTACTCTTACCCCCGGCCCTGCCGGAAAATGAAGAAAGCTTACCTTTCCCGGCCCTGCCGCATTAATACGGCATTCCATAGCATGGCCCGTGAGCTTTACCCCGTCCTGAGTCAGCTCCAGCCGTCTTCCTGCTGCAATGCGAATCTGTTCCTTCAGTAGATCCACGCCGCACAAAAGCTCCGTCACCGGATGCTCCACCTGAATCCGGGTATTCATTTCGATAAAATAAAACTGTTTATCTTCATCCAGTACAAACTCCACCGTACCCGCATTGGTATAGCCTGCTGCCCGGGCTGCCTTTACCGCTTCCTTTCCCATGCGGCTTCTTAGCTCATTGTCCAAGGCCCAGGAAGGTGCCTCCTCCAAAAGCTTCTGATTGTTCCTTTGGATGGAGCAATCCCTTTCTCCCAGATGGATAATATTTCCGTAGTTATCCGCTAAAATCTGAAATTCAATATGGCGGGGGTTCAAAATCAGCTTTTCCAAATAGACGTCACCGTTCCCAAAGGCTGATTCCGCCTCCGATTTCGCCGTGAAAAATGCTTTCTCCAGCTCCTCCTCATAAAAAACCTTACGCATGCCTTTTCCGCCGCCGCCTGCCGTCGCCTTGATCAAAACCGGATAGCCGATTTTTTCAGCTTCTTCCCTTGCTTCTTCTAACGAAGCAAGGGTTGAGGGTGACCCGGGGACTATAGGTACATCATTTTTTTGCATCAGGCTTCTTGCGGTCTGCTTGTCTCCCATTCTGCGAATCACCTTGGAGGAAGGCCCGATAAAGGTAATTCCATTTTCTTCACAGGCTTTGGCAAAATCCGCATTTTCTGAAAGGAAACCATACCCGGGATGTATGGCATCACAGTTCATCTGCCGGGCTGTCTCTAAAATCGCCTCCCGGTTCAAATAGCTGTCCTGGGCTTTTTCAGGTCCGATACATACACTGTATGTAGCCAGCATAACCGGCAGAGACTGTTCATCTGCAGTAGAATAAACGGCTACCGTCTCAATTCCCATTTCC
The DNA here is from genome assembly GCA_051891855.1 of Lachnospiraceae bacterium. Taxonomy (GTDB): domain Bacteria; phylum Bacillota; class Clostridia; order Lachnospirales; family Lachnospiraceae; genus SFDP01. The sequence goes on along the minus strand of JBJFFP010000057.1, from coordinate 7,529 downwards.
CTGCAGCAACGGATAATGCGCAGGGCTATTTCCCCACGGTTGGCAATTAAAATTCGTTTAAACATCTTTCCTATCCTTGCTTAGCTGCCTTCTATTTTACTGTCATCAGGGTCTGATTATATTCCACCATAGCACCGTCTTCCACCAGAATAGCTTCAATTACACCATCCTCAGGTGCCAGAATTTCATTCATCAGCTTCATGGCCTCAATAATCCCTATCACATCCCCCTTTTTCACCGACTGCCCGGGGGTAACGAAGGGCTTCTCATCAGGAGACGGAGCCAGATAAAAGGTACCCACAAAGGGAGCCTTGATTCCTTTTTTCTCTTCTTTTATCCGGGACTCTTCTTCCGCTGCTGCCAAATGTGCTGCCGGGTATACTACAGCCGCTGCCGCATTCCTCCCATCAGCCGGGGCTGCTGCCGTATTCCATCCCTTTTCCAGAGTGAGCCTGATCTCACCCATTTCCAGCTTCATCCGATTTAAAGCCGATGTCTCAAAACGCTCCATTAAGGAATAAATATCCTGAATATCCATGTTTTCCTCCAGCTTGAAGTTTCTATAAGCCTAAAGGGGCAGCTTATTTATTCTTTTCAATATACTCTACAATATCCTTTACGGTAACGAAATTTACCAGTGCTTCATCGGGAATGGAAAGACCAAACTCTTCCTCCAATGCCATATTCAGCTCTACTGCATCCAGAGAGTCAGCCCCCAGATCCTCCTTCAGGCTTGCAGTCAATACTACTGCCTCCTCATCACAGCCTAAGGTATCCACAATAATTTCCTTTACTTTGTCGAATATCATTTTCAAATCCTCCTTGCTTTTCTTTTACAAATAAATTTAGTTAAATTTCTTTACTTAAATTTACTGAATGAATTATATATCAGTCTTTCAGGTCTGTCAATAACTATTTCAATTTATTTAACTAAATTTATTTACTGCGGGTTTTGTATTGGCATTCAAAATGGGAGCAAACTTTGCTATAATGGAAAAAACAATGCCCAAACGGGCAAATAAACGAATGGGAGAAAGACATGGATTGGCTGAATCAATATCAGAACACCTTAAATCATACCTTACAGTCAGGAGACTTAAAGAGTGCCCGGGCTCTGGTTCAGGGCTTTCACCGCACCGGTACGGCTGAAACTGCCGTCACCTGCTATCTGGAGGCAGCTCTTTACTACTATGAGGGTCTCTATCCTCTGGCACTATTCTGGGCCGAGCGGGGCTTTTTGCTGGATTCCGCTTACTCTCCTCTTCACGAGCTGCTGGGACTTCTTACGGAATATCAGGGAGATTTTTCCGCATACCTTCCCATCTTTTCCTATGATGTTTCCGCTCAAAATAAGCCGCTGCGAATAATTATCATTGAAGATAAAATGGCCATCGTCAACTATACGGCGGAGTGCTTTCGCAAAACTTTTGAGGCTTTGGGGCATGAAACCTTTATTTTTGAAGCCTCTGCTATAGAAGCAGACCCCTCTGCCTTTTGGGATTTTTGTAAAAAAGGCGTGGATTTCTGCCTTACCTTCAATACGTTGGGAGCCTGCCGCTGCCTGAAAAGCGGGGAAAATTTGTGGGATTATCTGAATATCCCCTGCTTTAATTTTATGTTTGATCATCCTCTGTATTTTTTTGATACCTTTGATGAAGCTCCCGCCTCCCTGGTGGTTACCTGCGTAGACAGGAAGCATGTGGACTATGTGAAACGCTTTTATCCCCGGGTAAAGAGCTGCTTCTTTCTTCCTTTAGGTGCCCAAGAGCTGCTCTCCGGGGAAGTCATCCCCTGGCAGGAGCGTTCCATTCAGGCCCTTTATGTAGGCAGCCTGAAAAAAAATCCTGATGCCATAGATGATGCCTTTTCCCGTAAAGTGATTTCCCTTCTCTGCCAAAATACCGAGTTGACTGTAGAAGAGGCTATTGAGCAAATTCTGGGATCTGCCGATGAAGCCCTACTGAAAAAGACTTTGGAAAAATACCGCTACTGTGACCTGAATACCAACTTTATCTTTCGGGAAAATCTGGTTCGGATTCTGGTAAAGGCCGGCATCCATGTCACCGTATTCGGCTCCGGTTGGGAAGCCTGCGACTTTTTTACCCACCCCTGCTTCCATTACGGCGGTTCCCTTTCCCAGGAAGAATGTATTCGCAAAATGCAGGACAGTCGATTTGTGTTAAACAGCATGCCCTGGTTTAAGGACGGGTCGCACGACCGGGTCTATAACGCTATGCTGGCCCACTCCCTGTGCATTACTGATCCCAGCGGTTATCTTACAGAGGAATTTACGGATGGTAAGGATATTGTTTTCTACTCACTGGATGAGATGGAAAAGCTTCCTCTGCTGGTTCAATACTATGAAGACAATCCCGAAGAAGCGGTACAGTTGATTGAGAGAGGCTATCAGAAGGTTGTCTTAAAGCATACCTGGCAGAATCGCTCTATGGAGCTTCTGGAAAGCTTTTTTGAAAAACTTGATGGTTAAACAAAAGAATCAGAGGGAACACAATAATCACTGTGTTCCCCCTTGTCCTATCTTGTCCTGTTACAGTAAATGCCGAATGGGCTTTAAAACAGGCCTCAGCATGTGATAGGTAGCCTTTCTTCTTCTGGATATACTTGCCTTCTGATAATGCTTACCCTGCCTCTGGGTACCATCCGGCATTACCTGGTTGCTCAGCTCCATGTCCTTTCTGACCACCTCTCTGAGCTGGCGGTTTAACTCCTTACTTCTGATGACCAGCATCAGCTCCGTATCATGATAGGTGCTTCTCATATCAAAATTAAAAGAGCCTACAATACTGATGTCCTGATCAACGAGAACCGTCTTACGATGAACCGACTGCCCTCCGTGATATTCATATACCTCCATTCCCATTTTCAGGATTCTGGGACGTTCGTTCAGATAATCTACACAGCCTGCCAAATTTGCTCCATTTTCCACACCGTTGGTCATCATCTGAACCTGCTTTCCACTGGCACACAAATAGGACAGTTCCTCGTACATCCGCTCATCACAGATAAAATAGGGAGTATTGAAAAAAATTTTCTGCCCCCTGTTCATATACTCACTTAAGCTGTCCCATAGCTGCGGTTCCTTAAATTCAGCTTCCACCGGATTGGAAAGAAGCTTTATCTCCTCCACATTCATGGTTTCCGCTTTCCAGTCAATCTGCCAGAAAGCCTCGGGATACTTTTTCAGCAACAGCCGGTAATGCTTTCTCAGCTTTTCTTCCCCGCTTTCTCTCACCTTTTCTTTCATGGTTCGATTAAAAAGACCATTGGTGGGAAGTGCCCAGATTCGTTCAAAATACTCCCGAAGCTGACAAAGCGAGGTATTCTCCTTCTCCCGCTGGTAAACCAAAACATCCCGGTCCACATTATACTTATCGCTGAAATTCCCCAGAAACAGATCGTTACTGTTCCTTCCTCCAAGAATATAAAGAACATTATCCGCAATCAGATATTTATCATGCATTCGGTAGCTGGCTGCTTTTCTGTTTTTCACCGTCAGGGGATTGTAAAATCTGACCTCCACATTTTCGGCATTGGCCAATACCATAAAACAGTCATTCTTTTCCTGATGAAGCCTTGCACTGATTCCGTCTATCAGAATCTGTACCCTGACTCCCCGATCGGCAGCATGTAAAAGAGCAGCCATTAATGCTCTGCCGCTTAAATCATCTTCTGTATCAAAGGTGACAAAAATCAGCTCCTCCTTCGCTGCCTCAATTACTCTAAGCCGCCAGATTAAAGCATCAAGATTATCGTCAATACACAAAACCCTTTCCTGATAGCTTTTCCTGTAGGATTGATTTACTGTTTTCATACCGCACCTCCAATTATGTCTCAACTCATCTTTTTTCTGCTTGTATTTATTATAACACTTAATAAAAGAAATTGCGGTATTTAAGAAAAATATTATGATTTTGGAAAATATTGTACTTTGTCGCCTTTTGCCAAAAAATCAGAGTATCCTATGCTGTTATCAAAATGGATACTATACTCCATAGTAACGCTTTAGAGCCGTCATAGCCTGTTCATTTGCAAAACCGGATTATCCATCAGCGGTATTTCCAATTTTCTAAAAAACAAGATTTCCTGCAACTTTTCTAACGCTTTGTTGTCATAGAGCCGATAACCATTCTCCGTTAATTCAGTCGGTTTTAACAAACCAATTTCATCATAATATCTCAACGTCTGTTACTTATTCATTCTCAGGCCTCTTTTTCTTCACTACAAGGAATACTCCTAGCATTGGACGTAGAGTCACCTTCGCTTACAAGTGCAGACTTTCCACTCTTTATCGAATCTATATCTGTAAGTATTAAACAAGGAATTCCCAAAAAGTTTACAAATGGAATAAACTTGCTTGCATAAGCTCCACCAATTTCAATAAGTGCATAATATTGTGCTGGTAATTTATATTTTCTTGAATCGAATAAACCTTCCTTGTTACATTTATCTATCATATCCGGAAGGAGTAATCTTTCAGATGCTCCCTCCACAAAAATAACCTTATCTGCAAAAAACAAATCACATCTACTAAGCGTAAGATATTTTTTTATAAACTCCAAGTTTGCACTATTGTTTTTGGCAAAAGTATTCAGGTTCTTATAAATAACACCTTTTACTGTTTTTTGTGCATAGCGAATCTGAGAAAAATCAATCGTATTCGCTATATGTGCTGAATGAGATGTCAAAAATGTCTGAATATGCACATCAGAAATCTCACCTAAAAACTTCTCCAAATAACTAGCAAATGTTTGTTGCATCTGTGGATGCATATGAGACTCTGGTTCCTCAATGAACAACAATGGAATACATGCAAGGTTTATCTATTAGTTCAACGCAGGATGTTTTTGCTGTATTATTGCGCCCAACAATCAAAGTAGTATTATTATCTACTTGCAAATCTGCATTAATAAGTAATCGATAATTTTGGATTTTTATGCTTACTAACCGCATTTTCTCCTCCGTCTTTTTCATGTATTATTTTCGTTGTTAGCCAACTATCAAGTTTTCCATCAACTCTACCACCACATCACACGCATCCTCAAGCGCAATGTCCGTTGCATACTCAAAATCCTTCTGATAATTCTTCCACTGCTTCTGCATTACTTCGCTACTCTTAACCGTATCCATGATGCTACGGTACTCCTTAACCACAGTTGATGATCCACGCTTCTCTGTGGTAGCGTTCAGTGCAGCCCCTAATGCATCCGGCTCTATATTTGCATATTGCAGCTTGGCTAATATGTAGATATCATAGTAATCTCTTGGTCTGGTATTCTGGTCGCCTCTAGATATGACTGTCTCCAGCTTTTCTGCCATAATAGTTTCCAGATTATACGCAAGCGCCGAAATACTTCTATCCTCCAAGAGAAGTTTAAATTGATACTCTATCTCTTTTGGTGTAATCTTGTCCCCTGTCGTGATATCCAATTTCAACGGAACAGCCATTGGCGGATAATTTGCAGACAGAGAAACACGATACCCGGTATATACATCGCCCTCTAGAATCTCTCCGATGCTACGGAAACTAAAGGTCACATCATCCTCTAATTCTATTTTGCAAATCTCTTCAAACATTTCCCACACCGTCTGCTCATTGACAGGCAAGCCTTTTATGGTTGCATCCATATCCATAGTCGCTCTGGTATCAAGTCCCACCATCGCTGCAATCAAGAAACCACCTTTTAAAATAAAATTCTGCTGATATTTTGAAATAGATATTCGTTCCAGCAATCTCTCCAACATAAAATTCTGCATTACAAGCTGTGCGGATATATGTTTTTCCTTTGCAAGATTCTTTATAATCGCTTTTAACTGCATTGCATTTTTCATAACAACACCTCCAGATATGCTCTGAGTTTTTTCTCTACCTTTAAGGCTTTTGCATACTCTGACAAAAGCGGAATATTTTTATCCGCTCTGGTCGCATAACGCTTAAACGCCTCCGTCACTATCTGAATATCCACATGACTATATGGGCGTAAAATATCACAGAGCGTGCGCTCCACACTATAAGCCTTTACTGTATTTCCTCCTGGCGTAAGCACTTCTGCCACTCCTAAATCATACAGAGCTTCCTTGCATTGCACACAGCGAATGTTTTCTTCTTTAGGTTTTGTCAAATTATAATTCGCCGGAAACGTCATTTGATATCTGTTCGGGGTTCTGTCCGTTAAATCCCAAAGAAACAATGCTGTTTCATGAGAATAGATTCCTCGTTTAAAACGACTCTGCAAATTAAAAATCTCATCATCCCAAACCTCCGGCAAAATATAAACACCTCTTGCTGACTTTTCAATCATTCCCTTGTCGACAAGGTATTTGATATTGCCACGAGAAATACCTGCTGCAACCACCATTGCAGTAGTAACCGTACCATTATTCTCTTTTGCCATCTTGATAATTTCTTCAGTTGCTCCCACAATAGTTTCCTTTCTTTTCGTTGACTTCTATGCTTGTAATTATATTTTTACATGGCATGAAAGTCAATACAAATACTTCTTTTTTCTCTGTCTTTATTACTTAAATTATGTACTTAACTGCATGGTTCACCATGACCTATACCATAGTCCATCTAATGGGCATACTTTTCCCTTGGTGCTTTTCCTCATGGTATAACAAATTCGCCCTATATTTCCTTCGTTTCCGGTTATTTTTGTAAATGTGGCATAATAATTCCAAACTCTGCATCAAAAGTTATGCCATACTCAAAATGCCCCATCGGCACTGCCGGTGAGCGTTTCACGGGTTATGCCGCCCCTTGGTGGCATAACTCCTTTAACCTGCACTATTTTCGACCCTACTTTTTGTGGCAGATTTCATTCCTTCAATTTCGCCCCAATTTGCGTTTTAGATTCTTATCGTCCAACTCTCTCTATCTTTCTCCTTACAACGCCACAAATCGCCACAAACACGCCCACAGGGGCAATACAACAACCAGCAGTCACATTTTAATAAGTGTTGCAATTCCAGAAAAGAAAAAGATACAATACTTACCTGTACTGTATCTTCTCTCTGCTTAACATTTCTCCTACTTTTCCTGCATTTGAGCCTCATTCTCGCATAATCTTCTTGCTACTAATTACTTGGTGTAAAATTGGTGTGGTTTTTCTTAATTAAACCTCACAAACCCTTGATAACACTGCGTTTTTTTCTATGCAATCTTTTTGTGCCGTGACATACGCGCAAACCGTATAATCTACATCGTGACTGGCAGAGATCTAAAATTGTATATATTCCATTGGCGTGTTTTCATCGCAAAGCTTTCCTATTCTGCTGTCCATTTGGAGTCAAAGGTGGCCGAAATATCTGTGTCATGCAGCCGCAAAAGACAATCCTTTTTCAGTAGCCTTTATATTAGGCACTTACGTTATAACCACTGCTAAATAATGCTTTCCTGCTCCAGCTTTATGTTTTCCTCCAGCATAAATCCAATTACCTCACAAAATTCTTTCTCTTCTCCTATTTTCTCCAATCTCTTTCGATCTGTCTCAGTCAGACACTTTCCATAT
>JBJFFP010000056.1:0-6455 GCA_051891855.1 Lachnospiraceae bacterium | reverse complement strand
CAGCCCGGAGGCCGGCTTAATCAGTAGATTGATATTAGGCACCGTTTTTCTCCTGTATCAGTTTTTTTAGAATAGCAATTTCCTGAGGAAAATGGAGCATATTGCCTACCTGCTCCTCCTTACCTTGCCTGAGTAAGTATCCAGTCTACCCAGCTGGTATAATACTTACCTAAAATATGAGTATGGTCTGTGGTCAGTTCCGAATTGAGAGCTCCCTTTTCGTCGTCAAATAAGGGATTTACGTCCAGATAGAATATCCTTTCTCCATCTGCCATTTCGCTGACTGCATAATTAAATCGATTTATATTTTCATTATTATAGTGGGGTGACCTCCCTGACTTTTCCTGGGTAATATGCAGATTAGCCTCCAGAAAAACAATGGCACCGGGCTGGGCGGAGCAAATCATATCCACCAGCTCCTGATATCGTTTTACCGTCTGTTCAAAATCATAGCCCAGCTCATTGATTCCCAGCATGATATAAATCTTCCCAAAGCTTCTGTCCGCCAGAAGCTCCTCCAAATAGACTTTTTCACCGTTTTTTAAGGGAAAAGCCGTCTTCATGATCTTATATACGCTCATTCCCGAATCTGCAAGCACCTCTGCCTGACCCAGATCGCCGTATTCCAACAGCCCCACCGTTCTGGAATCTCCAATAAATAAAGCATCATCAAAGTAAGAGGAATCAGCCTGAAAAGGCTGGGCTGCTCCTATCCTTCTGTCCGGCAGCTCTGCTTGTATGCTCTCTTTGGGAGCGGTTTCATTTTCTGACACATTTGTCATTGTTTCTTCATTATCTGTTTCTTTGTTGACTGTTTCTTCCGGATGACTCTCTTCCCCCTCTTCTGTCTTTGCTGCTTCGTCCGCAGCTTTTACCGGCGAAGGGTTTTCACGAATAGGGCTGCCCGGAGTGGAATCCGGGAAATGAAAGAACTCTTTCAACCACTCTAATGCTCCAAGCTCTCTATAACCATCTCTAAACTCCGCCTGTGTGCCGGCATCCGGAACCTCTAAATGAATCAAATCCAACTTCCAGCTGAAGAAAAACAAAAAAATACTGATTCCCAGCATGGTCAGATAGGACCACTGTCTTTTTACTGTCTTTGCCATTGCTAAATCTCCGATCAAAACTGATAATACAGGAAGGGATCATCCAATCCCTGATACATACTGTACATACATAACCAGAATAAAATCACCAAAATCAAGGTCATCCCAAAAGAATACTTCAGCCTGCGATAAAGCTTTACGGGCAAAGGGATGCAAAACACCAGAGAGGCCAGCATAGGCAGGGCATAAATCTGCAAATATTTCAGATAATCCCCCGCAAATATGGTTTCCGAACCTTCCTTGAAAAAAGGAAACAATCGTGTAAAATAAATCCCCAGCTGCTTTAAATCCGTCACGGCAAAAATCAGCCAGAACAGAGGAATGATCAACAGCATATATCCATGCCCTAAAACAGGATGACGCTCCAGTACCTTCCCCCATCCGGCTTTTTCCAGGGCAATCAGGACAAAGCAGATAAATCCCCAGAGCAAAAAATTCCAACTGGCACCATGCCAAAGTCCGGTCAGCAGCCAGACAATGAACAGATTCAAATAGATATGCTTTTTATTCCCCCCCAGAGGAATATAAACATACTCTCTGAACCAGCTTCCCAAGGTGATATGCCAGCGGCGCCAAAATTCACTCATAGAGCCGGCCAGATAGGGCTGTCTGAAATTCTCCGGGAAAGAAAAGCCCATCATTTTCCCCAGTCCTCTGGCCATCAGAGAATAACCGTAAAAATCAAAATAAATCTGAAAGCTATAAGCAAAAACCCCCATCCAGGCCAGGGGTGTGGAAATGCTTTCAAAGCCAATAGTTTCCACCTGGCTCCATAGGCCTCCTATCCGATTGGCCAAAAGTACCTTAGAGGCCAGGCCTATGGTAAACTCCCGCATTCCTTCTTCTACATTTTTCCAGGAAACTTTTCTGCTTCCCAGCTGCTTATGCACCTGAGAATAGGTAACGATAGGCCCTGCAATCAACTGGGGAAACATGCACAGATAGGTACCCAGCTTCAAGATGGAGGTCTCAGCCTCAACCTCCTTTCGATAAACATCAATTAAATAGGCGCTGATCTGAAAGGTATAAAAGCTGATTCCAATAGGTAGTACCAGATTGGTCAACAAAAACTGCTTATCACTTCCTAATTGATGACTGAACCAATTCAAATTTTTCAGCATAAAATCTAAATATTTGAAAGCAAAGAGGCAACCAAAATTATAGACCAGACCTGTAATCAACCAGGCTCTTTGCCCTCCTTTTTTCTTCGTCTGGGCCATTACCCGGGCAACCACATAATTGACTATTACAGACAATATCATAAGAAAAAGATATTCCGGATGATCCTTTACTCCGTAATAGTAAAAAATCAGACTTCCAATCAAAATAACTGCATTTTCGAAAAAGGAAGGAACAAAAAAATAAAAAAATAAAAAAATCGGTAAGAAATATAGAATAAAAGCAAAGCTGCTGAAAACCATTATCTTTTCCTCGGTATTCCAATATTTTCAATAAAAATCGGTGGAGCTTTATCCTCTCCTTTAATAGATATACCACAACCCTAAAAAGTTTCAAATAGGTTTTACCAAACTTAATATTTTTTTATATTCCCGTAATCAAAACGTAAAAAGACCGACACATTCATCCATGCCGGTCCTTAATTTATCTGCAATAATTTATCCTAATACTTCCACTCCCGTAAGTGCACAAAATTCCTGACGTATACTCTTCTGACGTTCCTTACTGATCTGTAAAATCGTATCGTCCATCATACATACGGTGGTAGAGGTCAAATGTTTTATATAATCGAAGTTAACCAGATAAGATTGGTGTATTCTTAAAAACCGCCTGTAAGCATTTTTCATCTGGTCTTCTACCTCACTGATTTTACCATAAAATTTTTCCTCCGGCTTTTCCCTTCCCCTAAACTTTCCAACCTCATGAATATAAATCACCCTGCCTTTACTTTCAAAATAGCTAATATTGGATAGGGGCATTTTTTTCAGGAATTTATTATTTATATAGGAAAAATACTCTATCTTCATGCATATTCTCTTATAGGCTGCCACAAAAACATCTTTAAATTCTGCTTTATCAATGGGCTTTGAAATAAAACGGAAGGGTTCTACATTAAAGAGCTGCTTTAAATACCTCTCATAGCCGGATACATACACAATCAAGACGGAGATATCTATTTCACGAATCTGTAAAGCCGCATCAACTCCCCCCATCTGCCTCATCTCTATATCCAGATAAATTAAATCATAGTAATTTCCGTTTCTGATACTTTCCAAAAGCGTGCTGCCATCAAAAAACACATCAAACTTTATTTGGATATACTCCTGCTTGCTCAGCTCAAGAAGCATTCCTTCCATAACAGTAGTCATAAACACATCATCATCGCATATGGCTATTTTTATCATCCGTATATCCCCTCGTATTTAAATTCCATGATACTGATGAAATTATACCATGATTTGTCACATATTTCATACTGTTTTCAGACAAATTTTTACTTTATTTATTCCTCTATTGGGGATTTGTCTTTCTTAAGGGCCTTTGCTTCAGGGCAATATACTGATCCAGGTTTGGACAGGGTGCAATGAAGCAGAACCCATAGATTATCACTCCATCTCTTTCTTCTATTCTTACTAACCGTCCATCCAGATGAATGTTGAAGCCCTGATCCGAAAAGCTTGCAGATAAGGCTTCTCCCAGCTTCAGCTTGACTTCCTTTTTGTTTGTGGAAAGAGCAAAGCCGGAATGGCTCACATCCCTTACGGTGGCAGAGGGAAGTCCTTCGTTATTCGTCCGTGCAAATACACCAATGGATACTCTAAAAGAGCTTCTTCTGTTGGTTTTCACCCCTTTAGTGAGACAGACACGAACGATGTAGCTTCCCTTGTATGGAACAATCTTAATGTGGTTCCAAAGAAAGGGTGCCGAATGTTCAGGTTTATATTCCAGATTAACCCGTACCTTTTCAAAACTAAGAGGCTGATCCTCCTTGTGAAAAAGCCGGACTATTGCTGTGGACTTATCTAAATATTTCAGGATTTTCGCATCCAATCTGAAATTGGTCTTCGTTTTATCCGAATGAATACAGAGCGTAATCCGCGGCCCTTCACCGATACCTGTGAACTCCATGAGAAATGAATCCCTCCCTCAAAGCCTATAGCCTTATCATACGATTATCTAAGAGGAAAAGCAGGAACATCACTGTTTTATTGTTAAAATATCAGCAAAGCCTGTCATCTCAAATATCTCCATAATGGTATCATTCACATTTTTTATCACCATGCTTCCCTGCTTGTTCATTATCTTCTGTGCCGCAAGCAAAACGCGCAGTCCCGCTGAGGAAAGATATTCCAGATCAGAAAAATCAAGGAGCAGAGATGTAATTCCATCTATATTCTTTTTAAGCTCAGCTTCAAGCTGTGGTGCTGTAATCGTATCAAGTCTTCCGCTCAGCACCAGTTCCATTTCGTTTCCATTTATCGTATTCTCAATTCTCATGTTATCCCCCTGCATATCGCAAGCTTTGCTTGCGATACTGCTCAAATAAATAAGTGAAAATTTTTAATTTTCACCCTATCCTCCATGGTGCCGCCCTGCAGCATCTTTCTCCTCTCAACGCTGTGGCGGCTCTATTATATCAGATAATCCTACAAAAGAAAATAAGATTTTTAGTCTATTCAGAGCCCCGGCCTACTGTCCTCCCAACTCCCCAGCTTTTTTCTGATGCTTAGAATATTCTGTCCATCCCGGTACTCATAGGTCACATCATCCATTATCCTTTTTACCAGAAAGATGCCAAGCCCTCCTTCCTCTCTGTCCTCTGCACTTAAAGTCACATCCGGTTCTTCAGTTTTTAGGGGATTATAAGGGATTCCCCGGTCAATAAAGGTGATGACCACCTCCAGTGGACTTTCCTTCACTTCCACCATCACCACTGCCGGCCCTGTCCGGGGAGCATAGGCATAATGGGCAATATTACTGAACAGCTCATCCACTGCAATATTGATCTGTGCCTGTATCTTCATCGGACAGTCCAGCTTCTCCAGTTCTTCGTCCACAAAGGAGGTCACCTTTTCCAGATTCTTACCAGCGGCTTCTATGGTAAGCTCTCTTTTCCTGTTTTCCTTATTCATTCGCCCTTCTCCTCCCCCTTATACTCCAGACAAAGCAGCGTAATATCATCAAACTGTGGCACTCCTTTGGCAAACCTGTCCACATCGGTTTTTATCTCTTCCAACAGCTGCTGCGGTCCCATTCCCTTATTTCGGTTCAAAATATCCTGCAGTCGTTTACTTCCATACAGCTCATCTGCTGCATTTGTGGCCTCTGTTACTCCATCTGTATACAGGAAAACCCGATCTCCGGCTTCCAGCTGCAGGCTGCCCTCCTTGTAGTGTATATCCTCCATTCCTGCAAGCACAAACCCCGGCTTTATCTTATATGGCTCAAAATCTTGATTTTTCCTACAAATGTAGGGCAGCTCATGCCCTGCATTAACATAGCAGAGCTGTCCTGTTGTCAGGTCAAGGACTCCCTCGAAGGCGGTGATAAATAAGCCCTCTTTGTTGGAATCACAAAGCAGCTTATTGACGTTATTAAATACTTCTCCCAAAGATCTTTTGGGCTGTGTATGATCCTTTATCAGAGTCTTACCGATTACCATGAACAGCGCTGCCGGAACACCCTTTCCCGACACATCTGCCATGACCACTGCCAGATGCCTGTCATCTACCATGAAAAAATCGTAAAAATCCCCGCCTACCTCCTTTGCGGGATTCATTGTGGCATATATTTCAAACTCCTTCCTCTCAGGAAATGCAGGAAAGATACAGGGCAGCATGGAGGACTGGATATGGTTTGCCACATTCAGCTCCGCCTCAATCCGCTCCTTTTCTGCCGTGGCCTGTGTCAGATGCTCCATATACAAGTCAAGGTCTCTAATCATGCTGACATAGGACTTTGCCAGATTCCCCACCTCGCTGTTGTCATTCATATATGGCTTACAGGCATCTATAAATTCCTGTGAGTCCAGCTTCTCCTTTTCCATCTGCACATAATCGGCAGCAAGATGTGCCAGCCTTTCAATCGGCACGGTGGTCTTTTTTTCCATATATGCCAAAAATAATATCTCTACAAGCATGAAGATATTTAAGGTAACCGCTACGTTTACATATACCTGTTCCCAGACATAAATCCGTTCCTTGGAGACAACCAATGCTTCCCTTCGCACCGCAATTCCCGTCAGGGATGCTGCAAGAACAGCCAGAAGCAGAAAGATCAAAATTAGTCTTTCATTTAGGGAGAAAGACTGTCCCCGGCGAAAAGCTATCAGAGTAAACAGCGGCAGTCCGAGCATATAGCCAAAGCAAAGATTGTTTCCAAACATCA
>JBJFFP010000055.1:0-35068 GCA_051891855.1 Lachnospiraceae bacterium | reverse complement strand
AGTGCTATATGGCAGATACGGGACTTTTGGTAACACATTCTTTTATGGATGATAAGCCTTATATCTTGTACACAAAAGATATTCTTATAAAAGAAAATGTAATTCATTTACCGATTTATATGGCAATGTTTTTGTAATGGAGCAATCAGATGTGGTTTTGGAAAAGAACATAACGGCTAAGTATATCTCCCAATAAAATTTTTCTTGCTTTCCCCCCGCTTTAGGATTAATCTGGTAAAAAGCAAAAACAGCAAGGAGGTAAAAGATGTACCAGCCATCAGTAAAGCGTTATGAATCCATGAATTATTACCCTTGTGGGAACAGTGGTCTAAAGCTGCCGGCAGTTTCCTTTGGCCTTTGGCATAATTTTGGAGATGATGCGGTTTATGAAAATATGAAGCAGCTTTGCTTTACAGCATTTGATAATGGAATCACCCATTTTGATCTGGCAAATAACTATGGGCCAAGGTACGGAAGCGCGGAAATTAATTTCGGGAGAATACTAAAAGAAGAATTAGGCGTTTACCGTGATGAACTGCTCATCAGCACAAAGGCGGGCTATGATATGTGGGATGGCCCCTATGGGAACTGGGGAAGCAGGAAGTATCTTCTGTCCAGTCTGGATCAGAGCTTAAAACGAATGGGAATCGATTATGTAGATATTTTTTACCATCACCGCATGGATCCGGATACCCCTTTGGAGGAAACCATGGGTGCCTTAGCACAGGCCGTTATAAGTGGTAAGGCGTTATATGCAGGCTTATCCAACTATAACGGTGAACAGCTGGAAAAGGCTGCCGCCATACTGGACGATCTAAAATGCCCCTTTATCATCAACCAGAATCGATATTCTATATTTGACAGAACGATTGAAAAGAATGGGCTCAAAGAAATGGCCTATAAGCTGAAAAAAGGGATTATAGCCTTCAGTCCCTTAGCCCAGGGGTTATTAACGGACAGATATTTAAAAGGGATTCCATCAGATAGCCGTGTGAAAAAGGATGGACGTTTTTTAAAGGAAAGTGCCCTTACAAAAGAACGCATGACACAGATTCAGCAGCTGAGCATACTGGCAAAAGAGCGTGGACAGACCCTGGCTGAAATGGCCCTGGCATGGGTACTTCGAGATAAGGCTGTAACCAGCGTATTGATTGGAGCATCAAGGCCTTCCCAGATTCTGGATAATCTTCAGGCGACCCGGAATACAACATTTTCCGAAGAAGAGCTGAAAAAGATCGAAGAAATCTATTTACAGAATCCTGAATATCAAACAAAATAGGTTATATCAATCAGATAAGACTGCGTTATGAACAGATGGAGGGAGATTAACGATGGGAGAAAAAACAGCTTTGCGGATAAAGTATTGGGCCATCCTTTTGAATCCTATATTTCTTATTCTTTATTTTTATGGTATGCAGACCTTATATAAGCTCTGTATGTACGGCGGTATAAGAAGACATCTTTCCGGTATTGCGGGGTGTGGGATACTGGGAATTGTATGGATATTTATCTGGACTTATCTTTATTTCGTGAAAAAGAAAAGAGGAGAATTTAAGGAGAGTGTTAAAAAGCAGCTGCTTATCTTCATTTTTTGTCTGGAAATCCTTGTCTTAGTAGGAATTACCGGATACTTTGGTATTAAAATAGTAGATAGCGGACAAGGCTATACAGGAAAATTGTCCCGGAAAATTAATGAATGGATATACAGTAGAAAAATTGAATTAGTACATAATAATATTTATGATGATGGAATTGAAGGGATTTTTAACGATATTGGAACAAAACTGGATTTACCAAAGGAGCTGTATTTGGTCAATTCTTTTTCACTCAGATTTGATACGGACGGAACAATTACCGATATTTACAGCTTCTTTTATGGAAAAAATAAAAAGGGAGAAAGGGAAAGCTTTCTGTTAAGCTATGACAGCGGTAAAAGTGATAAGATGACCATTACTATGGAGAATTACGGTAAAGGTGGATGTGCGGAAACAAAGAATATGAACTCCCTTTTCAGAATAATAGAACTGACCGATATACAGTCAGAGGTGAAAGCGTGGAATACAGCCTATGGTGCCGAAGAGTTTGGGATTCTCTATTATGGCTATCGTACCTTTGATGCACCTGTGGGGATTCGTGTGCTGAACAGTGATGGCAGTGAGGGTGAGCTTGACCGGGTAGAAAAAGATGGAAAATATTCCGGATATGCTGTTTCCCTATACGTTCCTGACCGGGAAGAGATTATAGAGCCTATTCGTTATATGGACGGGTGGAGCCAGGTTCTTATAGAGGATACACAGGAAGAGGAGCCGGAGTATACCTACGTTATAGGAAAAAGCACGAGCCTTCAGACAAATGGTTCTATCTATTATTTATTGAATGAAAAGCTGGGGTGGCAGCTGGCAGTTACGGAGGCTGCTCTTGGCAGCCGCTGGTACGAATGGCAGACAACAGAGGATGGGGGAAAAACATGGAAAAGTGTTCAGCCCAGCCCTTTTCCTGAGGAATTGCATGGCGTAGCAGAAGAAATCAAATTCTGGGATGAACAGTTTGGTTTTGTGCTAATGGGCGGGGCATCTGAAACCCATTCGGAATTGTATATGACCAATGACGGGGCTGCAAGCTTTACACGGGTAAAGATTTCTGAAAGCATAATGCCTGATACGATTGAAAATCCTGATGAATACATCTATATTTCTATGCCTGAGCAGGAGGGAAATATCTTAAAGCTTGAACTTCGCCGGGAAAAATATGATAATGTCGGACTGCCTTTTGAATCTGCGGATACCGGACAAACCTGGGAGTATGCAGGAGAGGAATAATTCCTTCGCTTACTATCGGAGATAAAAAATAGAAACAAAAAGGACGTAATTAAAGAGAAGAAATACTTGACATAATTTATCCACATTTGTAGAATACCTATACACGGTCTGTACTGTTTTTATAAGGTTGTCAGACGGTTAATTTGGATTAAGAGAGGTTAGTAAGGATGAAATTAAACAGAGTATTTAGTGTAATATGTGCAATGCTGCTGATGTTTTCCTTAACTGCTTGTGAGGCGGCAAATCAGGAAAATGCAGCTGCTACACAGACAGAGGGCAGTACGGAATCGGCTGTAGAAAGTAAGGGCGGTGTTGCCCTCAAGGAGACAGTAAAGAATCCCTATAGTGATCCGATTAAGATTGCATGGATTCCCACAGCGGCTTCTGAAGCAAACGGAACAGCTTGGGGAAAAGGGATTAAGCAGGAGCTGGAATATTGGAACAATGTTGAGTTTAATACTTTTGATGGAGAGAAAAGCTCTGATACACAGAATGCCATTATTGCCGACTTGATTGCCCAGGGATATGACGGTATTATTTTACAGGCCTGGAATTCTGATGCCAGTGCCCAAGCAGTTGCAGATGCAGAAGCAGCCGGTATTCCCGTAGTTTGTATCAATATCGATGTAAATACACCACATGCAGGCCTGGTTGCCATGACGGATGTGGAAGCCGGATATGCAATCGGTCAGCGTATGGCAGAGGATCTTAAGGGAAAAGGCAATATCGTGGTTATTCAGGCAACACCGGGGGCTGCACGGGGAGAAAGTCTGGAGCAGGGATTTCAGCAGGCTATGGCAGAATATCCGGACATCACCATTTTGGATGAGCAGACAGCTGAGTGGAATATGGAAAAGGCCAACACCGTTATGCAGGACTTTTTGACTACATACGGAGATCAGATTGATGCCGTTTTTGCCCATAATGATCAGATGGCCGAGGGGGCCGGAGAAGCGGTAAGGAATGCAGGACGCTCCGATATTATGATTTGGGGTGCCAACGGGGAAACAAAGGCACTGGAGTATATTGAATCCGGAATCATCACAGGAACGGTTTATACCAACTGTTATGACCAGGGGGTAACAGCTGCACGCATGCTGATGATGTATATTGGCTCCAATATGGATACATCAACCTTCACCAAGACACCGGTGATTAAGATGCCGCCTATGACCGTAGATGCAACTAATGTTGACTCCATTACGGAGGATATGCGGTGGTAATCGGTTAAAATTGCAGACTTACAATAGGACAGATGGCGCGTGTCGCACGCAGCCATCTGTTTCTGAATACAGGCAAAATGGAGGTATACATGAGACAAGAAACCCTACGGCGTATGATTTCCTTTGCTCTCCTGTTTATTTTGGTTATTATTTTTTCGATAACAACGGATTCTTTTTTCACCCAGGCAAATATCATAACCCTTTTGCGAGAATGCTCGGTTATCGGTATTTTGGCTATCGGGGTTACCATAACCATTATCACAGGAGGTAATGACCTTTCCTGTGGACATTTAATGGGTACTATTTGCATGGTGTTTGCTCACCTGTATTACTATACCGGATTACCCTTGATGGCCATTCTCCTGCTCTCGCTTTTGGCTGCCGTTGCAGGAGGACTCCTTAATGGTATTTGTGTTGGAGTGTTACAGATTCCGGATTTTGTTGCCACTTTGTCAACACAGTTTATTTTTACCGGGCTGACTTATATTTTGGCTATTCGTAATGAATATGGACAGATCAGTGCAACGCAGATCAATAATAAAACCATGGTTGACTTGGGAGGACAAATTCCGGGAGGGCTATATCTGGTAACACTGGTCTTTTTCGGCATGGCAATTTTAGGACAGATTTTTTTGAAAATGACAAAGTGGGGTACCCATATTTATGCAATAGGTGCTAACCGCAAAAGTGCGGAATACTCCGGTATCAGCTTTATCAAAACGAAAATAACGGCCTTTATTCTCTCCGGAGTATGTGCCTTTGTGGCAGCTATGTTTACCATTGGCAGATACCGTTCCAACGAGGTGGCAACCGGACAGACCTTTGCCTTACAGGCCATATCGGCGGCAGTTATCGGAGGTGCTGCCTTTACCGGCGGAAGAGGAGATATGTTTGGTACGGTAATGGGAGTGCTGTTTATGCAGGTACTCAGAAATGGTATGCGTAAATATGGCTTTACCACACAGACTCAGGCCGTGGTATCCGGTCTGATCATTGTGCTGATGCTGATTTTTGATGCCTATTACAATGAATTTATGCATAAGCGCAATAAAAGAGCTGCAGCGGCTGCACAGGAAAAGAAGGCGGTGAAGGCAAATGGATAAAGAGATTTTATTTGAAATGAAAAATATCGAAAAAATATTTGCCCATGTCCATGCTCTGGATCGTGTGAATTTTCAGGTGCGAAAGGGAGAGGTTCATGCTCTTTTAGGGGAAAACGGAGCAGGCAAATCGACGCTGATTAAGATTTTAACGGGAGTATATCCTAAGGATGGCGGACAGATTTTTATGGAAGGGAAGGAGGTAAATATTTCCTCCCGAGAAGAGGCGGCCGCCCTGGGGATTTCCGTTATTTTTCAGGAGCTCTCCCTGGTTCCCACCCTTTCCGTCTATCAAAATATCATGCTGGGAAAGGAGCTTTCCTGTCTGGGCTTTGTTAAAGTTAAGCAGGAGAAAAAAAGAATTGCCGATCTGATTGAATACTACGGATTTTCATTGGGAGTAAATGATATTGTGGAAACCTTATCTGTAGCCCAGATGCAGATGGTGGAGATTCTAAAGGCCCTTGCAGCTGAGGCAAAGCTGATTATCATGGATGAACCAACGGCTTCTCTATCCAGTCATGAATCCGAGCTTCTGTTTAACATTATCCATCAGCTTAAGGGACGGGGAGTAAGCATCATTTATATCTCCCATCGACTGGAAGAGGTGTTCAATCTTTCTGATCGTATCACCATTTTAAGGGATGGTAAGAATGAAGGGGTTGTGGAGAAAAACCGGATTGTTCCCGCTGAAATCATCAAAATGATGATCGGAAAGGCGGTCAGTGAGGCAACGGCATCAAGAATGCTTCAGCAGTCAGAGGAAGAAACGGTGCTTTCGGTACAGCAGCTGAGCTGTCTGGGAGCTTATGAGAATATCAGCTTTGACGTGAAACGGGGAGAAGTTCTGGTACTTACAGGCTTGGTAGGCTCGGGACGCACAGAAATCCTCCGGGCTGTCTATGGGGCCGATCCTCATGACAGTGGACGGATAGAGCTGGAGGGAAAGGTCTATCAGCCACAGATTAAGCAGGCTATTGCAGCAGGACTTGGCCTGATTCCGGAGGATAGGCGCACCCAAGGATTTTCCCCTTTACTGTCCGTAACCGGAAATGTGGCACTGACCAATTACGACAGGCTTTCTTCAAAGGGCTTTATCCATAAAGCAGATGAGGACAGGCTGGGCCGTCATGTGGCTGAGCTAGTGGATCTGCGCCCTCCGAATCCGGATGTGTCAGTGGGAAATCTTTCCGGGGGAAATCAGCAGAAGGTCGTGCTGGGTAAATGGCTGACCCGTGACCTTAAGGTGCTTTTGATTGATGAACCCACCGTTGGCATAGATATAGGCGCTAAGGATGAAATTTACCGGATTATTGAAAATCTCTCCAAAAGGGGGGTTGCCATACTTATGGTATCCTCCGATATTGCAGAGGTTTTGCGGGTGGCTCACCGTATCCTCGTTATGCGGGAAGGAAAAATCGTGAAGGAATTTCATACCGGTATCGTTACCCAGGAGGATATTTTGATGGCTTCATCAGGATTTGAAGTAGAAGGAGGAAAGGAGTAAAATGAAGAAAAGCAGAGCAGATATTATCAAAGGAATTTTTTTCAACAGCCGAATCATTGTTCTGGTTTTACTGTGTGTTTTTCTGACGCTTTCTACAAAAGGCAGATTCTTTACCTATAGTAATTTTGTCAGTATCCTGTATTCCATTTCCTTAACGGGGATTATGATTTGCGGTGCTGTTTTTCCGGTTTTACTGGGGGGAATTGACCGCACGGTTTCCGGGAATGCGGCGGTATGCGGAGCAATGGCGGCAACAGTGGCTCTGTATTTTAACCAGACCACTATGGGAGCAGTGCTTGCCCTGTTGTGTGGCACTGCCTGTGGAATGATTAGTGGCCTTTTCCACGGCATTGTTCTGTCAAGATTTGCCATTCCGGCCTTCCTTTTAACCTTGGCAACCAATGAAGTATTGTATGGAATTGTACAGTTTATTACAGGTAATCAGCTGATCAACGTATTAAACTGTGAGGTGATGAATCAAATCGGACAGTCACGGTTTTTAGGGATACCAATACCGGTTTACGTTCTTTTAGCCTGCTTCGCAGCCTGTTATATTGTTTTAAATCATACGGTCTACGGAAGACAGATTTATGCCGTTGGAGGAAATCGCCAGGCATCAGATTTATCCGGTATTTCCACAAGGCGTGTGATTATCATCGCCTATACCATTTCCGGCTTTCTGGGGGCTCTTTCCGGTTTTGTGCTTTCCTGTATGAACCGCCAGGCATCAGCATCACAGGCACAGGGCTATGAGAATGATGTACTGGCAGCTATTGTTGTGGGAGGTGTGTCCCTTCGGGGGGGTGAAGGCACTCTCCAGGGGGCGATGCTGGGAGCAATTCTGATCGGGATAATGACCAATGGATTACGTCTTTTGGGAATAGATTCCATTTATCATAATCTCATTAAGGGAATCATCATTATTACTGCAATAGCGTGGGATATGCTGTCGGCAGCGGTTAAATCAGGAACCTCCAAAAATCCGCTGGCAGGTCTATTGGTTCAAAAGAAGCTGAAAAAGGTATAAGCTCTTAAGAAGCGGGAAATAACAAATTTGATTTTGATTTCTTTGATCATTGGATTTCCTCCAGGGAGTAGCCGGCATTCCGGAAAGATTTTATCTGAACATTTGCCTGAAGAGAAGCCAGCTTTTTTCGTAGATAGGAAATATAAACCCATACCACATTGATTTCGATATCAATGAAAATAAAGTCTTAATTTCAACTCCATTATGCTATATGAGAAGGGGGAAAATTTGAACTTTTTGTGGTTTTTAAGTCCAATTAAGGGTTGGCTGCCTATAATTTTTCCATAGGAGGTCTTGACAATGAAGTATCAGTCAGTATTCAAACGCTACGAATTTAAGTATTTGCTGAACAAAGAGCAGAAAGAAAGGGTATTACAGGCTATTGAGCCCCATAGTATGGTTTTTATTGAATTGAAAAAAAGTATGATTCTGTGGTGTATAAACGCCGGCTGTCTCTGGAGGAAGAAAAGGCTGTGGACTGGGTCAGTGGGAAAAGACGGTGTACCCAGAAGTGCCAAATAGGGGAGGAAATCGATTACTTTTTGAATTATTATGAAACCTTACATCCGGTAATTTTCGAGGACTGTTTGATACGGATATGACCAATGTTATCAGTGTTTCTGACTTTTTACTGTGCGTTGGCTGTTCGCTTCTGATCGGTCTGATTCTGGCCTTTGGCTATATGTACCATTGCCGATATACCAAAAGCTTCATTGTAACACTGGCTTTACTTCCTACGGTTGTCTGTGTTGTCATCATGATGGTTAAGGGTAACGTGGGTACCGGAGTTGCAGTTGCCGGTGCCTTTAGCCTGTTTCGTTTAACCTATAATCTGACGCTGCAGGATACAGCGGCAGCAGAATTATAGAGAAGGGAGAGTTGATAAGAGATGAAAGTATTCATTCGCTTATTCGCTGCATTTTTTGCCTGCAGCTTATTACTGGCAGGCTGCACCAATGCCTCTGTACCGGCGGATTCAGCCACTGAAATAGAAAGCAATTCTGATACAAGCTTAGCTGCAGCAGGTACGTCTGCACCCATTACCACAGAGTACTTTTCGACCCGGGATTTTGAAGTAGGCTATGATGAAAGCCAAAGTGCTATTATTACCCTTAGTGGAGATACGGCCACCAGCAGCTCTGATGCCGTTCAGATTTTTGGCAGTACGGTTACCATTACCGATGAAGGGACTTATATCCTCAGTGGCACATTGGAGGATGGAATGATTATTGTAAATTCGGAAAAAACAGATAAAACCCAGCTGGTTTTAAAGGATGTATCTATCCACAGTGAAACCTCTGCAGCAATCTACGTTCTCCAGTCAGACAAAGTATTTATCACTACAGCGGCAGATACAATCAACACACTTTCAAACGGAGGCACCTTTACGGCAATCGATGAAAACAATATTGATGCCGTTATTTATTCTCGGGAGGATATAACCCTGAACGGCTCCGGTACATTGGTGGTATCCTCACCTGCCGGTCATGGTGTCGTTTCTAAAGATTCCCTTACCGCCACCAGCGGTATCTATGAGATCAACTGTGCTTCACATGGATTTGAGGGGAAAGATGATATTTGCATTGCAAATGCCGATTTTACCATTGTTTCCGGAAAGGATGGAATCCATGCAGAAAATGCTGATGATGCTTCTTTAGGCTTTGTCTATATTCAAAGCGGTACTTTTGATATAAGTGCTGAAGGTGACGGCATCAGTGCAGCAGCCTATATGCAAATTGAGGACGGCAGCTTTAACCTTCTGACCGGAGGCGGCAGTGTAAACGGTGAAGTCAAAACCTCTGAAGCATGGGGAAGCTTTATGGGCGGAGGAAGACGAAGGGAACCGAAGGGGAATTCTGTACCAGAAGTAGACGGTAGATCTTCTGCAACTCCAACCGGTGAGGACAGCACCAGCATTAAGGGGATTAAAGCAGGGGGGAATCTAATGATCAATGGAGGGAAATTTACCATAGATTCTGCGGATGACTCTATTCATTCAAACACATCCCTGGAAATCAACGGGGGAGTGTTTGAGATTGCCTCGGGAGATGATGCCTTTCATGCGGATGAGAACCTGACGGTCAATGCGGGAACCATTCATATTTCAAAAAGCTATGAAGGTCTGGAGGGACTCCATGTCCGCATTGCAGGCGGGGAGATTTCGCTGGTAGCAAGTGATGATGGGCTGAATGCTGCCGGAGGTACTGACTCCAGTGGTATGGGTGGCCGGGGAAATGATAAGTTTGGTTCCGGGAATACCTCCTCTAATGGTAGTGTAGTTATTGCGGGGGGAACTCTTTATATTGAGGCTTCCGGGGATGGTATTGATGCTAATGGTACACTCCAGATTACCGGAGGAGATACAACGGTATGCGGGCCGATTATAGGCGATACAGCTACCCTGGACTATGATATCAGTGGAAGCATTACCGGAGGAACCTTTATAGGAACCGGTTCTGCCAGAATGGCACAGACCTTTACCGATTCAACCCAGGGAGTTATTATGGTTCGGGTAGGAAGCCAGGCCGCCGGTACAGCCTTTACGCTGTTGGACAGTGAGGGAAATACAGTGCTTACCGGGACACCTGATTTGCCGTATGAGACTGTCATTCTCAGCAGTCCCCAAATTCAAAGTAAAGAAACCTATAGGATTACGGTGGACACATTTTCTGAGGAACTCACTGCCTCCTGATTTGTACAAAAAAGCGAAGAAATCTCCTATTATGCCATTCTGGCAATAAATGGTATAAGGGTAACAGGATAACGAAAATACATCATCGCCACAAGAAGGTTGTTTTTTAGACTCATTTATTTTATAATAAAAAAAATGACGGACAACTTATGGGCCGAATAAAGGGGATGTGTACAAATGAAAAATGGTAAAACAAAATCAGTAACGGATGCAACGAATATGAATGGGCGCAGTCAATCCCAACAGCTGAAAAGGGATGTGAAGCAGGTATATGTGCTCATGGTTGTAGCAGCAATTTCTTTGGGTGGATTCATTTTAATCAGTATTTCCAATATCCGCATGCTCAATGAGCAGACGGAGACGACGATGTTTTTAAACCAGTATCGTTTGGGCTCCAAGGCATTGACTGCAGCAGTTCAGTCCTATGCAGTTACCGGGGATAGCACCTACTACGACGATTACATGAATGAGTTGGAAGTAGATATGAACAGAGATATTGCTTGGGCAGGTCTGGAGAAGAACGATATTACCCAGGATGAATGGACGATGATGAAGAATATTGCCAATATGTCCAACAATCTGGTACCGTTGGAAACGGAGGCCATGGAAAAGGTTCAGGAGGGGAAATCGGAAGAAGCCATAGAAGCGGTTTTCGGGGACGAATATCAGGTTACCATTCGTGCCATTAACAGTCAGACCACGCAGTTGATTTCCACAGTTCAGGCTCGCTTGCAGAAGAAGGCTGATACCATGGAAATTATCCAGTATGTTATGTGTGCAATTTTTGTGCTCTCCTTCATTGGTCTGGTGGATTTGGTTTTAAAAACGATCAAATTCTCGCAGAAGGAGCTGCTGAAGCCTATCGTCAAGACGGCAGAGGTTTTACATGAGCTGTCTGAAGGTAATCTGAATATTGATTTGGAGGATTTCAAAGACAGATGTGGTGAAGTAGGAGATATGGTACAGTCTCTAACCTTCATGAAGCAATATTTCACCGATATGATCAGTGATATTTCCTATGTGCTGGGACAGATGGGTGAAGGAAACTATATGGTAGATACCACTAAGGACTATCTGGGGGATTTTAAACAGATTAAGGAATCTATGGATGCTATCCTTTCCAGTACCAGAGAAATGCTGATTTCTCTGCGCAACAGTACGCAGGAAATCGACAGCGGTTCCGAGCAGCTGGCTAAGGCGGCAATGGAGCTGGCAGAGGGAAGCACCCAGCAATCTACTCAGGTATCTGAAATTGTGGAATTGATTCGTAAGATGACCGTATCTATGGAAAAGCAGGTAGAGGAAGCAAAAATCACTGTGGATGCATCGTCCAGGGCAGGAGAAAGTCTGCAGAAGGGAAATGAAAAGATGCAGCAGCTGAAGGAAGCAATTTCTGAAATTGCCAAATGTTCAGAGCAGATTGGGACAATTATCGCTACCATCGAGGATATTGCCAGTCAGACGAATTTACTTTCCCTGAATGCAGCGATAGAGGCGGCTAGAGCCGGTGAAGCCGGAAGAGGCTTTGCCGTGGTGGCAGAGCAGGTTAAGAGTCTTGCGGAGGAATCAGCAAAGGCAGCAGGAGAAACCAGAGTGCTGATTGAAACTACCGTTCAGGCAGTAGGAAAGGGAATCCAATATGCAGATGAAACAGCGGTCAGCATGACGGAGGTTATGGAAAGTGCCAAGATGTCCATAGAGCTGATGGGTAAGATGGAAGTTGACTTACAGGAACAGGCTGAAAGCATGCGAGTAGTTGAACAGAACGTAGCTATGGTTTCCGAGGTGGTTGACAGCAACTCTGCTACTTCCGAAGAAACGGCAGCAGTCAGTGAAGAGCAGTCTTCACAGGTAACCACCATGGTAGGTATGATGGAAAGATTTGTCATTGAATAGATGAGATCATATCATGTATAATACGGGAAGGATAAGCATATCGAAGGATATGCTTATTTCCTTGTAGAGGGGTAAACATGACAAAGGTATTGCTTATTGGAGGCAGCGGTTTTTTAGGAAGCAGAGTCCGCTTTTATTATGAAAATATGGCTGAGCAAAAATGGAAGATTATTGCGCCTTCCCATGAAGAGCTGCGGCTGGAAAGACCTGACAGGATAAGGGCTTTTGTGGAGTCCTGCTGTCCTGAAATGATTATTCACTGCGGGGGAATTGCCGATACGGAGTATGTGGTAAAGCATCCTGAAGAAAGCCGTAAAATTACCGTAGAGGGAAGTAAAAGTCTGGCTATGGCAGCAGCAGAAGGAAGGATTCCTTTTCTGCTGATGAGCTCAGACTACGTCTATCAGGGAAGAAGTATTTGGGGAAAAGAATATGATGAAGCAAAAGATGCCTTTACAGAAGAGGAAGCCGAAACAGATCATGAATATGGAAGGCAGAAGCTGGAAGCAGAAGAAACCTGCTTAGCCCTGTACCCGCAAACCATAGCTCTCCGTCTTACCTGGATGTATGATTTTGTGCGAAAAGAGATGAAGAATAAACAGAATTTCTTGGCGAAGCTGTTGGAAGCGGCGAAGGAGGGCGAACCTGCAGTCTTTGCCTGCCATGAATATCGGGGAATAACCGATGTGTGGCAGGTAGTCAGGAAACTGGAAAGAGCAGCGAAGCTTCCCGGCGGAAGCTATAATTTTGGGAGCAGCAATACACGCTCAACCGCTGAAACGGCCCAAATCGCTGCAGAAGCTTTGGGGATATCTCAAAAGCTAATAGTCGGGGATAGGGAAAAATTTTCACAAAACCCCCGTAATCTGACCATGTCCACTGCAAAAATCAATCAATATAGAATCACCTTTCCTACCACAGAGGAAGGGCTGAAAGCTTCTTGCCAATCCTTTATCCTTGATGATACAATGGGAAAAGTAAAAAAAGTCAGGAGATAAAGCTATGCCATCAACCTATGCACACTATCGCTTTGGGCAGGAGATTCGCCTGCAGCTTTCCAAACCGATTAAAGAGAGAATTGATTCTTATCCAGAGTTGTTCAATATTGGTCTTCATGGGCCGGATCTCTTATTCTATTATCATGCTTTGAGTAAAAATCATGTGAATACCACCGGCCATGAACTGCATGGCCTTCCCGGAAGCTATTTTTTCTCCCGGGCGGCAAAAGTAATCAAAGAGCAGGGAGAGGATTGGGCTTATCTTTCCTATGTTTATGGTTATCTGTGCCACTTTGCCCTGGATGTCAGCTGCCATGGTTTTGTAAATGGACAAATCAAAGAAACAGGAGTAGATCATCTTTCTTTGGAAAGTGATTTGGACAGGCGGTTATTACTGATGGACGGAAGGGAGCCTCTGTCTGCAAAGCTGACAAGACATTTGATTCCCGGCTTTCACACAGCAGAAGTTATCCGGAAGTTTCATCCCGGAATAACTACGGAGGAGATTTATAAATCCATCAAGGATATGGTGTTTTATTTAAATGCACTGGTATCACCGGGAATAATCAAGAGGAGTCTTCTGACCGGTGCTCTGAAGGCGGCGGGAAAATATGACTCTCTGGGCGGACTTTTGATTCGTAAGGAAGAGAATCCGGCAGCAACGAAGAGCATCGAGAAGCTCTTGGAGCTGTATGAGCAGGGTAAGGAGCTGGGAGTGAGGCTGATTGAGGAGTATAAGGACTATTTAGACGGGGAGAGGAACAGGGATTCTATTTACGATTATAATTTTGAATCCATAAAATGCTGATATAGCGGAATAGAGGAAAAATGAAGCTGACAAGAGAAGAAAAAAACTGGATATTATATGATGTGGGAAACTCTGCATTTACCCTGCTGATTACCACAATTGTGCCGATATATTTTAATTTTCTGGCGGGTAATGCAGGAATTTCAGATATTGATTACCTGGCCTACTGGGGCTATGCAGCCTCCATTACTACGTTGATTGTAGCTTTTTTGGGACCTATTTGCGGTTCCATAGGGGATACAAGGGGATTTAAGAAGCCCTTTTTTCTTGCAGCTCTTTCAGTAGGGCTTATTGGCTGCCTTACTCTGGGCATGGTCAAACAGTGGATATTATTTTTGGTGATTTTTATTATAGCTAAGATCGGTTATTCCGGAAGTCTGATTTTTTATGATGCTATGCTTACGGATATCACCACAAAGGAGAGAATGGACCAGGTATCCTCTCTGGGCTATGCATGGGGTTATATTGGCAGCTGCATTCCCTTTGGGATTTGTTTGCTGTTCGTGCTTGGTTCGGATATGCTGGGAATCAGTATGGCACAGGCTATGACCCTTGCCTTTATCATTACGGCTTTGTGGTGGGGGATAATGACTCTTCCCCTGATGAGAATCTATAAACAGAAATATTACGTGGAAAGACAGTCCCAGGTAGTCCTGGAGAGCTTCAGGCGTTTAGGAAGAACCTTTACCAATGTGAAAAAAGAGAAAAAGATATTTTTGTTTTTACTGGCTTTCTTTTTCTACATTGACGGTGTATATACCATTATCGATATGGCAACCGCCTATGGCTCTGCATTGGGACTGGATACAACAGGACTTTTGCTGGCGCTCCTGGTGACCCAGATTGTGGCTTTTCCTTTCTCAATTTTATTCGGACGGCTGGCAAAAAAATATTCTACGGATAAGCTCATTACCGTTTGTATTGTCGCTTATTTCGGTATAATTGTATTTGCCTATTTTCTGGAGACACAGGTACATTTTTTTGCCTTAGCCATACTGGTAGGAATGTTTCAGGGGGGAGTTCAGGC
Organism: Lachnospiraceae bacterium; assembly: GCA_051891855.1. Classification (GTDB taxonomy): domain Bacteria; phylum Bacillota; class Clostridia; order Lachnospirales; family Lachnospiraceae; genus SFDP01. Next base: position 19,971 of record JBJFFP010000055.1, on the reverse strand, counting down.
CATGTCCAGATCCTACTTCACCAAAATTATTCCACCCAAACAGGCAGGAGAATACTTTGGCCTATTAGATATTTGCGGTAAAGGGGCCGCTTTTATGGGAACGGCCATCGTAAGTCTGGTATCCCAAATTACCGGGAGCATGAATAAAGGTGTGGGAGCTATTGCCGTACTTTTTTTAATTGGATTGATTTTCTTTTGGATGTCAGTGAAAGCAGAGGGGATAAGGGAAGAATAGAGAAGATGAAAACGGATAGACTTGTGGCGGGTATTCTTGCCCATGTGGATGCGGGCAAAACCACTCTTGCCGAAAATATTCTTTATACATTGGGAGAACTCGATAAACCGGGGAGAGTGGATCATCAGAATACTTTTTTTGATACACATAGCCTGGAGAGGAAAAGAGGTATTACCATCTTTTCCAAACAGGCTTTTTTTTCGTTGGGGAAATGGGAAATTACCCTGCTGGATACTCCGGGACATATGGATTTCGGAGCGGAGATGGAAAGAGCTCTTCAAATCTTAGATTACGCTCTTTTAGTCATTAACGGCAATGACGGCGTACAAAGTCATACCTTAACCCTGTGGAAGCTATTAGCCTCCTGTCAGCTTCCGGTCTTTATTTTTGTCAACAAAATGGACAGAGAGGAAAATGATGCCGGAAAGCTGCTTTGTGAGCTTAAGCAGAGGCTGTCTTCGGATTGTCTGGATTTTGGCCTGCAAAAAGAAGACAGGGAGGTTTTTTATGAGGAACTGGCCGTAAAGGAGGAAGAGCTGTTAGAGAGTTATCTGGAGGGGAAATATCCTGATGCTCAGGCTATCGGAAGGCTGATTGAAGAACGGAAGGTATTTCCCGTATTTTTCGGTTCTGCACTTAAGGGAACGGGTGTGGGAGAATTACTAAAGGGTATGGAAGAGTATTACCTCCCCAGGGAATATCCTGATGAGTTTGGTGCCAGAGTTTATAAAATAGGGCGGGATCATCAGAATAATCGACTGACCCATGTAAAGCTGACCGGAGGAAGGATTAAAGTAAAGCAGCTTATAGAGGGAATAGGCTGGCAGGAAAAGATCAATCAGATCAGGCGGTATAACGGAGAAGCCTATACCCTGATGGGGGAGGCAGAAGCCGGTATGATCTGCACACTCACCGGTCTGGATAAAACCTATGCCGGAGAAGCTCTTGGAATAGAAACAGGAGAGAGGTTTTTGGCTCTTGAGCCGGTATTGACCTATGGAGTAAAGCCGCTGGAGGGAGTAACCCTACATCAGCTTTATGAAAAACTGGAGATCTTAGGCCAGGAGGAGCCGGGACTTCGGCCACAGTGGAAGGAAGAGCTTCAGGAAATTCAGTTAAACATCATGGGAGAAATTCAGCTGGAGGTATTGAAAAACCTGATTGAAGAACGCTTTGGGATAAAAGTGGAATTTGGCCGGGGGAATATTGTTTATAAAGAAACCATTGAAAATACAGTGGAAGGGGTGGGACATTTTGAACCGCTGCGCCACTACGCTGAGGTACATATTCTGCTGGAACCGCTGCCTTTGGGAAGCGGACTGGAATTTGCTGCGGATTGCAGTGAGGACATTCTGGACAGGAACTGGCAGAGATTGATTCTGACCCATTTGCAGGAAAGACAGCATCCCGGAGTATTGACCGGTTCAGCCATAACAGATATGCGCCTGACTTTACTTACAGGGAGAGCCCATGCTAAACATACAGAGGGAGGGGATTTTCGACAGGCTGTCTACAGAGCCCTTCGTCAGGGTCTTAGAAAGGCAAAGAGTATTCTGCTGGAGCCGATTTACTCCTTTACTCTGGAAGTACCTCAGGGGCAGGCAGGACGGGCTATGGCCGATATCCGGCGCATGTACGGAGCCGCGGATTTTAGTGAAAAGACAGCTTCGACGGAAGGGATGAGCCTTCTGACAGGAACCTGTCCGGTGATTACCATGAGGGAGTATTATCGAGAGGTTTTAGCCTATACCGGCGGTAAGGGAAGACTCAGCTGTCAGCCCGCAGGTTATGCCCCCTGCCATAATCAGGAGGAGGTTTTGGAGTCTATTCACTATCTTCCTGAAGCGGATACGGCAAATCCCTGTGGAAGCATATTCTGCTTTCATGGGGCAGGAACCTATGTGGAATGGGATGCTGTGGAAAGCTATATGCACCTTCCTCTTGCCTTCCATCCTAAGGGAGCAGAGATGGCTGACAGGGACACGCCGGAGCTTAAGGGAAAAAAGCAGGTAAGAGAGGAGAAGACTGCAGAGGTTATAGGAGCAGATGAGATTGAGGCTATTTTAAACCGTACATATAATGCCAATAGAAAGAAAGAGGCAGTCTACGGCAGACAGGGCTGGAACAGAAGGAAGGATATTCAGGCTTCGGAGGCAGTAACCAGAAGCTATAGACCACAGCAGCAAAAGGAACCTTATTTGCTGGTGGATGGCTATAATGTGATTTTTGCCTGGGAAGAGCTGAATGAGCTGGCAAAGGTGAGTCTGGACGGAGCCAGAGGAAGGCTGATGGATATTCTCTGCGATTACCAGGCCATGAAGGGCTGTCAGGTGATTCTGGTCTTCGATGCCTACCGCCTGCAGGGACATCAGGTGGAGATTCTGGATTATCAGAATATACATGTGGTGTATACAAAGGAAGCGGAAACAGCAGACCAGTATATTGAGAAATTTACCCATCAGCACAGTAAAGAGTATCAGATTACAGTAGCGACCTCGGATGGATTGGAGCAGGTGATTATTCGGGGACAGGGCTCGGGGCTTTTATCGGTCAGAGAGCTTCAGGAGGAAATTGAGTATACCAGAAAGAATTTTATGGATAGCTATGGGACGCAAGCTGCGGGGAAGCGTACATTGGGAGAGTATATACGCATACCAAGAAAAGAGGAAGAGTAGATGATTACACTGCCACAGGAATTTTTAAATCGGATGAAAAGTAGTCTGGGAGAGGAATTTCCCCTCTTTTTGGCAAGCTATGAAAAGGAAGAAAAGAAAGCCTTAAGAAGAAATCCATTGAAGGCTTCCAGAGAGGAATTTGAAAAGAAAATTCCCTTTTCTCTAGAGCAGGTGCCCTGGGCACCTACAGGCTATTATTATCCCCTTAAAGAGCAGCCCGGACAGCACCCTTACCATCAGGCCGGCCTATACTATATTCAGGAACCCAGTGCCATGGCGGCAGTGGAGTATCTTGAGGTAAAGCCGAGGGAGAGGATTTTGGATCTGTGTGCGGCACCCGGAGGAAAAAGTACGCAGATTGGCGGATATCTGCAGGGAGAAGGACTTCTGCTCTGTAATGAGCCCCATCCTTCCAGAGCAAAAATTCTTTCGGAAAATATCGAGCGTATGGGGATAAGCAATGCCTTGGTGACAAATGAAATGCCCCGTAGACTGGCAGAAAGCTTTCCGAAATATTTTGATAAAATTTTAGTAGATGCTCCCTGCTCAGGAGAGGGAATGTTTAGGAAAAATGAAGAAGCCCGTCGGGAATGGAGCCCCCAAAATGTAAATCTCTGCGCCCACAGGCAGGAGGAAATTCTGGAGGAGGCAGCCAAAATGCTTCGGTTGGGTGGCAGACTGGTATATTCCACCTGTACCTTCTCCAAGGAAGAGAATGAGGAGAGTATTTCTCGGTTTTTGGCTAGGCATCCGGAATTTATCTTTCTTAAGGATAAGCGCCTCTGGCCCCATCAGGTAGAGGGAGAAGGGCATTATATTGCTGTGCTGGAAAAGAAGGGAGGAGCGGACGGCGAACCTCCTTCCGGTCCTCCAGGAGGTCAGGAGAAGACATTCTCCATAAAAGAATGCCGTGAATTTGTCTGCTTTATGAAGGAATTTTTGAAGGAAGATAGGGAAGTTTTTTTAGAGAATCTAAGGAACGGCGGCCTGTTTTTCTTTGGAGAACAGGTATATTATCTGCCCCAGGATATGCCTTCTTTTAAAGGACTTAAGGTATTGCGCCCCGGTCTTCATTTGGGAACCAGGAAGAAAAATCGTTTTGAGCCATCCCATGCTCTTGCCCTGGCTTTAAAGCCCTCTCAGGTAAAATACACTCTGAATCTGGCAGCAGACAGCAGAGAGATACAGGCCTATTTAACAGGACAGACTTTTTCTTTTGAAGGAGAAAAGGGTTGGTATCTGATTACAGTGGACGGCTACAGTCTGGGCTGGGGAAAGCTGGCAGGGGGAATAATGAAGAATCACTATCCCAGGGGACTAAGACGTTAGAAAAAAGAAAGCCGCCCGCTTTCCGCCACTGCCAAGGTGGGGAAAGGGACGGCTTTTATCGTGCATTCCATGTTAATTCATGTTTCTCATTCTGCTATTCTACACTTACTGTATCGGTCAGATATTCAATCACCTTATCCTGCAGAATCATCTGCATAAGATAGCCTTTTCCGTAGGTTTCTTCTCCGCTGTCACCCACCTCGGCAAGCTTTGCGTCATAGTCTTCATCGGTAATACTCAAACCGGCGTCGGTGAAGATATACTGGTAGGTCAAATCCAGAGCAAAACGAAGCCTTGCTTCTTCCGTCAGAGAGTCTTCAAATTCAGAAGAGGACATACCGGTATATTCCCTGAAGCTGCTGTAAGGATAGCTGCCCATAAAGGAATAGTACATCTGGTTATAGCTTTCATAGTAGCTTTCCTGCTCGTATTTTGCAATGCTCTTCAGATATTTTATATGTGCATCGTCATAGCTGTTAGCAGTGGTAGTTTCTGTCAGCCTGGTTTCTATAGCAGCTTTCAAATTGGCGCTTTCATTGGTTTCCTTAAGGTAGCTTCTGTATTCTTCAGTGGTGGAAGCATATTCGGAAAGATACTCGGCTACAAATTCATCAGTAAATTCAGGTGTTGTATAAATTCCGTTGACCGTAACTTCAAAAACAGCAGCCTTACCCTGCAGCTCTTCATTGGTATAATCCTCAGGGAAAGTAACGTTAACGGTAACAGCATCACCGGGATGACTGCCCACAAGCTGCTCTTCAAAGGTATCTACATAGCTTCCTGAACCCAGAGTTAAATCTGCACCATTTCCCTCGGTATCACCACCTTCAAAGGCAACTGAGTCTACCGTTCCCACATAGTCGATATTCAAGGTATCCCCATCTTGGGCAGTAAGGGAAGGATCCGTCTCCAGAATTTGATTTTCAGAGAGGACAGACTGGATATCTGCATCGATGTCCTCATCACTGTAGGTAATGTCGTTAGCGGATACAGACATATTCTGATAATCATAAGCATCTATGTAATCCAGAGGCTCAATATTCTTAATAGTTCCGTCTTCATTTAAAGAGGCGCTGTAATCACTACTGGCAACGGTCTGTGTCAGCTGACGATAGACAAAGGTACCCAAAAGGACGATAAAAAGGGCGACCAGAGCAATTCCTATAATGGCCATAGTAAACTGAACCCGCTTTTCTTCCCGCTTGTTCTTCCTGATTTCTTCTTTACGAGCCTGGCGCTTAGCCTGACTTTTACTGCTTGTGTTTTCACTCATTTCCTATTTCTCCTACTTTCTATGAAACTTGATGTTTATGTTTCCTGAGGCAGAGGACAAGAGAGCATTGTTACCTCACCATCAGAACTCATAATTGACATAAGTATAACACAAGTTGACAAAATAGAATATGAAAAATATGTGAAAATATAAGTTTTTTTATTGTGGACTTGAAAAAAATATTTAAACTGAGTAAGATAGAGAGAATCCTATATGGAGTTATTTACTCCGATTGAAAAAATAAAGTAAGTTAGTAAGTGAGGCTATGATGATGAAAAATGAAGATGCTTATTCGGCAGGAGCGTTGATGAAACGCTTTTTCCCCTATTTTAAACCTTATAAAAGAACGTTGTTTATGGATTTGTTTTGTGCTGCTTTAACTACCTTGTGTGAGCTGGTGCTTCCTCTGATTATGCGTTACATTACCAATGAAGGAATACAGAATCTGGCCGCTTTGTCTGTTGGAATTATTCTTAAGCTGGGCCTGTTATATCTGCTGCTTAGGGTCATCGACTGTGTGGCCGGACATTATATGCAGAATATGGGGCATGTAATGGGAGCAAAAATTGAAACGGATATGAGACGGGATGCCTACAGCCATCTACAGAGACTTTCGGATACCTACTATAATAATACGAAGGTGGGTCAGATTATGGGAAGGATTACCAATGATCTTTTTGACGTTACGGAATTTTCCCATCATTGTCCCGAGGAGTTTTTTATTGCAGGAATCAAGGCATTGGCTGCCTTCGTGATTCTGGCCTTTATTAACCTGCCTCTGACACTGATTGTATTCCTGATTATTCCCCTTATGCTCACCGTCTGTATGAAGCTGAATTTCAGAATGAAGGAAGGCTTTCGCCAACAAAGAGGGCAGATAGGGGAATTGAATGCACGAATTGAGGATTCACTTTTAGGGCAGAAGGTGGTTAAGGCCTTTGCCAATGAGGATGTGGAAAAAGAAAAATTTGAGGAGGATAACAGAAGTTTTTTAAAAATAAAAGAGAAATCCTATCTCTATATGGCAGATTTCTACACTGCCGTAAAAATGTTTGATGGAATGATGTATCTGGCTGTACTGGTGGCGGGAGGAATTTTCATGATCAGGGGAATCATCACTCCCGGCGATTTGGTAGCCTATTTGCTGTATGTAACTACTTTGATCGCCACAATCCGAAAGATTATCGAGTTTGCGGAACAGTTCCAGAGAGGGATGACGGGAATTGAGCGGTTTTTTCAGATTATGGATGCAGACATTGAAATTTTTGACGAGCCCGGAGCCACGCCTATTCAGCAGCCTAAGGGAGAAATTATATTTCAGGATGTGGAATTTGAGTATCCGGATGACCATAATCAGGTATTCCACAATCTGAATCTGACCATTCATCCGGGAGAAAAGGTGGCTATTGTTGGGCCTTCAGGGGGAGGAAAGACTACACTTTGTAACCTGATTCCCCGATTTTATGATGTAACCAGCGGGAATATTTTTCTGGATGGAAGAAATTTGAAATCCATTACCCTGAAAAGCCTTCGGGAAAATATCGGGATGGTTCAGCAGGATGTGTACCTTTTTTCCGGAACCGTCTATGAAAATATTGCTTACGGAAAAAAGAATGCCACGAAGGAGGAGGTGGTAGAGGCTGCTAAACGGGCCGGAGCCCATGAATTTATTGAAAAGTTAAAGGAAGGCTACGATACTTATGTGGGTGAACGAGGGGTTAAGCTGTCCGGCGGCCAGAAGCAGAGGATTAGTATTGCCAGAGTATTTCTGAAGAATCCGCCTATTATCATTTTAGATGAGGCAACCTCCGCCCTAGATAACGAAAGTGAATTTGCTGTGGCAAGATCCCTTTCAGAATTATCGAAAGGCAGAACAACACTGACCATTGCCCATCGTTTAAGCAGCATTAAGAATGCAGACAGGATTCTGGTTCTGACGGAAGAAGGCATTGTAGAAGAAGGAGACCATGATACTTTGGTGAAGCAGGAAGGAATATATTATCAGTTTTATACCCTGGCCAATGCGTTAAAATAGAATCAGCAATCGGATCATTAGGATTAAAATTTATAAATTTATAAATTTTCAGAAAAATCTCCCCAAAATCTGTCAAATAAGGTATAATAGAAAAAAAGCAGATTTATATTTGCCCGGGAGGTGTTTGCATGGAACTAATGTTTATCGGAGCGGCTCACGAAGTGACCGGCAGCTGCCACTACTTGCGAGTGGGAAAGAAACATATCCTTGTAGATTATGGTATGGAGCAGGGAGTTAATTATTTTGAAAATGCAGCTCTCCCTGTTGAGGATGCCCTGATTGATTATGTGTTTTTGACTCATGCCCATGTAGATCATTCGGGTATGCTTCCCTATCTATATTCCAGAGGTTTCAGGGGACAGATTTTCATGACTGATGCTACTGCGGATTTATGCAGTATTATGTTAAGAGACTGTGCACATATCCAAATGCAGGAGGCAGAATGGAAGAACCGTAAGGCGAAGAGAGGCGGAACGGCTGCTTCCGATCCATTGTATACCATGGAGGATGCAGACGGAGTAATTAAAAGAATCGTGCCCTGCCATTATAACAGCATTATCCAGGTGGATGAGGGCATACAGATCAGATTTACGGATATTGGGCATTTACTTGGCTCTTCCAGTATTGAAGTGTGGGCGACGGAAGGGGATGTAACAAAGAAATTGGTATTTTCCGGAGATATTGGAAATATCAATCAGCCACTAATCAGGGATCCGGCTTTTACGGATGAGGCGGATTATGTGGTTATGGAATCTACCTATGGTGACCGGATTCATTCTAAAGAACGCCCAGACTATGTAGGGGAATTGTCCCGTATTATTCAGGAAACCTTTGATAAGGGAGGCAATGTGGTTATTCCTTCTTTTGCGGTGGGACGAACCCAGGAAATGCTGTATTTTTTGCGGCAGATTAAAGAAGAGCATCGAATTATTGGTTTTGACCACTTTGAGGTTTATGTGGACAGCCCTTTGGCAGTAGAGGCTACGGGAATTTTCCATAACAATATTTATAATTGCTATGATGAAGAGGCCATGGATTTGGTAAAGAGAGGAATTAATCCTATTGCTTTTCCGGGGCTCAGACTTTCCGTAACCAGTGATGAATCCAAAGCCATCAACTTTAATACGGATCCCAAGGTGATTTTGTCGGCTTCCGGTATGTGTGAGGCGGGGCGTATCCGCCACCACCTGAAGCATAATCTCTGGCGAGAAGAGTCTACCATTCTGTTTGTGGGCTATCAGGCAGTGGGAACACTGGGAAGAAGTTTAGTGGAGGGAGCCCAAGAGGTTAAGCTTTTCGGTGAGCCCATTAACGTAAGAGCCAATATTGTACAGCTGGCAGGAATCAGCGGACATGCGGATAAGAACGGACTGTTAAGGTGGGTACAGGGCTTTAAGAATAAGCCGGAACGAATTTTTGTGGTACATGGTGAGGACAGCGTGTGCCAAGCCTTTACTCAGTGCCTGATTGATGAATATGATCAGGATGCCTATGCACCTTACAGCGGAACCCGATTTGATCTGATTAAAAATGAGTTTATTCTGGAGGCAGAGCCTATTCCCTTCGAGAAGAAAACCAAGTCCAGAATCGTATCCGACGTCTTTGCCAGACTACTGGCTGCCGGACAGCGTCTGCTGGTGGTTATTGGACGAAACGAGGGCGGAACCAATAAGGATTTGGCCAAATTTGCGGATCAGATTAATTCCCTTTGTGACCGGTGGGACAGATAAGAAGATAATAAAGAAAAGGGAGATTGCAAAAAGAGGATGAGTTTAGCAGATCAGATTTTTATCAATATGTGCAAGGATATTCTGGAGAACGGAACCAGCACGGAGGGGGAAAGGGTAAGACCCAAATGGCCTGACGGCACACCGGCCTATACCATTAAAAAGTTCGGTGTGATTAACCGCTATAATCTGCAGGAGGAGTTTCCTCTTCTGACCTTAAGAAGAACGGCATTAAAGTCGGCTACGGATGAGATGCTCTGGATTTGGCAGCAAAAATCCAATAATATTCATGATCTTCACAGCCATATTTGGGATGAATGGGCTGATGAGGACGGTTCCATCGGGAAGGCCTACGGTTATCAGATGGGAGTGAAGCATCAGTATAAGGAAGGAATGATGGATCAGGTAGACAGAGTAATTTATGACTTGAAAAATAATCCCTTCAGCCGTCGAATCATGACCAATATTTATGTTCATCAGGATTTGCATGAGATGAATCTCTATCCCTGTGCCTATAGCATGACCTTTAATGTGACCCAGAAAAAGGGAGAGGATAAGCTGACCCTGAATGCCATATTGAATCAGCGCTCTCAGGATATTCTGGCTGCCAATAATTGGAATGTTGTACAGTATTCTGTATTGGTGCATATGCTGGCTCAGGTCTGTGACATGCAGGTTGGAGAATTGGTACATGTGATTGCAGATGCCCATATTTATGACCGACATATCCCGATTATCAAGGAGCTGATTGCCAGACCTTCCTTCCCGGCACCTAAGTTTGTTCTGAATCCGGAGGTCAGGGATTTCTATCAGTTTACCAGACATGATGTATCGGTAGAAGATTATCAGACCGGAGAGCAGATTACAGATATTCCGGTGGCAATTTAAGGAGAGAATCATGAATCTGATTGTGGCAGTAGATGAAAATTGGGCCATTGGCCATAATAATGAATTATTAATCCGTATCCCGCAAGATATGAAAATGTTTCGACAGGAGACTACCGGTAAAGTGGTGGTACTGGGAAGAAAGACACTGGAGACCTTTCCGGGAGGAAAACCCTTAAAGGACAGAACTAATATTATTCTGTCAGCCCAAAAGGGCTATCAGGTGGAGGGGGCAAAAACAGCCCACTCTCTGGAAGAATTGCTGGAAATGCTTAAGGAATATGACAGTGAAGCGGTTTATGTTATTGGTGGAGAGAGTATCTATCGACAGCTTCTGCCCTATTGTAATGTTGCCCATGTGACTAAGATTGACAGAGCTTATGCAGCAGATACCTGGTTTCCTGACCTGGATCAGGATACACAGTGGCAGATAACGGCAGAAAGCGATGAGCAGAGTTATTTCGATACCACTTATCGTTTTATTCGATATGAACGGGTTCAGCAATAAATGGATTTAGGGGCAGATACGTACTGAAGATGACCATTCGGCACGTATCTGCCCCTAAATCTGCTTAGCACTGTAAACAATAGACTATTTGCTGGGATTTTCACTCATTCGTTTAAAGACCATCTCATAGCCGTCGTTTCCATAGTTTAAGGAACGGTTTACCCGGCTTATGGTGGCAGTAGAAGCACCGGTTTTTTCGGCAATTTCCAGATAGGTTTTATGATCCTTAAGCATGCTGGCCACCTCAAATCTCTGAGAAAGAGACAGAAGTTCATTTACGGTGCAGAGATCTTCAAAAAAGCTGTAACACTCTTCTTTATCCTTCAAACATAGAATTGCATCAAATAAATGATCTACGGTTTCGGTTTTCAATTTTTTATTCATCAAAGACCCTCTCTTTCTTTACTATTCTATCATCCTGTGAAATTTTAACATACTAAAGTTTTAAAGTAAAGAAGAATAAAAGGATGAAATCTAAAATAAATCTAAATTTCCGGATATTTTCCAATCATAAAGTCTCTTACTGCTTGATAAGTAGTAATCATTACTATATAATGATAAAAGTGTTAAAAAGCACATGGTGGCACGAAGAGATTATATATGTAGAATCCTTAAGCTAAGGATAGATGGATGCAGGGTGACATAATGGAAAAAGACTTACAGCAGATTCTGGAAAGCATGACAAAACGGATAGATCAGTTGACTTATATTCGTCCGGAGGAAATCCCCAATATTGAGCTATATATGGATCAGGTATTGACGTTTATGAATGAGAGGCTCCGTCATACTACCAGAAATCCTCAGGAGGACAGGATTCTGACCAAAACCATGATTAACAATTATGCTAAAAGTAATCTGCTTCCACCTCCCGCCAGAAAGAAATATACAAAAGATCATATTCTACTGCTTTTGTTTATTTACTACTTTAAAGGTGTGCTGTCCATCAGTGATACGGCGGAGATTTTGGGAGATATTTCAGACAAATGGTTCGCAAAAAAAGAGGGCTACAGTCTGGAGGATATCTACAATGAGGTTTTCGGTCTGGAGGCAGGGGAAATTGAACGTTTGAGGGAAGAGCTGACAGCGAAATTTGAGCTGGCTGAAAGTACCTTTGAAGGGGCAGAGGAAGAGGACAGGGAATCCTTACGTTTCTTTTCCTTTATCTGTCTGTTAAGCTTCGATGTCTATGTTAAGAGAATGCTGATTGAAACGGCCATTGATGAATACTGTCATGGGAAAAAGAAATAGCAGGAAACATTTTCATAAAGATAACGTATCTTATACCATCAGTGATTTAGGAGGATTTTATGAAGAAAAAACTGATGGTATTCTTTATGCTTATGATTCTCATGTTCACCCTGCTCATAGGATGTGGGAAGACGGAGGGGGCAGGAACAAAGATAACTCTGAATGAAGTGGCACATTCCGTATTTTATGCACCTATGTACGCAGCACTGGAGGAAGGCTATTTTGCCGAGGAAGGTCTGGAGGTGACTCTGGTTACCGGCTTTGGTGCGGATAAGACCATGACAGCCCTGCTTTCGGATGAGGCCCAGATTGGATTTATGGGACCGGAAACCACCGTATATACCTATCAGGGGAAGATGGAGGATTATGCCGTTAATTTTGCCCAGCTTACTCAGCGGGCAGGTAATTTTCTGGTAGGCAGACAGAAGGAGGAGAATTTTTCCTTTGCGGATTTAAAGGGTAAAACGGTTCTGGGAGGAAGGGCAGGAGGTATGCCTCAAATGGTGTTTGAATATATTTTAAAGAAGAACGGACTGGATCCTAAAACCGATTTGAGCATTGACCAGAGTATTGATTTTGGCTCCACGGCAGCAGCCTTCTCCGGAGGGCAGGCAGAGTATACCGTTGAATTTGAACCTCATGCCACCGCTTTGGAGCAAAAGGGAGACGGATATGTGGTAGCTTCTTTGGGGGAAGAATCCGGCTACGTTCCCTACACAGCTTTTAGTGCAAAAAAAAGCTATATTGAGAAAAACCCACAGGTGATTCAGGCCTTTACCGATGGACTGCAGAAGGGAATAGATTATGTAAATACCCATACTGCCCAGGAGATTGCAGCTTTGATAAAGCCGCAGTTTGATGAGATGGATGAAGCAACTCTGGCAGCTATTATCGATCGATATCAGCAGCAGGATACCTGGAAAACAGATCTGGTTTTTGAACAAGAGCCCTTTGAGCTTTTACTGGATATTCTTATGGATGCAGGAGTGATTGAAGAAAGGGCGCCGTATGATGAACTGGTAAATACGGAGTTTGCAGGAAAGGCTGTACAGTAAAAAGGAAAATCTCTTTTCTTCATCATTAAGTCATGTTATAATGAACGTTGTTAAAGATTACAAAGACTTGGAGAAATTTTGCAGCTGCTGCAGAAATAAATTAGTATATGATGAGTATTTACAACACTTTAAATCGGGAACAAAAGGAAGCGGTTCTTCATACCGAAGGACCACTTCTGCTTTTAGCCGGAGCGGGTTCCGGAAAGACCAGAGTGATCACTCACAGAATTGCCTATTTAATCGAAGAAATGGGAATAAAGCCCTGGAATATCCTGGCCCTTACCTTTACCAATAAGGCTGCCGGAGAGATGAGAGAGCGTGTGGATGATCTGGTGGGCTTCGGGGCAGAGCGAATCTGGGTATCCACCTTTCACTCTACCTGTGTAAGAATCTTAAGACGCCATATTGAATGTCTGGGTTACGATACCGGCTTTACAATTTATGACGGTGACGATCAAAAAAGCGTAATTAAGGATATTTGCAAACGCTTGGAGCTGGATACCAAACAGTATAAGGAACGAATGCTTCTGGGAGTGATTTCCTCTGCAAAGGACGAGCTGATTACACCGGAGGAATTTATCCTGAATGCCCAGGGAGATTTCAGACAGCAGAAAATCGCTGCAGTTTATACAGAATATCAGCAGGTATTAAAAAGAAGCAATGCCCTAGATTTTGATGATTTAATTGTGAAAACCATTGAGCTGTTTAAAAACAGACCGGAAATATTGGATAATTATCAGGAACGCTTCCGCTATATTATGGTAGATGAATACCAGGATACCAATACTGCGCAGTTTGAACTGGTAAAGCTATTGGCCTCCAAATACCGCAATCTTTGTGTGGTAGGGGACGATGATCAGTCTATCTATAAGTTTCGAGGAGCCAATATCGGCAATATTCTGGACTTTGAGAGGCATTTTTCGGATGCCAGGGTGATTAAGCTGGAGCAGAATTACCGTTCCACGCAGAATATTCTGGATGCGGCCAATGAAGTAATCCGTAATAATACGGAGAGGAAGGAAAAGGCCCTGTGGACGGATAAGGAAGCGGGAAGCCGCATTCATTTTCGGCAGTTTGATACTGCTTATGAGGAAGCAGAATATATTGCCTTTGATATTTTGGGAAAATGCCGGAGAGAAGAAGCAGACTATGGAGACTGCGCCATTCTTTACCGCACCAATGCCCAGTCCAGAATCCTGGAGGAACGCTTCGTTCATGAGAATATACCCTACAATCTGGTGGGAGGAACCAGTTTCTACTCCCGAAGAGAGATTAAGGACATGCTTGCCTATCTGAAAACCATCGATAACGGACGGGATGATTTGGCGGTAAAGAGAATCATCAATGTACCCAGAAGGGGAATAGGAGCTACTACTCTGGCAAAGGTACAGACCTATGCTGCAGATATGGAAATCAGCTTTTTTGATGCACTGAGAAGGGCAGATTCCATTCCGGGATTGGGAAAGGCTTCGGGAAAGCTTACGGCCTTTGTGAATATGATGGAGGTATTCCATACTAAGGTAAAGGTTTACGGTGTAAAAAAGCTTCTGGAAGATATTTTGGAAACGACAGGATATATAGAGGCCTTGAAGGAAGCAGATGAAGAGGATGTGGAAGACAGAATTGATAACCTGAATGAATTGATTAGTAAAGCAGCAACCTTTGAAGAAGAACACCCGGATGCCTCCTTAAGTGAATTTTTGGAAGAGGTGGCTTTAGTGGCAGATATTGACCAGATTGATCAGGATAATAACCGGGTGCTTCTGATGACTCTTCACAGTGCTAAGGGATTAGAGTTTCCGGTGGTTTATCTGGCAGGGATGGAGGATGGAGTCTTTCCCAGCTATATGACGATTATGGATGAAGACCCCACTGCCCTGGAGGAGGAACGCAGACTGGCTTATGTAGGAATTACCAGAGCTATGCAGGAGCTGACCCTGACGGCAGCCAGAATGAGAATGACCCGGGGAGAGACACAGTATAATCCGGTGAGCCGATTTATCCGGGAAATCCCGACTGAATTAATGGACAACCGTCCCCTCCCTGTACCCCGTAGGGAGATGGAGTATCAAGAGGACTCCTATGAGAGAGCTTCCTTTAAGGCAAAGCCTTTTGTAGGCTTGGGACAATCCCCCCTTGACCGGAGCACCGGTTTGGGGCAGACACAATCAACCGTTTTTTTGACAGAGGGAATGGGAAAAACCCGTTTGTCCAATGCGGCGGTTGTCAAGCCCAAGGCTGTTTTAAGACCTAAAGCAACGGCTTTAGAGAATAAACCCTTTATTGCAAAAGGACTTTCAGGAAGTGGACTGACTAAAGGGACACCGGTCAGCACTACTCTGGATTATAAGGAAGGGGATCGGATAAAGCATATTAAATATGGTGAGGGCATAGTCAAGCATATTGAACCCGGCCCCAGAGATTATCAGGTAACTGTGGAGTTTGACCGGGTGGGCCAAAAGGTGATGTATGCTGCCTTTGCAAAATTAAAAAAAATATAAAATTTAAATGAGAAAATTTTACAAATGTTTGAGATTTTTCCTTGCCAAAGTTATAGTAAAATCAGAATAAAAGTGGTATGATAATAAAAATATGCGAGGAAAGAGGGTATAGAAAACATGAATAAGCTGGATGAAATTTTAGAGATTGTGAGGAGTAATGCGATGAGAAAAGAAGAGAAGAAGTCTTGCCCTGTTGTCTGGATTTTGGCTGTGATTGGAGCTGTGGTTGCAGTGGCTGCTGTTGCTTATGCCGTATACCGTTATTTTCAGAGAGAAGTAACGGAAGATTTAGAAGAGGATTTTGACGAGGACTTTGATGATGATTTTTTTGAGGATGAAGATACAGAGCCCATCGTCATCCCTAAGCAGGATACTGCCGGGGAAGCAGTAGCGGCAGATGCACCGACA
Organism: Lachnospiraceae bacterium; assembly: GCA_051891855.1. Taxonomy (GTDB): domain Bacteria; phylum Bacillota; class Clostridia; order Lachnospirales; family Lachnospiraceae; genus SFDP01. The sequence goes on along the minus strand of JBJFFP010000055.1, from coordinate 4,092 downwards.
GCAGAGGAATAAAAGAGGCGGATAAAGGCTGTTGTATTAGAGAGGTTGACCCTTTCATACAACAGCTTTTTTATTTAGGAGTTAAATGACTTTTAGTATATTAGGCAGGAGATATAAGGTGAAAAAAGGACGGACTTATACAGGAATAGTTGAACGTGTGGATTTCCCTAATAAGGGAATTGTTATTGTGAATGAACAGTCAGAGGAGGGAGGGGAAAGAAAGATAACCTGTACGGTAAAAAATGCTCTTCCCGAACAGGAGGTGACCTTTATGGTTAATAAATTGAGAAAGGGAAAGGCAGAAGGGAGATTAATTAAGATAGAAGAGACTTCCCCTAAAGAGAAGGAAAGTCCCTGTCCCCATTTCGGTGCCTGTGGTGGATGCCTATATCTTTCCCTGCCTTATGAAGAACAGCTGAAGATTAAGGAGGAACAGGTAAAAAGCCTCTTAGAGGGGGTACTCGAGGGCAGGCAGAAGGGTTGGAGGTTTGAAGGAATTAAGGCCAGTCCGGCAGTTTACGGATACCGGAATAAAATGGAGTTTTCCTTTGGAGATGAAATGAAGGATGGCCCTTTAACTTTGGGAATGCACAAGAGAGGCAGCTTCTATGATGTGGTTACAGTGGATGGCTGTGAGATTGTGGATGAAGATTATCGGTTGATTTTGAAGGAAACCTTGGCCTTTTTCAGGGAACAGAACGTAGCCTTTTACCACCGGCTGCGTCATGAAGGCTATCTGCGCCATCTTTTAGTGCGTAAGGCAACGGAAACCGGAGAAATTCTGGCTGCATTGGTGACTACTTCACAGAATGAGGGAATGAAGGAGACGGATATGATGCAGGCATGGCAGGAGAAGCTTTTGGGCCTTGACCTGTCAGGAAAAATAACGGGACTTCTTCATATCACTAATGATTCTCTGGCTGATGTAGTCAAAAGTGATAAAACGGATATTCTGTATGGTCAGGATTATTTCTTTGAAGAATTACTGGGGCTGAGGTTTAAAATATCGACTTTTTCCTTCTTTCAGACTAATTCCAAGGGAGCAGAGGTATTATACCAGACCGTAAGGGACTATATCGGTGATCTGGGAAGTAATGACCGGGAAGGTAAACCGGATAAAATCGTCTATGATCTGTACAGCGGGACAGGAACCATTGCTCAGCTTATGGCACCGGTAGCCAAAAAGGTGATCGGTGTGGAAATTGTAGAAGAGGCAGTAGAGGCAGCAAGGAAAAATGCAGACTTGAACGGACTTTCAAACTGTCAGTTTATTGCCGGAGACGTATTAAAGGTATTGGACGGCATAGAGGAAAAGCCGGATTTCATTATTCTGGACCCCCCCAGAGACGGTATACATCCAAAGGCTCTTACGAAAATTATTGACTACGGTGTTGAACGACTGATTTATGTCAGCTGCAAGCCCACCAGTCTTGTCCGTGATCTGGAGGTTTTTTTGGAAAGGGGATATGCAGTGGAGCGGGTTGTGGCAGTGGATCAGTTCCCCTGGACGGGAAACGTGGAGACGGTAGTTCTGATGCAGTATTGTGGAAAAGAAAAGAAAAAGTAGGGTTTGACCACAAGATGTTGTGCTCCCCCCCCGGGCAAAAATCAGGCTAAAAAATGGCTAGTTTTTGCCCGTTTTTAAAGATGCATAGCACTCGCCTAGTGGCATGTGCGGGTGAAAAAGTGGTTTTGGGAGTGATTTGGAAAAAAACGAAGGAGGGAGTGGTAAGCAAAGATAACTGGCAGCATCCATGATGAACCAGATGTATGCTTTGATGCCACGGACTTTTATGTAGGTTTCGTCAGCAGTAAACACTTTTCCCGGCTTGTAATCGTAGTTGTCAACGAAGGGTTTAATACAGATGGCTGCCGTTTTGCAGTAGTTGGCTATCTGCCGGTGGGAAATGCTGATGTTGTAGAGGTCCTTGAGAGCCTGTGAAGTTTTCCTTAAAGATAAGCCGAGATTAATGTGAAGGATCAGGCACAGTGACATGACATGGGTGTCGGTAACGGCATCCATTTTTTATACTTTGTATATATTGAAAAACTGAAAATCAATGGCATAATAAAGTTGGGACAAATAATTGGAACGGTAATTTAATATATGCCATAAAATATTATAGGAGGCAGTGACTATGGATAACAGAAAACGTATGGGGAAAGATAAAGATGGAGTGATATTTCCTGTTGCTCCAAAAATTTCCGAAATGAGTGATAGTTATTTGGATTTTATAGAAGAAATTAAAAAAGAAATTCAGAACCAAAGAATTGCAGTTGTGCTGAATGCCAATTCCAGTATGATCTGCCTTTACTGGAATATTGGTAAAGCCATTCTGCAAAAGCAGGAGGAAGAAGGCTGGGGTGCTAAAGTCATTGACCGTATGGCGAAAGACCTAAAAGATGCGTTTCCAGATATGTCCGGTTTTTCTCCAAGAAATATTAAATATATGAGAAAATTCGCAGAGTGCTGGCCGGATTTTGAAATTGTGCAACAGGTCGTGGCACAAATTCCATGGCGTACCAATCGTAAGTTGCTTGATAAACTGGATACACAGGAGGAACGAATCTGGTATGCATATAAAACCATTAAAAATGGTTGGAGCAGCACGGTTCTGGATTTACAGATTCAGAGCAAATTGATTGAACGCACAGGAAAAAGTGTCAATAACTTTCCTGTGGCCCTACCTCCTGCGGATTCGGATATGGCGAATCAGATTTTCAAAGATCCTTACCTTTTTGATTTTCTGGGAACTGATATGCCAAGACGAGAAGTCGAAATTGAGCGTAAGCTGACAGAGCATATACAAAACTTCCTTTTGGAGTTGGGACAGGGATTTGCGTTTGTAGGCAGACAAGTACATCTGGAAGTAGGCGGAGATGATTTTTACATTGACCTGTTGTTTTATCATCTGAAACTTCGCTGCTATGTGGTAATCGAATTGAAAGCCTGTGATTTTGAGCCTGGATTTATTAGCCAGCTCAATATGTATCAGAATGTTGTAAATGATATTCTGCGCCATCCAAGTGATAATCCGACTATCGGATTGTTGCTGGTTAAAGGAAAAAATCAGACAGTGGTTGAATATTCCCTTGCTGGTTACCAGAATCCGATTGGCGTAGCGGAATGGAAAAATCAGATGGTAAAAGCTCTGCCGGAAGAACTGAAAAGCAGCTTGCCGTCTATCGAAGAAATCGAAAAAGAACTGGAGTAAATAGTGCCACAGGCCGTGGCACTATCACATATCCTCTATGGATGGAGGTGGATTAACCTTGCCCCCAAAAATGTTACATATACACACGAGTATCTACCTCAATGCAGGTGGATGGATATAGTCTGGATGCGCAGAAAGACAAGCTAAAGAAATATGCCGAGTTCTAGGGTATGGTTGTTGCCGGTGAATACTCGGATGGGGGAAAATCAGGCAAAAATATTGAAGGGCGTCCGCAGTTTATGCAGATGCTCAAGGATATCGAAACCGGGAAAGATAAAGTGGATTTAAGCCCACGGAGAGCAACGGCTTTTCAAACAGCACCGTAATAGCCCACATTGTTGCTAAGCAAGGCAACATTGTAAGGAATAGACCCACACACCATTTGAAAAGATATATAATTGGCAGTGTTTCGGCAATCCCAGTTATACTGGTGGCAATCACGCCGGCTACAGCAAACACTGCCAGGAACACTACCATTTCCATAAAGAGGTAAAACAGCAACACACAAGGTTGTGAAATCAAGATGCTTCTTAACGTTTCTGAAAACAGCCTTTCCCTTACTGTCGAAGATAATGGTTGTGGTCTTTCTCCTGAAAAATTACGCGATCTGGAAGAAAAACCGCATTATATGGAAAGCACCGATGAGCGGCTAGATTTGCGCCATGGTTTAGGGCTTCTTATTGTCCGGCAAGTTGTAGCTGCACACAAGGGGAATCTGATGATAGAAGGTTCTGAAGGCTGTGGATGTAAAATAGAACTACTCTTTCCGAAGAATAACTAAATTCGCATATTATAAAGTGATACAATATCCTTGAAGGTATGAGAGAAATTACAAATGATGTGGAGCCTTTTTTGCAAAAGAGTATGGAGGATAATC
>JBJFFP010000054.1:0-6609 GCA_051891855.1 Lachnospiraceae bacterium | reverse complement strand
GAATGTAAGACTAAATTCAGCTCAAGGTGGAATTTACTTTTTTATTTAACGGTTTGTGTTAGTTTTATGAAAAAGTGCTTGCGTATCCAAAGGGGCTATGTTATAATTATTTTCGTTGATGTGCAGGCACATAACATATAGGGGAATCATCCAGTGGCAGGATGACAGTCTCCAAAACTGTTCACGGGGGTTCGAATCCCTCTTCCCCTGCTAAAAATCCTTGTGAAATCAAGGATTTTTTTGTTTGGTAATCAAAAGGTAATCAGACATATGTTCTAAAATTAAAAAAACACAGGAAAGGAGAATCCTGTGCAAGTGCTTACTAAAGATAAATTGACCACGAATCGGTTTATTTTTTTTACCCAAATTTATTGCAAGTTTTTTTGATACCCCCGGGGTGTCAATTTTTGAGCTGAAAATTCATTTCTAAAAATCTTTGATTTATCCATGGATTTTACGAGGTCAATACAAAATTGTCAAGGTGCGAAAAATAGACGGACAGAATCCATATGAAGGCTTGCTTTTAAAGCATCCATTAGGATGCCAAGAGAGCGACGGAAAGCAATATCTGCCATTTCGTCTACAAGGAAAAAGAATAATTCACCCAATGTGCGTTGATCTTCGTTTTGTCGCTGCTCCATTGCAAGCAGCATATATCTGGTAAACACAACAGTTTGTAGAACTTCCTCCGTTGGAATAAGGGCGGGGGATTTTCCCATGCAGAAAGGAGGTGTATTTATGTTTCACAAAATTAAAACCATCACACCGAAAGACAATTATATTTTAAGTGCTGTTTTTCAAGATGGAACAACGAAAGAATATGACATAAAGCCTCTGTTTGCCGAAATTCCGGCATTTAAAGACTTAGAAGCAATTAACGGATTATTTGAGCAAGTGCGTGTTGATGTGGGCGGCTATGGAATAAGTTGGAATGATGATATAGATTTATCTTCCGATGAAATTTGGAATCAAGGAAAGGCATTAGAGCATGCATAAATACGAGAGAATTATGTTTTATAAAAAAGCAGCATAATTATGTTCAATCTGTATTATTCATGATACAATAAAAAAATAATATTTAAGGGGATCAAGATGAAAGGAACAAAAGATAAGAGAAAAATAATATTAAACAGTTTAACCACCATTTTGATACTGGTCATTTTCCTTCTTGCGGCTGGAGCATCGATCTGTATGGGAGCTTTGGGAATCAAGTATTTGAAACAGTCTTTGTCAGCACATCTTGAAACTTATACAGAAACCATGAATCAGGGCTACTACAGGGAGATTAAATCGCAGGTACAGACCTGTATTGCGGTTCTGCAGAGTTATTATGAGCGCAGTCAGAGCGGAGAGCTGACCGTTCAGGAGGCGAAGAAGCAGGCAATGGAAGAAATTCGCATTATGCGATACCGCGATGACGGCTCTGGCTATTTCTGGATTGACGGAACAGATTATACGTTAATTATGCACCCGATTCTTCCGGATCAGGAGGGGGACAACCGCTATGAGCTTACGGATCAAAATGGAGTAAAAATTATACAGAACATCGTAAAGTCAGCAGCTGGTGGCGGTGGCTATAATGAATTTTATTTTACTAAAGCTGATGGAGTGACAGTAGCACCCAAAATAAGCTACTCGGAAGGCTTTGAACCATGGAATTGGATTGTAACGACAGGGAATTATGTGGATGATATGAATGAAGAAATTCTGGCCAGAGATCAGGAAATTCAGGAAGTTTTTCGGTCAAGAATATTCTCCTATATCATTCTTACCATTGTAGTATTGCTGATTTCTCTGGTTGTATCTGTTTTGCTGGGATACTGGGTAACTAAGGGAATCAGAGAGGTAGAAGAAAAGCTTCAGAAAATGGCTCAGGGTAACTTGGTATTTACTCTGGATAAAAAGCTGGTTAAACGTAATGATGAGGTGGGGAGTATTGCCGTGTCTTTAGAGACATTACAGAAGTCACTTACTGAAATTATCGGAGGAATCAGTCAGTGCAGTCAGGAATTAAAGCACAGCAGCACTGAGTTCAGAGATAATTTTGATAAAATTACAGGAAACATTGACAATACAAACAGAGCAATCGATGAAATTGCAAGAGGAGCAGAAGGTTTGGCATCTGAAACAGAAACTGTGGTACAAAAGGTGCATGCTCTGGGGGATGTTGTTGATATAGAAAAGGAAGAGGTAGATAGACTGGGAACTACTGCAGATACCATGATTAAGCACTCACAGGGAGCATGGGAAAGTATTAATAAGCTGCATGGAATTACAGAAACAACCAATGAAGCCATGCAGGTTGTATCCCAGCAGGTTGAACAGACGAATGAATCTTCCGTTCGCATTAGGAAAATGGTGGAAATCATAAAAAGTATTACTTCCCAGACCAACCTTCTGTCTTTAAATGCAAGTATAGAATCTGCCCGGGCGGGAGAAGCAGGAAGAGGCTTTGCTGTTGTGGCAGAAGAAATCAGAAAGCTGGCAGAGGAATCAGCTGCCAGTGCAACTGAAATTGAGGTAATCGTTAAGGAGCTTACCTCCAATGCAGAGATATCCACCGTTAAGATGCAGGAAGTGGAGGTCAATGTAAAAGAGCAGAAGCAGCAGCTGGAGGATACACAGGAATCCTTCCGTAATTTGTATAACGAAATCAAAACGGTGGATGAGGCTGCAAAATCCATTGAGAAGCAGACCAAGGTTTTGGATGAGTTAAAAACGGTAGTTTTTGATTCCATGAATAATCTCAGTAATATTGTAAGGGAAAGTTCGGCATCAGCGGAAGAAACCAGTGCAGGAATGCAGATTGTGGCAGAAGCTATTCAGGAATGTCTTAAGGATACAGACGATTTGGTAGACCTGAGTCATAAGCAGGATGAGGAAGTACAAAAATTTATTTTATAATTCCTCTTTACAAAAATTTTCTTTTGCACTAAACTACCAGTAGACCAACACGTTGATGAGGAAAGTAAGATAAGGAAGGATGCCAGAGAAAGACGTCCGTTTGGAATTTTGCCAACGGTGCTGAAAGCGTCTTCATCAAGAATTATCCCAAGACCACCTCGGAGTGCCTTTTAATCGGGGCCGGTGATTCCGTTATCATCAAGAATGAGAGACTTTATCTGCAGACCGAGTTTTCTAACATTAGCCCCTTCAGATAAAGTAATAAGGGTGGAACCGCGTTAATGACGTCCCTTACACTGATTTCAGTGTAAGGGACTTTTTGCGCGAATAAGCAGAGTCAAGTGGATAAGAAGCAGCTTGGAAGCTTGCTTACCAAGTGCTTCTTATCCACTTGACGAGCAACGCGAATGAGGAATGTTTACATTCCGAATCTGCTTATTCGTAGAAGAAGAGGAATCTGCTTATTCGCAGAAGAAGAGAAAGAAAGGAGAAAGAAAATGATAAAAATTACGCTAAAAGACGGCTCAGTAAAGGAGTATACAGCCGCAGTCAGTGTTTACCAAGTGGCTGCAGATTTAAGTGAAGGCCTGGCCAGAATGGCCTGTGCAGGTGAGGTAAATGGAAAGGTTGTAGATCTTAGGACAGAATTAACAGAAGACTGCAGCTTAAATATTCTCACAGCCAATGATAAGGAGGGCCTGCAGGTAATCCGCCATACTGCCTCCCATGTATTGGCTGAAGCGGTAAAAAGACTGTATCCGAATGCCAAAATGGCCATTGGCCCCAGCATAGAGAATGGTTATTACTATGATTTTGACCATACACCCTTTTCCAGAGAGGATTTAGATAAGCTGGAAGCAGAAATGAAAAAAATCATAAAGGAAGGGAAAAAGCTGGAGAAATTTACCCTTCCCAGAGAAGAGGCCATTAAGCTGATGGAGGAGCGAAAGGAGCCTTATAAGGTGGAGCTGATCCGGGATTTACCGGAGGTTGCCGTGATTTCCTTCTATCAGCAGGGAGAGTTTATAGACCTTTGTGCCGGTCCCCATCTGATGAGTACCAAAAACATTAAGGCCTTTAAGCTGATTTCTTCCTCAGGTGCATATTGGAGAGGAAATTCCGATAATGCCATGCTGCAAAGAATTTATGGAACAGCCTTTAACAAAAAGGAAGAGCTGGCGGCATATCTGGAGCATCTGGAGGATATAAAAAAGCGTGACCACAATAAACTGGGCCGTGAGATGGAGCTGTTTACTACCGTTGACGTTATCGGACAGGGGCTTCCGCTATTAATGCCAAAGGGAGCAAAAATGATTCAGACCATGCAAAGATGGATTGAGGATGAGGAAGAGAAGAGAGGGTACATCCGTACAAAAACTCCTCTTATGGCCAAATCTGATTTATATAGAATTTCCGGTCACTGGGATCACTATAAGGAAGGGATGTTTGTACTGGGGGATGAAGAAAAGGATAAAGAGGTTTTCGCTCTCCGTCCTATGACCTGTCCTTTTCAGTATTATGTATACAAAGCGAGCCAGAAATCCTACAGAGACCTGCCCCTTCGCTACGGTGAGACCTCTACGCTGTTCAGAAATGAGGATTCAGGAGAAATGCACGGCCTTACCCGGGTACGCCAGTTTACCATCTCCGAGGGACATTTAATTGTAAGACCGGATCAGATGGTGGAAGAGTTTAAGGGCTGCCTTGCTTTAGCAAAATATTGCCTGGATACCTTGGGTGTTTCAGAGGATGTAACCTATCGTCTTTCCAAATGGGATCCCAATAATAAGGAAAAATATGTGGGAAGCGCAGAAGTTTGGGAAGAAACACAGGGTCATATCCGACAAATCCTGACGGAGCTGGAGGTGCCCTTTACGGAAGCAGAGGGAGAAGCAGCCTTCTATGGGCCTAAAGTGGATATTCAGGCCAGAAACGTTTACGGCAAGGAAGACACTATGATCACCATTCAGTGGGATGCGGTGCTGGCAGAACAGTTTGACATGTACTATGTGGATGAGCATGGTAACAAGGTACGCCCTTATATTATCCACAGAACCTCCATGGGCTGCTACGAAAGAACCCTGGCATGGCTGATTGAAAAATATGCCGGAAAGTTCCCTACCTGGCTTTGTCCCGAACAGGTTCGTGTTCTGCCCATTTCCGAGAAGTATATGGACTATGCCCGCAAGGTGGAAGAGCAGCTTAAAGAGAATGGCATCCTTTGTACCGTGGACAGCCGCTCTGAGAAAATCGGTTATAAAATCCGTGAAACCAGATTGGCCAAGGTTCCGTATATGCTGGTTGTGGGCCAGAAGGAGGAAGAGGAAGGGCTGGTATCCGTCAGAAGCCGTTTTGCCGGTGATGAAGGTCAGAAAACTCCGGATGAATTTATCGACGCCATCTGTCGGGAAATCCGCACTAAGGAAATTCGTAAGGAAGAGGAAGCCGAGGAAGGAAAACAGGCATAGGTATTTTGGGGGATATTCAGAAAAAAAAGCTTTTATATATGAATAAGATTCTGCCGGAAAGAACATACTGCTCTTTAGAACGCCATTCAGGCGATAAGGAATGAAGGAGGAGTTAAAATGGCAGAATTAAGATGTCAGGTGGATACTTGTACCTATAATAAGGATAAGTGCTGCTGCAAAGGGGATATTATGGTGGGAGGCAAGCATGCGCAGTGTACAGATGATACCTGTTGTGAAAGCTTTTCCCAGAAGAGAGGGGACAGCCTGGTTAGTGCCACCAGCCACCCCAGTGTGACCATCAGCGTTGATTGCGAAGCAGCAAAGTGTATTTATAATGCAAATTATAAATGTACCGCAGACCATGTGGAAATCAGCGGTATGGGTGCAGACACCGGAAGAGAAACCAGCTGCAGCACTTTTAAGGAAAAATAAAAAAAGACTTTTAAGGAAAAATAAAAAAAGACCTTGACGTAAGCTCAAAATCATGATAACCTATATGAGGTTTCGAAGAGGACGCAGCAAGCAGAGTATCCGCTCTCACCCTGTGGCAAACGGGCTTACAGGTGTCAATAGTCCAATAGATGGCTTGATAATCTATGGGAATTTATGTGGATAGTCTGTGACTATCCACTTTTTATTTATTTTGTTTTCTTATGGAGGGTAAGACAATTAGCGAATTAATGATTAATGAACAAATCAGAGACAAAGAAGTACGAGTGATTGGTGAAGGCGGAGAACAGTTAGGAATCATGTCCTCCAGAGATGCTATGAAGATTGCTGAGGAAGCCGGACTGGATCTGGTCAAGATTGCTCCCACAGCCAAGCCTCCGGTTTGTAAGATTGTGGATTATGGGAAGTATCGTTATGAGCTTTCCAGAAAAGAAAAGGAAGCTAGGAAGAAACAAAGAACCATAGAGGTTAAGGAGATTCGGCTTTCCCCTAATATTGATACCAATGATTTGAATACCAAGATTAATGCAGCCAGAAAGTTCCTCTCAAAGGGAGACCGGGTTAAGATTACTCTGCGATTCAGGGGAAGGGAAATGGCACATATGGCAAACAGCAAACATATCTTAGATGATTTTGCCGAGGCTTTATCCGATATTTGTGTAATGGAGAAGGCTCCTAAGGTCGAGGGCCGTGCAATGACCATGTTTTTAACCGAGAAGCGTTAGGCTTCATCGGTTAGAATAGATTGAAAACTTATGTATAGGAGGATATAAATATGCCCAAGATT
>JBJFFP010000053.1:0-7008 GCA_051891855.1 Lachnospiraceae bacterium | reverse complement strand
GTTTTTGCAAAGCATTTTGCAAAACGGTGATTTTCAGCTTTTACTACAATATACCTATCCTTCTGATATACACTTTATGATTTCTGCCATTCGATTTACATAGGTATGGTACTTCTTTACTTTTTCATATCCATTTAGAGCAATTCGTATTCTCTCCTGTTCATGCTCCAGGTAATACGCACATTTATCCACAAGCTCTTCCATGCTTCCATAGGCTTCCAAATCTACACCAATTTCAAAATATTCCGACAGCTCCTGCTGATAATTGGTCATAAGAAAGCCTCCGCATCCCAGGATATCAAAGATTCGCAGGGGCAGGCCGGTCTGAATAGGCTTAATAGTCATATTCAGGTTAATTTTACTTAAGTGAAATACCTTTGGCATTTCGGAGAGTGTCTTTATTCCTCCATGAACTTGTACATTTTTAAGGGCTGAGGGATCACTTCTGGTATATAAGTCTACCTTAAAATATTCTGCCAGGGTGTTCAGTGTCCGGATTCTCTCCGTTTCTGCTGCCTGCATACCTACATATTCATGGGCAGCTACATATCTGCTGCAGTCCTCCACCGAATCCTTTACCTGATAAAAACCGGTATCTGCCTTCTTAATGGCCTGTATTACCTCCTCCGTAATGACCTCTTCCATAAAATTATAGCCCATTACCTTCAAGGAAGCTTCTACCATTCCTCGAATATAGCCTGTTTCATATTCAGGAAGCTCCAACCGATTCAGAGGATTTTTTTCTCTGTATAAGGAGCCTACGAAGGAAATATCACTGCTGTATTTTACTCTGTCTTCTTCTGTGACTTCTGCTGCCACCCGATCAAAACGTTCTACTGCCGAGGCCAGGGGCAGATGCCTTATTCCCTTCGGGTTATGAGGGGCAAACCTTTCATATTGTGCACGATCAAAAAGAAAAATTCGATTGGTCTTTTGTTTAATGGATGATGAAAACAGCTCCGGTACAGGTGCATCCACTGTCCAGCAGGCATATTTGATTCCGTAAAGTTTACATACCTCAGCAACAGACGGAAAAAAATTAATGCTGAAAACAAACAGGGGATTATGCTTTTCTATCGCTTTTGATGTCAGGCGAACCTGCTCAGCCGGACTGATATTCTTATTCTCCATTTCTGTTTTCTCTTCCGCTGTATCCAGTCCCAGCTTTCTGAAAGCTTCAATAATATCCGGTTCACATATGCTCCCGTATCGGTAAATCAGAATTTTCATCTTTTCTCCTAAGCCTTTCTATACTTCGTAATCCATACACATTCTGGTCTTAGTAAAAGGCCTTATCTTACTGTCAGCTACTGTAACGTGCTTGGGGTGATTTGTATATATCTCTAAGGCTGCCTTATCGGAAAATGTAGAATTTAACAGAACATCCGCATTAGAGGTGGGTAAACGGTCAATCTGGACATCGATATCCAAAAGACCCGGAATCTGTCCTTTCAGTCCTTCTAATCCCAGCTTCATTCCTTTCTTTACTGCCACCTTTTCTTCTCCGGTCAGCTCATCCTTCAGCTGCCACATAATCATGTGCTTTACCATTTTGTATCCTCCTTAAATTATTTTATTTATATTATTCCATAATATTTCATCATTTCTTCAATAGCTACGGCAACACCATCTTCTTCATTTGACTTTGTGATATATCTTGCTACCGACTTAATTTGCTCATCTGCGTTTTCCATAGCAACAGTGGCTCCAAAATTCATACACATCATAGAGTAATCATTCAAGCTGTCTCCCAGCACCATTACCTCATCCATCGTATATCCCAAAGACTCAATATATTGTTTTAATATGGGTCCCTTCTGTGCCTTTACATTAGTAATTTCCAAATTGTTAATAAATGAGGAGGTAACCGCCAGTCTGTCATTTTCTTCCAGCTCCTTTTTCATCTTTTCCAGCTTTATATAATCAGTATCTGATAAAAAAATCTTACTTAGATTTTTTTCAAGTTTGAGCAATTCCTCAAAAGAAGATACCTCTTTCGTTTTTTCCCACATCTGCTCATACAGCTTTGTTTTCTTCAATTCTTCTTTATCTAGGTTAGAATGGAAAAAGTGTATATAGGATAAGATTCCCTGATCCACCTCTTCTTTTGTGCCCACCATATAATTTCTGTCTTCTGCACAATACATTCCGGCAATCGAGTATTTTCGTATAATCTCATTAACGAATTTACAATCCTCTACAGGCATATTAATTTTTAATATACTTTCTTTCTTGGGATTTCTTATTTCCGCTCCGCTGCTGACAATATAATCACAGGTTAAACCGGTAAACTTCAGCTCCTGCCAGGCACTGGTAAAGTTCCTTCCGGTAACAATCATGAAACGAAAGCCTTTTTCACAGGCTAACTGTATTGTATTCTTCGTTCTTTCTGAAACAGCATGCTCATTATTCAATAAGGTTCCATCCATATCACTGGCAATTACTTTTATCATCATTCTCTTCCTTTCTTTCTTATCCATTATAACGCATCATTTAGGGAAAAAAAACAGTTTGTGACTTAATCACTGTTTTTTATCATCTAAATGTTATTCTCCTTTTAGACTATAGATAATTATGGAGGTGTCATGCAATATTTTATCGCTTTTTTAGAGGGAATTATCACCTTTATTTCTCCCTGTCTTCTCCCTATGCTTCCCATTTACATTTCCTACTTTGCGGGCAAAGACCATAAAAATACCAAAAAAACCCTTATTGGTGCCATTGGCTTTGTTCTTGGCTTTACCGTCATTTTTATTGCTCTGGGTGCCCTGGCGGGAACCTTTGGCAGCTTTTTAACCGCACACCAAAAGGCTGTTAATCTGATTTGCGGTCTGATTGTTATCTTTTTGGGATTGAATTTTTTAGGAATATTTAAGCTGGAGCTGTTCAAAGGAAGCAAACTGTCCTATAAGATGGATAACCAAAATTTTCTTACTCTTTTTATTTTCGGTATGGTTTTTTCCATCGGCTGGACTCCCTGCGTAGGTGCTTTTTTGGGTTCTGCATTGATGATGGCCTCAACAGAGGGAAAAATAATTTCCGGAATGCTTATGCTTCTTTTTTATTCTCTGGGACTTGGTATTCCCTTTATATTAAGTGCCCTTTTGATTCAGAAGCTAAAAGCAGCTTTTGATTTTATCAAGAAAAACTATCGGATAATCAATTTGATTTCCGGAGGCTTTCTGATTCTGGTAGGTATATTTATGGCTACGGGAACTTTTGGGCGTCTGCTCTCCCTTTTAAGTGTTGGCTGATTCCCACAAAAAGAAAATTGATTGTTTGAGAAAGGATATTGATTTCATGAAAAATAACCGTACTGTTTTTATTTTAATTCTTGTATTCATTGTGCTGATTTTCGGTGCAGGCTTTTTATACCAAAAACTAACTGCCAAATATCAACCGGATTCTTTCGTTATCATAAATGGGGATAACAAGAATACGACAGTCTCCTCAGCCGAAGAAATAACTTCCTCTGAGGTTGATGCCTCCTTAGAATATGAGGATTCCTCTTTACCATCTGATGAAGAGTCTGAAACGCTTCAGGCTGCTCCTGATTTCCTTGTTTATGATTCTCTGGGAAATGAAGTAAGGCTGTCTGATTTTTTGGGAAAACCCGTAGTTCTTAACTTTTGGGCAAGCTGGTGCGGTCCCTGCAAAAGTGAGATGCCGGGATTTGATAATCTCTATCAAAAATATGGGGACTCCATTGAATTTATCATGGTTAATCTTACCGATGGAATGCAGGAAACACAGGAAAAGGCAGAGAGCTTCATCCATGATGCCGGCTATACCTTTCCTGTATATTTTGATAGTGACAGCAATGCAGCCTATACTTATGGTATCTCCTCCATCCCCACTACCTTTTTAATTAATGTAGACGGAGAAATAGAAGCCTATGCCATGGGTGCTATCAGTGAAGAGGCTTTAGAAAATGCTCTGGATATGATTTTGGAATCAGAAAATTAATTTAATATATCAACAGAAAAGACCCGAAGCAGTTTGCTTCGGGCCTTTACTGTTTTAATTATTTTACATCAAAACGATCTGCATTCATTACCTTATTCCATGCTGCCACAAAGTCCTGAATAAACTTTTCCTTTGCATCATCACAGGCATATACCTCTGCAATAGCTCTAAGCTCAGAATGTGAACCAAAAATAAGATCCGTACGCTTTGCCGTCCACTTTAATTCACCGGTAGCTCTGTCATGTCCCTCAAAGGCATCTCCTGCTTCTGAGGTGGGTTTCCAAACGGTTCCCATATCCAACAGATTAACAAAAAAGTCGTTTGTAAGGGTCTCCGGTCTGTCAGTGAAAACACCATCCTTAGTGCCTCCATAATTGGTATTTAACACACGCATACCACCAATCAATACCGTCATTTCAGGTGCAGTAAGGGTTAACAGCTGTGCCTTATCCACCAAAAGCTCTTCCTCCGAAACTGGATACTTTTCCTTACAGTAATTACGGAATCCGTCTGCCTTTGGCTCAAGGGAATTAAATGAACGAACATCTGTCTGCTCCTGGAGGGCGTCCGTTCTTCCGGGTAAGAAAGGAACGGTAATGGTATGACCTGCTCTTTTTGCTGCCTCTTCGATTCCTGCACAGCCTCCCAATACAATCAGATCTGCAATTGAAATCTTTTTATTTCCCTGCTGTGCGGCATTAAATTCTGCCTGAATTTTTTCCAGTACCTCCAGTACCTTGCCAAGCTGTGCCGGCTGATTTACTTCCCAGTCCTTCTGGGGTGCCAGGCGGATACGTGCTCCGTTTGCACCGCCGCGTTTATCTGATCCTCTGAAGGTGGAAGCAGATGCCCACGCAGTAGAAACCAGCTGTGATACGGATAAACCGGAAGATAAGAGCTTAGCCTTCAGCTCTTCCACATCCTTTTCGTTCACCAGCTCATGGTCAACTGCCGGTACCGGATCCTGCCAGATTAATTCTTCGGCAGGGACTTCAGATCCCAGATAACAGGAACGCGGTCCTAAATCGCGATGAGTCAGCTTAAACCATGCCCGTGCAAAAGCATCCTGAAATTCTTCCGGATTATTCAGATATCTTTTTGCAATAGGTCCATAAATGGGATCCATTCTCAAAGCTAAATCCGCTGTTGTCATTATGGGCGCATGGCGTTTCGTTGGATCATGTGCATCCTCTACAGCGTTGGCTGCATCCGGGTCGGTGGGAACCCACTGATAGGCTCCTGCCGGACTTTTTACCAGATTCCAGTCATATTTAAATAAGGTTTCCAGATATCCCATATCCCAGGTTGTTGGATTAGGCTTCCAGGCTCCTTCTATACCGCTGGTTATGGTATCTCCGGCTTTACCGCTGCCATATGTACTTTTCCAGCCCAGTCCCATCTCTTCCATAGAAGCACCTTCCGGCTCAGGACCTACGTTGGTCGCCGGACCTGCTCCGTGGGTCTTTCCAAAGGTATGACCACCTGCAATTAAGGCTACTGTTTCTTCATCATTCATTGCCATACGGCCAAAGGTTACCCGAATATCCTTTCCTGAGGCAATTACATCCGGCATTCCATTAGGACCCTCCGGATTTACATAGATTAAGCCCATCTGCACTGCAGCAAGAGGATTATCCAGCTTTCTGTCTCCGGTATAGCGTTCATCACCCAGCCATGTAGTTTCCGATCCCCAGTAAACGTCCTCCTGAGGCTCCCAAACATCCTCACGGCCACCGGCAAAGCCAAAGGTTTTACAGCCCATTGATTCCAAAGCACAATTTCCGGCTAAAATCATTAAATCTGCCCAGGAAATCTGCTTTCCGTATTTTTTCTTAATGGGCCAGAGCAGACGGCGGGCTTTGTCCAGATTAGCATTATCCGGCCAGCTGTTTAAAGGTGCAAATCTCTGTGTTCCGTCAGAGGCACCACCACGTCCATCTCCTACACGGTAGGTTCCTGCACTATGCCAGGCCATACGGATAAAAAGTGGACCATAATGCCCATAATCTGCCGGCCACCAATCCTGTGAATCGGTCATCAAGGCATATAAATCCTTCTTAACTGCCTCTAAATCCAATTTCTTAAACTCTTCAGCATAGTTAAAGCCTTTATCCATAGGATCACTCAGTGATGAATTTTGGCGTAAAATATGCAGATTTAACTGATTAGGCCACCAATCTTTGTTTTTCGTTCCATTCCCGGAAAGCGTTTTCCGACTGTGTCCCGTTACGGGACATTTCATTTCTCCCATTCTTTAATCCTCCTTTGTTTTATTTATATTATTAAGGCAATATGGACATATCCCCTTAAAATATATATCCCTTTCACTGATTTGATAATTACTCAAATCCTCAAAATTTACTGCTTTTAAAAAATTTACATCGATACCAAAATTATATATTTCTCCACATCGCTCACATTTAAAATGACCATGGCTATCTGTAATAATATCATACCTTATTTCATTATTTTCTATTGTAAGTGTCTTAACCAGACCTGCCTCTGCAAATACCTTTAGAGTATTATATACAGTTGTTTTTGATAGTGTGGGAATATCCTTATAAAGATCAGAGTATATCTCATCAGCTGTAGGGTGACCATTACGTTGAAAAAGATATTCCATAATTTTTAATCTCTGATGTGAAGGATTAATATTTTTTTCTGTCAGCTTCCTCTTTAATTCTTCATAGGATATTTTCATCATTACTTTATTCACCTGTTATACCCTCAAATTATAAAAGTCTGCACTTTTATAAAAACTTTTAATACTTCCAATATAATATTATGTAATAAATATTAATTTGTAATGATTATAATTTTATAATAATATTTATTTACATTAAAATCAATAGCAATTTTTAATTTTATGAGTTATTTTTTTTTGAAAATTATACTATTAAAAAAGTGGTTATTGTTTGCAGCTTTTCAGATGCAAACAATAACCACTTCATTCATTTTACTTCCATTTTCAGAGCTCGGATGAACCCTTGCTAATGAGGCATCGGGGATTCGAACCCCGGACAACTTGATTAAAAGTCATAT
>JBJFFP010000052.1:0-36877 GCA_051891855.1 Lachnospiraceae bacterium | reverse complement strand
AGACTTATGGGGATACCGACAGGGAAGCCGGGTTTGTGGGACGTATCCGGGAGATTGCCGGACGGATTGCAGAGGACTGTTATAAAGAGCTTGCTTCGGATATGGAATACTTAAAGGAAGGGAGTTTTTTAGAGGAACTGGACGAGCTGAACGTGGAAGTAAGGATACGGGAAACCCTTGCAGACAGCATTGCTTATACCGTTTTAATGCGTTGTGGCATGGAGGAGAACGAGCTTGCCGAGGAAATAAACTTCCCTTATATCCATGATTTTAACACAGTGGAAACGCTGTCACAGCTTGGCAGCAACGTGTCAGATCTGTCCAAGCCTATCCTGATGGAGATAGGCAAAGCAATCGGGGTGTATGAGAGGGAGAAAGCAGAGAACCGCACAGCGGAAAATTCTGTTCAAAAAGGACTTGCAAACACCTCAGAAACAAGATACAATGCTTTAAAGCGTGAAAGTAAAAGCCAAGACGGAGAATCTATCACACAGACCGGAGAAGCCGGGGAAAGGAGCAAATATGATGAATCTGACATACGAGAAGAACGGGGATTATCAGATACCGATGGTAGTAATGGACGAACAGCCGAAGGAGGTACTGACGAAGTACGGACTGATGAGGAAGAAGTTTTTACAGGAACACAAGAACGGAGTATATACGGGACTTCTTCTGAGTGGGAAGCTGAAGGAACACCTGTTAATGATACAGGAGCAGGCAGAGGAGAGAATGGAGCTTCTGACCGGACAGATGAAGGAGAGAGAGGGGATAACGGAGCAGATGAAAGCAGAAAACCAGATGCTCTGGGTAGCGAAGATGAACAGCATCGTACACTCAGCAGAGGAAATCGTGATGACGGAACTGATCTACAGTTAAATATCGAACAGCCGGAGGGAACCTATCAGCAGTTAAGCCTGTTTCCGAGGTTTGAGGAACAGGTCGGCACAATCGCAGCAGCGGAAGCAAGTATTCAATATACCATGCCCGCTGCTTTTTCTTTGCCACAGGAGCAGATTGACAGTATCTTGCGTAGTGGCGGCGGTAGGGATAACAGCAAATACCTTTCGCCAGAGGGAAAGGAAGACTATGCACAGTACAAGCAGGAACAGGCAGGGAAAATCAAAGTGGCCATAGAAAGTACGGAAGACTACACCGAGGGAGACTTCCATAGAGATTTAATCAATCTGGAAACCCAAAATAAGGACGGGACATGGGGACAGATAAAAGATTTGTATCGTGTTGTCACAATCGGGTACAGGGACAGCATGATTTCTATGACCGTCTATGATGATCATGTATTTGACAGCTGGGAAGCGGCACAGGAATGGGTTAATGCCGATAATTCCCTTGAATTGGTGGACTACGACAAGCTCGTTAATACCATAGGGAGTAAAAGGATAGCAGAAACCCTACAGAATATGACAGCGCAGGAAATGAGAGATTATGAACTGGAGGGAGAGCCGCAGAATGAAGAAGAAGCACTAAAGGTACAGCCGAAAATTGATAAGACCGGACCTGTCAATTTCCATATCACAGATGATGATTTAGGAATTGGCACTACAAAGGAAAAATTCCACAGAAATGTGAAAGCCATACGCACACTGGAGAAAATAGAGAGCGAGAACCGTATCGCAACACCAGAGGAACAGGAGATTTTATCTCAGTATGTTGGCTGGGGCGGTCTTGCCGATGCCTTTGATGAAACCAAAGCGAACTGGGCAAGTGAATATCAGGAATTAAAGAGCCTGTTGTCAGCCGAGGAATACGACTCTGCAAGGGAAAGTACCTTAAATGCCCACTATACAAGCCCTGTGATCATCAAGGCGATTTATGATGCGATGGAAAGAATGGGCTTTTCAAAAGGCAACATCTTGGAGCCGGCAATGGGTATAGGTAACTTTTTCGGTATGCTGCCGGAAAAAATGCAGGAGAGCAGGCTTTATGGTGTGGAGCTTGATGGAATTACCGGAAGAATTGCAAGGCAGCTATACCCGAATGCCGATGTGAAGATCACAGGCTTTGAAAAGACGGAGTATCCCAATGATTTCTTTGATGTTGCCATCGGAAACGTGCCTTTCGGTCAATACAAGGTGGCAGACAGAGCCTATGATAAGCATAACTTCCTCATACACGATTACTTTTTCGCCAAAGCCTTAGATAAGGTCAGACCGGGCGGCGTAGTGGCATTTGTCACCTCAAAGGGAACAATGGATAAGAAAAGCTCGGAAGTCAGAAAGTACCTTGCGCAGAGAGCGGAGCTTCTTGGAGCGATCAGGCTTCCCAACACAGCCTTTAAGGAAAATGCAGGGACGGAGGTCACTTCGGACATTCTTTTCTTAAAGAAGCGTGACAGGGTAATAGACATCGAGCCGGATTGGGTGCATCTTTGTGAAAATGAAGATGGCATAGCCATGAACCAGTATTTTGCAGACCACCCGGAAATGATCATGGGAAAAATGGAAATGGTCAGCGGGCAGTTTGGCATGGAAGCCACCTGTACACCGGATACAGCCATTCCTCTATCCAAGCAGCTTGAAAAGGCTATATCCCATATCGAGGGCAGCATTGACGAGGTAGAGTTCGATGAGCTTGATGATGAGCTGGCAAGAGAAGCAATCCCCGCCGATCCAGGCGTGAAGAATTACAGTTACACTATCGTGGAGGAGAGGGTGTATTACCGGGAAAATTCCATTATGAAGCCTGTGGACGTATCAGAAACGATGGAGCAGCGCATGAAAGGCATGGTGCAGATTCGTGACTGTACACAGGAGCTGATTGACTATCAGTTGAACGAATATCCGGAAGATATGATTAAGAGCAAGCAGGCAGAGCTTAATGAGCTGTATGATGCGTTTTCCAAGAAATACGGTCTGATCAATTCACAGACCAATAAGAGAGCGTTTAATCAGGACTCAAGCTATTGTCTGCTTTGTTCATTGGAGAAATTAGACGATGAGGGCAACTTCAAAGGCAAGGCTGATATGTTTTCCAAGCGAACCATTAAAAAGGCAGAGGTTGTTACAAGCGTGGATACCGCAAGTGAAGCACTGGCGGTGTCATTAGGGGAAATGGCAAGGGTAGACCTAGCCTATATGTCGGAGCTTACGGGAAAAAGCGAGGAAGAAGTGGCAAAGGAGCTTGCCGGAGTGATCTTCCAGAACCCGGTCACAGAAAAGTGGGAAACCGCAGACGAGTATTTAAGCGGAAATGTCAGGGAGAAGCTGGCAACCGCAAGGGTATTTGCAGAGAACCGTCCGGAGTTTGCAATCAATGTCACAGCTCTTGAGGGCGTTCAGCCCAAGGAGCTTGATGCAAGCGAGATTGAGGTGCGTATCGGTGCCACATGGATTGAGCCTAAGTACATCGAGGATTTCATGCGGGAAACCTTTGAAACACCGGATTACCTCTTTGACCGTAACCTTGTCGGGGTGCAGTATTCCGATGTGACAGGACAGTGGAACGTAAAGGGCAAAAATGCGGATCGTGGCAATTCACTTGTCAATATGACCTACGGAACGAGCCGGGCAAATGCCTACCGTATTCTGGAGGATTCCTTAAACCTTCGTGATACCCGTATCTTTGATACGATAGAGGAAGATGGGAAGGAAAAGAGAGTTCTTAATAAAAAGGAAACCATGCTTGCCAGTCAGAAACAGGAAGCCATCAGGGAAGCCTTTAAGGACTGGATATTCAAAAATCCGGAGCGCAGACAGACCTTGTGTGCCAAGTACAACGAGCTTTTCAATTCCACCAGACCGAGAGAGTATGACGGTTCCCACCTAAAGTTTCCGGGTATGACACCGGACATTACATTAAGACCGCATCAGCTTAATGCGGTGGCACACCAGCTTTACGGCGATAATACCCTGCTTGCCCATTGTGTGGGTGCGGGTAAGACCTTTGAAATGATTGCTGCAGCAATGGAGAGCAAGCGGTTAGGGCTTTGCCAAAAGAGCTTATTTGTCGTACCGAACCACTTAACAGAGCAGTGGGCGAGTGATTTTCTGCGCCTGTATCCGGGCGCCAATATTTTAGCTGCTACCAAGAAAGATTTTGAGCCTGCCAACCGTAAGAAATTCTGTTCCCGTATTGCAACCGGGGATTATGATGCGGTCATCATCGGGCATACGCAGTTTGAAAAGATACCGCTTTCAACGGAAAGACAGGCTGCCATGATTGAGCGGCAGATAACGGAAATAGAAATGGCAATCGAAGCGGTCAAGGCGGAAAAGGGCGAGCGTTACACCATTAAACAGATGGAAAAGACGAAAAAATCTTTAAGCACAAGGCTGAGCCGATTAAACGATACTTCCCGCAAGGACAACGTAGTAACTTTTGAACAGCTTGGTGTTGACAGGCTGTTTGTAGACGAGAGCCACAATTATAAGAACCTTTTCTTATACACCAAGATGCGGAACGTGGCGGGTATTGCACAGACAGAAGCACAGAAGTCCTCGGATATGTTTGCAAAGTGTCAGTACATGGACGAGCTGACTGGCGGCAAGGGCATTACCTTTGCCACAGGTACGCCGATTTCCAACAGTATGACGGAGCTTTATACGAATATGCGCTATCTGCAATACAATACGCTTCAGAAGCTCGGTCTTGGCAATTTCGACAGTTGGGCGGCTACTTTCGGAGAAACGCAGACCGCCATAGAGCTTGCACCGGAGGGAACCGGATACCGGGCAAAGACAAGGTTTGCCAAGTTCTTCAATCTGCCGGAGCTGATTTCACTATTCAAGGAAAGTGCGGATATTCAGACACCGGATATGCTAAAGCTGCCTGTACCGGAAGCAGAGTATGAGAACGTGGTGCTAAAGCCGAGCGAGTACCAGAAAGAAATGGTACAGTCCCTTGCGGATCGAGCGGAAGCAGTGCGTGACAGGAAGGTAGAACCGCACGTTGACAACATGCTCAAAATCACCAATGACGGAAGAAAACTGGCATTAGACCAGCGTTTAATCAACGATATGCTTCCCGATGAGGAAAATTCCAAAGCCACCACCTGTGTGGACAAGGCATTTGAGCTTTGGGGGGAAACAAAGGAACAGAAGTCGGCACAGCTCATCTTCTGTGACTTATCGACACCTAAAGGAGATGGTACATTTAATGTTTATGAGGACATTCGCAGTAAGCTGATAGAAAAGGGTGTCCCATCGGAAGAAATTGCATTTATCCATGATGCCAATACGGAAACCAGGAAAGCGGAGTTGTTTGCAAAGGTAAGAAGCGGACAGGTTCGTTTTTTATTGGGTTCTACTGCCAAAATGGGAGCCGGAACCAACGTGCAGGACAGATTGATTGCATTACATCATCTGGATGTGCCCTGGCGTCCATCTGACATTGAACAGCAGGAAGGCCGTATTTTACGACAGGGCAACATGAATGATAAGGTTAAGATTTTCCGGTATGTGACGGAAGGTACCTTCGACAGCTATTCATGGCAGCTCATTGAGAACAAGCAGAAGTTTATCGGGCAGATCATGACGAGTAAGTCCCCGGTACGTTCTTGTGAGGACATTGACGAAGCGGCGCTTTCTTATGCAGAGGTCAAGGCACTTGCAACCGGAAACCCTTACATCAAGGAGAAGATGGACTTAGACGTACAGGTATCAAAGCTGAAGCTCTTAAAGGCGAACCACACAAGCCAGCGTTACCGTCTGGAGGACAATATCGCAAAGCATTACCCGATGCAGATCACAGCCTTAAAAGAAAGGCTTGAAGGGTATCGGACGGACATTCAGACCTATGCGGCGCATAAGCCTGTGGATAAGGACGCTTTTTCCATGAAGATAGGAAACCGTACCTATACGGACAAAAAGGAAGCGGGTGCGGTGTTGATTGATATGTGCCGGAGTGCAAAACAGCCAAACATGGCAGTCACAATCGGAGAATATCAGGGATTTAAGATGAGCGTGTCCTTTGACTCATTCTTCTCCAAGTTTACGATCAGCTTAAAAGGAAGCCTGAGCCATGAGGTGAAAATCGGAACCGATCCGCTTGGAAATTTGCAAAGACTATCAAATGCGTTAGAGGGAATGACTGGGAAAATGACAGATGTGGAGCAGAAGCTTTCCAACGTGGAACATCAGCTTGAAACCGCAAAGGTGGAAGTAACAAAACCTTTTGCACAGGAGCAGGAACTGGCGGAGAAGCTAGAGCGCCTTACAGAGTTAAATGCGCTTCTTAATATGGACGAAAAAGGCGATAATGCACTGGATATGGGCGATGATGAGCCGGAGGAAGAAAACGGAGAGCAGAGTATACAGGTGCAGGAAGGCGAGCTGGACAGGGCAGATGATATACAGGCGGTAGCGAAAGAAGAATCACTACATAGAGCTTCAGTTCTTCAGAAGCTCAATTATAATAAAGCAGTGATGAAAGAAAGAGTAGCGATAGAGAAGAGTAGTCAAAGAGAAAAAGGAGGGGAGAGCAGAGATACTCGATAAATAAAATACATAAGGAGAGAGTGTTTATGTTAGAGTATTCAACGGGTAATATTACTGTAGATGCCATGGCATCAATGCAACTAACAGGAAATATAATACCTCAAATATGGTATAAGCAGATAGTCAGGGATAATGGTAAACCACATCTTCTGGCTATTTCTATTTTGGCTGACATTGTATATTGGTATCGGCCAACAGAGATAAGGGATTCCGGAACAGGACAATTCATGGGCTTTAAGAAAAAGTTTTCCGGAGATCTCCTACAGAGAAGCTATCAGCAGATTGCTGATCAATTTGGAGAATCGAAACGCAGTGTTACCGATGCGATAATCCGTTTAGAAAATTTGGGGGTTCTTTCCCGAGTTTTTAGAACAATTAATGTAGGAGGTTCTGTATTTAATAATGTCCTTTACCTGGACTTACATCCGGATAAGCTATATGAAATAACATTTCCGTCCGCTGAAGAAACAGAACGTGAAATCAAAAATCCGGAAGAAAATGAAGCAAAATCAAATAAAGATACCCCCCTCCCACAAAATTTAGGGACAGGGGTCACAAAATTTAGGGATAGGGGTCACATTATTTCGGGGGAGGGGTCACAAAATTTAGGGACACGTAATACAAAGAATACTACAGAGAATATACAAGAGAATATATCATCATCTTCTTCGGTAGAAAAACTTCCACCTCCGGAAGAGAAGATTGATGATGATGAAAAATTACTTAAAACATCTTTGGAGTATGAATATGTTATAGAGGACTGTTCACCGGAACTTGTTGAAAGTGTATTGGAGGAAATCCGAAAAAATCCCCAGCTTAGGGAGAGGATGACAGCAGAGCTATTTAGAAAGATATGTGAGAATATTGAATATTATTCGTCAGACATTCTCAACAAATCGGCTTACATTAAAAAGTGTGTGGAAAATATTCTTGCCGGAAAACAAATATCAAGTACGCTGCATAGGAATAGAGGACGTCCCAATAATTCTTTTAATCAGTTTCAGCAAAACGAGTATGATTTTGAGCAGATCGAAAAGGAGTTGTTGAAGAATTGAATCTTTTTAGCGTTTCCGAGAAGTATCCAATCGGTACCAGGCTTCGTCTGATGGATGATGATCCTGGAATATTCCATGAGGTATATGGATATGAACGGTTGGCAAACAGTGAAAATATTATTTTTAGTGATGGTACAAAGTTGAATACTAAGAGGCTTGTACTTATTGAGGATGAGGAGGCAAGATCATGTTAAGAATAAAGTTTCTAAAAGAGATTTATGCGACGTCGCATAGGAAAGGAGAATCTAATGGCGAGTTTGACAGATGAAATTAGTAATAAAATGTTTGATGCAGCTCCGGAAATGGCTTCAAAAGGAGCTAAAATAGCCAAAGATACACTAAAAGGAGCTATACAGATTGGTTCAGAAATAGGAGGAAAAACCATCAAAGGGATATGCCTTATTCTGGACAAGGGGACAGAATTTACCACCCAAAATGTAATGAAGGCTGTACGAGACTTGGCATATTATAAGACCGGGAATATCGAATTTTCCAACCAAAATATTGATATGGTCAAGCTGCAGCAATCCGGAAAGGTTTCAAAAATTGAGGAAAACATTACAGCTGATGTCATGAAATATTTCAATGCACAGTGTAAAAAGTTCGGGGTGAAATACTCGGCAATGCGGGATGAGAGGGATCCTGAAAATCCCAGCTACATGATATTTTACAATGGGAAATCGGCAGAGATAATTCTGCAGGTGATGAGAGAAGCCTATAAAGACTATGTAGAGGCTCAAAGACAATCAGAAAAATCCGAACGTAGTCAGAGTAAAGAAAAAAGGAGAGGGTTTTTTAATCGTGCTGATAAATCAAAATCAGATGAAAAGAGGGAGAGTGTGCGAGCCAAGCTCGCCTTTTTTCGAGATAGGGTTGCAGATCGGGAGGCAGACAGAGATACTTTAGAAAAAAATATGCGTCATTCTGACCTTCAGAGATAAGTAACACGGAAAGGAAGAATAAGAAAATGACTAATAGCCAGAGATGGATAAGCAATTTTATTGATAAAAATTTCGTATCAGGCAGTGTGAAAAAAGAGCTCTTGGATGATGATAAAATAAAAATAACAGATGAGACTGGGAAAAGTTTTACCCTAACAATGAATTTATATGGGGATATAATGCTTGCCGGCACAAAAACGATAATCGCAGAATCAGATTTACCACATACTTTGGATGATATGATGCGAAGGCCTTTTGCTACTCCGCGTTCATGGACAAATCTTCCAGTCAATTGGACGCAGGTAAAGCAGGAGACCAAGACAAGTATTAAGGCACAAATAAGCTATTATAAGTCTCAGATGGAGAAGGATGAGAAGAAAAATAGTATTTTACAAAAGGAGGAAAGGGAGCATAGATGATTGGAAAACTGAAAAAAGAGATAGAGGATTTTAAAACCAAATCACCTCCTGAAAAACTGCGGTATCTTTTGCCTTACATTCTGGCAATAACCATTAGTATACGCATTGTTGAGCTGTATCGCTTATGCGGTGGTAACTTAATTATAATGCTGAGAAATTTAAACTATGTTTATCAATCAGTCCCCAATCTATCGTTTTCTGATTTGCTCATTGGAATACCAACGGGCTATTTTATTATTTACTATTGGAAGTGGAATACTAAAAGAAATCAGAAGAATACAAGAGTTGGAGAAGAATATGGATCGGCACGGTGGGGAAATGCGGAGGATATAAAGCCCTTTATAGACCAGAATCCGTTTTATAATATTATTTTATCGAAAACGGAGCAGCTTACCATGAATCCTAAAATGAAAATATTTAAACATAATCGAAACAAGCATGTTATGGTTTGTGGAGGTAGCGGTTCAGGAAAAACCTTTGGTATTGTAAAGCCTAATCTGTATCAGCTGCACTCCAGCTATGTATTAACGGATCCGAAAGGGACGCTTCTTCCGGAAACCGGTAAGCTCTTTGAAAGGGCGGGATATAGAATAAAGGTATTGGATACTATTGATTTTGAAAATTCCATGCACTATAACCCATTTAAATATATTAAAAGGCCAAAGGATATATTAACTTTAGCAAATGCATTATTTATGAATCTTAAACCAGCAGAAGGAGGAGGGGGAGGAGATCCTTTTTGGGACAGTGCGGCCCTTTTATGGATGCAGTGTATTATTGGATACTTATGGTATGAAGCACCTCCGGAAGAGCAAAATATAAATACTATGCTTGAAATTCTCGAAGCTGAAGAGATAAGAGAGGATGATGAAGATTTTAAAAATGCTGTGGATATGTTATTTGAAGAATTAGAAAAGAAAAATCCACGACATTTTGCAGTTAAACAGCGTAAAAAATATAAGAAAGCGGCTGGGAAGACTGCAAAATCTATTTTAATTACTATAGGTTCATATTTTTCTGTTTTTGATATAGAAGAAGTGGCAGAATTGATGAGTTATGATGAGTTGGAAATTGATACTTATGGAGATGAGGGACAAAAGACAATATTGTATACCATTATCTCCGATACGGATGATACTTTTAATTTCATTCCGGCCATTATGTTTACTCAGATGTTTAATGTCCTCTGTTATAAGGCAGATAAAGAGATGGGGGGCAAGCTAAAAACTCCGGTTCAGTTCATTTTAGATGAATTTGCCAATATTGGTAAGATACCAAAGTTCCATATTCTCATTGCTACAATTAGAAGCCGTTTGATGTCCTGCATTCTTCTTCTGCAGACGCAGAGCCAGCTTAAATCAAATTATAAAGATGATGCAGAAACGATTATTGGTAACTGTGATTCTTCTGTATTTTTGGGAGGCCAGGAAAAGTCGACCATAAAGGAATTGGAAGAAATGCTGGGAGATGAAACAATTGATCTTTGGAATCAATCGAAGACATATAGCAATCAGGATAGTACCGGTATTAACTATCAGAAAACTGGTCGAAAGTTGAAGACGATGTATGAATTAAATGTAATGGAAAGAGATAAGTGCATCGTAAGAATTTCCGGGTTACCCCCATTCTTCAGTGATAAATATGATGCGACTAAGCATCCCAATTTCAAATACACTGGGGATGCAGATGAAAGGAATATTTTTGATTTTCAAAAATATAGAAAAAAACTTAAGGAAAAGGAGGATTTGATAATACATTTTAAATCAAAAGACCTGTATAGGGTAGTAAAAACTAAATAAGGAATTATGTAATGTAACTAGAGTGAACCTTCCGATTATGGGAGGTATTTTTATTTTAGGAGGATTAAAAAATGGAATTTTTACAACTGATTATCGACTATGCTTCAATTATTGTTTCTTTGTTTGGAGGTGGTATTGCTATTTCCGGCATAATTAAGCTATCGGAGGGTAAATCTCAGCAAAACTCCGGAGCCCAGGATGAAGGGATGAGTAAAATTGTAGGAGGAGGTGGAATCATTCTGGTGGGAACACTATTAGTACCGCAAATCATGAATTTTTTCAACGCTTAATGAGAGAGGATAAGTTACATGTTCGATGGAGTTAGTGAGTTTGCCTATAACTTAGGGCAGAAGATATTAAAGGGCCTATACGAAGGCTTATATGGATCCTGTGAAAATATTTATAATAATATTTTTAATACGCTTAACTATCGTATCAGCGAAGCAGCGGGAAATCTCGGACAAAGTATTGAAAGCTGGAATGGGGGTGCATTTTCCCTGGTCCGCACGGTTGCTGAAAATGTTTGTATACCCATTGCCGGCTGTATCATTATTTTCATCTTTGCATGGGAGATGGTCAGGATGTGCCAGGACAGTAATCAGATGCAGCATATACGTCCTGATCAGATGCTTCTTACCCTGATGAAGTTTGCCATCTGTCTTTGGGTTTGTACCAAATCCTTTGAAATTGTACTGGGAATCTATTCTATCGGTAATTTTGCCATTGCCAGGCTCGCGGGAATTTCTTCATCGGCAAACTTTGGGGCTGACAGAACCCTAAATGACATTATTCCGGCATCGCAAGAAGTCTATGAAATCGGAATGATCATTAAGCTTTTGGGTGTTCTATTGATATTGTGTATCAGCTTAGCGATTTGTTA
The DNA here is from genome assembly GCA_051891855.1 of Lachnospiraceae bacterium. GTDB lineage: Bacteria > Bacillota > Clostridia > Lachnospirales > Lachnospiraceae > SFDP01. The sequence goes on along the minus strand of JBJFFP010000052.1, from coordinate 25,331 downwards.
TGCCTGTGCAGTGATTATTTATCTGCAGGTAATGGTTTGGTTTCTGGAAATGCTTATCTTTGCCGTACCGGCTTCCATTCCTTTTGCTACATTTTTCAATAAGGACTGGGGACAGATGGGGATGAATTATACAAGGAAGATAATGGCCTTAGGCTTCCAGGGATTTTTTATGTTGCTGATTATTTCCATTTACGGAGGGATTGTTAATAGTATCTCCAGTAGCGACTTTATGGAGATGATGACGATGATGTGCGGAGCAGGAGCTGCATTAATTATTCTATTATCTAAATCTGGAAATATTTCTTCCAGCATATTCAATGCTCATTAAAAGGAGGTGAAAAATTGGCATATGTTACGATGACGAAAGACTTTTCGGAAGTAAAAAAGCCGATTTCCGGGATTGGCTTGACCAAGAGACAGCTAATCGCCTTTGGCAGTGCCGGGCTTGTAGGACTCTCGGTTTTCTTTTTACTAAAGATAAGGTTTGGTTTGGATATATTTTTATCAGGAATGGGAATGGGGCTTTTTGCTCTTCCCATTGCTTTTATCCTTCTTTATAAAAAGGACGGAATGTATATAGAAAAGCATATTTGGTTTTTCTATGAAACATATTTTATCAGAAATACAGATAGACCTTATGAAACACAAAATTTGTATGACTTACAGCTAAAAGAAGAACGGTTCAGAGAGGAGGTTGAAAAAATCGTGTATAAAGGTAAGTCCCGGGAGGAAATTAAACGAATCAAAGCCTCCGGGGAGCATAGTGAGATAAAAGTAGGGAAGAAAAAAATCATGATCCCCATGAAGGGGCCTGTGGATCGACAGATAAAAAAGGAATTGGAGAAGGCTGTGAAAAAGGCGAAGCTTCATGGTGAAATTCCTGCAAGTGCTCAGGAAACCATTCCCTATGAGATTCCCTATGAGGATGGTATATTTGAGTCGGCACCGGGGTATTTCACCCAAACAATAAGCTTTGAAGATATTACCTATCAGCTATTGGATAATGATCCAAAGGATATATTGTTTGAGCGATGGTGTTCCTTAATTAATTTTTTTGATGAAAAAGTAACCTTTCAGCTTAACTACGGAAATATGGAGATGAACAAAGAAGAATATGCTAAGGATTTCCTGATTCCCATAAAAGAAGGCGATAGTAAGCCGATAAAGGCTGTCAGTAAAGAATATTCAGAAATGCAGATTCAGCAGTTTAGCAAAGGAACGAACAATTTACAAAAAGTACGTTATCTAACCTATGGCATTGAAGCAATTGACTATAAAACGGCTAAACGTCAGCTGAGTAAAATTACCAAGCAATTAGAAAAATATTTTAAAAAATTAGGTAGCAAGTGCAAGGTGTTAAAGGGATATGAAAGGCTGGAGCTGCTGCATCGGATGTTTCATCCGGGAACAAAGGATAAGCTTCTATGGAATTTTGATCTGTCTGTTAAGACCGGATTGTCCAGTAAAGATTTTATTGCACCCAGCAGCTTTTCCTTTAAACCGGCTCCGGGATTTAACGCTACAAAATACTTTAAATCAGGAGATCGGATTGGTGCTGCAAGCTATATTCAGATCTTTGCCAATGATATGGATGATCGGATTATCTGGGATATTCTGAACATTAACAGTAATGTATGGATTTCTATCCATGGCAAAGCTTTGCCTCGTAATAAGGCAATCGATCTGGCAAAGGATAATGTTTCTGATATACAGAAGATGATTATCAATCAGCAAAAGGGTGCTGTGCAAGGCGGGTATGATATGGATCTTTTGCCACCGGAGCTTTTAGCCTATCAGAGGGCGGGAGATAAGCTTTATCAGGATGTACAAAGTAAAGATGAAAATTTGATTAATGCAACCATATTGGTTATTCAGACGGCAGCCACAAGAAAGGAGCTGGAGGATAATATTTTTGAATTAAACAATATCATTACCGGATATCAGTGTAAGCTGGTTCGTTTGGATAATCGGCAGGAGCAGGGCTATATGAGCTCACTTCCGCTGGGAATCAATACAGTAGAGGTAAAGAGAACCTTTACTACAACGGATATGGCAATATTTATTCCGTTTACGACAAAAGAACTTTACAACAGTAATGGCCAGTATTATGGAATGAACTCCTTGTCAAATAACGTGATTATGGTTGATAAAAAGAAACTGGTCAACGGTAATTCGCTTGTTCTGGGACAACCGGGATTTGGAAAAACATTTGCGATTAAGCGAGAAATATTCGATGTTTTTCTTAAAACAGATGATCATATCATGATTATTGATCCTGAGGGAGAATATCGATGGCTGGTTAAGCTTTTGGGAGGGCAAGTCATAAAAATTGCTTTAAATTCCAGAGAACACATTAACCCTATGGAAATCAATCTCTTTGCCAGTAATGAAGATGATAAGGAGTATGAACCGATTTCCGAAAAAATGAGCTTTATTGTCTCCTTGTGTGAACAGATGCTGGGGAAAAATGGAAGCTTGGATAAAGACAAAATAGGAGTGATTGATCATGCCTGTAAAAAGGTATATCTACGCTATGCTGCCAATCCAACAGCAGAAAATATGCCGGTATTTGAAGACTTATATAATGAGTTGAGAAATATGCCGGATGAAATGAAGGAAATTGGCCTAAACCTGTCTATTGCACTATCCAGATACGTTTCCGGATCATTAGGTTATTTTAATAACCGATCGAATGTTGACATCAATTCCAGGCTTGTCTGCTTTGACTTAAAGGATATTGATCCTAATCAAAGAGATATTTCCATGCTGATTATTCAGGAAACGATATGGGATAGAGTTAAGCTCAATCGTACCAGAGGAATCTATACCAGGGTTTACATGGACGAATTTCATATTTTCCTCAGGTATCCGAATACGGCAGCTTACAGTATTGATATATGGAAAAGATTCAGAAAATGGTATGGAATTCCTACGGGAATTACACAAAATGTCAAGGACTTATTTCGCAGCCAGGAAATCCAGAATATCCTGGACACCACAAACTTTATTATGCTACTGAATCAGGCCGGTGATGATGCCAGAATTTTAGCAGCACACCTTGATTTATCGGAAGAAGAAATGGGATATATTCAGAGCGGGGAGCCGGGCAAGGGGCTGCTCTGTGTCGGAAATAATAAGGTTCCATTTGAAGATGATTTCCCCAAAGATACTCTTTGCTACAAGGTAATGACATCAAAGCCGGGAGAGGTCATCATGAAAGGAAATACAAAAATAAAATCAGTTGTTTAAATTTTATGCGACGTCGCATAAAGAGAAAGGAGTAGTAAATAAAGATGGATTATTATAACGAAACCAGAAAAAGAATGGCAAAACAACCCTATTTTAATGATGAGAGATTACAAGCTATGAAAGAAGCACATAGATTAGAATATTGCATAGTTGTATAAAAGATGTTATTTTTATGATACATGGCGTGGCCATGTAACAGCCGGAAGGGCGTGCCATCCGTCCTGAGTCTTGTCAGGAGGATGTGATGCTTATGAGTACATATGAGGAATTTATGGTCATATTAGCATTTGCCAGTTTGATTGTATTAATTCTGAATTTGAAAAATAAGTAAGCCGCCCTGTTCTTTGGCCAGACGGGCAGCTTACTTAATGTAATGCTATAGTTTGCCAGGACGGATAGGCTTCATCTATCTTCCGGCTGTCTTGATAAGTTTATTATAGTCAATATTCTTTAAATTTTCAATATAAATTAGAAACATATATTAATGAGACTGATTACAAAGTGTAATTGGTCTTTTTTCTTTATGCGACGTCGCATAGATTGGAGGTGAATAAGTGGAAGAGTCATCAGGAAGCTATAGGCAAGAACATGATTATATTACATATGGTACGGTCAACACCCCCAAATTATTGGCAATAAAGCAGAAACAGATCTCTCTGGAAAATAAGAAAAATAGGATTGAAGGAAGATTAAAATACGAGAAAGTCTATGGGAAAAATTTATTAGGGAAAAAGGTACATCAAGTAAGAAAAAGACGCCTTATTTTTCCCGGAGAAAAAGTATTGTTGGGTAAACATCATCTTTTCTTCAAAGAGACTATGCGAGAGAAGGCTACTGAAAAGGATTATCAAAAGATATTAAGAAGAGAGAATTGGGGTAAAAGATTAAGACAGTGGAAAAACAAGAAAATACGGAAAGCTGGACGTAATCTTTTAAATGATGAAAATATCCAAGAGGATGAAAATTTTACGGATTTAAAGAAAAATGGGAAAAAGATGTATCGCGATACACGTAGAGTTGTGAAACGTAACATACAAACTATCCGGCTAAATAATAATGGTTATACCCGATTGAAACATATTCAAGATAAGCAGCAGCTTCTGGGGATGAAGGAAAATCATTTACTGAATAAGGCACGCAGGGATAGCTATAAGGCAAACATACGCTCTGCCTCCAGTGAATATCAGAAAAGGAAGCTGAAGAAAGAAATGGCTTCAGCAGTAAGAGCAGCGGAAGGAAGCTGGGTAAGGCGGACAAAAAATCTGTTTTTATTAAAGAAAAAATCCACGGAGCAAAAAATCAGAGCAGTAAAACGTATTGTTTCAACGCTTCTCTCAGCAGCATTTTTGCTGCTGCTTTTTCTTGCCTTAATGATTGTTATTTCCCTAATTATTCTAAGTCTTGTTCAGGGTGCAGCAGAATACAGTGCCACAGCGATTACACAGAATGATTACCATACCCTGAGTGACAGTACAGCTTATTTGAAAAAGCTGGAAACAGATTTAGAGGAAACCTTTGTGGATGAAGAGAAACGAAAAGAATTTGAAGCAGGGCTTGAGGCTTCTCATGGCCCGGATATTTATGAATTTGTCTATGAGCTACCGGAGTTTGGATTCAGCTCTACTACCTTAATGGCCTATTTATCTGTTAAATATGGAAGCTTTACTTTGGAACAGGTGCAGACAGAATTGGAAGAGCTATTCCATGAAATGTATACTCTGGAAATTGAAGTAAAAGAAGAAATGCGAGAAGTAGCTATTACAGATCCGGCCACAGGAGAAACAACTACAGCAGAGGAAATGAAAAAAATCTGCTATGTGAAGCTGTTAAAAAGAGAATTGGAGGAGGTGGTAGATGAACGGATGGATGAGGAGGAGAAAGAGCAATATGCCACTTATAAATTATCCAGCGGAGGACAACAGGTATACGGGCCGGTAATGCAGGAGGATTGGACAAACCTGATTTCCAGTAGTTTTGGAGAGCGTATTCATCCGGTCACCGGAGTACGTACCTTTCATAACGGTGTTGATATAGCGGTTCCCATAGGAACAAAGCTCTATTCGGCTGTAACAGGTACGGTAATTGTAGCCAAATTTTCAGAAACCGCAGGGAAATATATCCGGGTACAGACAGATACAGGGTGGGTAATCACCTTTATGCACATGGATACCTTAGCAGTTTCTGTCGGACAGAAGGTAGAAAGGGGAGACTTTGTAGGACTTAGTGGGAATACGGGACGTTCCACCGGGCCGCACCTTCATCTGGAGGTCAGGGATTCTTCAAATAATCCAATCAATCCCATATTTATCATTCCACAGAATTGTTACAGAATGGAGGAAAAGGATGTATGAAATCGATTTCATATTATGAAAAACAGTATCAAAAAGAGTTGGAACTTGCAGACAAGCATAAGAAAAATGCTGCAGATATACGAAAGCAGATTGATGCGATAAAAGGGAAAATGACCTTATCTGCCATTAATGCGTTAAATCTGAATGGTTCAGAATATGAACAGCTTTTAAAGCTGCTTAAGCAGGATAAGAAGTCTGTTCTTGAGGCGGTACAATTGATTACAGGAGAAGAAACAATAAGTGAAAAGGAAAGAGAGGAAGAAGGAGAAGAGAATGAAAAGACTGAATAGAATTTTAGTCATATTTTCTATCTGCCTTATTATAGTCGTCTTGCTTATTTGGAAGCAAAGGGGAAATGAAGTGATGGCAGCAATAAGAGAGAAGCTTGGGAGAGAAGAAACCAGGATTGATAATAGTGATAGTTATGCGACGTCGCATACAGAATTGGAAATCCCGAAGCTGGCGGAAGAGACTATTGAGGAAGAAAATATCCAGGAAACAGATTATGGAGAAGAAAGGAATATGGGTATCCGGGAGCCTATAACAGATGAAATTATTAAAATTCATGATCTTTATACAGAAAATGATACGGAAGTTACTATGCGCTGCTTCTATCCGGGAGCAAGCTACATTTGGGAGAAGTATAATCTGCAAACGAAGGATTGGGAAATTATGGAAAGTAATATGGGAACAGATGAGCTTTTCCGGGAGATTTCTCTGTGTACGGTTTATTGCGAGAAATCAATATCTCCAATTATGGTTCGCTGCACAGCAGTGACAGAGGAACAGGAATATACAGATGTAGCAGCAATACATATTTTGGATAAAGAAATCAGCAGCCTTGCACTCTCACCCTATATAGCTAATGCCGGAGACTATTTAAGTGCTAAGGACATTCCGGTTAAGGTGACTTTTTCAGATGGTAGTACAGAAGAGATAAGCGGATTATATGGGCTGTATTGGATCCAGGAAGAAGAAAAAACGGAATACTCACAGAGCATATCAGGAAATATGGTAGAAACGGTAACTACAGTTCTAACAGCTTTAGAGTATCAGTACATTGAATTGGGTGAAATGGAAGAGGTTATGCGTTATCGGATAGGTGATCATAAGCAGGATATACCCATAACCATTGAAGGAAAGGATCTTACAAAGCCGGATATATTAAAGGTTGAGCTAGGCTCCTATGAAATAAGCAATATTGATGAACCCATACCTATTCAGGTAACGATTACAGCGGTAGATAATCATACCCCATATACAGATCTGAGCTACTGTTTTTTGCCTTCCGGGAAAGAGCCGGAAGAAAAGGATTGGCAGAAAGAGTCTGCATGGGAAGCAATGATTGATAAAAATGGTATTTGGGTCGCCTATGTCAAGGATACTGCAGGGAATATTGCAACCACCGAAAAAGAGATTATTGCAGTTGATCAGAAAGCACCGGTAATGAAAATTACTCTGGAAAATACAGAATGGTGTGAAGAAACAAAAATTATGGTGGAAGCTACTGATAATCTGGATATAATGTACTGCTTTTCCTGTCCGGCAACCGGAGAAAACAGTGGGTGGATCGAGGCGGCTGAATACGCAGTAAACAGAAATGGAGTCTGGGTCGTGGCAGCGAAAGACAGTCTTGGAAATACTGCTGAAAAAGAAATTGAGATTACCAATATTGATAGGCAGCTGCCGGTTATCCATAGGATCACTGTTCAGGAATGAACGAATTAACAAAAATCATTAAAAATAGGAGAAAAAATGAGAAAAATTAAAAGAATAATGGGCTTAGTATTAGCCTTTATAATCACACTTTCCAACACTGTAGTTTGGGCTTCGGAAGGAGAAACCGAATATATTACCATTACTGTTGAGGCAACGGATGATAACGGAAATCTACAATATGCTATTGATGAGCCTGTTAATTTTACCTCATCAAACACTTTTACTATTGAAAAAGGTACAAGCCATACCATTTATGTTAAGGATGCTGCCGGAAATATCACTTCTCAGACCTATTCCGCAGCTTCCACCTCATCCGGAGGAAATAAAACAACAGTAGGTTCCTCCGCTACTTCCGGAGCTTATGAAGTATCTTCCGGATCAGGTGATCAGGAAATCAATATTGAATTGGAATTGGGAATGAATGCTGATGGAATAGGAACAGGGGATGGAACAAATACAGTCTCCGGATTCAAAGGAGACTATGAGAATTATGAATATTTAACGGATACAGTGGTGGATGACACTCCTTCGGCGACTGTACAAAGTAAAATGACTACAGATGGAAGCGATACGGCCAAAAAAGTATTTTACAATGTAACAACCGCAGAGGGAGATACCTTTTATCTGGTAATCGATCAGGGCTCATCCAATGCAGTTCATCTTTTAAATGCGGTTACCAGGGAGGATTTGGAAGCATTAGCTATTGAGGACGGAAAGACTGTTTCTGTTTCTGGGGCAAAAGAAGACAACCTATTAACCGCTTTGAGTAATTCTTCTGCAGATAACAGCATTGATTCAGCGGATGATAAAACGGTGAAAGCTTCAGGGCGAAATAATCTATTACTTCTTGTTCTCATTGGTTTGGTTGGTGCAGGAGTTTATTATTATTTTAACGTATATAAGAGAAAGAAAGAGGAGGCCATAGACGCTATGGATGCCATGGATATGGACGAATTTATCCCGGAAGACGATGAAGAGGATATTGAATTTGATGAAGAGGAAATAGATGATGATGAAAAGCAACGGCTTCTGGATGAATTAATTGCATCAGAGGATTATCAGGATGATAGTGAATTATTGTACCAAAATCCGGATGATACAGACGATAATTCAGAAAATGAAGTTAATCCAGGAAATGGAGTTTTAGAATTTGCAGATGATGTTTCAGAGGCATTGTCTTCAGCAATGGAATATGATGAGGAATTAGATGGTGAGGAGGAATAGCAATGGAAAATTTAAAAAATTTAATACTTCGTAATAAAAAATGGGTACTTATCGGGACAGCTGCTTTTGCTGTCATATTAGCACTGACTTTAGGGCTAAATTTATTGGGGAGGTCTGAAGAAAAAGCTTATTATTATGAGAATAAGGTTGAAGCATTATTGGCACAGAGAACAATTGATTATCTGGATCAGAATGTTGTGATGAAAGAAGACGATCTGAATGAGATGGGGGATATGGCAGTTAAGACATATAATACTATATTGGAATCCGGAGCAGTGGAAATTACCGATGAGCATTCTACGGCCATTGAAGCTGCAATTAGTGATGCCCTTAATCTCTATTTAAGGGATGAAGCTTTATCTGAAGCTGATTATGAAGCTTTAGCAATCGGTATTAGTAAAATCATATTAGATGTTTTACTTACGGAATTGATTAACAGTGATCTGGCTATCAATGTAAATTATTCAGAAGAATTTAATGCACTTACTTCAAGTCTGCAGGAGCAGATTGCAGATATCGAGAGGCGGTTGGAAAAATTACGGGTAAATGCCACGATTCGTTTTAATACCGATGAAATTGAGGCAAACATTAACGAGGCTATTTCTTCATCATTAGAAGCAAGTAAAAATGAAATATATGAGGAGATAAATAATAATGTATCCGGAATTGTGGAAAAGCAGGTCAATGAAAAAGAAAAAGAAATTGTGAATACCATTAAGGATGATATTATCAATGATGTCAAAGATGAAGTTGTATCCGGAAAGAATGGAAAGGATGGAAAGAATGGAGCTACAGGAGCCACAGGAGCTACGGGGGCTGCCGGCCCGGCGGGCAAAGATGGAAAAGATGGAGAGGATGGAAGTAATGGAAAATCAACTTATATAGCGTATGCGGATGATGACCAAGGGAACGGATTTTCACTTACTCCTACAGAAACTTCAAAATATATTGGAACGTGTATTACGGAAGCCGCTACACAGCCTTCTTCAGTAAGTGATTATTCCAATTGGCAGCCTTATCGCAGCTATATCATGACAGTTACTACCGATGAGCATGGTGAATCAACCTTGCATATTCGATAGATATAGGAGGGCAATATGAAATCAGGAAAAATGATTATAGGTTTATGCCTGGGGATTACGATAATTTTATATTTTGTTTTATCTGGAGGGGATAGAGCATTGGCAGAAGACACTGCTGTCGGTGGTAGAGGTAACCTGATTATGGATGGCGAAAATATTAAATTCTATAGTGATGACATACATTATCTGAAAACGGAAATAGAAAAATTACTCATTGAATGTAAGTAAAGGAGAACGCTATGAAAAAAAGAAAAATCACTTTGACTATTATCATTTGTCTGATTGGATGTATGGTTTTGGGAATATCTGCAGCGGCAACCGGGACTGGAAGAAGAGCAAATTTAAAATCTGCGGGCAGTATTGATGTACAGATAGATAATCAGGAAATTTATATCTCATCTTCGGACTTTCGTTATTTGGCAGATGAAATTGACAGCTTAGAAAATACATACAAAATGAATATTGTAGATGCACTTAATTCCATTGGCACGTACTTTAAAGCAGATGGAACAGCTGTATATGACTCAGGATTAAATGAGGTTAATAGCACGGAAGAGAAAATTGCCATAAAATTCAATCGTTTAAGAGAGGCTATATCTTCATCACAGTCTATTACAAGCTTAAGTCAGACTCAGGCAACAGATAAAGAGGGAAATCTCCTTTTTTATGTAGATGAGGCAGCACGTGATCAAGAGAATCTTCTTAAAACAACAATAGTAGATACTGGTTTTCCTGTATATTACCGACCGGCAACAGAAGAAAATCTGACGGCAGGTGCGGCTGCATGGGTAGATGGAACCTTGATCAAAGGTAATGGTAGTAATAATATAGCTTATTACGAGCAGGGAGGAACTGATGCCATTAGAAATGCAGATATTTATTTTTCTACTTTTGCTCTTAGATCATGGAATGCGACTCAAAATATAACCGCTAAAGCTACTTTAACTGCCCCGAAAACTGGACGTGTCTGTTGTTATTATATAGCCTACGGGGAAAGTACAGCCGCTTCAACCGCTGGGACTATAGCTACTGGTAATGCGTCCGGATTAAATGGATTAGTGACAAAAGGCAGCTATACCCCCGCAAAGATAGAACTGGATGTGGTTGAAAATTATCAATACTCTATTCAAGCAACCTATGGTCCATATACTAATGTCTATGTTCTTTTTTGGTTTACATATATTTAATCTATTAATTTACTTAAATAAGGAGAAACGTATGAAAACATTAATCATAGCAGAAAAACCATCTGCAGGAAAAGATATTGCCAGGGTACTGGGCGTAACAAATGGAAATAAGGATTATCTTGAGAACGATCAATACATTGTTACTTGGGCCGCAGGACATCTGATTAGGCTAAAGGATCCTGAAGATGTGGATGAAGAATATAAACGATGGGAAATGGATAAGTTACCGCTGCCATACGATAATGGCCTTAAAGTTATAACAAATCAAAGGGGAAGATTCAAAGTAATTAAAGAATTAATCCAACGAAAGGATGTAGATACTTTAATCAATGCGGGGGATGCAGGTCGTGAAGGATTATTGATTCAGGCCTGGATATATAGGATGGCCGGAAATAAATTACCGGTAAAGCTATTATGGGCTTCGTCATTGACTGATCAGGCAATACGGGAAGCATTTGCCCATTTGCACGATGAAAAAGAACCGGAATTTGTCAATTTACTGCGTGAAGCTGAGACCAGGGCTATTGCAGATCAAATCTACGGCTATAACTATACCAGACTTTTGACCTTGCTCTATGGAGGGTACGGAACGGTACTAAGCTATGGCCGATGCCAGACACCGCTTCTTAATCTCATTTATATACGAGATCAGGAAAATGAAAATTTCAAGTCGCAGCCATATTGGACTATTGTAGCTACATATAGCAAAGGGTTTTCAGGAACAGAAATTGATGCTGAGGGTAAAATTATTAAATATCTACAAAAGGATATTGCTGATCAGCAGCTCATGGACTGCCAAAAGCAGTCAGGAGTTGTAGAAAAGTGCCAAAAGGAGATGAAACAAAATAAAGCTCCGGCATTATATAATTTATCTGAGCTACAGAGTGCCATGGGAAAAAAGTATGGTTATACACCGGATAAAACATTGGAAATAGCACAGAGACTTTATGAAACTCACAAAATAATGTCCTATCCCAGAACAGATAGCCGGTACTTGTCTACAGATTTATATCATGAAATAGGAGAGCATATTAAGAGCTGTGCTTTTGGAAAATTTAAAGAGTACGTTGATAAGATTGACCTATCTTCTCTGGCGATGGACAAAGCGTATTTTAATGATAATAAGGTATCAGATCATCATGCACTGATTCCTACCATAAATGATGATATTGAGAAAAGATATCAAAACTTGTCAGAAGAAGAACGCAACTGCTTTGATGAAGTTGTAGTAAGTCTTTTGGCAATTTTTTTTCCGGCTTATCGATATGAGACAACGGAGGTTACAATTAAAGTAGGAGAGAAGCGATTTTTTTCATCCGGGACAACCATCGTTGACTTAGGATATAAAAGCATTTATCGGATTTTATCTAAAAAATCATCTAAAGATAAGGAGCTGCAGCTTATTCCGGAATTGAAAGAAGGAATGGAAATAAGCTTGGATAAGGTGGTTTTAAAAGAAGATAAAACAAAACCTAAAGCACGATACACTCCAGGGAACATTACCAAACTCATGGGTAAATATAAAATAGGTACTTCAGCGACGAGTGCCAGTATTATCCAAACTTTGATTGACCGAAAGTTTCTGCAGCTGGAGAAGGGAAAGTATATGACAACGGAGCTAGGAAGGAAATTTCTTCAGCTGATTCCTATGGAGTTAAAATCCCCGGAGTTGACCATTAAATTTGAAATGAATCTGCAAAAGGTGAATTCCGGAGAGCTGTCTAAAGAAGAGTTTTTGGAAGGATTAATTAACGAAATCAAGAAAAACAAAGAAGCTTTTCAAAATAATTCAACAAAGATTGTACAGGCGGCCAGCGTAGGAAAATGTCCTAAATGTGGACGGGAATTAAGACATGGAAAAGCAAATTGGTATTGTCCCGGGTACAATCAGAATCCTAACTGTGATTTTTCTGTATGGACAACTATTGCCGGCAAGACAATTTCAGATGCTACGATTAAAGAACTGTTAGAAAAGAAAAAAACCGGTCTGATTAAGGGGTTTAAAGGAAAAAGCGGGAAGAGATTTGATGCTCATTTGATTCTGGATTCAGAATTTAAAGTGGGTTTTTTATTTGCAAATAAGAGAGGATAATGGAGGAAGTTAAATGAATAATTATATTGAAAGCTTCACAGGTTTCTATGATGGATTGTCAATTTATCTGGAAAAATATGCACAGCGACCAGAGCGAGATAAAAACCATGCTTCGATATTACAGCTGGCAGGGGATTATTATGAAGAATATCAGGCGTTTCTCCAAGAATATGAGGGGAATGACTTTCTTCATGAGGCATGCAAGCTGCTTTTAGAGATTCAAGCTGCCGTTGAAGAGCATAATTTAGAAATGTTGAAGTCACTACGTGCAGATTCAGAGATGCTCATCCAAAATGAAAAAAATAGGACAATGTATGTTGAAAAATTTTCGGAGATATTTCAGACAGATGTACAGCAGATGAAACTCCAGGAGGAAAAAATTAAAAGCTGCCAGGCATTAGTTGATATGGATTTAAAAATATATGGGGAGCTATCGGCTACGACAAAGGAAGTTTTAGAGGTGCAGCAAGTTGAATTGGTAGAGGGAAAAGTAAGGGAGCGTCAAGAGAATTTTATTCAGGGGGATACTTCTTCTTTGTCCCAGCTTTATGACAGTGGATTAAATGACATGGAAGGTTATCTTAAACAGCACGAAGAAAAATTAAAAACACTGGAAAAAACCTCTGGGAAAAAGACACTTGTGGTAAATGCTTATGCCGGCCCCGGCGCCGGTAAAACAACTGCTTGTCTCTCCACAGTGGCTGAACTTAAGAAAAAGGGATATGTAGCAGAATATGTTCCTGAATATGCAAAAGAGCTGGTATACGATCATCCGGAATTGTTGGATGGAAGCAAGGAACATCAGTTACATATTTTGGAAGAGCAGCTTAAGCGCCTTGATCGTTTTATAGGAAAGGTGGATATTATTGTTACGGATGCCTCAATTTTATTAAATCCGGTCTATATGAAGGAGCAGGATCCGGAATATGCAAAGGCAATCAGCAGCCTATATAAACAGTATGAGAATTTTAATTTTTTTGTTCACCGTGGTGAAGAGTTCATCCAGGAAGGACGTATGGAAAATCGGGAAGAAAGTATTCAAAAGGATCAGCAGATCAGAGATATTCTTGATGAAAATGATATTTTCTATGGTAATTTTAACCATAAAACGGTTGATAAATTGTCAGAAAAAATTGAAGTTACCTTTAGCAGGATTAACAGTGCGCAGGATAAATCAAAAGAATCCTTTCAGCATCATGAAGAATCTTACCAGGCATATGCCTATCTGAAAAAGTCAACAAATAAGCCTACGGTTATTTTTGGAAACAGTCCTGAGAACCTCCTTACGAAACTGCAGCGCTGGAATATGACCAGGACAGAAGAGATGAAATTCCATAGCTGCTATATTCGGAAGCTTAACCCGGAAACAAACAGATATGAAAATACTACACGGTTTGAAGTGGAATCCGGGAAGGATATCACACCGATTTATTTAAATATCCCACATATGGAGAGTGATGATTTTAAAAAGGCTGTTGAGCAGCTGAAGAAAAATGGAGCGAAATACAACTATAAGAAAAAGGCTTTTTATATTACTAAAGCAGAAAATGATTTGAATTTATTCGCAGATTATCTTCCGATCAATGGAACCTATGCAGCTGAAGGAGCCAACAGGAGCCGGAATGAATTACCTTTTAAAGTTGATGTATTGCAGAATAACTCTCTGGAGATTACCGTGGAGGGGAAGGTTCCTTTTGTTGTAAGCGGAGAGGATTACAATATGGATTTTTCTACTATTCCTCAAAATGATATAGATGAGTTTGTAGATAGATTTATTCTTCCGGATAAAATGCTGAAATCGGCCGAATTGGCTCATAAAAGGGCAGAAAGTCACATAGACGATAAAAAGTCTGTCAGAAGTAAATTAGAGGCTAATTTGAGCAAAATAGAAGCTTCTGAGAGGAATCCGAATGAACTGCAGAAAGCCGTTAATGAACGCTAGATGAAAGAGAGAAGGTGGGGAGCTTCGGCTCCTCACTATTTTTTATGAAAGGGAACAGAATGCAAAAGGAAAGCTTTAGATTGAGGGGTGCACAGGTTAATATTCGTTTGACGGATTATGAGAAAAAAATGATCCAGGAACGATATAAAGCATCAGGAAAAAATTCCCTCCGGGAATATATAGTAGAGGCTGCTATCAATGGTTATATCATCAATGTGAATTACAGGGAAATTAAAGAGTTGGCTTACGAGATTAATAAAATCGGAAATAATATTAATCAGATTGCCCATAAGGTTAATAGTAGTAACCAGGTATTAAAAAATGATGTTGACGAGCTGCAGGAGGACATTGATTTAATCTGGAGGATGCTTAGAAAGACATTTTATCAGGTTTTATAAGAGGAAAAGCATATGGCTATTTCAAAAATTGTTGCAATCAAGTCTACTTTAAATAAAGTGATTGACTATATTGTAAATCCGGAGAAAACAGACAGGGGATTACTGGTATCTTCTTTTGGCTGTACGCCTGAGACAGCAGATATTGAAATGAGGATTACGGCAGAAAAGGGAAGCAAAAACGGAAATAGAATTGCTTATCACTTAATACAATCCTTTTCTCCCCGGGATGAAATATCTCCTGAAAAGGCATTGGAGCTTGGCAAAGAATTTGCTGCAAAAGTGACCAATGGAAAGTATGAGTTTGTTATTGCCACGCATACGGATGGAGAACATCTTCATAACCATATTGTTTTCAATGCCACCAGTTTTGTTGATCGCAGAAAGTACCACTATGGTTCCAGGGAGAAGGAAAGGATTCGCCAGATTAATGATAAAATCTGTAAAGAGAATAATCTTTCAATTATTGAAAAGTTCTCCGGGAAAAGAGGTCAGGGAAAATATGAATATAGCAAGCGAAAAGAGAATGATTCATGGAAGCAGAATATTCAGCATATGATCGATTCAGTCATTGCAAAAAGTTCAAGCTTTGATGAATTTTGCAGTTTAATGGAATTAGAGGGATATGAAATAAAACAGGGGAAGCATATTGCTTTTCGTGCCCCCGGCCAGGAAAGGTTTTGCCGTGGGAAAAGGATAGGTGAAATTTATACGGAAGAGGCAATTCGGCAGAGAATTGAAAATAAAGAAATTCAGAAAGCTTCCGGAATAGAGATAAATAAGAAAAAGGAGCATAGAACACCTTTTGCTCAGAAAGAGAATCGTAATCGTAAAATAAATCTTATTGTTGATATTTCAAAAAATATTAAAGCACAGCAATCTAAGGGTTACGAGCAGGCACTGATTAAAAGCAATATCAACACTATGGTAAAAACGATGAATTATTTAATTCAACATAATTTAAAAACTCCGGAAGAATTTCAAGTCCATTACTCCGCAGCAACTGCAGAATATGATTATTTAAGGAAAAGTAAAAAGAAGCTGTCTCTTGAAATGTTGGACTTAAGTGAAAAAATCAAATTTACACAAAATTATAAAAAGAATAAGTACACATTTATCAAGTCTTTGTCTGTGAGGGATAAGCAGGAGTTTTATAAAAATAATGAAGAGGCGATTATTCAGTACAAAGCTTCTTTAATCTATTTTGAAAAAAATGAAATTAATCCTGATGATTTAGATCTTCGTAAGTTGTTTGAAGAGTATAGGGAACTGAAGGGAGAAAAGGCTAAAATAGATACTTGTCTTAAAGAAGTAAAAGCGAGGAAGTCAGAGCTGGATGTTATTAAGAAAAATATAGAATATTCTCTGGAACAAAATTTGGAAAATGAGAAAAAACAGGATGATGTTGAGCCGGAGAAAAATACAGACCAGCAGAGAAAAGACCTGAGATAGTTTTTGATAAAATCATAGTTTTCTCTTTTTATGGAGCTGCTATGATTTTATTTTTTTGCCATTTTTTCAAAATTAATTTGAGAAGAAAAAAGGCAAAAAATCATTTTTCTGTTGCTTTCAAAAATAGAAAAATGGAAGGGGTTTGGGGATGTGCCCCAACAAGCAAAATGAGCGAAAATTTACAATGTAAATTTTCAGCGAATGGTGTAAGTGGCTATCCACTTGCGTTGCTTGCTATTCTTCCAAATACTCCGATTTGGAAGAGTGTTTTAATCCGCATAGGCGGATTTGTCCAAAACACATTTGGCCGTTTCCGGCCTTAAGGAACGTGTTTTAATCCGCATAGGCGGATTGTTTAAAACACATCTGGCCGTTTCCGGCCTTATTCAGCCTATAGGCTGGAAAGTAGCAATACTAAATAAATCCCCCTGCTTTAGCTATGGGGAGTATCACATGGTGGTATAAGTACATTGGTGTAATTTTTTGAAAAAAATATTGTTAAGAATGGCAGAAAGGCATATAATAAATGGAATAAGGATAAGACTTTCTGAAAATATAGAACAGAAAGGCTCGAAAGGAGGAGTTTAAATGGCAACATCATCAATCACAAAAACATTTGTAATAAAGGATGATAAAACTTGTGAAAAATTAATTAAGGCTATGAATATGCCAAGAACAACAAAAGTCGTTAAAACAAATTCTTACGAGGAGGGCAAAGAAAAATTAAAGTCTTACTTTGGTCGTTAAGAGATTTGATGAGTTCTATGGATTCTGAATCCTTAGAAAAGAAAGTGGTGTTCTGTATATCTTCTTGTCAATGAAGAGGCTGCTGGAAAAATTAAGGAAGACATTGAAATAATTAGGTATGTACTTATAGAAAAATATTGAGGAAATAGGATATGAACAGAAAGATATACTTGGAATGGATTAGGGTTATTGCTATTCTGCTGGTAATATTTAATCATTCAGACTTATATTATACTTTTTACAGTAATACAGATAATTTAATTACTTTCATTTGTTCCCTTCTAATTTCTGCTATCTGTCGAATTAACGTTCCCCTCTTTATGATGGTTACGGGGGCACTTCTAATTTCCAGAGAAGAGGATTGGAAGATGGTTATAAAGAAAAGAGTAGTACGTATGGTAATGGTGTTGGTGCTATTTTCTTTTTTACTTTATTCGTTACAGTGTTTAGTTTGGAATCAGGGTACATTCTCCCTAATTAACTTTGGGCAACGATTAATACAAAAAGATATTCAGCCTTCTTATTGGTATCTCTATGAGTATCTGGCAATTTTGCTGTTACTTCCTTTTAGCAGAGTATTGGCCAGAAATCTTTCAGAGAATATGATAAGGTATCTGCTCATCCTTTGTGGTATATTAAAGGTAGGAGGTGCTTTTGCCAATACCCTGGGCTTACTCGTACTTCCCATCGACCTGTTTATCCTAAATGATTCTGTTTTTTATATTATTATGGGATATTATTTGGAAAACAAGGTAGAAGAAAGTAGGTACAGCAAATTATCCTATAGAATAATAATTTTTGGAATTTTGGCAGGAATTATATTGACGTCCATTCTGGTAGTGGGGAACAGGCAACTTTCAGGAGGATATCAGGAAGCAGTGCTGGATGTTTTCAGGCCAATTATCGTAATACTGGTTTTTGCTCTAATAAAGAAAATGGGGATTGCCTGCACAAACAAATCTTTACAGGATATAATAGAAAAAATGGGTGGGTGCGTATTTGGAATGTATTTGGTTGAACATATCGGACAGAAGATTTTTTTGCCCCTGTATCTGGTTCTTTGTGAGAAAACCTTTGGTGTAATTGCCTGTTGCATCTATGTGATGTGTATTTTTGCTTTTTCTTTTAGCTTGACTTTAGTATTGAGAAGAATCCCTGGATTGAAGTATCTGCTGGGATAGAAAATCCATAGTTTATGTATTTCGCTGACGTGTTATAACGGATTGAGATAGCTATTATGGTACAGAGATAGTTGACACATTTTCAGATTTCTTGTAACATAATTGTACAGTAGCAATGCTTAATAAATGGCGTACCTATTATGAGCGGGAAATAAAAAAGTTAAGGGTTGGGCTTCTATGGAAGACCACCTTTTTTTAGAAGTATACTACTAGGAGAAAATTATGAATGGAGTTTCAATTGTTTTATTTTTGGTAAATATTCTTGTAAATATTTTTCTATTTGTGATAAAAATTATTTATGTACTTTTAATGAAACTTCGTCTCATGGGACTTTTTGTCTGGTTTGTAGGTTTGGGGATTATTTATTGGGATGCGGCATCTGCATTAAAGTATGAAGCTATTATTCCATATTACTTATTTTTAGGAATTCCTGTTTTGATTGGAACAGTTATCTCTATGATCACAGCAGTAGTTCGGTATTGGAAGCCAGGCTTTCGCTTTCTGGATTTATTCATAGGAACTCCGGAGCATATGGATATAAGATATTTTCAAGCGATTACTTCGCTAGAGGAGTTAGAGAAACAGTATTATAGCTATTCATTAACATACGATTTGGATAAAGATATAGATGGCTCCAGTCATTTCAGGGATAGAGAATATAGAAGAATGGCCAGAGAATATGAGTATTTGAAAAGAAAGTTTGAAAAACGAACAGAGCAAGTATGAAGTACTTGCTCTGTTTTTTCATAAAAATATGTATACAATATTCCTATTCATTTGATTTAAATGGAAGCATAACATCCTGAGAATCGATGCAATAAGGCTTGTCATTGTCTTCATCACTTTTACAATTACTGCACATATAAAATTTATTTGATTTATGGCTATCATTGATGTAAGCTTGTTTTTTATTGGAGGTATTATTATAGTAGAATTCCATCATATCAGAACATTTTGGACAATAATGAGGTATGGAAATATGGTAGTAAAAAGGAGCAATAAAATCTAATATTACTTTTTCCAAACGTCTAATATATTCACTTTCCTCTATTTCATCAATTCTCTTATCATATATTTCACAAATGGGAATAAAAACAAGTGGAATTGAATGCTCTGAAAAGAGAAATTGCTTTTCTGCATCTTTAGTTTTAAAAGATAGATTATTCTGATGGTGTGGACCATTAATTTCAATCCCAAGGATAGGATTTCCAACTTTATTTGTAATGAGGAAATCAATATGATAATCTCTAGTAGGAACCTCTAAATTATCAAATATATCTCTTAACACAATATGAGGAAATAGTTTATAAGCTTCCTCGTTTATAAGTGATTTTAAGAAATTATAAGTGTACAGTTCTTCTTTACTATCCCATACGCGTTTCTTTAGCTGAATTTTTCTTTCACCCATAATAATAGTATAAAGCCTCCTTAAATAATTTAATGATTATTCTTTTTTGTTTTGG
The DNA here is from genome assembly GCA_051891855.1 of Lachnospiraceae bacterium. Taxonomy (GTDB): domain Bacteria; phylum Bacillota; class Clostridia; order Lachnospirales; family Lachnospiraceae; genus SFDP01. The sequence goes on along the minus strand of JBJFFP010000052.1, from coordinate 5,247 downwards.
AAAATATCACTATGCTTGCTGTTTTTGAGTTTCTTTTTTATTCTTCATAAAAGAATGTTCTTGGAGTTTTTGATACTTTAAAATTTCTCCCCAAATAATATCTTTATAGTCACTGTCTAATTTCCTAAATATAGAAAGTAACCGATATTCCTTTGGTTCAACAGCAATTTTAAGGCTATTTTTATCAAAATGCTCATCCGTAATCCCTAATAGATAATCTGTTGTAACGTTAAATGTCTCCGCAAGCTTCTTCAATATGTCAATTGGAGGAATGCATTTACCTCTTTCATAGGAAGAAACTGTTTTTTGTGAGATTCCTAATTGTTTAGCAAGCTTTTTTTGGGTTAGATTAAGGTTCAATCGCTCTTTCTTTATACGAGTGCTGATGTCCAATTTTATCACCTCTGATTTTAAAATAACATTTTATAGAGGAAAAGATTGACAATACCAATAAAAATAGCCTAAAATATAAAAATACTATTAATAATAGATATTAAAATAAGGAGACTATGAAATTAGAGCCCAAGATCTCATTTATTTGATATATGATAAACAATTTACCTAATTTTAATTTTGCAGATAAAGTAATCTACTCCGTTGAAGCAGCTTTTTTAAAAGCTATTCATCTGATTAAGCAGGAAAGCTCTCCAGATCCGGAAGAGATGATAGCAGCTGCCACACAGCATTTACAGGAAGAGAATGAAGAACTGAAAGATTATATGATTCCGGAGAAATTAATTTATAACAGGCAGGATTATACCTATCTTTGTCCAAAATGTGGAGAAAAGCTTAGTCAGGAGCTGATAGAAAAGTATAAAATCAAGTGCTGTGTAGAATGTGGAAAGCGATTATTTAGAGTTAATAATCCGGCATAGTTAATTCCCCATTACAGGAGGAATTGCAAAATCAGTCCGGTTATTATAAACATCACCTGAACCTTGGCAACTAAATAGAGATAAAGTCCGGTAACGTTGTATATAGGTGATGCGGGGAGTCCTGGATTCGTTCTTCCCGGAGAGCTTGCAGCGGGTCTTATACGAATGATAAGAGATGCGATGATCCTTTTGCTGGTGAGCAAATACCTTTAGCTGCTAATAAGATAGTGGTGATATCTTCATGCGATGACAGCCTATATACTGATAATGATACTTCCGTAACTCGCGGCCCGGCCATAATGCAGGCGGGGAGGTGAAAGTCCTATGGAGCCTACCAAGGCCACCGGCATTTTTATTAAATTATTAAACCTCTTTGTGTGGCGGATAATCGTCACAACCCGTTGAAGAGGATAGACATTCTTTCTCTCCCAAACTCCGAGAATGTCTGTCACACAAAGAGGTTTAATTAACTGAATAGTACAAGCTGCTATAAACATATATTTTCTAAAGATAAAAGGAGTCTGTTATGAGAAACGAATTTCCGGAAAATGTAGGTTCATGTAATAATTATTTCACCAATGAATCGCAGGAAAAACGTACTGAGGAATTTACACGCCTTTGGGTAAATATAATCAATCAAAGAGAAAGTGATAAAGCCAATGCCTATCAGGTAAATATGATTTTACAGAGTAAAATATCCTGAGTATAATAAAATCGGATATTGGTTTGTTTTTGGGAGAATGATGAAAAGAAGTAATTTGGTAGCAATTTATTGCCGTCTTTCAGCTGAAGACCGAGACAAGCTGGATAGAAATGACTACAGCCAATCCATACAGAATCAAATTAGTATGTTGGTTGACTATGCAAGCAGACAGGGATGGACTATATACAATATCTATGTGGATGATGACTATCAGGGGAGCAATCGTAATAGACCCGGATTTAACAGGCTGTTAGAGGAGGCCAGGGAAAAGAAATTCGGCATTGTACTCTGTAAATCTCAATCAAGATTTACCAGAGAGCTGGAGCTGGTAGAAAAGATCATTCACCGGGATTTTGTCGAATGGGGAATCCGCTTTGTGGGATTTGCAGACAATGCAGATACAGATAATAAAGGAAATAAGAAATCCAGGCAGATTAATGGTCTGGTCAATGAGTGGTATCTGGAGGATTTGTCTGAGAGCATTAAAACCGTCCTCACCGATCACCGTAAAAAAGGATTGCATATTGGATCATTTGCTCTATATGGCTATATAAAAGACCCGGAGAATAAAGGCCATCTGATTATTGATCCGGAAGCTGCAGCTGTTGTTCGTGAAGTATTTGAACTTTATGCTGCGGGGATAGGAAAGGTGAGTATAGCCAGACAGCTTAATGAAAGAGGAATTCCAAATCCAACAGCCTATAAACGGCTCAAGGGAATGAAGTATGGGGGTGGAGGAAAAAGCAACAGTGGTCTGTGGAAATACTATTCAATTGCCAGTATGATTTCCAATGAAATGTATATTGGAAATATGGTACAGGGCAAATATGAAAATAAAACCTATAAGAGCCTAACCAGCAGTCCGGTTCCTGAGGAACGGTGGATAAGGGTAGAGGGAACTCACGAAGCTATTATTGAAAAAGAATTATGGGATAGGGTTCAAAGGATTAGAACGGAGCGGGCTAAACCAATGTGTACCGGTGAATTGGGGCTTTTTGCGAAAAAAACCAGATGTATGTACTGTGGGTATACGATGCGTTCGGCAAAAAACAGAGAATTTCGTTATCTGATCTGCCCACAGCGGAAGGTTGGTGCAGACTGTAAAGGAGCCATTATAGCACAACGTTTTCTGGAACAAGCGATTCTGGAAGAACTGAATAAAATGATTAATCTCTATTTTGATGAAGCCTCTGCTCAATCCTATATCTTGATCAAAAATGAAACAGAAGATAGAAGGAGCAGACTTAATAAAGAGCTGCAGACTATACGGGCAGAGTCCGAAGCCTTAAAAAAGGCTGTGCGGGATCTGTATCTGGATAAGGCGAAAGAGATTATTACGGAGACGGATTTTCTCTTTTTAAAATCTGGCTTTGATGAAGAACTCAAAAAGAAAGAAAACAGAGAGCTTGTCTTAGTGGATAAGCTTAATGAGCTGGCTGCTTCAACGGATAAAATAAAAAGTAAGCTGGATATATTGGAGCAGTATAAGAATATACAGCATCTGAATAGAGTGATTATTGATAACCTTATTGAGTATATAGAGATAGGCAGATGTGAAAAGAAGATACATAAGAATGATTTACCACCAATAAATATTCATTGGAGATTCTAGTATCGGACAAGCGTATATAAGTTATCTATATAACGAATCACCATCTGCCGCCAGATCCTCAGTCAGGTCGGTGATCACATCACCCTTAGACTGGAACTGATTTGCGGTATTGGGAACACCTCCTGCAGACTGTGGCCAAACGCCAATGGTATGGTCGATATAATAAGGGCCAAAGCCAGAATTTTCGATTTCCTCCATACTCAGATTACGGGTAAGCTGATGGACGATGGCGCCCACCATTTCCAGGTGCCCCAATTCATCTGGTATCCCATGTTGGAAGTCAAAAAATTATATGTTTAATTTAAAATCCATGTCAATAGCGGGAGAGCTCCAATTACCGCCAACCTTTAGATGGGGCATAGTTTTATTGTTTTTATACCAATGCAATCTTTCAGCCTTATCTCGTTTATAATCTATCCGTTCAATACAGTTTTTCAAAAGAATATTTTTCTGCTCTGCGGGTATTTGAGAATTATCAAGAGAATAGAGTGCTTCTTTGAAATTCTTCATCTTTTCCTCATAGTTAATGGGTACCGGAAGAGAAGCTGTAGCATTATTTAGAGCTTGCTGAGTTTCTTCCTTTTCTTTCAATAGCTTTTCCTTAAGAGCCTTAAATACATGGTGAGGCATCCTCTTATCAGGGTCTGGATCAGCCTGAGATTCCCAGAGAGCTATTTCTTTTTTATCCAACTCATTCAATTTATTTTTCAACTGCTTAATAAGGTCTGAGTGAAGTTTGGCAGCAGTCTTATCATCATTCTGTATTTTAATTTCAAAATTATTAATACAGTCCTGCAGCACTTCACGAACCTGATCAAGGATTTCTGAATAGAGGGCAGAAGAAGTACCACAATAGGATTGATTATCGCACAGCATCCGGGGAGCGGAGCGTTCCTGACCATTCTTTTTATAGGTTCTAAGAGACATAGCCCGGCCACACTGGCAATATAAAAGTCCGGCGAGGGGATTTCTTACCTTTGTAGAAGGTTTGGCCCTGTGATTTTTACCCTGTTTTTCTCTTGCTGCCTGAAATAACTCATCAGAGATAATAGGCTCATGCCGGCCATCATAAACCAAATATTCCCCAAGTTTTGATTTAGGCCTGATTTGCCGTATTTCACCACCTTCAACTATATTCTGGCCTTTTCTGCGGTTCCAACGGATTTTACCAATATAATGTTCATTCTCCAGTATACTCTTTACGGCATCTTGTGACCAGAGGTTTCCCTTTTTGGTTCGTATTCCGAGGTCATTAAGATTTCTGGCAATAGTGACCCTTCCCAGATTCTGTCTGACATACATATCAAAAATCATTTTTACGATAGGAGCTTCTTCAGGATTGGGTTTAAGTGTATGGCATTTTTCTTTTCCCTCCATGATAAAAGTTTTATCGTATCCGTAGGGAGCAACAGAACCAATGAAATTCCCCTTTTTTACGGAGGTTTCTCGACCACGCTTCATAATCCTTTTTTGATACTCAAGAAATTCATTTCCACGCTTTAATTCACGTTCAAATATATCCCGGTCATATTCGTCATGCAAATTATAGGTTTTCTGTGGGGTAATGACAACTGTATTCGTATAACGCAGCAGTTTAATCAGTCTTCCAGAATCCTCCAGATCCCCACGGCTTAAACGCTGAATCTCTACCACAAGGATAGCTTTGTACTTAGGAGACTCAATCAGCCTTAATACCTCCTGAACCTGTGGCCTGTCCTCAATAGTTTCTCCGGATACAATTTCCCGGTAACGGTTTTCTTCTGGAATAGTGCTCGAAAGATTCCTTTCAGCCCATTCATTTAATATAGATTCATGTTTCCGTAAGACCTCTTCAACGGAGAGAGAGGGGTCATCTGATCTTGACTTGCGAAGATATATAATGATTTCATCAGGGGAATATGTAGGTTGATTGTACATAGGTTTCCTTTCTGGGTAGAAAAACCGGTTTATATATAGTAGCAGTTTTTGGGTATAAAAATGCCCGGCAGACAAGTTTTAAAAACTTGTATTTTTACCGGGAGAATGATATAATTCACTTGCTTATAGGTTGAGTTATA
>JBJFFP010000051.1:0-7249 GCA_051891855.1 Lachnospiraceae bacterium | reverse complement strand
GGAGGAAAAAAGAATGATTTCAGCAGGTGATTTCAGAAACGGTATTACTATCGAACTGGATAATAATATCTTTCAGATTATTGAATTTCAGCATGTAAAGCCCGGTAAAGGTGCGGCTTTTGTCAGAACCAAACTGAAAAATATCAAAAGCGGCGGCGTGGTAGAGAAGACCTTCCGTCCTACTGAGAAATGTCCTCAGGCACGTATTGACAGAAAGGACATGCAGTATCTATATTCTGACGGTGATCTGTATCACTTTATGGATCAGGAAACCTTTGAGCAGATTGCCCTGAATGAGGAATCCATCGGAGATGCTCTTAAGTTTGTTAAGGAGAATGATATTTGTAAGGTTTGTTCTCATAACGGCAGTGTATTTGCCATTGAGCCCCCTTTATTCGTAGAACTGGAGGTTACAGAAACAGAGCCCGGATTTAAGGGTGATACTGCTACCGGTGCAACCAAGCCCGCAGTAGTAGAGACCGGAGCTACCGTTTATGTACCCTTATTCGTGGAACTGGGAGACAAAATCAAGATTGATACCAGAACCGGTGAATATTTATCCAGAGTATAAATTTCAACTGTAATTCGATAAAAGCTTGCAAGACAACAGATAACCTGTTGTCTTCTTTTTTGGAGGTAAGCTATGGAATTACAAACATTTACAGAAAAAGTGGTAAAGGCACTGGAAGAATTTTACGGTCCCGATGCCAGAATTGAAGCTCAGCAGATCTATAAAAACAATGGGGTAAAATTACAGGGAGTCTGTGTTTTGATGGCTCAAAAGAATATTGCCCCTACCGTTTACATTAACCATTTTTTTGAACAGTATAAGGAGGGAAGGGAGTTTGGCGATATTCTCAGTGAGATTATCACCCTCTATGAAGAAAATCAGGTATACCGAAAGTTGGACATCGACTTTTTTCTGGATTACGGCAAGGTGAAGAAGAAGCTGGTTCTGCGGTTAATCCATAAAGGAAAAAACAAAGAATTACTGAAAGAAATTCCTTATGAGGAGTTTAATGATCTGGCGGTTGTCTGTCATTGCCTGATTGTAAATGAAAGCATTGGAAAAGGGTCGGTGCTGATTCACCGGCATCATCTTCAGGCATGGAAGATTAGCGAAAAAGAATTATTCAGGGCGGCAAAGGAAAACAGTCCCCGCCTGCAGCCTTATTGTCTGCAGCCTATGAGTAGGATGATTAAGGAAATTATGGAAAGGTCAATTGAGGACAGTGTTGAGGAAATCTGCAGGGAATATCCTCAGGATAAGGAAGCGTTTTTGGAAAGCACCCTTTCCCAGATGACTGATGAGATTGACCGGTGCAGGCTTCCCATGTATGTTTTAACCAATAAAGACAGGTACTACGGAGCCTCTTGCATTTTGTATGAGGGCATTCTTGAGGAACTGGCAGAGCGGTTGAGAGGAGATTTTTATATTCTTCCCAGCTCCGTTCATGAGCTGATTCTGGTGGAAAAGCAGGGGGAAGATAAGAAAGAAGAATACAACCAAATGGTAAGAGAAGTAAATGCCTGCCATGTGGATATACAGGAATGGCTGGCAAATCATGCTTATTTATATGTAAGCAAAGAAAACCGTGTAATTTCTTTAGAATAAATCCATTTTAATTGGAGACTAGACAAGGGTGCAAATATGTGGTATTATATTTCTCGGATTGTAATAAATTTGTAATAATTTATGCATCCACATAATTTGCACCCGTAGTCTAATGGATAGAACGGAGGCCTCCGACGCCTTTAATGCAGGTTCGATTCCTGCCGGGTGCATTTTGTTTTTTGGGAAAGGAGTTTTTATGGAGAAGCAAAGCTGGAAGGATAAGGTTAAAGGAACTCTCAGCTATCTTAAGGTTCATTTAACCAATCTGCTCCTGATGTGCAAAGAGAATAGAAAAGTAATCAGTATCATCAGCGTTTTTCTGATCGTTGTGATCGTCGCATTGATTATGGGAACTATGGCTGAGAAAAATTCGACTACCGTCTCTGTAGTGGTATCGGAAGAAAGCAGTACGGATGCTGCAGAAGAGATACTGACTATTCCTGAAGAAGCATTGGAGAAGGATGCTTATCCGGAAGTAAACAATCTGATTAGGCAGTATTATCAGGCTTTGGCTGACAGTGATATTGATACCATAAGAAAGATAAAAAGCAGTATAGATGATAAGGAAGAAATCATTATTCGGGAAAAGAGTAAGTATCTGGAAGCCTATCCGGTAATTTCGGTGTATACGAAAAAGGGACCGGAGGAAAATACTCTGGTTGCATATGCACAGTACGAGGTTAAGCTGTATGATTACGACATTACCGTCCCCGGTGTTAATACACTTTATGTCTGCCAGAAGGAGGATGGCAGCTGGTTTATAAATGAGGATGTGGAACAGGAAACCCTGGATTACATTAAGGCGGTTACCGCCCATAATGATGTGATTGATTTGTACAATACGGTACAGGTTCAATATAATGAGGTACTGACTGCAAATGAAGAAGTAAGAAACTTTTTATTAGGACTTGAGGATGAGCTGAAAGCCACGGTGGGTCTGGCTCTTGCGGAGAAGGAGGCAGAGAATGCCCCTCTTGAAGAGGAGACAGAGCCCGAGGTGGAAGAAATCGTTGTCGTGACTAAGGTAAAGGCTACAGAGGTAGTAAATGTAAGAAGCTCCGACAGCATAGAGGCTGATCGGATCGGTAAGACAACGGCAGGACAGATATTGGTGCTTCTTGAGGAAAAGGTGAACGGTTGGTCAAAGGTGGAATTTGAAGGCAAGGAAGGATTTATTAAGAGTGAATTTCTGGAGCCTGAAGAAACCATGACGGTTGCTGCCGATGAAGTGAAGGCCTCGGAGGAAGAGGAGAGTGTAAGCACTGCTTCAACCCAGTCCACAACTAAGGGAACCCTCACCGATACCGTTAATGTAAGAAAAACGGCAGGTACAGACGGAGAAAAGCTAGGACAGCTGAAAGCTGGAAGCAGCGTTGAGATTATAGAGAAAATGTCTAACGGATGGACAAAAATTAAATATAATGATGGTGAAGCCTACGTCAAATCTGATTACGTAGAATAAATTACCATGTATGAAACCCGACTGCAGATGAAATACTGTTTGTAGTCGGGAGTTTTTATTTTACGATTATAATAGAAGAGTGGGGGAATAAGGATGAATAAGGATGATATTGCAATCTACAAAAGTGTACAGAAGAATACGGAGATGGCAATGAAGGCAATTGAAACCATTGAGCCTAAAGTTTATGAGAATGAGCTGGCACTTTTGCTGGAAAAGACTAATAGACAGTATGCAGATATCCACGAGAAGGCTGTTTCAGGATTGCAGGAGGCAAAGATAGAGCCGAAGAAGGCTGGTGGATTGGAGCAGATGATGCTGGTTGGCGGAATCACCGGAAACACGCTGTTTAACACATCTACCAGCCATATTGCCGAATTAATGATTAAAGGAAGCAATATGGGAATTTTGGATCTGACAAAGACTCTAAACCATAATCCCAATGGAGAAGAAAAATCTATGGAGCTGGCAAATGAACTGATGCATATGGAAAATCGAAATCTGGAGGAATATAAAAAATATTTATAGGAATTGATGCTGAATACAAATACAACAATACCTGTATACAAAAAATTTTCCAATTTAATGCAAAAAAGTATTGCATAGGAAAAAAAATTATTATACAATGAACGAGCAAGACAAAGGCGTCGGGCATGGTAGGGGGGAAACTACCATGCCCATTTTTAGGTAAAATTGTAGGATTTTATCTGAAAGGAGCAAATTAACGTTTAAAATAAGGAGGATATGAAGGATGTCTTACGTTGATGAGGTAATTGAGTTAGTAGTAGCAAAGAATCCGGCACAGCCGGAATTCCATCAGGCAGTAAAAGAGGTTTTGGAGTCTCTGCGTGTGGTTGTGGAAGCCAATGAAGAGGAATACAGAAAAGATGCTTTACTGGAAAGAATGGTTAATCCGGAGCGACAGATTATGTTCCGTGTTCCTTGGGTAGATGACAAGGGACAGGTACAGGTAAATACGGGTTATCGTGTACAGTTTAACAGTGCAATCGGGCCTTACAAGGGAGGACTTCGTCTTCATCCTTCAGTAAATATCGGTATTATTAAATTTCTGGGCTTTGAACAGATTTTTAAGAACTCTCTTACCGGTCTTCCTATTGGCGGCGGTAAAGGCGGCTCTGACTTTGATCCTAAAGGAAAATCCGACAGAGAGGTTATGGCTTTCTGCCAGAGCTTTATGACAGAGCTGATGAAATATATCGGTGCGGATACTGACGTTCCTGCAGGGGATATTGGTACCGGCGCAAGAGAAATCGGCTTTATGTATGGACAGTACAAAAGACTGACCGGTCTCTATGAGGGTGTACTGACCGGTAAGGGACTTACCTATGGTGGTTCTTTGGCAAGAACTGAGGCTACCGGTTATGGTCTGCTGTACATTACCGAAGAAATGTTAAAATGCAACGGTTCTGATATTAAGGGTAAGACCATTGCCGTGTCCGGTTCCGGAAATGTGGCAATTTATGCGATCCAGAAGGCTCAGCAGTTAGGCGGTAAGCCGGTAACCTGCTCTGATTCTACCGGTTGGATTTATGATCCGGAAGGAATCGATGTAGCCCTTTTAAAAGAAGTAAAAGAAGTAAAACGTGCAAGACTTACTGAGTACGCTGCTGCAAGACCCAGCGCACAGTATCACGAGGGTAAGGGAGTATGGAGTGTTAAGGTAGATATTGCTCTCCCCTGTGCGACCCAGAATGAGCTTGACCTGGAGGATGCAAAGCAGCTGGTGGCAAACGGCTGTATTGCAGTAGCAGAGGGAGCTAATATGCCTACTACCATGGAGGCTACCGAATATCTGCAGGAAAAGGGTGTATGGTTTATTCCCGGTAAGGCAGCTAATGCCGGCGGTGTAGCAACCTCCGCACTGGAAATGAGCCAGAACTCCGAAAGACTGAGCTGGACCTTTGAAGAGGTGGATGGAAAATTACAGAACATCATGAAGAATATTTTCCACAGCCTTGACGATGCTGCTAAGAAATATGGTATGGAAGGAAACTATGTGGCCGGAGCCAATATTGCAGGCTTTTTAAAGGTTGCTGAGGCGATGAAGGCTCAGGGTATCGTATAAATTAATAAAAGAGTCCCGGAACGTCTATGTTTCGGGACTTCTTAATTGTCTGATTATTCTATTCTCGGGAGAAAAAAGGAGCAAAATCGAGGTCGTTTGTTACGAGTGAGAGACCGGTGAGCGACATCAGAAGGAAGTCTGCAATTAGTTGACCTCGGCCACGAGCTCCGGGATAGTTTTTTCGGTATAAACGTCTTGAGTCACATCCTGATTTCCTCCGGTTTTGTATGCTGTGCCATCCTTATTCGGGAGGGCATGGCCCATGATAATCTTGAGTCACATCTCATTCATGCAGCAGTTGTCTGCCAAGGCCGCATAGGTATATCGGCAGTCGTGCGGAGCGTGGTTCATGTTCATCTATTGCTAATGGCTATGTATAGAACAACGAGAAAAAGGAAGGGCTAGATGGTTTACAGTCAATAATAAAGCAATTCAAACTAAAATTATTTAAGAATTAAGTTGTCGCAGTGAAAACATATGTTGTACTATATAATAAGCGGATAGGAGTAATTTATGAGATTAATGGTCATTTTCCCTTTTTGACTCTTGATCCAACAAGACAGGCAGGTGGTATAGTGGCATATGAAAAACTGTTGAATGAAATTTATGCGGCGGTGTCGCTAACGTATTTGTGGAAGGAATATAAACCTTATTTTATCAAGAGTGAATCACCGGATTGGATCAATGAGACGATGAATTTTGGACTGGAGGTGAGTCAGGCCCTTCTGCCCCGTGACGGGCAGGAGGAGAGCTTTATAGAGCAGTATCTGGGCTGTCTGAAGGAGGAGCTTCCCCCACAGGCCTTTGAAAAATATGGAGATCGATTGAATTTCTATAACGGAAGGTTCTGGGCGATTTTACCGGATTATACTCTGCAGCAGGATTATTTATCCAAGGCAAAATATCGTTTTGACAAAAAGCTGGATAAGCTGAATACGAATTATGTACATAAGCGATATAATGGACTGTATCTTTTTTTGCATCCCACAGATGAGGATGAGATTGATGTAGGCGTATTATTTGAATATATGCGGCTTACGCAGGAGAAGAGACAAAAGCACTTCGACTGGGTATTTTTAAATTGTGTAAAGAAGATTTGGGTCTGTAATTATGTGGAGTATATCATTGAGCCGATAATGCTTCCTAAAAATGCAGAAAATTTCTTGAATACGGAAGCAGAATATCTGCGTTATAGCCAAGATTGGGAGAACGGAATGGAGCTGAAGCGGTAGCGGTATAGTATCTACATATGGATAGTTGGTCTATACTTACGAAAGCAATGCCGGGTAAGGAGGTCAAGTAAAATGTTTGGGCATTTGGGATTTTCCTATATAGGACTGATATTTCTCCTTATGCTGATTATTCCTAATTTGATATGGATAAAAAAACAGCCACAGGGCTACAATGCTGAAAATGAGAACAACGTCCTGGCAGGATTAGAGAGGGCGGGAGAGGTACTTGTGACCTGCTGCTCCCTTATATTTTCCGATTTTAACTTGAGGGGGCTGTCCGGATGGTCAATGTGGCTTGCGGCTGCCTTCGTGCTGATGGTTATGTATGAGATTTGGTGGGTGAGATATTTTAGAAGTGAGCGCAAATTAGTTGATTTTTACAGCAGTTTCCTGGGTATTCCGGTAGCTGGGGCTGTACTGCCGGTAGTTGGATTCTTTCTGCTTGGTATATATGGAAAAGTAATATGGATGCTGGTTTCATGTATTATTTTAGGCATAGGGCATATTGGTATTCATTTACAGCATCGTAAAGAGATTGATTGAATAGAATTAGGAATATCTTTATAAAAACACTTGACGAATAGTTTGTATAATGCTAAAATACTACCTGTGCTGTAAAACACAAAGCAGATGTTTACAGTAACATGCGGAAGTGCTGGAATTGGCAGACAGGCAAGACTAAGGATCTTGTGATTGTATGATCGTGTGGGTTCAAGTCCCATCTTCCGCATTATTTTTGCCCGAAAATAAGGCATTTTCAAGCGGCGGTTACCAAAGGTAATCAAAAAGGTAATCAAAATTAAAAATACACAGGAAAGGAGATTCCTGTGCAAGTGCTTACTAAAGATAAATCGACC
>JBJFFP010000050.1:0-7514 GCA_051891855.1 Lachnospiraceae bacterium | reverse complement strand
GAGGCAGAGGGCTACGAGAATATATGGCTGAGCAGTGTGTGGAGTAAGGAGTATACGGGAAGTAAGGTTACCCAGAGCTTTAGCCTGGCTGATGGAAACACCCTGCTGAAGGAGGGAGTAGACTATACCGTCTCCTACAAGAACAATGTGAAGGCCAATGAGTGGAAGCTGCCGGACTCCAGCTCGGAGAATGCGGTAGTGCTGGCCAGCGACGAAGCAGGGGTTCAGCTGATGAGTGTGGAGGGAACGGTAAAGCCCTCAGAAATTACAGACCCTAACTTCAATCCTAAGAAAGCTCCCCAGATGATCATTAAGATGAAGGGGAACTATAAGGGAACCTATACCATTTATTATCAGATTGAAAGGGTAAGTCTTACCGATAATGATGATATTGCGGTAGATGATCTTACCGTTACCTATACCGGTAAAAAGCAGACCCCTATTCCGGTAGTGACCTGGAAGGGCAAGAAGCTGGTGAACAATCGAGACTTCTATGTGGAGCAGTACATCACCGAAAAGGCAAACAAAACGGCCTTTACCGGAGAGGCAGGTAAACAGACAGAAATTAAGCTGACGCTTGTAGGTAAGGGGAACTTTACCGGCAAGAAGGACATTAAGCTGATCATCGGTAAGAAGGATCCCTCCTTGGAAGAAATTTCCATGAGCAAGGTAACCGTAAAGGGAGTAAAGACGCTCATCTGGAATCAGACTGAGGCAGCTACCCCGGAGGGAATGACCCAGGAAGCCCTCAGCGTAACCTACAAGAAGGATACCCTGACCTATCAGGCAGCGGCTGCCACTACCCAGGATCCGGCTGGGCAGCCGGAGGCAGGTACACCTGCTGAGCAGCCCATAACCACCGAATATACTATCCGCTATGAAAAGAACACAGCGGTAGGAACGGCTACACTGGTTCTGGAAGGAACAGGAGTCGATGTAGATGGTGATAAGCTGGCCTACATCGGAACCAAACGAATCAACTTTAAGATTACCGGAAATAACCTCAGTAAGGTAAAGGTAGAGGGCATAGAGAAGACGGGCTACCCGTATACCGGTGAAGAAATCAGACCTACTGAATTGAAAAACGGCGATCAAAAGGTGGTTAAGGTTACCTACCAGGCAAACAAAAAGGCTCCGGTAACTACACTGGTGGAAGGAACCCACTATACCGTTTCCTATCTAAAGAACATCAATAAGGGAACAGCTACTCTGGTGCTTACGGGAAATCCCGAAAAGGGATATACCGGAACCAAGAAGCTTAGCTTTAAGATTGGTACAGATGTTCTTGGCTCGGCAGAGATTACCGATGCCTTGGCTGTTAAAGGCGATGCGGATAAGCTGGCAAAGATGCCCTATATGAAGGGCGGTGCCAAGCCTACCGTGACCGTAAAGAATCGGGTAGATGAGGTATTGGTATACGGCGTGGATTACACCGTAAGCTATAAGAACCATACCAAGCTGGCAAATATAAGCGCTACTAAGCTGCCTACCGTGGTAATTAAGGGTAAGGGCAACTATTCCGGAACCCTTGAGGTACACTATGAGATTGTGCAAAAAGACCTTACCCAGTATCCGGGCAGCGTATCCATCGTAGCCAAAGATAAGGTGGAAAGCACCAAGAAGAACGGCTGGAAGCAGAGCATAGCGGTATACGATGCCGACGGTAAGAAGTTAAATACTAAGGATTACGATAAGAATGCAGAGTATAAGCTGACTAAGCTTCCGGAGAATACGCCGACGACCCTTAAGCCAGATCAGGTGCTGTCGGATCCCACTACCTTCGTTCCCGCAGGAAGTGAGATAACGGTTACCGTGAAGCTGATGGGTAACTATACAGGAACTGTAAGTCAGACCTATCGGATTTTGAAGGTGGGCTATGACATCAGCAAGGCAAACATTAAGATCAATCCCAAGGAGTATACGGGAAAAGAGGTTCTGATTGAGCAGAAGGACTTTGCTAAGAATGAACTGAAGAACGGAAAAGAGATCACGTATCTCTATCTGGAAACTAAAGGGGAAACCCAGAAACAGAACATTCAGGTAGTCAGCTACGAGAAGAACATCAATAAGGGAACCGCAAAGGTGACCTTTGAGGGAATAGGCCAGTATGGAGGAACCAAGACGGTAACCTTTAAAATCGGCCAGCGTTCCATTACCCAGTGGTTTAACGATATGTATGCCACCTGGCAGTGGTATTTCTAATAACCCGATAATTAAGAAGAGGCTGTGGCACATCTAAGCCACAGCCCCTTCTTTCTTCTTAATTCAGTATTTCTTTAAACTCTTCTTTAAACTTACGTTCCCGTTCTACAGCGGCCTCCGTAGCCAAATCCATATACTTCATAAAAACTTCCTCCACAGGCATGGCATGAACCAGTGCCAGCTTCTGTAAGATGGGACGAAGCATATCCAGCTGCTCAGAAATGCGAACCTGTTCAGGATTCACATCAGCCATATGCTCTTCCACAAAAGCATTAATCTGATTTAAAAATTCTCTATCCTGTTCTGTCATATTTTCCTCCGATGAATCAGTATAATAAAAGGACTTACGCTCTTCAATATATCACTTGCTTACCTGCTTGTCAAAATGGTATGATAATAAAAATACAAAAGGAGATTAAACACTATGGCCATTATTCGTTCTTTTCGGGGAATCCGCCCGCAAACTGAATATGTGCAGAGGATTGCGGCCCTTCCCTATGATGTATACAGCAGTGAAGAAGCAAGAGAAATTGTAGAGAAGGAGCCCTTTTCTTTTTTACGGATAGACAGGGCAGAGACTAATTTTCCTCCCGGACAGGATATGTATGCTCCCTGTGTATATGAAAAGGCAGGAGAACTGCTTCGGGAATGGTTGGAAAAAGGATATTTACTGCAGGAAGAGAGGGAGGCGTACTATCTCTATGAACTAACCATGAAGGGACGGGTACAGACCGGAATCGTTGGAGTTGCCTCTGTAGATGATTATAACAATCAGGTGATTATGAAGCATGAAAATACCAGAAGTGATAAGGAATTGGATCGAATCTGCCACATTAAGGGCTGTGGTATGCAGACCGGGCCCATTTTTCTGGCCTACCGGGATGATAAAGCTCTGAATATTCTGGTAGAGAAGGTGAAGGAGAGAGAGCCTCTCTATGATTTTACCGAAGAAGACGGGGTACGCCATCGGGTCTTCAGGATTGAGGATCAGGATGAGATAAAGGGGATTGAAGAGGCCTTTAAAAGTATTAATCAAATCTACATTGCGGACGGTCATCATCGCTGTGCTTCCGCAGTGAAGGTCTGTATGGATAGACGGGCAGAGAATCCGGATTATACGGGAGAGGAAGATTATAATTATTTTCTATCCGTTCTTTTTCCCCAGTCCCAGCTGGAAATTCTGGATTATAACCGGGTGGTGAAGGATTTAAATGGTTTGACTAAGGAAGAGTTTATCAGCAAACTTTCCCAAAGCTTTCAAATCAGTAAGGCAGATAAACCGGTTAAGCCAAAAAGAAAGGGAGAATGGGGAATGTATCTGGAGGATGGCTGGTATCTTCTGAGGTTAAAGAAGGAGGTCCTTCTGCCCCGGGATGCCGTACATACTCTGGATGTTTCCATTCTGCAGGAATACTGCCTTGATCCCATTTTGGGAATTAAGGATCCCAAAACGGATAAACGGATTGATTTCATCGGAGGAATCCGGGGAATAGAAGAGCTGGAAAAAAGAGTACACAAGGATTGCAAGGTGGCCTTTTCCCTGAGGGCTACATCCATGGATGAGCTGTTTGCCGTGGCTGATCAAGGGCTGTTGATGCCGCCTAAATCCACATGGTTTGAACCCAAATTAAGAAGTGGTCTTTTTTTGCACAAATTATAAATATGCTGCTGCATTAAACAGCAGGAATTGGAGGAAACGATGAAGGATAAGCTGTATCAATTAATGAATTGGGCCAGGATAGAAGGAATTGTATATTCAGAGGAAGATCATCCGGAGGAGGTATTGGGGCCTCATCTTGTGGGAAACAGTATTCTTTACCAGGCCTTTTTCCCTTTTGTACAAAAGGCAACTTTGGTGCTGGAGGAGAAAGGAAAACGGGTGGTTATGGAGGAGGCTGACGAAGCAGGCTTTTTTGCCGCCGTTACAGCCGGTAAAACCCTTGGGCCTTACCACTATGAGCTTATGGATCTGAAGGGAAATTTACGGGAACAGGAGGACCCCTATGCCTTTCCGGTTACTCTTCAAAAAGAGGAACTGAAGAGATTTTATCATGGAATCCATTATGAGCTGTATAAAATGCTGGGCAGCCATTTAACTACCCTTAACGGAGTAAAAGGAATGCGTTTTGCCGTCTGGGTACCGGATGCTGTTCGGGTCAGCATTGTGGGTGAATTTAATCACTGGGACGGAAGAGTATATCCCATGTGCCGAGTAGGGGAATCGGATGTATTTACCCTTTTTATTCCGGGCTTAACGGAAACTGCCGCTTATCAATACGAGGTCAAGTATTCCGGAGACAGAATAAGCCTGCAGGAGGATTTCTTTGCGGCTTCCCTTCAGGTAGAAGACAGAAGCTGCTCCCAAAGCTATCGGGAGGAAGAACTATCTTGGAAGGATGAGGATTATATTGCCCAAAGGGGCAGTCAGAATGACCGGATATTTCTTTACCAGGCAAGCCGGGAGGAGCTGCTTGAACCCAAGATACTGATTGAACGGGCAGCTTCGGAAGGCTATACCCATGTGGTCTTACCGGAAACGGTGGGAAGCAGGTATTTTTACCAATTTTCCATTAGCTTTGGGGAAAAATATGGAATCCGAAAGCTGGTGAATCAGCTGCATCAGAAGGGCATAGGCGTTCTTTTGCAGTGGAATATTGCAGGAATCCACAGTATGGAGAGGAAGGAGTTCAGTAACTTTTATCTTGCGAATGTGCTGTATATTTTGGAGCAGTATCATCTGGATGGTGTGGTATTTTCGCAAATGGCCTCTTTACTGTATCTGGATTACGGAAAAGCAGATGGACAGTGGAGACCCAATATTTACGGCGGTAATGAGAATCTGGATGCAGTGGAATGGGTGAAGCATATGAACAGTATTCTCAGAAAGAGAGTGAAGGGCTGCCTGATTCTGGCTGATATGGATGCCATCTGGCCGGGAGTGACGGACAGACTGGATGAGGAGGGACTGGGCTTCGATTACCGATACGATACGGATTTTACCAAGGAGTTTCTTTTTTATCTGGAAAATGATCCTTATTTTCGCTCCGGTATTCATCAAAATATTACGGAGCGTATGCTGTATGCTTATCGGGAATGCTTTGTGATGGCCTTTGGACAGGAGCAATGCGGTAATCTTTGGGAAAGAATACCCGGACAGGAGGAAGAGAAGTTTAAGACATTGAAACTGGCCTTGGCTTATCCTATGTTCCTTCCGGGGAAAATGCTTTCCTCCTACCGGGCACCGGGAAAATACGAAAAGTACTTTTCCCGTATGGTGAAGGAATGCTGTCTCTGGAATCAAACACTTTCACCTTTGGAGGCAGAGGATGGGAATAGTGAGAATTTTTCCTGGATAAACTGTTTTCAGCATAATGATTGTGTAGTCAGCTTTTACCGGTGCAGCAGGGAGGATAAGGGTGTCGTTCTGGTTATTGCCAATTTTGCCAATGCAGTCAGAGAAGAATTTAATGTGGGTGTACCCTATGAGGGAAAATACAGGCTGTTTTTCCATACGGAGAGCAAGGCCTATGGAGGAAAGCTTGACCTTTCTCAGGCTCCTATTTATACAAAGGAGCAGGAATGGGACGGCTTAATGCAGTCTGTTACGGTAACCCTGGAGCCTCTTTCTCTGCAGGCTTATGTCTTCGTTCCCTATACAGAGGAGGAGCTTTATGAAATTGCGCGAAGGAAGGCAGAAGAAATTCGTCTTAAGCTGGAGCAGGAGGCAATGGATAAAGCTAAGGAGCTGAAGAAAAGCAGTCTAAAGGATACTCTGGCAATTCAGGTAGAAAAATGTGAGGAAGCCATTCTGCAGGGAAGCGAAAGCAAACGGAAGATGGAGAGCAGACAGAAGCGCAATGGAGCAGGCAGTAGGAGGAAAACAGCGGATAAATAAGCCATAAGCCGGCAATAAATGGAGAGACAGATATGGAAAGTATGCAAATTGAAGAAATTGATATAGGAATTATAGAAAGCTTTCTTATGCAACTGCCGGAAAAGATCTTTCATATGGCCCTTCGTGTGGTTCTGGCCCTTGTGGTATTTCTGGTAGGTGTACAGTTAATCAAATTTGTCAGAAGAATCCTTAAGAAATCCCTGACCAGAGCCCATGCAGATGTGGGGGTAATTCAGTTTCTGGATTCTTTCGTAAAAATCGGACTGTATGTGGTTCTGATTTTGTTTATTCTTACCGGCTTCGGTGTGGAAGCGGCCAGCATTATTGCGGTAATCGGTTCTGCCGGGGTTGCCCTAGGGCTGGCCCTTCAGGGAAGCCTTTCCAATCTGGCAGGGGGAGTATTGATTTTACTGCTGAAGCCTTTTCGGGTGGGGGATTATATTATTGAAGACAGCAACAAAAATGAAGGAACGGTTTCTGAGATTCAGATTTTTTATACTAAACTGACCACTCCGGACAATCGGGTAATCGTACTTCCCAACGGGACTCTGGCAAATACCAGTTTGACCAATGTAACCGATACTCCTTATCGCAGGATGGATATTCGAGTGGGAATTTCCTACGACAGCGATATACGTAAAGGGAAGGAGGTTATTTCCCGACTATTGGAGGAGGATGAAAAGGTTTTAAAGGACAAAGAGAGAATGGTCTTTGTGGATACTCTGGGAGACAGTGCGGTGATTATCGGTGTTCGCTGCTGGTTTTTAAATGAGGATTTCTGGGCAGGAAAGTACCGGATTACCGAGCAGATAAAGTATGCTCTGGATGAAAACGGAATCGGGATACCTTATCCACAGCTGGATGTACATCTTCAAAAAACAGACTTGTCAAAAATAGACTTGTCAAAATCAAATTAAAACGTTATAATGTAATTCGTGGGTGCCGTGTGACACCCACCACAATGCTTCCGTGGCTCAGTTGGTAGAGCAACGCATTCGTAATGCGTGGGTCAGGGGTTCGAGTCCCCTCGGGAGCTTTTTTTGTACCCAATTTCAGGCCCATCTTTTTTCCAGCAGATTAATCAGCTGGTACAATCCCGCGGCGATGATGCACAGAATCAGAATGGACAGGATTAACAGGTCAAGCTGGAAGACCTGACTGCCGTAAATAATCAGATAGCCCAGTCCTTCCTTTGCTGCCAGAAATTCTCCGATGATTACCCCAACTAGGCAAAGTCCGATATTTACCTTCATATTACTGATAATTATCGGTATGGAAGCGGGAAGAATCACTTTGGTCAAGGTATCTTTTCTACTACCTCCCAGGGTATAAATCAGCTTGATTTTTTCTTCCTCTACCTGGGAAAAGCCGGTATACATATTGATGATAGAGCCAAACAGTGCAACCGACATCCCTG
>JBJFFP010000049.1:0-7823 GCA_051891855.1 Lachnospiraceae bacterium | reverse complement strand
CTTTTTTTATGGCAAGTCAAGTAATGAGAATTACCCTTAAGGCTTATGATCATCACTTAGTGGATGCATCTGCCAGGAAAATCATCGAAACAGTGAAGAAGAACGGAGCACAGGTAAGTGGACCCGTACCGCTGCCTACTAAGAAAGAGGTTGTTACCATTCTTAGAGCGGTACACAAGTACAAGGACTCCAGAGAGCAGTTTGAGCAGAGGACTCATAAGAGACTGATTGATATCATTACGCCTACCCCTAAGACGGTAGAAGCTCTTCAGAGACTGGAAATGCCTGCGGGCGTTTGCATCGATATCAAAATGAAAAACAAATAAACCCCTACTAGTATGAACCTGATGGTTCCGCTGTAGAACAAAAGGAGGTAAAGGTAATGAACAAGGCTATTTTAGCTACTAAAGTCGGAATGACTCAAATCTTCAATGAGCAGGGCGTTCTGATCCCGGTTACTGTACTTCAGGCAGGCCCCTGTGTCGTAACTCAGATTAAGACCACAGAAAACGATGGCTACAATGCTGTACAGGTAGGTTTTGTTGACAAGAAGGACAAAATCATTAATAAGGATGCAAAGGGCAATAAGGAAGTGATCCACAGACATGGTGTGAACAAGGCCTTGCAGGGACATTTCAAGAAAGCCGGCGTAAGCAGTAAAAGATATGTAAGAGAGTTTAAGTTTGAGAATGCGGCGGAGTATGCACTTGCCCAGGAAATCAAGGCGGATATCTTTGCAGAAGGCGACAGAGTGGATGCAACTGCCATATCCAAAGGTAAGGGATTCCAGGGTGCAATTAAAAGACACGGACAGCATAGAGGACCTATGACTCACGGTTCCAAATTCCACAGACATCAGGGTTCCAATGGTGCCTGCTCTTCACCCAGCCGTGTATTTAAAGGAAAAGGAATGCCCGGTCACATGGGTTGCGTAAAGGTTACTATCCAGAACCTTGAAGTGGTACGCGTAGATGCTGAGAAGAATCTGCTTTTGGTAAAGGGTGCAGTACCCGGACCTAAGAAAGCGTTGGTAACCATCAAAGAAACTACAAGAGTAGAAGCTTAATTAGGGAATGAAAGGAGGACACATCAGTGGCAAACGTAGCTGTTTATAATATGGAAGGCAAAGAAGTTGGTACAATTGAATTGAATGACAGTGTGTTCGGTGTTGAAGTTAACGAACATCTGGTTCACATGGCAGTTGTACAGCAGCTTGCAAATAAACGTCAGGGAACACAGAAGGCAAAGACCCGTTCTGAAGTATCCGGCGGCGGAAGAAAACCTTGGAGACAGAAGGGAACCGGTCATGCCAGACAGGGCTCCATCAGAGCTCCACAGTGGAAGGGTGGCGGAGTTGTATTTGCTCCCGTGCCGAGAGACTATTCCTTCAAGTTAAACAAAAAGGAAAAGAGAGCAGCTCTCAAGTCTGTTTTGACCGATAAGGTTGCAAATGGCAATCTGGTGGTTGTGGATGAATTTAAATTTGATGAAATCAAAACGAAGAACTTTGTGACGATGCTGAACAACCTGAAGGTAGACAGCAAGGCTCTGGTTGTTGTAGGTGAGAACGATAAAAACGCAGCTTTGTCTGCAAGAAACATTCCTACCGTTAAAACCAGCCTTACCAACACTATTAACGTATATGACATCATTAACGCAAACAAGCTGATTGTAAGCAAAGATGTTGTGAAGACAATCGAGGAGGTATATGCATAATGGCGGATATTAAATATTATGACGTAATCCTCAAACCGGTCATTACAGAAAAGAGCATGGCCGGCATGGGCGAGAAGAAATATACATTCTTAGTTCATCCTGAAGCAAATAAGAGCATGATTAAAGAAGCTGTTGAAAAAATGTTTGAAGGAGCTAAGGTTAAGAAGGTCAACACCATGAATCTGGATGGAAAGACCAAGAGAAGAGGAATGATTTACGGAAAAACCTCCAAGACCAAGAAGGCTATGGTGTGGTTGACCGAAGACAGCAAGGATATTGAAATCTTTGCCGGCCTTTAATTTTGGGCCGAAACATTAAGTGTGGCAACACGAGAATTTGCATGAATCGAAAGGAGAAAGAAAATGGGAATTAAAACATATAACCCATATACACCTTCCAGAAGAAATATGACCGGCTCTGATTTTTCTGAGATTACCAAGACCACCCCTGAAAAATCACTTTGTACTTCTTTGAAGAAGAATGCCGGACGTAATAATCAGGGTAAAATTACAGTAAGACACCGCGGCGGCGGCTCCAGAAGAAAGTACAGAATTATTGATTTTAAGAGAAATAAAAAGGATGGTATTCCTGCAACCGTAATCGGAATTGAATACGATCCCAACAGAACGGCAAATATTGCACTGATCTGCTATGCCGATGGTGAAAAGGCATATATTCTTGCTCCTGAAGGCTTAAAGGATGGAATGAAGATCATGAATGGTCCTGAAGCAGAAGTGAGAGTAGGAAACTGCCTTCCTCTGGCACAGATTCCTGTGGGTACTCAGGTACACAACATTGAGCTGTATCCCGGAAAAGGCGGACAGATGGTTCGTTCTGCAGGCAACAGTGCACAGCTTATGGCTAAGGAAGGAAAGTACGCAACCTTAAGACTTCCCTCCGGCGAAATGAGAATGGTTCCCATTATCTGCAGAGCAACCGTAGGTGTTGTGGGTAACGGTGATCACAACCTGATTAACATTGGTAAAGCAGGACGTAAACGTCATATGGGTATTCGCCCTACTGTTCGTGGTTCTGTTATGAACCCTAATGACCATCCACACGGCGGTGGTGAGGGAAAAACCGGTATTGGTCGTCCCGGTCCATGTACGCCCTGGGGCAAGCCTGCTCTTGGTCTTAAGACACGTAAGAAGAAAAAAGCTTCCAACAAGCTGATTGTAAGAAGAAGAGATGGTAGAGCGATTAAATAATTGATGTTGAATTAGGAGGAAATAAAATGGCTAGATCACTGAAAAAAGGCCCATTCGCGGATAAAAGCTTATTGAAAAAGATTGACGCGATGAATGCCGGTTCAAATAAACAAGTAATTAAGACATGGTCCCGTCGTTCTACGATTTTCCCTTCGTTTGTAGGACATACAATCGCAGTTCATGACGGAAGAAAGCATGTACCTGTATATATTACTGAAGATATGGTTGGGCACAAGCTGGGTGAGTTCGTAGCCACCAGAACATACAGAGGACATGGAAAAGACGAAAAGAAATCTAAGGTAAGATAATCGAAAGGAGGTTTTTATCCATGGCTAAAGGACATAGATCCCAAATTAAAAGAGAAAGAAATGCAAATAAAGACACAAGACCTTCTGCTAAATTATCCTACGCAAGAGTGTCTGTACAGAAAGCGTGTTTTGTACTGGATGCAATCAGAGGTAAGGATGTTACCACTGCTCTGGCAATTTTAGAATACAATCCCAGATACGCTTCCGGTCTGATTAAAAAATTATTAGAATCCGCAATTGCTAACGCTGAGAACAACAACGGAATGAATCCGGAGAAGCTCTATGTTGCAGAATGTTATGCAAACAAGGGGCCCACAATGAAAAGAGTAAAACCTAGAGCACAGGGAAGAGCTTACAGAATTGAGAAGAGAATGAGCCACATTACCGTAGTGCTTGATGAAAGATAGGATGGGAGGAAAATAAATGGGACAGAAAGTTAATCCTCATGGCCTGAGAGTTGGCGTTATTAAAGATTGGGATTCTAAATGGTATGCAGAAGATGCAGCATTTTCAGATTTTTTAGTAGAAGATTATAATATCAGAAAATTCTTAAAGAAGAAATTATATGCCGCCGGTATTTCCAAAATTGAGATTGAAAGAACTACCGATAGAGTAAAGGTAATTATCTATACTGCCAAGCCCGGTGTAGTAATCGGTAAAGGCGGTGCAGAAATTGAAGTTACCAAAAAAGAGCTTTCCAAGATGACAGGAAAGAAGGTTTTGGTGGATATTAAAGAAATTAAGAGACCTGACAAGGATGCTCAGCTGGCAGCTGAGAATATTGCGGCCCAGCTGGAAAACCGTGTTTCTTTCAGAAGAGCAATGAAGTCTGTTATGGGCAGAGCAATGAAGTCCGGGGCGTTGGGAATCAAGGCTAGCTGTGCAGGCCGTCTCGGCGGAGCGGATATGGCTCGTACAGAGTTTTACAGCGAAGGTACTATTCCTCTTCAGACACTGAGAGCGGATATCGAATATGGTTTTGCAGAAGCAGATACCACATACGGTAAAGTAGGTGTTAAAGTATGGATCTATAAAGGCGAAATACTTCCTACTAAAGCAGCAAATAAGGAAGGGAGCGATAAATAATGTTAATGCCAAAAAGAGTGAAGCGTCGTAAACAGTTCCGTGGTTCCATGACAGGAAAAGCGTTGCGCGGTAACACAATTACACACGGTGAGTTCGGTCTTGTAGCGGCTGAACCCTGTTGGATTAAATCGAACCAGATTGAAGCAGCTCGTATTGCCATGACTCGTCATACTAAGCGTGGCGGTCAGGTTTGGATTAAGATTTTTCCCGATAAACCTGTAACGGCAAAACCGGCAGAAACACGTATGGGTTCCGGTAAAGGAACTTTGGAATACTGGGTAGCGGTAGTAAAGCCCGGACGTGTAATGTTTGAGATCGCTGGCGTAAATGAAGAAGTAGCCAGAGAAGCATTACGTCTTGCTATGCATAAGCTTCCTTGTAAATGTAAAATTGTTTCTAAAGCAGACTTGGAAGGCGGTGTGTCAAATGAAAACTAATAAGTATGTAGAAGATTTAAATGCAAAATCAGCTGCAGAATTAGCAAACGAATTAGTGGCTGCTAAAAAAGAACTTTTCAATTTGAGATTCCAGAACGCAACTAATCAGTTAGACAACACAGCTAGGATTAAAGAAGTTAGAAGAAATATTGCAAGAATTCAGACCGTAATTACTCAGAAGGCTAACGGTTAAGTTGTTGAGACTAGGAACGATTTGGAAAGGAGAATCAATCGTGGAAAGAAATTTAAGGAAAACACGTACTGGCAAGGTTACCAGTGATAAGATGGATAAAACTATTACTGTTGCAATCGAAAATCACGTTAAGCATCCTCTGTATGGAAAAATCGTGAAGAAAACCTATAAATTAAAGGCTCATGATGAGAACAATGAATGCAGAATCGGTGATACAGTAAAAGTAATGGAAACAAGACCCCTGTCCAAGGATAAGAGATGGAGACTTGTAGAAATTATTGAAAGAGCAAAATAATTAATGGCCCGATACATGGGAATCCATTATTGGAAGGAGAATAAGCATGATTCAACAGGAAACCAGACTTAAGGTTGCAGATAACACCGGTGCCAAAGAGCTGCTTTGCATCAGAGTTATGGGTGGATCTACAAGAAGATATGCAAACATCGGTGACATCATCGTAGCCAGTGTAAAAGATGCAACACCAGGCGGCGTTGTTAAAAAGGGCGATGTTGTTAAAGCTGTTGTGGTTCGCAGCGTAAAAGGCGCCCGTCGTAAGGACGGTTCTTATATTAAATTTGATGAAAATGCTGCTGTTATCATTAAAGACGATAAAACTCCAAGAGGAACTCGTATTTTTGGACCAGTAGCCAGAGAGCTTCGTGAAAAACAGTTTATGAAAATTGTTTCCCTGGCTCCCGAAGTATTATAAGGAGGTGCCGGTATGTTTAAGATTAAGAAGGGTGACACCGTTAAGGTTATCACCGGTAAAGATAAGGACAAAGAAGGCAAGGTTGTTTTAGTTGACCGCAAAGCAGGTAAAGTGGTTGTAGAGGGTGTGAACATGATTACTAAGCACACCAAACCTTCTGCGGCTAATCCCAATGGCGGAATTATTCAAAAAGAAGCTGCTATTGACGCAAGCAACGTAATGTATGTTCACAAAGGTAAGGCAACCAGAATCGGCTTCAAAATTGAAGGCGACAAGAAGGTTCGCGTTGCTAAGTCAACCGGCGAAGTGATTGATTAATTCTTAAGGAAGGAGGCCATATAGCGTGAGCAGGCTAAAAGATTTTTACAACAAAGAAGTCGTTGAGGCAATGACGAAAAAGTTTGGATATAAAAATGCAATGGAAGTTCCGAAGCTGGATAAGATCGTTATCAACATGGGCGTTGGCGAAGCAAAGGATAATGCTAAGGTTTTGGAATCTGCTGTAAAGGATATGGAAACCATTGCGGGTCAGAAGGCAGTAGTTACAAGGGCCAAAAATTCTGTTGCTAATTTTAAGATCAGAGAAGGAATGGCTATCGGATGTAAAGTTACTTTGCGTGGTGAGAAGATGTACGAGTTTTTGGATCGTCTGGTTAATCTTGCTTTACCTCGTGTACGTGACTTCAGGGGTGTTAACCCTAATGCATTTGATGGAAGAGGCAACTATGCACTGGGCATTAAGGAGCAGATTATCTTTCCTGAAATTGAATACGATAAGGTGGATAAGGTCAGAGGTATGGACGTTATTTTTGTCACCACTGCAAAAACCGATGAAGAAGCTCGTGAATTACTGACATTATTCAATATGCCATTCGCCAAATAAGGAGGTAAACATTCATGGCTAAAACAGCAATGAAGATTAAACAGCAGCGCAATCCCAAGTTTTCCACAAGAGAATACAGCCGCTGCAAAATCTGTGGTCGTCCACATGCATATTTAAGAAAATACGGAATCTGCAGAATTTGCTTCCGTGAATTAGCATATAAAGGACAAATTCCCGGCGTGAAAAAAGCAAGCTGGTAAAATCAGGAATAAAGGAGGCAAATCAAATGACAATGAGCGATCCTATTGCAGATATGCTTACAAGAATCCGTAATGCAAATGCTGCAAAGCATGATACAGTAGATGTTCCCGCTTCCAGAATGAAATTAGCGATTGCCAATATTCTTTTGGATGAAGGCTATATTGCGAAATACGATCTGGTTGAAGACGGAGCTTTTAAGACGATTCATATTACCTTAAAATACGGAGCTGACAAAAACGAGAAGATTATTTCCGGAATCAAGAGAATTTCTAAGCCCGGTCTTCGTGTTTATGCCGGCAAGGACGAATTACCCAGCGTTCTTGGTGGATTGGGAATTGCAATTATTTCTACCAATCAGGGGGTAATCACCGATAAAGAAGCCAGAAAGCTTAACGTTGGTGGTGAAGTGTTGGCCTTTGTGTGGTAAACACACGAGATAGGCAGAGGAAACGTAGTTGAAAGGTTTTTTTCAACTTGTCATCAGGATAACTGTTTGGTGACGATTTTATAAAAGGAGGTACGGGCATGTCACGTATAGGAAGAATGCCAATCGCGGTTCCTGCAGGTGTAACTGTGGAAATTGCAGAAAATAATAAGGTGACTGTGAAAGGTCCTAAGGGAACTCTGGAAAGAGTATTACCCGCTGAGATGGACATTAAGCTGGAAGGAGATGAGGTAATCGTTTCCAGACCTAATGATTTGAAGAAAATGAAATCTCTTCATGGTTTGACCAGAACCCTGATTAACAATATGGTTGTTGGTGTTACTCAGGGTTATGAGAAAAAATTAGAGGTTAATGGTGTTGGATATAAGGCTGCTAAGGCAGGCAAGGTATTAACACTGTCTCTGGGTTACTCTCATCCCGTAGAGATGACAGATCCGGAAGGAGTAGAGACTACTCTGGAAGGAGCAAATATCATCTATGTAAGAGGTATCGATAAAGAAAAGGTTGGACAGTTTGCGGCTGAAATCAGAGATAAGAGAAGACCTGAGCCTTATAAGGGTAAGGGTATCAAGTATGCTGACGAGGTGATCAGACGTAAAGTTGGTAAGACCGGTAAGAAATAGATAAGGAGAGTAA
>JBJFFP010000048.1:0-95400 GCA_051891855.1 Lachnospiraceae bacterium | reverse complement strand
GAGCCCATTTGAATGAATATTTTCAGCCGGTAAATAAATTTTTATATCAAAAATATACGGATAAACTATAAATATTTACAAAAAAGTTAAGAAAAATAATATTTTATAAATAAACATTGATTATTTTATAAAAAAATATTAAACTATAGGAGAAATGCACAACTCTATTTCCCCACAATCTTGTTTATTTTTGTGCATTTTGCCCGGCCGCATATGTCTGGGACGATTATCTTTACTAGAGAACAAGAAACTAAACATGCAAAGGAGAAAAAGAAAAGATGTTGAGAAAAATTTCCAATGGCTGTGTACACCTAGTCAACAGATTTCTTCCGGATCCGTTCTTATTCTGCGTAATCTTAACCGTACTTGTATTTGCAGGCTCACTGGCAGTAACTGGAGCCGGCGTTGTGGCAACGGTGGCAGGATGGGGAAAAGGAATTTGGAATTTGCTGGCCTTTTCCATGCAGATGGCATTGGTATTGGTGCTGGGAAGCGCATTAGCTAATGCTAAAATCGTAAAAGGAATCATAGATCGAATTGCCAGTATTGCCAAAACTCCTACATAGGGAATTCTGGTAGTTACGGTAGTATCGATTCTCTGTTGTTGGTTAAACTGGGGATTCGGCCTGGTTATCGGAGCAATCTTGGCAAAGGAGATTGCAAGAAAGGTAAAGGGAATTGATTACCGACTGCTGATTGCTTCTGCCTATACAGGCTTTGTGGTATGGCATGCAGGTATTTCAGGCTCTATTCCTCTGGCATTGGCAACTCCCGGAGAAGAGGCTTTGCTAAAGGCTACGGGTGGAGCTTTATCGGAAGCTATTTCTACCTCCATGACCATATTTTCCCCTTATAATATTCTGGCCTGTGCGATTATTCTGGTAGGCTTACCCCTTATTAATTCCAGAATGCATCCCTCTAAAGAGGAAACCTTTGAGGTGGACCCGGAATTGTTAAAGGAAACAGAAGAAGACCATACTACACCTGTTACTCCTGCCGAAAAGCTAGAGCATAGTCCTATTTGCTCTTTAATCATTGTCGTTGCCGGATTAATTTTCTTAATCAATTATTTTATGAATAATGGTTTTAATCTGACCTTGGATATCGTAAATACTATTTTTCTGGTATTAGGATTATTGGCGCATAAAACCCCGATTAATTACGTTCGTGCTATTTCGGATGCAGCAAAGGGAACTGCAGGAATTATTTTACAGTTTCCGTTCTATGCGGGAATTATGGCATTGATGACCTTCGCTCCTAATGGAATTAGTCTGGCGAGTGTAATCAGTACATTTTTCGTATCCATTTCTAATCATGTGACTTTCCCGTTGTTTTCTTTCCTGTCAGCAGGTATTGTGAACTTCTTCGTACCTTCCGGAGGGGGACAATGGGCAGTACAGGGACCGATTATGATGCCGGCAGGTCTGGAGCTGGGAGTTCATCCTTCAGTAACCGGAATGGCTATTGCCTGGGGTGACGCCTGGACCAATATGATACAGCCCTTCTGGGCATTACCGGCACTTGGTATTGCGGGACTGTCTGCGCGCGATATTATGGGATACTGTGTTATTGCTCTTCTGTTCAGCGGAATAGTGGTATGTGCCTGCCTTTTGCTTGCAGGATTTGGCTTCCTTTTGCCCTTTTAATTAAAGTCAAATTGGCAACAGGAAGAGACAATTTAGAATAATTTGCTTCATTGGTGGGGAAGATGAACTGCGGGCTATTCTAATCAATAAAATACCATACATGATTAAAATCATGTATGGTATAATTTAAAATGAAGAAGTAAAAAAGATTGAGACTTTACTTGATAACTTCAAACAAAGGAGGAAAAATGGTTAATAAGTTTTTAACTGCCGATGAGGCAGTGGCCGGAGTAGAAGACGGAATGACAATTATGGTAGGAGGATTTCTGGGAACAGGTTCTCCGGAGATTTTAATGGACGCTTTGGTACGAAAAGGAGTAAAGCATCTTACGGTAATTGGAAATGATGGCGGACTCCCAGTGGGAACCTATGGAGCCAAAACGGATAGAGGAATTGCAAAGCTGTTAGCAGCAGGAATGGTGGATCATATCATTGCCAGCCATGTGGGAATGAATCCAATTATTGCCGAAGGAATGAATGAGGGAACCTTAAAATGCACTTTGGTACCCCAGGGAACTTTGGCAGAAAAAATCAGGGCTGCCAATTATGGACTGGGTGGAGTGCTTACCCCTACCGGAGTGGGAACACCCATGCAGCATGCCCTAGATGAACTGGGCAGGAAGAAAAAGGTGGTTGAAATTGAAGGTAAGGAGTATCTGTTGGAGCTGCCGCTGAGAGCTGATTATGCCTTTATCAGAGCCTCTGTATGTGATAAGTTCGGCAATTTTAAATGTGAGAAGGCAACGAAGAATTTTAACTATGTCATGGCCGGTGCAGCGGATAAAGTTGTTCTGGCAAGTGAAAGGGTAGTTGAAGTAGGGGAACTGGACTCGGATCACTATGATATTCCGGGTGTTGTAATTGATACAATAGTGGAGGGAGAAGCAAAATGGCAGATTTAAAAGAGAGAATTGCAAGAAGAATTGCAAAGGAATTTAAAGACGGCGATTTTGGCAATCTGGGAATCGGACTTCCCACTATGGTAGCCAATTATATTCCCAAGGATATAGACGTAATCCTTCATTCTGAGAATGGCTTTGCCGGTCTGGGGGAAGTAGTGAAAGAGGGAGAAGAAGATGTGGATATCGTAAATGCCGGCGGAGCATATGTAACGGCTATTGATCGGGTTCACTTCTTTGATTCTGCAATGAGCTTTGGTCTGGTAAGAGGAGGTCATCTTGATATTACTGTCTTAGGAGCAATGCAGGTGGCTGAAAATGGTGATTTAGCAAACTGGATTGTTCCGGGGGCAAAGGTGGCAGGTATGGGAGGTGCCATGGATTTGGTAGTTGGCGCCAAAAAGGTAATTATTGCCATGCTCCATACCCAGAAGGGAGAGCCTAAAATCTTGAAGGAATGTACCCTTCCTCTGACCGCTCAGAAATGTGTAAGCATGATTGTGACTGAGATGGGGGTTATGGAGATTACTCCGGAGGGCATTATGGTAACAGAACTTCATCCTGACTATACCAAGGAGGATATTCAGACAGCCACGGGCTGTAAGCTGATTTTCAGTCCCCACTTGAAGGCTATGGAGGAAGAATAAATTAGACTTGACACAGCGGTAAAGATTCACTATTATGGAAGGAAAGAACGAAAAGCCATGAAGGTGTCAAGTAGGAATATATCTTCTTACAGAGAGAGGGAGCCGGCGGCTGGAAGCTTCCTTAAGTTCAGATATAGAACGAAATTCCCACCTGAGCTGCTTGCCTGAATATCTTAAGTCTGAGATGATTAAGGGAAGACGGAGAAGACACGTTAAGTCTTTAGAGTGTCCGATGAATCGGAAATGAGGGTGGTACCGCGGAAATTTTCGTCCCCAGTGTCTTAAGACACTGGGGATTTTTGTGTGGACAGACACGGAAGAAATTGGCTGTGGAATAATTGAGGTTTATGATGGAGGAAGAAATGAAAACAAAACTGGAACAGATCAAAGCAGAGGCATTGGAGCAGATTAAAGCTTCAGATGCTCTGGAAAAGCTGAATGATGTCAGAGTAAATGTGTTGGGGAAAAAAGGAGCATTGACAGCCGTTTTAAAAAGTATGAAGGATGTGGCCCCCGAAGACAGACCCAAGGTAGGGCAGTTAGTCAATGAAACCCGTGCAGAAATTGAACGAGTATTGGAAGAAACGGTCAAAAAAATGGAGGCTGTGAAGCGAGAAGCACAGCTTAGGGCAGAGGTAATCGATGTTACCCTGCCGGCAAAGAAAAACAGTGTAGGACATCGCCATCCCAATACCATAGCCATGGAGGAAGTGGAACGGATTTTTATTGGAATGGGATATGAGGTAGTAGAGGGACCGGAAATTGAAACGGACTATTATAATTTTGAAGCACTGAATATTCCTGCCGATCATCCGGCTAAAGATGAACAGGATACCTTCTATATAAATGGAGATATTCTGCTGAGAACCCAGACTTCAGGTACTCAGGTGCATGTAATGGAGCAGGGGAAGCTCCCC
Source organism: Lachnospiraceae bacterium (assembly GCA_051891855.1). GTDB lineage: Bacteria > Bacillota > Clostridia > Lachnospirales > Lachnospiraceae > SFDP01. The sequence goes on along the minus strand of JBJFFP010000048.1, from coordinate 91,291 downwards.
ATCCGTATGATTGCCCCCGGAAGAGTGTTTCGTTCCGATGAGGTGGATGCAACCCATTCTCCTTCCTTCCACCAGATTGAAGGACTGGTTATTGATAAGAAGATTACCTTTGCAGATCTTAAAGGAACCCTGGCAGAATTTGCCAGAGAGCTTTTTGGAGAAGGAACAAAAGTAAAATTCAGACCCCACCATTTTAATTTTACTGAACCCAGTGCGGAAATGGATGTCAGCTGCTTTAAATGCGGAGGAAGCGGATGCCGTTTCTGTAAGGGAAGTGGCTGGATTGAAATTTTGGGCTGTGGTATGGTTCACCCCAATGTACTTCGTATGAGTAAGATTGATCCTGAAAAGTATTCCGGATTTGCTTTCGGTATCGGTTTGGAAAGAATCGCTTTGTTGAAATATGAAATTGATGATATGCGTCTGCTCTATGAAAACGATATCCGATTCTTACGTCAATTTTAATGTTTAGATGAAAAATTAAAAGAAATGAGAGGAAGTTTATGAATACAGCATTATCATGGATTAAAGCATATGTACCGGATTTGGAGGCAGGGGATCAGGAATATACCGATGCCATGACCCTTTCAGGAACCAAGGTTGAGACCTTTGAGCGTTTAGATAAAAATCTGGACAAAATCTTCGTAGGTCAGATTCTGTCCATTGAAAAACATCCTGATGCAGATAAGCTGATTGTCTGTCAGGTAGATTTAGGTAAGGAAAAGCTGCAGATTGTTACCGGAGCGCCTAATGTGAAAGTGGGAGATAAGGTTCCCGTAGTTGTTGACGGAGGAAAGGTGGCAGGAGGGCATGACGGAAGTCCCTTGCCGGAGGAAGGAATCCTGATTAAGAACGGTAAGCTTCGGGGTGTGGAGTCCTTTGGCATGATGTGCTCCATTGAGGAGTTGGGCTCTTCCCGTGACTATTATCCGGAAGCACCGGAGGAAGGAATCTATATTTTTGAAGAGGACGTGGAAGTAGGCAGCGATGCCATTGAGGCTCTGGGGCTTAGGGATACTGTGTTTGAATATGAGGTAACCTCTAATCGTGTGGACTGCTACAGTGTACTGGGAATTGCCAGAGAGGCGGCAGCTACCTTTAATAAGCCCTTTAAGGCACCGGTAGTGGAGGTGAAAGAAAATCAGGAAAAAGTGGAAGACTATATTCAGGTAGAAGTAGTGGATAAAGACCTGTGCAGCCGTTATTGTGCCAGAGTTTGCACTAAGATCAAGATTGGGCCCTCACCCAAATGGATGCAGAGAAGACTGGCTGCCAGCGGCATTCGTCCTATTAATAATCTGGTAGATATTACCAACTATGTTATGGAGGAGTATGGGCAGCCCATGCACGCCTTTGATCTGGATACCATAGCCGGGAAGAAAATCGTTGTAAAACGGGCGAAGGACGGAGAAGAATTTCAGACCCTGGACGGTCAAATACGAAAACTGGATTCCGAAATTCTGATGATTTGTGACGGAGAAAAAGAAATTGGTATTGCCGGTATTATGGGAGGTGAAAATTCCAAAATTACGGATGAAGTGAAAACCGTTCTTTTTGAAGCAGCTACCTTTAATGGAGCCAATATCCGAAAATCTGCCAAGCGGCTGGGCTTAAGAACCGATGCTTCCGGAAAGTTTGAAAAGGGATTAGACCCCAGAAATGCCGAGGCAGCCATTAACAGAGCCTGCCAGCTGATTCAGCAGCTGGGCTGTGGAGAAGTGGTAAGCGGAATTGTGGACGTATGCCAACCCTTAAAAGAATTAAACAGAATTAAATTTGATCAGGATCGAATCAACGGACTTCTGGGAACCGACATAGACAGGGAAACCATGATGAATATTTTCACCCGGCTGGAGCTGGAATATGATGAATCAAAAGGAGAACTGATTATTCCCTCCTTCCGTCAGGATTTAGAGGGAATTGCAGATATTGCGGAAGAGGTAGCCAGATTCTACGGCTACGATAAAATTCCCATGACCCTACCCAGTGGAGAAGCCACTACGGGCAAGCTGCCCTTTAAGCTTCGGCTGGAGGAGAAAGCCAGGGATATTGCTGAATTTTGCGGTTTTTCACAGGGAATGTGCTATTCCTTCGAGAGTCCCAAGGTATTTGATAAGCTGACTTTACCGGAGAATGACCCCCTAAGAAGGGCGATCGTAATTGCCAATCCCCTGGGAGAGGATTATTCCATTATGAGAACTATTTCCCTCAATGGGATTCTTACCTCCCTGGCAACCAATTACAATCGCAGAAATAAGGATGTACGCCTTTATGAATTGGGGAATATTTATTTGCCAAAGACCCTTCCCTTAACGGAGCTTCCCGAAGAAAGAATGCAGCTCACCCTGGGATTTTACGGGGAGGGAGATTTCTTCACCATGAAGGGAGTGATTGAAGAATATTTCGATGCCATTGGTCTGACTAAAAAGGTCAATTATGAACCTAAGGCAGGAAAGGTATTCCTCCATCCCGGACGTCAGGCGAATATTCTTTATGAAGGAGCAGTTTTGGGTTACTTGGGAGAGGTACATCCGGCTGTTCTGGATAATTATGATCTGGGGACCAGGGCTTATGTTGCGGTTTTGGATATGCCGGCAGTAGAGCCTTTTGCAACCTTTAGCCGAAAGTACGAGGGAATCGCCAAATATCCTGCAGTGACCAGAGATATCAGTATGGTTGTGCCTAAAGAGATTCTTGCGGGGCAAATTGAAGCCGTATTTGCACAGAGAGGCGGCAAGCTACTGGAGTCCTATACCCTTTTTGATATTTATGAAGGAGTACAGATTAAACCGGGCTTTAAATCTATGGCCTATTCTCTGTCCTTCAGAGCAAAGGACAGAACTCTGGGGGAACAGGATGTAACAGCTGCAATGAAGAAGATTTTAAATGGCTTGGAAAGCATGGGGATAGAATTAAGACAGTAGAATAACGGAAAATCAATTAGGAAGAGGAGAAGGAATGGAACGAAAAAATGTTTGGAATACCTATACCAAAAAGCAGCTGAAGGAAGTAGATGCTTTTGGAAAAGAATATATGAATTTTTTGGATCATGGAAAAACCGAGAGAGAATGTACCGAGCTGGTAGTCAATATGATCGAGAAGGAAGGCTTTGTGGAGCTGAGTCAGATTCTAAAGGAAGGAAGAACCCTTAAACCGGGTGATAAGGTTTATGCGGTATGTATGAATAAAAGTGTAATTCTGTTTCAAATCGGCTCTAAGCCCATGGTGGAAGGGATGAATATTCTGGGGGCACATATTGATTCGCCCAGATTGGATGTAAAGCAGAATCCTCTGTATGAGGATGGAGGAGTGGCTTATCTGGACACTCATTATTATGGAGGGGTGAAGAAATACCAGTGGGTAACCCTCCCTCTGGCTATTCATGGAGTTGTGGTAAAAAAAGATGGTACTACGGTAGAAATCAATGTAGGTGAGGATGAAAACGATCCTGTATTCTTTATTTCGGATTTATTGATTCACCTAGCCTCGGAGCAGCTGGAGAAAAAGGCTGCCAAGGTAATTGAGGGAGAAGCCCTGGACTTGATTATCGGGAATATGCCTCTTAAGCCGGAAAAGGAAGAGGATAAGGAAGAAAAGGAGGCTGTAAAAAAGAGTATTCTGAAAATCTTAAAGGAAACCTATGATATAGAGGAAGAGGATTTTATGTCGGCAGAGCTGGAGATTGTACCGGCCGGCAGGGCGAGAGAAGCAGGCTTTGACCGCAGTCTGATTCTGGCCTATGGCCATGATGACAGAGTATGCGCTTTTTCTTCCCTAAAAGCCATATTGGAGGCTGGAGAAGTGGAAAGAACTGCCTGCTGTATTTTAGTAGATAAGGAGGAAATCGGCAGTGTGGGGGCTACCGGTATGCAGTCCAGATTCTTTGAGAATACGGTTGCGGAGATACTGAATCTTACGGGAGAATACAGTGAATTAAATCTGAGAAGATGTCTGGCAGCCTCTGATATGCTCTCCTCCGATGTAAGCTCTGCCTATGATCCTACCTTTGCCTCATGCTTTGACAAGAAAAACGTAGCCTTTATGGGACAGGGAATGGTGTTTAATAAATTTACCGGAGCCAGGGGAAAAAGCGGCTCTAACGATGCCAATGCAGAATATATCGCCCATATCCGCAATCTTTTAGAGGAAGAAAAGGTGGTTTATCAGACTGCAGAGCTGGGTAAGGTTGATCTGGGTGGAGGCGGAACCATTGCCTATATCCTTGCTCTTTACGGAATGAATGTGATTGACTGCGGTGTAGCGGTCATGAGTATGCACTCTCCCTGGGAAGCCATCAGTAAAGCTGACTTATATGAGACAAAAAGAGGATATGTTGCCTTTTTAAAGAGGGCCTGTCTGTGATGAAAACCAGCGACTTTTATTTTGACCTGCCGGAAGAATTGATTGCCCAGGATCCTCTGGAAGATCGTTCTTCCTCCAGACTCCTTGTTCTGGAAAAAGGTACGGGAAAGATTCAGCACAAACATTTTACGGATATTATTGATTATCTTTTGCCGGGAGACTGTCTGGTTTTAAATAATACCAAGGTGATTCCGGCCAGATTGTTGGGAGAAAAGGAAGATACCGGTGCAGCGGTAGAGGTGCTTTTGCTGAAACGAAAGGAAGATAATCTATGGGAGACTCTGGTGAAGCCGGGGAAAAAATGCCGCCCCGGAGCCAGGCTTTCCTTTGGAGATGGTAGACTAAAGGCCCAGGTACTTGAACTTTTGGAGGAAGGGAACCGTTTGATCCGCTTTAGCTACGAGGGAATCTGGGAAGAGGTATTGGACAGTCTGGGAGAAATGCCTCTTCCGCCTTATATTACCCATAAATTAGAGGATAAGAATCGTTATCAGACGGTTTATGCCAAATATGAGGGATCGGCTGCAGCACCTACAGCAGGACTGCATTTTACCAGGGAGCTTCTGCAGAAAATTGAGGCAAAGGGGATAAAGCTTGCTTATGTTACCTTGCATGTCGGACTGGGTACCTTCAGGCCGGTAAAGGTGGAGGATATTTCAGCACATCATATGCATTCGGAGTATTATCAGGTCAGCCGTGAAGCAGCAGAGCAGATTAATACTGCTAAGGAAAACGGGCACAGGATAATCTGTGTGGGTACCACCAGCTGTCGTACCCTGGAAAGTGCCGCAAGCGAGCAAGGAAGAGTAAAAGAGGGCTGTGGTGATACGGATATTTTTATTTATCCGGGATATAGATTTAAAATCACGGATGGTCTGATTACCAATTTTCATTTGCCGGAATCCACTTTGGTTATGCTGGTTTCGGCTCTGGCAGGAAAAGAAAATGTTTTACAAGCTTATCAGGAGGCGGTAAAAGAAAGATATCGCTTTTTTTCCTTTGGGGATGCCACCTTGATAATTGACAAATAATTCCATATACGTTATGATAAAAAATAAATAAAGTGGGGTGGATTATGGACGAAAGAAGAAAAAAAGCAAGAACTGATCTGCAGGCCTATTTGAATCTTAAGAATGTTCGTGGTGATGGAGTGGAAGAGATTATGATTTCCGTTACCAATGTTTCCAGCACAGGAATTGGCTTTCTCTGCGAGGAAAAGCTGGAAATGGGAACCGTTTATGAAGGAGCACTGACACTTTGGACTAAAGAGGTCATTCCGATTTTCGTAAATATAGTCCGCATTAAGGAATTGGAAGCAGGCTATAATTATGGTGGATTGTTTATCGGAATGCCTGAGCTTTATGCTAATAAAATTAATCTTTATCAGACTGTTGAAGAGTATAAAAAATAAGCTATAGGATAATGCAGGAGTGGTGGATGCCACTCCTTTTTTAATCTAAATTCAAAGAAGAACCGGTTAGATTTTCCAGTGTCCGGTAAAACTCTGGAAAGCTGATCTGTACACATTCCTTGTGGAGAATTTTCGTTTTTCCTTCTGCCAGAAAAGAGGCTATGGCAAAGCTCATGGCAATGCGATGATCCTTATGGGAGTCAATTACTGCACCATGAAGAGAACCGCCTCCATGAATAATCATACCATCCTGGGTAGGCTCAGCATCACAGCCCATAGCCTTCAGATTATTTGTCATGACCTGAATTCGGTCACTTTCCTTTACTTTAAGCTCAGAGGCATCCTTAATTACGGTTGTTCCGTCAGCAAAAGCAGCCATAACGGCGATGATGGGGATTTCATCGATTAAAGTGGGAATCAATGAGCCTCCGATGGTAGTTCCTCTCAGGGAGGAGGAACGAATCAGTAAATCTGCCACAGGTTCTCCATTATCGGTATTCTGGTTTAACAGCTCGATATTTGCGCCCATAGCTCGGGCTACCTGTAAAATACCGTCACGGGTAGGATTAATGCCTACCTGCTTTAGTAGAAGCTCTGAGCCCGGTATCAAAAGAGCGGCTGCAAGAAAATAAGCAGCGGAGGAAATATCGCCGGGTACAGTAATTTTCTGTCCCTCCAAAGCAGGCTCAGGAGAAATGGTAACAGTGGTATTTTCCACATTGAGCCGGGCACCAAAATGAGTCAGCATGATTTCAGAATGATTTCTGCTGATATAGGGTTCTGAAACACTGGTTTCTCCATCGGCATAAAGACCGGCCAATAAAATGGCTGATTTTACCTGGGCAGAAGCAATGGGGGAGGAATAGCTTATTCCCTTCAATGCACTTTTGCGGATTTGAAGGGGAGCGCAGCCGTTGGAATGCAGACTGATGATATCAGCTCCCATTTGACTTAAAGGATCAATAATTCGTTTCATAGGTCTTTTTTGAATGGAAGCATCTCCCGTCAGCGTACTGTCAAAGGGTTGACCGCTTAAGATTCCGGAAAGCAAACGGGTTGTGGTTCCCGAGTTACCGCAGTCCAGAATTTCAGAGGGGGCAGTAAGTCCATGAAGGCCCTTTCCATGGATCAAAATTTTATCCGGAGTATTTTCAATATGGATTCCCAGCTTTTTAAAACAGGAAATAGTAGATAAACAGTCTTCACCCTGTAAAAAATGGGTGATTTCCGTTGTGCCTTTGGCAAGAGAGCCCAGCATAACCGCACGATGGGAGATGGACTTATCTCCGGGGATGGTAATTTCGCCTTTTAAGGGGGGGATTTTTGTTTGCATCTTTTTCACCTTCCGCTGAAAATTGTTTGTTGAAGTCAAGTATGAACAGAATAACCGGATTCTTCTAAAATAGCAACTGCCTTTTCGTATTCATCAGAGGAATACAGTTCCATACGCAAGGCACCTTCCTGAAACTCTCGGTTATGAACGATACCCATATTCTTTATGTTAATGGAATGGGAGGCCAGTAAGGCTGCCACGGTAGCAATGGCACCGGTTTTGTCGGGAATATCCAGATTAAGTACATACTGCTTCATCAAAGGACCGCTACGATTATCCAGAAAGGATTCACGATAGATTCTGGCCTCTTCAAAAAAATGATATAGGTATTGGGAATCCCCCTCCCGTAATTTCTGATTCAGGACAGTTAAACGGTCAAGATAAAGGCCTAAAAAATGCAGAATGGAGTCCTTATTTTCCATGCAAATCTGCTGCCAGAGTGCGGCAGAGGAGGAGGCGATCCGGGTAATATCTTTAAAACCTCCCGCTGCCAGAGTCTTCAGGGTAGCCTGCTCGTCGTCTCCCTCCCGTACCAGGTTTACCAGTGAGGAGGCCACTAAATGAGGCAGATGGCTGATTGCAGCAGTAGCCTGATCGTGGGAATCCACATCCAACAGATAGGGAATTGCCCCTGTACGTTGGATAAAGCGGGTAAATGCCTCTACCTTCTCAGAAGGAACCTTCTTCTCCGGTGTCAGCACATAGTAGGCATTTTCCAAAAGAGCAGCATGTGAGTTGGCATAGCCAAAGCGTTCACTTCCTGTCATGGGATGTCCGCCGATAAAACGATCTTCCAGCCCCAGTTTATGAATCCTTTGATGAATGGGGCCCTTTACACTGCCCACATCGGACAGCAGGGTATGCTTGGCTGCCAGCAAGCTTAGGGTATGCAGCTGCTCCAGATTGGAGGATACCGGTGCACATAAAAAAAGGTAATCGCATTGTCCGAAGGCGGAGGTGAGGGCAGTAAAGCTTTCATTTACGATGCCTTCATTTACAGCCATAACCAGAGAACGCTCATCCTTATCATAGGCCTTGATAATTACCGACGGATTATGCTCCCGGATTGCCTTGGCCAGAGAGCCGCCGATAAGTCCCAGTCCAAAAAAACTGCAGATAATCTGTTCCTTCATTACCATCATCCTTATTTTTGTTAAAAGAGAAACGTTGCCAGCAAAATAAAAGGTCAAAGTCTAGCAGGGGAATTTTCGTCCCACAAGCTGACAGAAGGGCTTCAATTCATCGGTCAGGCGGGCAAATTTTTCAAAAGTAAGTGACTGCGGACCGTCTGAAAGTGCACAGGCAGGATTATCATGTACTTCGATCATTAAACCGTCTGCACCTGCTGCTACACCGGCCTTTGCCATAGAAGGAACGTATTTGTAGGAGCCGGTAGAGTGAGAAGGATCCACAATAATGGGTAAGTGGGTTTTTTCCTTCAATACAGGCACACAGCTTAAATCCAAAGTGTTTCTGGTGGCAGTTTCAAAGGTACGGATACCCCGTTCACAGAGAACTACATTGGGATTTCCTTCTGCAATAATATATTCTGCAGCATTCAGCCATTCTTCAATAGTTGCACAGAGTCCGCGCTTTAATAATACCGGCATGCCGGAACGACCTGCCTCTTTTAAAAGAATAAAATTCTGCATGTTGCGGGCACCGATTTGAATCATATCCACATATTTAACGGCTGCCTCAATGGCTTCCAGACTGACTACTTCACAAATGGTGGAAAGACCGGTTTCTTTTTTTGCCTCCTGCATATATTTAAGACCCTCTTCCTCAAGGCCCTGGAAAGAGTAGGGGGAGGTACGGGGCTTATATGCACCGCCGCGCAGGAAGGTGGCTCCCGCCTTTTTCACAGCGTAGGCAATCTGCATCAGCTGTTCCTTGCTTTCAACGGCACAGGGGCCGGCCATAATGGTCATATTATTCGGGCCGATAACCGTATTTCCGGCTTTTACGCTGGAGGGCTCGGGATGGAATTTTTTATTGGCCAGCTTGTAGCTTTCCGTAACGGGAAGGATACGCTCCACATTTTTCATGCTGGAAAGATGCTCGGGATTGATCTTATCCTTGTTTCCCACAACACCGATAATGGTCACTTCCTTACCGGTGGATAGGTGTACATCCAATCCATGTCCGCGGATATAGGAAGTAACGGAAGAAATATGCTCCTCGCTGGAGCCGGGTTTCATAATAATAATCATAATAATCGTCTCCTTAATTCATCTTTATCTTTACCATATTTGCAGATTAAATATCCGAAACAGTTAAATTCTTTAAGAATATACCACTTCAACGCGTAAAAGTCAATAGTGTCAATTGGAAATACATTACAGGAAAAACTGTATAAACTGTTAGATTATACTTGTAAAATAAGAAAAAATTTAGTAAAATATATGCATGGGTGTTTTGGAAAAGTAATTATTCTCTGCTGTTTTTCGTACAAATTACCCAAGTAATTCATTAGATGGAGGAATCGATATGAATATTTACACAACAGACAAGATTAGAAATGTGGTATTGCTTGGACACGGCGGCGCGGGTAAGACCAGTTTGGTAGAGGCAATGGCCTATTTGTCGGGAATTACATCCAGAATGGGTAAGGTTGCGGATAAGAATACCCTCAGTGACTTTGGTAAGGAAGAGCAGAAAAGACAGATTTCCATTTCTACCTCTGTTGTTCCCATTGAGTGGGAAGGATATAAAATCAATGTACTGGATACACCGGGTTATTTCGATTTTGTGGGAGAAGTAGAGGAAGCGATTTCTGCTGCCGATGCGGCGATTATTGTGGTGTCCGGTAAGGCGGGTGTAGAAGTGGGAACCCAGAAGGCCTGGGAACTCTGTGAAAAGTATAAGCTGCCCAGAATGGTCTATGTTTCGGAAATGGATATCGATAACGCCTCTTTCCGCCAGGTAGTAGCGGACATGACAGACAGCTATGGGAAGAAGATGGCTCCTTTCCATCTGCCCATTCGTGAAAACGAGAAATTTGTAGGCTATATCAATGTCATCACCGAGAACGGTAATCGTTGGGAAGGTAAGAATGTGGTAGACTGCGAGGTTCCCGATTACAGCAGGGATAACCTTCAGATTTGTAAGGATGCACTACTGGAAGCGGTGGCGGAGACCAGTGAAGAATTTATGGAGAGATATTTTGGAGGAGATACCTTCTCCGAGGCTGAAATCCGTGCGGCGCTGAGAAATAACGTTATGGACGGATCCATCGTTCCCATGACCATGGGCTCCAATGTACTTTGTCAGGGGATTTATACCCTTCTGGATGATGTGATTAAATATTTCCCCAGTCCGGAAAGCAGAAGTATTAAAGGGATCAATTTAAAGACTAATGAAATTTTTGATGGGGACTATCATTTTTCCAAGGCAAAGTCTGCATATATCTGGAAGACCATCGTAGATCCGTTTATTGGCAAGTATTCTTTAGTAAAGGTATGCTCCGGTGTTTTGAAGTCGGATGATCTTATTTTTAACTATGATAAGGATGTAGAGGAAAAAATCAGCAAGCTGTATGTAATGCAGGGAAGTAAGGCTATTGAAGTCAGTGAGATTCACGCCGGAGACATCGGTGCCATTGCCAAGCTGACGGATGCCAAAACAGGAGACTCTCTTTCCACAAAAGCCAATCCGGTACAGTATGGAAAAACAGAGATTTCAACCCCTTATACCTATAAGAGATATAAGGCAGTAAATAAGGGGGATATTGATAAGATTTCACAGTCCTTACATAAGATGATGGATGAAGACCTTACGCTTAAGGTGATTAATGACGGCGTAAACAGGCAGACACTGCTTTGCGGTATGGGCGATCAGCATCTGGAGGTGGTTGTAAGCCGTCTGCTCAATGAATATAAGGTTCAGATTGAACTGGATAAACCAAAGGTTGCCTATCGGGAAACTATACGCAAGAAATCGGATGTGGAATACAAATATAAGAAGCAGTCAGGCGGACATGGACAGTATGGTCATGTTAAGATGACCTTCGAGCCCTCCGGAGATGTGGAAACTCCCTATGTATTTGAGCAGATCGTAGTAGGGGGTGCAGTGCCGAAGAACTTCTTCCCGGCAGTAGAGAAGGGACTTCAGGAATCGGTAGTAAAGGGGCCTTTGGCTGCCTATCCGGTAGTGGGGGTTAAGGCGGTTCTTTATGATGGCTCCTATCATCCGGTAGACTCTTCCGAAATGGCCTTTAAGATGGCAACTATTCAGGCCTTTAAAAAGGGTTTTATGGAAGCAACTCCTGTGCTGCTGGAGCCCATATATTCCCTTAAGGTTACTGTTCCCGATGCCTATACAGGAGATATTATGGGGGATTTGAATAAAAGAAGAGGTCGTGTACTGGGAATGACTCCTGCCCCCGGAGGAAAACAGATTATTGAGGCGGATATTCCTATGGCACGTCTGGACGGTTACTGTACCGATTTGCGTTCCATGACCGGCGGACGGGGTGATTATTCCTACACCTTTGCACGCTATGAGCAGGCTCCCGGCGATATTCAGGAAAAAGAGGTTGCTGCAAGAGCAGCTAAGGTAGCGGAAGGAAATGAAGAAGGTTAATGAATCTTAGATTCCTCACACTTACCCGTACCGCTTCCAATCCTTAACTTTTCAGGCTTAAGGATTGGAAGCGGCAGCAGGGCAGTGTGGGGGACTTTTTTGTTGTCCGGGTCTCTTTTTCTTTCCGCTTTTAGTAAAAGTACTTCTCTAAAAAATTCCTGTAAGAATTTGACAGTAGGCTCAACAGGCTCCGCTTGTTTTATGATTATGGGCTTTTGCATGGGAGTATGCAGCCTACTACCAGGTAAAGCATAAGCTTCAGCGACTGTTTGAAGAAGGCTATGAGGTGGTGTAAATACGGAGGTGTAAATGCGGCGATGTAAATACGGGTGCGTAAGGGTTATCGGAGGAGGGAAAGGGTGTCGAGCCCGACTGACAAGGCTGAATTGCTTGATAAGTGGGGGAAAAAAGAGGCAGTCGACCCGACTGGCAAGGCTGAATTGCTTGATAAGTAGGGTAAAAAAGGGTGTAGAGCCCGACTGGCAAGCTCAATTTATCTCATCAGTGGGGGAGAAAAAGCAAAAGTCACCCTACTGATTTCTGAAAATAAGAATATAAGTTGGGCAGCTTCCTCTTTCGTACCCCCACTAAACGCCAAATCCAATTCTCCGGTGGGAATAATTTAAGGCTTCGCCAATACCTAAGACTTTGCTAAAGCCAGAGACTTCGCCAATACTTAAGGCTTCGCCAATACCTAAGGCTTTGCCAACACCTAAGACTTTACCAATACCAGAGACTTCGCCAACACTAACAGGATTGCACAGCTTGAAATTCATTGTTATAATGAGCTCGGTTGAGATAAACAAGCCGATTAAAAAATTGAATCCCCAGTATACAAGTCTGAGAATGGAGGAAAGGATGAAGAACAGAGCGGAAACCATGCATGCCCTGGAAGAGTTTATCGGGGTGGTTGAGGAGCTTAGGGGTGAACATGGCTGCCCCTGGGATAAGGCACAGACTCACGGAAGCATACGGATGGAGCTGATTGAGGAGGCTTATGAAGCAGCAGAAGCCATGGAGCAGTTTGAGGCTCGTGGAGAGTATGAAAATCTAAGGGAAGAATTAGGCGATCTTTTGCTGCATGTAGTTATGCATGGAGTGATTGCAGAAGAAGAGGGAATCTTTACCATTGAGGATATTGCAAAAGAAATCAGTGCGAAAATGATACACCGCCATCCCCATGTGTTTAATGCAGAAGAATGGAATAAGCAGGAAGTGAAAAAGTCCTGGGAAGAGCTTAAGGCAGAAGAGAAGGGGCATGCCTCAGTAAACAAAGGACCTTTGAGGCAGGTGCCCAAAGCTCTGCCGTCTTTGCTTAAGGCAACAAAAATCTTAAAACGGGCAGAAAAACACTATGGCAGTAAAATTGAGAAAAACAGCTCTTTGGAGCAGATGGCACTCCTGAGTCTGCAGCTGGGACAGATGGAATCTGCTATACAGAAGGAAAAGATGATGACTTCAATACTGTACCATATGGCAAATGTGGCATGGCAGGAAGGGATCAATCTGGAGAAGGGATTGATGGAGCGGATAAATTCAGTAATAGAGACCTATGAGCCGGAGCGGAAAGAGGAAGAATAAAGCAGAACAGGAAAACACTTTGGAATAGCTCCCTTCCCTTGACAGATAAATCGGGAAAGGATAAAATGAACCAGGGCAATGTAGGGAATGATTATACATTGCCTTAAAAGTATATATTGACTTATTGAGGAAATAGGTAGAAAGAAGGACAAATATGGCACAACCGTATAATCACAGAGAGGTGGAACAGAAATGGCAGAAGATTTGGGACGATGAAAAGGCTTTTGCAACTTCCACCGACTATTCCAAACCCAAATACTATGCATTAGTGGAATTTCCTTATCCTTCGGGTCAGGGTCTTCATGTGGGACATCCCAGACCCTATACTGCATTGGATATCGTAGCCCGTAAGAGAAGGATGCAGGGCTACAATGTACTATATCCTATGGGCTGGGATGCCTTTGGACTTCCTACAGAGAATTATGCGATTCAAAACCATATTCACCCCAAGATTGTCACAAAGAATAATGTGGAGCGTTTTAAAAAGCAGCTTCATTCTTTAGGATATTCCTTTGATTGGGAGAGAGAGGTAAATACTACCGATCCTGAATATTATAAATGGACACAATGGATTTTTTTGAAATTATTTAAGGCAGGTCTGGCCTATAAATCAGAAATGCCTATTAACTGGTGTACCTCCTGTAAAGTAGGCCTGGCCAATGAAGAAGTGGTAAACGGTGTATGCGAACGCTGTGGCTCAGAGGTAGTGCGTAAGGTAAAAAGCCAGTGGATGCTGAAAATTACCCAGTACGCAGATAAGCTGATTCAGGACTTGGATACAGTGGATTATATTGAACGGGTCAAGGTTTCTCAGAAGAACTGGATTGGTAAAAGCCAGGGAGCAGAGGTAGACTTTGCCATTGCGGGAAAGGAAGACAGGCTTCGAGTATATACCACCAGACCGGATACCCTGTTTGGTGCTACCTATATGGTTGTTTCTCCGGAGCATCCCATTATTGAAAAATATAAGGATGAAATCAAGAATTATGATGCGTTAGTAGAATACCGGGAAATGGCTGCTAAGAAATCGGATTTTGAACGTACAGAGCTGGCCAAGGATAAGACCGGCGTAGAAATTGATGGTCTGAAGGCGATTAATCCGGTCAATAATAAGGAAATTCCCATCTGGATTTCCGACTATGTGTTAATGACCTATGGTACCGGTGCCATTATGGCGGTTCCTGCCCATGATGAAAGGGACTGGGATTTTGCCAAAAAATTTAACCTTCCCATTATCGAGGTGGTGGCAGGAAGTGATGTGAGCGTGCAGGAGGCCGTATATACCGATGTGGCGACAGGAACTCTGGTAAATTCGGAATTTTTGGATGGTCTTTCGGTTGCGGATGCCAAGAGAAGAATCATTGCTTATCTGGAAGAAAAGGGAATCGGCACGGCAAAAACCAATTTTAAGCTTCGCGACTGGGTATTCTCCAGACAGCGCTACTGGGGAGAGCCTATTCCTATTGTAAAGTGTGAGAAATGCGGCTTCGTGGCCTTGGAGGAAAAGGAGCTTCCTTTAGAGCTTCCTGATGTAGACAGCTATATGCCCACCGATAACGGAGAGTCACCTCTTGCAGCCATGACGGATTGGGTAAATACTACCTGTCCCTGCTGTGGAGGCCCTGCCATGAGGGAAACCGATACCATGCCTCAATGGGCAGGCTCGTCCTGGTATTTTCTGCGGTATACAGATCCGAAAAACACCAAAGCCTTGGCCAGCAAGGAGGCCTTGGAATACTGGATGCCTGTAGACTGGTATAATGGTGGTATGGAGCATACCACTTTGCATCTTTTGTATTCCCGTTTCTGGCATAAATTTCTCTATGATGAAGGGATTGTTCCCTGTCCGGAGCCTTATCAGAAAAGAACCTCCCACGGCATGATTCTGGGCTCTAACGGAGAGAAGATGTCCAAGTCCAGAGGAAACGTGGTAAACCCGGATGATATCGTGCAGGATTATGGAGCAGATACACTGCGTACCTATGAAATGTTTATTGGTGCCTTTGATCTGAGTGCTTCCTGGTCGGAAGACGGAGTAAAGGGCTGCAGAAGATTTTTGGATCGTGTATGGAAGCTACAGGATATTCTGGTAGATGGGGATTTTTACAGTACAGACATGGAAACCAAAATGCACCAGACCATTAAGAAGGTAAGTAATGATTTTGAAAGCTTAAAATACAATACGGCTATTGCTGCCATGATGGCTCTCATTAATGATTTTTATAAGAAAAATGAAATTAACCGTGCTGAATACACGACTCTTTTAACCCTGCTTAATCCCGTTGCCCCTCATATTACTGAGGAGCTGTGGCAGATTGTAGGAAATAAAGGAAGAGTTTACCAGACAGCCTGGCCAAAGTTTGATGAGGCAAAGACGGTAGAGGATACCATTGAAATTGCGGTGCAGGTAAATGGGAAGACCAGAGCATTAATCAAAGTAGCTGCAGATGCGGATAAGGATACTGCTGTTTTAGCAGCAAAAGAGGCACTGGGAGACAAGCTTACAGGCAATGTGGTTAAAGAAATCTATGTGCCCGGAAGAATCGTAAACATTGTTGCAAAATAAATCAGGAAAATTCAGTCATTGCGGACAGATAAGGGGATAAAAATGGAAATGGTAAAATTAGAAGAGATATTAAAAACCAACACCTATCCTGGCAGGGGAATCGTCATCGGAAAAACTCCTGACGGAAAAAAGGCAGTTACGGCTTATTTCATTATGGGAAGAAGCGAGAACAGCAGAAACCGTATTTTTGTGGAGGATGGAGACGGGATTCGGACTCAGGCCTTTGATCCTTCAAAGATGACAGACCCTTCACTGATTATATATGCACCGGTAAGAGTTTTAGGAAACAAGACCATCGTAACCAACGGAGATCAGACGGATACCATTTATGAAGGAATGGACAAACAGATGACCTTTGAGCAATCCTTAAGATGCAGAGAGTTTGAGCCGGATGCCCCAAACTATACTCCCAGAATTTCCGGCATTTTACATCTTGGAGGGGGAAAGTTCAACTATGCCATGTCTATTCTAAAAAGCAATAACGGTGATCCTTCTTCCTGCAATCGCTATACCTTTGCTTATGAAAATCCCGGGGCGGGCGAGGGACATTTTATCCATACCTATATGCAGGATGGTAGTCCCCTTCCCAGCTTTGAAGGAGAGCCCAGACTGGTAGAAATAAAAGGAAGTATCGATGAATTTACGGACAGGCTTTGGAGCAGTCTGAATGAAGAGAACAAGGTATCTTTATTTGTACGGTTTATAGAAATCGAAAACGGAAAGTGGGAAACCAGAATCGTCAATAAAAATCAATAAAAGAGGGTGACCAAAACAATAATTAATGCAGGATAACAGGAGGAAAGCAAAGTGAAAGAGCTGGAATTAAAATATGGATGCAACCCCAATCAGAAGCCTTCAAGGATTTATATGAAGGAAGATGGTGAGCTTCCCATAAAGGTATTATGCGGTAAACCAGGATATATCAATTTTTTGGACGCTTTTAACGGCTGGCAGCTGGTGAAGGAACTGAAGGAAGCAACTAAGCTTCCGGCAGCAGCCTCCTTTAAGCATGTTTCTCCGGCGGGAGCGGCAGTGGGACTTCCTTTAAGTGAAACCCTGGCAAAGATTTACTGGGTTGATGATTTGGATGAGCTTTCCCCTCTGGCTTCGGCTTATGCCAGAGCAAGAGGCGCGGACAGAATGTCCTCCTTCGGTGATTTCATTGCACTTTCTGATATTTGTGATGTCTCTACGGCAAAAATGATTAAGAGAGAGGTTTCCGATGGTGTTATCGCACCGGGCTATGAGCCGGAAGCGCTGGAAATTTTAATGACAAAGAAAAAGGGAAATTATAACGTCATCGAAATTGATCCCTCCTATATCCCTGAGCCTGTTGAGCATAAGGATGTTTTTGGAATTACCTTTGAGCAGGGAAGAAATGAGCTGCTGATCAATGATGAACTCCTAAAAGAAGTGGTAACGGCCAATAAAGAAATTCCGGAGTGGGCTAAAATCGATCTACTGATTTCCTTAATTACGCTGAAATATACTCAGTCCAATTCCGTTTGCTTTGCCAAGAACGGACAGGCTATCGGTATTGGAGCGGGACAGCAGTCCAGAGTGCATTGTACAAGGCTGGCAGGAAATAAAGCGGACAATTGGTGGCTAAGACAGGCGCCCCAGGTGCTGAACCTGCCCTTCAAGGAGGGAATCGGAAGGGCAGACCGAGATAATGCAATTGATAATTATATTGGAGAGGAATATATGGATGTTCTGGCAGAAGGAGCCTGGCAGAATATATTCCGGGAAAAGCCGCCTGTATTCAGCAGGGAAGAAAAACGGGAATGGCTGGATAAGCTGGAAGGAGTTTCCCTGGGTTCAGATGCTTTCTTTCCCTTCAGTGACAATATTGAACGGGCTAAAAAAAGCGGTGTAGCTTATATCGCCCAGCCCGGCGGATCCGTAAGGGATGATCTGGTTATTGAATGCTGTGATAAATATGGTATGGCCATGGTCTTTACCGGAATCAGACTTTTCCATCATTAAAAAGTAGGAGAAAAAGCAGCCCCCTCCGTTTTACAGTCAGTGAAACAGAGGGGGAGTTATTTGTCCATAAAAAAATCAACTCTGCCGTTTTTTGAACAGGGTAATTGCCTGATTCATCTTTTTTACTTCCTCTTCGGAAGCGTATTTTTTTAACACCGGAATAAGGATATCCAGCTCATCTTGACTGAAGCTGATATTCTTTGCCCGACTTTTTGCAGCCAGAGACATAAAAAAAGGAAACAGTTCCTTTCCGGTGTGTTTTTTACTTTCAAAAAGCATTTCCTGTAAAAATTCCAATTTGAATATAGGGATGGATTTTAACTCCATATCCTGCATCCACTGGTTATCGTGAGTCATGGTGTACCTCCTTCCATAAACAGAGAAAACATACTTTGCTGCTCGGGAGTCATCATATTTTTCAGCAGATCCATCATATTGCCAAAGCCTTGAAAGCCGCCGCCTCCCGGAGATGAGTCTGAAGAAGAAAAGGCTCCCATCATTTCCTGAATCATTGGCAGATACTCTGCCATACTCTGCCAGGTCTGCATCATATTCTGCATCTGTAAAAAACGGGACAGCATATTCTTTTCCTCCTCACTGCAATAGGGAGACAGAAGAGGAAGAAGAGAAGCAATATCTAATTCTTTTTTTTTGCCGTGCCCCATCCGGCAGCGGGCGGAATAATAGCGGACAGAATTCATGGTATATAAAAGCTCCTGCCATTTGATGAACATAGCTGCTTTATGACGGATTTCCATATCCAGATAAGGAAAAAGCAGCTTTAACATCTGCATATGATTGGTGGTATATAAAGTATCAAAGGCAATGATGGCCTCTGCCGGCTGCCCGGGCTGGTCACATTTTTCCATAGTATGCTCCTCGGCAAAAAGGCTATAGTTAATCCTATGATAAAGATTCGGATATATGCCCTAAACATAAGCTTAAGTACAAAAAGACACCGGTACAACCGGTGCCTCTCTGAAAGGGGTTGATTAGCATCCGCAGGAATTATTTCCGCATCCGCAGCAGCTGAACAGAACCAGAAGGATAATCAACCATTCGCAGCCGTTATTGTTGTTGTCACAATCACAGCCGCATCCGTTGCCACCTAAATTGAAAAGGCTTCCGTTGTTTCCATTACAGAAGAATAACAGGATAATAATCCAAATCCAGCTTCCGCATCCGTTGTTACAATTGTTGCTGCAGGAAGAGCAGCCTGTTGCTGTTAAATCACTCATTGTAAATCCTCCAATGTTTTGGTTATGGTGTATAGTATGTGGTAAGGCCTGTCAAGGTTTCAGAAAAAAAGAAAAAAATATAATGGTTCAAAATTCCATAAGGTGTTGATTGGACTGGTCTGTGCATTATTACAGCTTAAGCCGGAAGAAATCGAATCCATTATTATTATGAATCCAATCGACCTTGCGGGAGAAATCACCGGAAAAAAAGTAAGCTTAAATCAAATCGAACTGGCAAATGAAGAGGACAGGGCCAGTGGCTTAGACTATTGGGCAGAATTATTTAAGGTAAAGACCAGGGAGTTATTAAATTTTTCCAGATGTTGACAAAATACTTGCATTAATTCCAAGATATTGTAAAATGTATATTAGGTATATTTATAACAATGGAGTTGTATGGCTATGGTCGGAAAAGAGTACAGTGTAAGAGGCCGCTCCTTCCGCACCGCCAGGGATCACCAGGCAGCTCTACGGGATCAGAAGAAAATCCAGACAATTGAGAAAAAATACGAGATGCTGGATAAAAGTGGAAGAGAGCGGCTTTTGGAAATATTGAAGCAGGGGAAAATTCATTTTGAAACCCTATTGGGCGAAGACTTTCTGGAGGAGCTTGAACACAGATTTAAAGCAGAAAACAGAGTTGATACCAGAAAGAAAAAACCTGCAATTAAAAAGAAAAAAGAAAGTAAGAAGAAAGTAGACAAAAAGACACCGAAAAAGCTGGAGGATTACGACGAAGACATGCAAGAGCAGATTCGTTATGAATTTTACCGACAGGAGAAGAAGAGAAAAAGATTGGTGCTTGTCTGCTCGCTGATTGCCTTCGTTTGCATTGGTTATGTAGTATTTTATTACTATTTATATGCAAAAAATTCAGCCCAATATGAATACCTAGCATCCTTGAAAGAAGAGATTACCGAGGGCGAACAAAAGCTAAAGATTAATTATACCAGTGAAGAAAAGAAGGAATTGGTAGTTCTGGATAAATATAAGAAATTATATTCTCAGAATAAAAGTCTAATCGGATGGCTGAAAATTGACGATACTAATATAGATTATCCTGTCATGCAGACAGTGAATAATGAGTATTATTTAGATCATAATTACACACAGGAATATGATAAAAATGGTTCTATTTTTTTAGATAAGGATTGTGATATTACTAATCCGGGAACCAATATGATTATTTACGGACATCATATGAAATCGGGAAAAATGTTTGGTAACCTGGATAAATACAGCAGTGAGGACTATTATCAGAAGCATCCTCTCATTCAGTTTGATACTCTTTATGAGGAAGGAATATGGCAGATTATGTATGTGTTCCGTTCCCGGGTATATAATGAAGATGAGATCGTTTTTAAATATTATCAGTTTTTGGATGCAGCAACACCGGAGGAGTTTGATTCCACCATGCAGGAAATGGCAAATATATCCCTGTATGATACAGGTGTAACCGCAACCTATGGAGAACGATTAATCACTCTGTCCACCTGTGACCACCAGGAGGAAGAAGGCAGATTTGTTGTAGTGGCAAAAAAAGTGAACTGACAGTTTACAAAGGAGAAGATTGCAATGAGCAAAAAAGTACAAGCTAAGACTAGAAAAAAGAAAAATTACAGATTGCGAAAATCGGTAAGGAGGACTCTGGGTGCTTTACTCATGATTTCTGCAATTATTGTAGCAGCGATTCCTTTTCCGGATGCAGCTGCGGCTGATCCGGGTGCCGGCGGAAGCGGAGGTAGCGCACCGGGAACTACTGCGAGCACTTCCCTGAATTATCAGGTGACGGCAGATAGTGAGATTAATAAGGTGAATGGAACAAAGGTTGACTTATCTAAACCAGGAGATAAGGAATTCTATACGCTTAGAATGTTGGATAGTGGCGTGTGGAGATATGAAAAACAATTTGATTATTATACCATTAATACACCAACTACAGGAGCTGTTCTGTCTGATTATAACGATTTGTATTCTGTCGCTGATCTTACGTTACAAGGAACAATAAATAGCGGAGAGTATCTCAATATTGATAAGACTCAATATGATGCCTATTTTACGGCGTCAAACTCAAAAACTTTGAGATATGATGAAATCAGTACGGAGGAAGGAATTAAATTTAAATACTTTTTCCCAACAAAATATAAAGAATTAGAGGATGGGAAGGGAAGCCCTACTGAGGTAACAGCTTCTGCAACTGAGGTGGATACATTAAAAAGGGGTGCCTACTATTGTGAGTATGAAGGAATTACAGTAGGAACAGGTAAGGTTAAATTTACGGGTACTGTGTCAAATAATGTGTACAAACCGGCGTATACATTAGGGGAAGCGGAAAAGCCAAAAACCGGAACTGCAGGCGGTGTTGATGTTATCTATATTTTGAAAACAGTGGATAAGAATACACAGGTACCAAGTGGTTACCGTGCCGATAATAATGGATTTGTTTTTTCTATTTTGAACAGTAGCTATGATTTAATAGGAATAGGGGATAACGCCTTTAAAGGAGTGACTAATGGTATTACCCTTACTTTGCCGTCAACTCTTTTATATATCGGTGATAATGCTTTTGAAGGTTCGTACGTTGAAAAGATTACTCTAACAAATGTTAAAGACGTAGGAAATTATGCATTTAAAAATTCTAGACTTCAACAGGTTGAGTTTAGTAGAGCCACTCTTAGAATTGGTACGGAGGCATTTTATGGCACAAGATTGACAAATGTCAGTTTCCCGTTCTCAATTAATTCCATAGGAGAGGGTGCTTTTGCTAATAATGATGTATTAAGTACATTATCTTTTGATGCTACTAGTGCATTGGAGATTAAGCAATTTGCATTTTATAATTGTCCAGCACTTGCTTCACTTGATTTGACTGATGAAGAAATTATTACCATCGGGACAGGAGCATTTGCACTTGGTGTGGTAGACGGTGGAACTCTTACGTCCATTAAGTTGCCTAAAGGGCTTACATCTGTACAAACTAAAAAAGATGAATCTGGATTAGCAGACTATGTATTCTATGGTCGTACAGCATTGCAAACGGTAGTTATGCCGAGAAATTTGGGTTATACAGCGCCAGTTACTTTACTTGGAAATTTATTTGCAAATTGTACAGGTTTGTCTTATGTTGAATTTCCGGAAACATGTAGATATACCCTTTTTCCTGACACTTTATTTTCGTCAGTAACTAATGCAAATTTTTATGTAAAAGGGCCTAAATTAGATGGCTCTAATCAGGTTGCAGGTCCAAGAAAATCTACTTGGGCATGTACAATGTCCGGAAATGTATCTGTGCCTTATGTATATACAGAGAATGGCGTGGATTACTATGAAGTTAAAAGCGATGCTTATCTGATTACTTCCAATGTTAATAAGAGTAAGAAGGAAGCTACAGTTACCAACTGTATTTTAGTAAATCCCTTGAATCCGCCTTCGGATGGAAAGTTGAACATACCTGATTATGTAGGACCCTATAAAGTAGTCAAGCTTGGGGATGGGTGTATCGAACAGAGTGTAAAGGATACAATTAAAGAGTTAATTATTGGTAATTCTATTGTAGAAATTGGCGATCAGGTTTTTATGGATTGTAAAAACATGAGTATGCTGGAAATTGGGGATGGTGTCAAATTTATTGGAAAAGAAGCTTTTCAAGGCTGTACAAGTTTAACGAAAGCCACAATAGGAAGTGGTTTAACCCAATTAAAGGATAGGGCATTTGAAGGCTGCAAAACTTTAGTTGAGATTGAATTTAAAACTCCGGCTGGTGGTGCGGCAAGTTTTCCGTTGAAGAATATTGGAACAGATGCCTTGGCTACTGGAAGCAATAAGCTGACGATTACCGGTATTATAGATAAAGTCTATGGGCCTTTTGCCTATTCAATGGATGCCGGTAATTATGTTGATAAAACCTTAGGAATCCGTATTTGCTACAAATCTCCGGATCCTACATGCCTGACCGTTATTTTAGATAACCGAAATAATTTTCCTACCCTGGTGGATTATCCTAAGTATGAAGACCTGAAAAACGTTATGGTAGATGATGTGGATACTTCCGGTAATCCTATTGGTACCAAGACCAATCTTAAGGAAAAATATGAGAGCGGAAAGCCCTTGACACCGGCAGAAGAGGCCTTGATCAATGCAACATTATATTTGGATATTCCCGATGGTATCGATTCCATTGATGTAAGGGGATATTTAAAGAGTACATCCAGGCAAACGGTAAACGAGGGACAGGAAGTTACAAACAGATATAGCGTTGCGGCATACTTTAGTGATGCTGGTACTTACAAATACAAGACCCAGTATGAAAATTATGGCTTGTTTAATGGTGGACTAACAGATGGCAGCGTTGTGGAAAAAGAGGAGCGTGGCGACGATAATATCAGAAGTATCACCATGCATTCAGTAAGGTATCTGCCTACTGTTTCTCAGGAGGATTTAGATAGATTGGGAACGGATATTCCCGTCATGAGTGGTGGCGCATTCTATAGCTGTGAGAATTTACAAATGGTTTCTCTGGGAGCAGCGATGGAAGATGTAGGAGAATTACCCTTCCTGGCATGTACCAGCTTAAATTCTATTTCTTCTGAGACACCTAAATTTATATGTAATAATAAGGTTTTATATGAAAATATAACGCAGAATAGTGACGGTGAAGCAGTAACCGGGAAAAAGATTGTTGAATGTCTGGCTACCAGAGGTACTGCAGGGGACAGCGTGGTCAATGTGGAAACAGATCCGACTTTATCGGAAGTTGTGGAAATTGCAGATGGAGCTTTTATGCGCTGCGATAATTTGGGGACAGTGGATTTATCTGGCACACCGAATACATTAAAAACTATTCCAACCAACTGCTTTATGGATAATTCTGGATTAGTTGAGGTAACTCTTCCCAGTAATATTCGTATTATTGAAGAGGGAGCCTTTGAAAATACAGCAGATAATATCCGTGTAACTATTTTGGGAAGAGAAGTTGATTTGAAAACCAGTGCCTTTAAAGGTAACAAAGCGATTGTACGTACTTATAAGGATACAGCTGCTTATAATGCAGCTATGGGGATTCCTAACGTCACAGTTATCCCCATTGAAGATACCTTCAGGGTTGCATTCTATAACTCTGTAGACGGTTCGATTATTAAGGTGGATTATGTTGAAGAGGGCAAACGTGCAGATGCCCCTGAAGGTGACGAAATCCCCAAAGTTGCCGGTATGAAGTTTACAGGCTGGAGTACGGATGAATATAAGAATGTTACTAAGGATTTAGTGGTTTTGGCACTTTATGCTTCTGACGGAACCGGCGGCACCGGAGGGAACGGTGGTACCGGAGGCGGAACCGGAGGCGGAACCGGAGGCGGAACTGGAGGCGGAACTGGAGGAAACGGCACCGGTGGTACTGATGTAAATGGCGGTGTTGATACCGACGGCGATGGTATTGCCGATTATGATAAGGATGGTAATAAGCTTTACACTTTGACCGTAACCAATGGTACGGGAAGCGGAAGGTATAAGGCAGGGGCAAGAGTGAGCATTGCAGCAAATGCAGCATCTGCAGGAAGCACCTTTGCAAACTGGACCAGCTCTAATACAAATGTTATTTTTGAAGATAGTACTAAGGCAACCACAACCCTAGTGATGCCTGCAGGAGATGCAACGGTTATTGCCAACTATGCAGGACAGTATACCCTGGAAGTTAAATACGGAAGTGGTAGCGGAAGCTATCCGGCAGGTGCTAAAGTAACGATTTCTGCCGTTGAAGCACCGGCAGGAAAGCAGTTTTCCAGATGGAGCAGTAGCACCAGCAGTTTGACCATTGCCAGCTCAACTTCTTCCACTACAACCATTACTATGCCGGCCTCTAATGCTACTGTTGAGGCACTTTACAGCAATACAGCTACAGGCGGCAGTACCGGTACCGGCAGTGCTTCCACAACGGGGGCATCTTCGACCAACAAAACCAGTATTGTGATTACCCGACCGGGAATTTCCGATACGGATCAGGCTTCTGCCTATGTGAGCGGTTCCTCTGATGGCTTTGTGGTAAAAATATCCCAGAGTGCAGAAGCGGATGAGGCGGCTTTGGCAGCTTTGGAAGCAGAATATGGGGATATGACACCCATTAAGTTTGCTGCTATGGACATCAGCCTTTATGATGCTACAGGCACAACGAAAATTACAGATACAACAGGGCTTAAGGTGAATATTACCATGCCCATTCCGGATGCCTTAAGAAGCTATGCAGGCAATAATAAGATTGCCGGTATAGTAAACGGTTCTTTGGATAAGCTGGGAGTGAAATTTATTACCATGAACGGTATTCCCTGTATGAGCTTCACGGCCACCCATTTTTCACCTTATGTGGTCTATGTGGATACCGGTAATCTGGTTGCAGGTGATATTCTGGATCAGACTCCCAAGACAGGAGA
This sequence comes from Lachnospiraceae bacterium, assembly GCA_051891855.1. Taxonomy (GTDB): domain Bacteria; phylum Bacillota; class Clostridia; order Lachnospirales; family Lachnospiraceae; genus SFDP01. Next base: position 65,808 of record JBJFFP010000048.1, on the reverse strand, counting down.
CGGTATTCATCCCAAGTGGTTCTTAAGTATCGGACTTGCATCTATTTCCATGGTGCTTTTCTTGAAGAGAGACTCTAAATATAAGACTAAGTTGTCTTAAATTGACAATTACTCCTTTTCCGGCGGGCTGCTTAGCCCGCCGGAAAATAATATAGGAAAAAGTCCGGAAAGGAGATAAGGATGAGAAAATTACGGAGGATAACCCTGTTGCTGTCTTTAGCTGCAATATGCCTGCTGTTTCTGATTCCCACTTATAAAAGCAGTGCGGCAGATACTAACGATTTTCAGGTAAGCAGAGGAACACTGATTAAATATACCGGGACAGCTTCCAACGTTTCTGTTCCTGATGAAGTGAAGAAGATTGGGGCAGAAGCCTTTGCAGAAAACACTTACATAACGTCAGTACGTATAGGAAAGAATGTTAAGGAGATTGAATATGGTGCCTTTCGTGACTGTACAGCACTTACGACAGTTTCCCTGGCTGACACGGTGGAAAGTATAGGAAATGGTGTTTTCAGTAATAACCATGCATTAAAACGAGTTTCCATTGGGAAAAATGTGAAAAAAATCGGTTCAGGAGCCTTTGCGGGCTGTGACAGTCTTACTTCAGTTTCTGTAGATAAGGATAATCCTTATTTTACGGTTGCTGATAATTGTTTATATAGTAAAGATAAAACTGTACTTTACAGTTATTTCGGAGGCAGTAAAAAGACGGAATTTGATATGCCTTCAACGGTAACGAAAGTAATGGATTACGCCTTCTGGGGAAATGATTCCTTAAAGGAGGTAAATTTAAGCTCTTCTTTACGGGAAATTTCCGGCTATGCTTTTTCAAATTGTCAGGCTCTTACCACAGTTTCTATTCCCTACTCCGTAAGAAGCATAGATAGTAAGGCATTTGAAAACTGCATCCTCTTAGAAGAGGTAGAGATTCCTTCTTCTGTTTCCCATATCCATTATACAGCCTTTGACGGCTGTTCCCGACTGATTATCAACGCCAAGCAGGGAACCGTAGCTTATGAGTTCTATCAGGGCTGGAAAAAGGCTGATCGTGGTCAGCTGATTGTAAAAGCTGCATCGGTTATCGTTTCGGACATCGAAAATACTGATGAGAGTAGTGTCAGTGAGAATACTGTCAGCGGCAATGAGGCAGAAGCTTCTTCCCAACAGACCGAGGGAGGAAAGGTATATGTAGTAGGCAGTAAGGGACAGGTCACCACTAAGGATAAAAATCCTGTACAGACCTTTGGCAGCAATGGGACCGGAACATCTGCTTCTTCCTCAGAGGCAGTCTCTTCAGAAACGAATCGTGCCGCAAACCATCCCAGTAACGTAGATTATATCCCACAGAGCGATCCTCTTGAGTATGTGGAAGATGGTGTAGCAGGACAGACTATCGTAGTGGGACAAAAAGCAGTAATTCTTATGGATTCTTCTCTCAGGGTAAATGAGGGGGCAACAGGCACCAACTAAGCTGTTTTGCATATTCTGGAAAAAAATGCAGGAGCAGAAGATGCTGCGAGTCAGAAGACAGCTTGGTTGTGAAAAGAAAACTGCCGGAGCCTATACCGGCGAGGGGATAACCGTTGCCATTTTAGATACGGGAATCTATCTTCATCCTGATTTTAACGGAAGGATTCTTGCATTTAAGGATTTCGTTCAGCAGAAAGAAAAGCCTTATGATGATGCCGGTCACGGGACACATGTGGCCGGCTGTTTAGCTGGAAGCGGTTATCTTTCAGAAGGAAAATACAGAGGAATTGCACCGGGCTGCCACCTGGTAGTAGGAAAGGTACTGGATAGAGAGGGTGGAGGAGATACCAAGAAGATGCTAGAAGCCCTAAGCTGGGTACTGGAGAAGAAGCAGCATTTCGATATTCGCGTGCTTAATATTTCCGTGGGCTTTGAGGAGCATGTGGAACCGATAAAAATTCGGGCCCTTCTTACGGCATTGGAGGAAGTGTGGAAGGCGGGAATCCTGATTGTGGTAGCTGCCGGAAATAAGGGACCCAGGCCAGGAACCATTTCTCCCTTAGGTATGGGAAAGCATGTATTGACGGTAGGCTGCCACGATGGTGATTATAATGGCGGCGGAATGACCCTGTGCTCCCGTTACTCTGGAAGAGGACCCAGTATGTCTGTATTAAAAAAGCCGGATATCGTAGCTCCCGGAACTAATATTATGGGAGCCAGTGCAAAGTGCAGAAGAAGAAATAACAGGTATGAGCAGGCTTATGAACCCAAAAGCGGTACATCCTTTGCAGCACCGCTGGTATCGGGAGCTGCCGCCCTTTTACTGGAAAAGTATCCGGGACTTACGGCAGAAGAGCTTAGACAGAGAATCTGTTATTCTGCCCTGGATTTAGGAGAACCCTGGAGTAAACAGGGGTGGGGAATGCTGAATATCGGGGAGCTGCTAAAAGATCACTGAAAAACCTACAAAGGAATTTATTATTGACACATCCCGTATGATTGTATACAATTATACGAGATGTGTTTTTGTCTATTTATACCCAAAATTATACAGATGGAGGATGCGTGATGAATAATGATCATACAGATATTTTTACTAATAGACCGGTTTTTATGAATCCCAATAATCATTTGCTTGAAATTGAAGAGCATATGTATATTTTGGATGATATCCAAAAGCCGAATGTTTTTCGGAATATGTTTCCTTATTCTGAGGTGCCAAAGATTCCCTTTAATGACCGTATTGTTCCCCATAATATGCCTGAAGAGATTTGGATTACGGATACCACTTTCAGGGATGGGCAACAGTCCAGGGCGCCCTATACCACAGAGCAGATTGTGACGATTTTTGACTATCTACATAAGCTGGGCGGGCCTAACGGAATGATCCGGGCAAGTGAGTTTTTTTTATACAGTAAGAAGGACAGGGATGCGGTTTATCAGTGTATGGAGCGAGGGTATCAGTTCCCGGAGGTTACCAGCTGGATTCGTGCCAGCAAGGAGGATTTCAAGCTGGTGAAGGAAATCGGAATGAAAGAGACGGGTATTTTGGTAAGCTGCTCCGATTATCATATTTTCATGAAGCTGAAAATGACCAGAAGACAGGCTATGGACCATTACATCAGCATCATCCGGGACTGTCTGGATGAGGGTATCAGCCCCAGATGCCATCTGGAGGATATTACCAGAGCGGATATCTATGGCTATGTTATTCCTTTCTGCCTGGAGCTGATGAAGCTGATGGAGGAATATAAAATTCCCATTAAGATCAGAGCCTGTGATACTATGGGCTACGGCGTAAACTATCCGGGAGCGGTAATTCCCAGAAGTGTTCCGGGAATTATTTATGCCCTGCATAAGCATGCAGGCGTTCCCCATGAATTGATTGAATGGCATGGACATAACGATTTTTATAAAGCCGTTGTTAATTCTACTACAGCCTGGCTTTACGGCTGCTCAGGCGTAAATACCTCTCTCTTTGGCATAGGGGAAAGAACGGGGAACACACCTCTTGAAGCCATGGTATTTGAATATGCACAGCTTAAGGGACATTTAAATGGTATGGATACCACGGTGATTACACAGCTGGCAGAGTATTATGAGAAGGAAATCGGTTATAAGATTCCTTCCAGAACGCCTTTTGTGGGAAAGAATTTCAATGTAACCAGAGCAGGTATTCATGCCGACGGCCTGTTGAAGAACGAGGAGATTTATAATATTTTTGATACGGAAAAGTATTTGAACAGACCGGTGCTTTGTGCTGTAAGCAATACCTCCGGTCTGGCAGGAATTGCCCATTGGATCAATACTTATTATCGCTTAAAGGATGAGAAGTGTGTGGATAAAAGCTCTAAGCTGGTAAAACGGGTAAAGGAATGGGTGGATCAGGAGTACGCAGACGGACGCGTCACCGTACTGACGGATGAGGAGCTGATTTCCTGTATTGAGAAAAACTGCAGTGAGCTGGGAATGACTTTAGGGGCATAGAGAAAATGGGAAATTATGATGTAAAACAGGAGGTAACGGATAAATTTTCGTTGCGGGGAAGAGTTTTCCATAAAATACGAGAGGATATTTTAAATGGAAAATATAAGGATAATGAGGAACTGAAGGAGGTAGCCATAGGAGAAGAGCTGGGAGTCAGCAGAACGCCTGTTCGCGAAGCCTTCCGTCAGCTGGAGCTGGAGGGCTTGATTCACATCATCCCCAATAAGGGGGCCTATGTTACCGGAATCACGGTGAAGGATGTAAAGGATATCTATATGATTCGCTCTCTTCTGGAAGGACTGTGTGCAAAATGGGCTACCATGAACATTACGCAGTCACAGCTGGAGGAACTGGAGGAAAACGTTTATCTTTCTGAATTTCATACTTCTAAGGGGCATACTCAGCAGATTACAGAGCTGGATAATCGGTTTCATGAAATCTTATATGAGGCCTCCGGCAGTAAAATGCTGGAGAGACAGCTGAGGGATTTTCACGGTTATGTCTTGAGAGTGAGAAAAAAGACCCTTTCAAAATACAAAAGAAGCAGTCAGTCCAACAGGGAGCATAAGCTTATCCTTGAGGCAATTAAGGAAAAGGATGGGGATAAAGCTGAGAGAGTAGCCAATGAGCATATTCTTAATGCTTATGAAAATATGGTAAAAAACGGACTCTATGAAGCCTATGAGACAGAAAATGAGTAAGGATTATATTGCCAAAAATCCAGTTTCACGATAAAGTATAGTTAAGAGAAAAAGAATGGAGGCTTCTATGGATAAAATTAAGATGACTACCCCCTTGGTTGAGATGGACGGAGATGAAATGACCAGAATACTCTGGGCCATGATTAAGGATGAATTACTTCTCCCCTTTATCGATTTAAAGACAGAATATTACGATTTGGGTCTTGAGTATCGGAATGAGACCAACGATCAGGTTACAGTGGATTCTGCCAAGGCAACACTGAAATATAAAGTGGCAGTAAAATGTGCAACCATTACTCCCAATGCGGCGAGAATGACCGAATATAAGTTAAAGGAAATGTGGAAGAGCCCTAACGGAACCATAAGAGCCCTTCTGGATGGAACCGTGTTTAGAACTCCCATTGTGGTAAAGGGAATCGAGCCCTGTGTCAGAAACTGGGAAAAACCCATTACTCTGGCAAGACATGCCTATGGTGATGTCTATAAGAATGCAGAGATAAAGGTGCCCGGAGAGGGTGTGGCAGAGCTGGTATTTACTGCAGCTGACGGAACCGTGACCCGGGAAGTGATCCACCGGTTTAAGGGTGCGGGAATTATCCAGGGTATGCATAATACGGAAGAATCCATCCAAAGCTTTGCCAGAGCCTGCTTCAGCTATGCTATTGATACGAAGCAGGACTTATGGTTTGCCACTAAGGACACCATTTCAAAGAAGTATGACCATACCTTTAAGGATATTTTTCAGGAAATCTATGAGCAGGAATATAAGAGCAGCTTTGAAAAGCTGGGACTGGAATATTTTTATACCCTGATTGATGATGCCGTAGCCCGCGTCATGAAGGCTAAGGGAGGTTTTATCTGGGCCTGCAAGAATTATGACGGCGACGTAATGAGTGATATGGTATCCTCAGCCTTTGGCTCTTTAGCCATGATGACTTCGGTACTGGTTTCCCCTGCAGGAGTTTATGAATATGAAGCGGCTCACGGAACCGTACAGCGCCATTATTATAAGCATTTGAAAGGGGAGGAAACCTCCACTAACTCCGTGGCAACGATTTTTGCCTGGACCGGCGCCTTGAGAAAAAGAGGTGAGCTGGATGGCAACCCTGCGTTAGAGGATTTTGCAGATAAGCTGGAAAGGGCCACACTCAGCACTATTGAACAGGGGAAGATGACAAAGGATTTAGCCCTAATCACCTCCTTAAAGGATGTTCAGGTATTGAACAGTGAAGACTTTATTAAGGCAATTCGGGCAGAACTGGAAAAGAACTTATAGATTTACCATTCATGGAGTGATAACGAATGAAAAAGCTTAAGGGATTTAAGAAAGTACTTTATCTGTTAATCGTGTGTGCAGCAATAGGGCTGATTGTTACTTTGCAGTCCTATGTTTCCGCAAATGATCCTGTAAATGAAAAGACCGTTACTGACGCTGTGGAATTTGGTTTGGCGTTGGAGGATACAAGTATCGATGTGATTAAGATAGATGGATCGGTGGAGATTGCTGCGGATACGGGTAGTGATGATTTGTTGGTGATCAGTCGACCGGTAACTATCCAGGGGGGAAGGCTTTCGCTCAGAAAGGCAGGGATAATTCTTGGAGCCGATGTAACCTTTAAGGATATGGAAATCGGTTTTTTAACCTCCACAAGAAATGCTATTATTGCCAATGGTTATGTTCTTACGTTGGAAAATGTTAAAAAGAATTCATCCGCTCCTTTTAGTATTTACCTTTTTTGCGGAGGGATATCGGATTACAACGGTTCTGATGCAGATAAAATTCCTGAGGCCAAAGCTGCCGGACAGATTGTTATCCGGGGAGAAAATACATTGGGAGATATTTTTGCCGGCAGTCTCTCTGACGGCAGTGATGAAGAAAAGGCCAAAAATAATGATTTTAAAGGGACGTCAACTATTACTATAGATCCGCAGGCTTCGGGGACCATAGGAAGCATCTACGCTCATGGTGCAAGGGAAGACCGAAGTGGAGGTGCGGGGGATGTATTTCTTCCTAATCCTGAAAAGTATATTGTCAGTGGAGCTGTGACGATTAATTTAAATAACGGTCTTGTAAAAACGGTTTATGGAGCAACTGGCGGTACTGACAATGCAAAAGTAGTTTATACCGATGATGGGAGGGGCTATCAGACTGCCCTGCTTTTAAATGAGGTGGGAAGTCTTGATTTAAGTAGCGGAAGCGGAAAAAAGGCAGATGTCCTCTTGAACAGCAAAAGCAGCTTCAGCGGAGAAGGTAAGGTATCTCTCCCTTCCGGTACAGTATTAACGTTAAAGAATCTGGAGACGGCTGTCTTGCTGCCTGCTCTTTCCGGTGGCGGAACAGTGATTTTGGGAGAAAATCAGACTCTGACCATTCCGGGAAAGATAGAAGGAGCAACAAAAGTTGCCATAGGAGGTGTAAGCTTTGACGGGAATTACAGTACCGGCACAGTGAATAAAGGACACACCTATATTGCAGCGGTGCAGTCAGAAGCAGGAAGCTTCAACCTACTGCCTACATCAGCTTTACCGGATTTAGCCTTTACGAAGGACGATAGTGGAAATTGGAGTATTCCTTCGGATGAACCCGAAGAAACTCCCGATCCTTCTCTGAAAAAGAATACTATTGCGGCTGTAGGAACCCTTTCCCACACCTACGATGGAACAGCCTTTTCTCTGTCTGTGGATAAGGGGACACATTTCAACTGGAATGGAACAGGAACGGCAACAATCAACGGATATTATCTGAATGAAGGAAAGACGCTGACCACCGCGGCAAACAGTGGGGCTGCAGGAGAAGGACAGGCTCCTGTTTCTGTAGGAAGCTATTATGTAAAGGTTACGGTATCGGCAGATGAGACCTATGACAATACCACAGCCTATATTCCTTTTTCCATCGCAGTGAAGGAAAATACCCCTTCCTATACGGTAACCTACCATGCAGGCCAGGGAAGTGGCAGTATGAGCAATGGAACAGCCTTTGAAGGGATGCTGTTTACCCTGCCTGTCAGTACCTTTATCGCTCCGAAAGGAAAAGAATTTTCCGGATGGCTGATTGAAGGGAAGGAATATGAGGAAGGAGCAACCTATCTTTTTACTAAAAATACGGATGTGACGGCTGTATGGAAGGAGATTTCCACAGAACATGTACACAGTGGAGGAAAGGCAACCTGCATCTCCCCTGCAATTTGTACAGGCTGCAGCCAGGCCTATGGGGAGAAGGACAGCAGCAATCATACCGGAGGCACCGTAACGAAGGGGAAGGTAGAGGCTACGAAAACCACCAATGGTTATACCGGAGATACCTGGTGCCTGGGCTGTAATGTGAAAATTTCTATGGGAACAGTAATCCCGGCTACCGGCACTTCATCTGGCGGCGGAAGCAATTCCGGCTCAGGAAACGGAAGCACAGGTTCTACAGGCAGTGGTACGGGAGGAGGTACAGGAACTGCAGCCAATGGCGCAGGAAATACAGGTTCAGGAAGCTCAGGATCCGGCAGTGGTTCGGGGAGCACTCAGACCATAACGGGAACGATTCCGGCCAGCGGAGCAACAAATACCGCCCAAATAAAAGTAACGATTACTGATACAACGGCTACCCTGTCTCTTTTATCCCAAAGTGAGATAAATAGTCTATTGTCCGGAAATTCAACCAACAATCCAATTATCTTTGACGTAAGTGGTACCGGTAAGAAGGTAGATACGGTGAATATTCCCAGAGAAAATCTAAAGACATTTGCAGATTCATCAAGTGTTGGAGGATTACAGATCAAGCTGTCGACAGGAATTATCAAGCTGGATATGAAAGCGTTGAAGGCTATTGTTGACCAAAGCAGTGGGGATACCATACGGTTAGTAGTTAATAATGCAGGAACCAGCTTATTAAATGAAAATCAGAAGAAATCCTGTGAAACCATGAAGCTCCATGGGGCAGCTGAAATTTATTTTCTGTCAGTTGCTGAAAATAAGCGTATTTCCGATCTGGGAGGTGGGATTATGACTGCAGGAATCCCCTTTAGTATCCCTTCAGGACTTTCTTCGGGAGATTTTCTGGTATGGTATATAGACGATACAGGAACCAGAACCAAATTAACCAGCTGGTATGAAGGAGATAAAATCTATTGGCAGGTAGGACATAACTCCACGTTTATTGTTTCCTATGGTACGGCAGCTGCGGTAAATACTTCAGTGAAAGCACCAAAAACCGGAGAGGAGACTTCTGCGGGACTGAGTAAAGAATTTATAGGCTTTTTTATTTTAATGAGTATAGAGAAAACTCCATCACTCAGACAGCTCTTCCCACAATTCCATTAATTCCAAAAGCTTAAGATCCAACTCCTCTTTTTCCTCCTGCAGCGTTTGCAGCTTGGCGGAGTTGGTGCAGTTTTCCGGCTTGACCATTTCCTCATCAATGATAGCCAACCTCTCTTCAAGAGCAGTGATTTCCTTTTCCGCTTTCTTTATAGCATTCTCTTTTTTTCGTAAGGCTGCCTGTTCCTCCTTTCGATTTTTCCATTCCTGTTTTCTTATGGAGGAAGGGCTGTCTTCTCTTTTTTCTTTGGCAGAAGAGGGAGGAAAGCCTCCTGAAACAGTCGGGCCTGAAGACTCGGGACGTTTTTCCAGATAATAATCGTAATTTCCCGGATAATCGGTAAGACCCTGAGGGGACAGCTCCAGTATGCGATGAGCCGTTTTATTGATAAAAAATCGATCATGGGAAACGTAAAGCAGAGTTCCCTCATAATGGTTTAAGGCATTTTCCAAAATCTCCCGGGAGAGGATATCCAAATGATTGGTAGGCTCGTCCAAAATCAGGAAATTGCTTTCTGACAGCATAAGCTTAGCCAGAGCAAGCCGTCCCTGCTCACCGCCGGAAAGGGTGCCGATCTGCTTAAACACATCGTCTCCGGTAAAGAGAAATGCAGCCAGAGTGTTACGGATCTGTGTTCCCGTAAGATAGGGATAGCTGTCGGAAATTTCTTCCATAAGGGTCTTTCCCTGATTCAATACCTGATGCTCCTGATCAAAATAGCCGATGGCTACATTGGTACCCAGAGTGATGGAGCCACTGTCTGCCCGGGTCAGTCCGTTAATGATCTTCAGCAAAGTGGTTTTACCGGTTCCGTTGTCCCCGATAATGGCCACGTGCTCACCCCGTCTTAGGGAGAAATCCAGATGTTCAAATAAAGGCCGCCCGGGAAAGGCTTTGGACAGTCCCTCCACAGCTAAAACATCCTTTCCGCTGGTTTTATGGGGAGTGAGGATAAGCTTCATTTCTGCATCAGCTTCAGAGGGCTTTTCCAGAAGCTGGATTTTATTTAGGGCCTTTTCCCGGCTCTCTGCACGTTTAATGGATTTTTCCCGATTAAAGGACTTCAGCTTTTCAATCACCTCTTCCTGATGTTTAATTTCCTGCTGCTGTTTATAATAAGCGTTCCACTGTGCCTGACGAAGAAGGGCCTTTTTTTCGGAATAGGCGGTATAGTTTCCCTGGAAAACCGTAGCCCTTCTCTGATCCAGTTCAATTACCTTCCCTGCTATTTTATCCAGAAAATATCGATCATGAGAGACGATTAATACAGCCCCTTTATAATTTACCAGATAGGTTTCCAGCCAGGCGATAGAGGACATATCCAGGTGATTGGTAGGCTCATCCAGAATAATCAAATCCGGCTTGGTCAAAAGCAGATTTCCAAGAGCCACCCGGGTTTTCTGACCGCCGGAAAGGGTAGAGAGGGGGCGCGAAAAATCTTCCTCCAAAAATCCCAGTCCCTTTAAAACACCAACGATTTCACTGCGATAGAGATATCCCCCGTCAGCCTCATACCGATGATTGGCATCTGCATACTGCTTCATCAGCTCCTCCAGAGCCCTGCCGGTAACATGCTTCATTTCTTCTTCCATCTGACGCAGCTTATTCTCTAACAGAAGAAGAGGCTCCTTTACCTTTAATAAGGTATCATAGATAGACAGCTGGCCGGAAATTTGGGTGTTTTGGGCAAGATAACCGAAAGTCTTTCCCCGGGCAAAGGTAACCAGCCCCTCATCACCGGAAAGCTCTCCTGCAATAATACGTAGAAGGGTAGTTTTTCCGGCTCCGTTAATGCCCACAAGGGCAGCTTTATCGTAATCCTCCAGATGAAAGGAAATTTGATCCAATATGACTTTTTCCGAAAAACTTTTTCCGACATTGGAAACTGACAGAATCATGGTTTATCCTCCGTTTGCTATAAAGACATTAATAGCATTTTACGGGGTTTGGGAAGTAATGTCAATTATTTGACAGTTAATTAACAAATGAGTATAATAAAATAGAAAACTATATTCAATATTCGGAGGCTTGCAGTGGAGAAGAAGGAAGTTAAAGAAACGAAAGAAATATCACAGGCTGTTATCGGCAGACTGCCCCGTTATTTTCGATATTTGGGAGAACTAATGGATGAAGGAATCGAAAGGATTTCTTCCCAGGAGCTCAGTGAAAGAATGAAGGTGACTGCCTCACAAATCCGGCAGGATTTGAATAATTTCGGGGGATTTGGACAGCAGGGGTATGGCTATAATGTGGAGCATTTATCTGTGGAAATCGGGAAGATTCTCGGCTTGGATAATGAACACAGAATGGTCTTAATCGGTGCGGGTAATCTGGGACAGGCCCTAGTAAATTATGACAATTTTGCCAGAAGAGGTTTTCTGTTTAAGGGGATTTTTGATAAAAAGAAAGAGATTTGCGGAACAAAAATAGGGGAATTTACGATTCAGCCCATGGAAGAGCTGGGTAAATTTATTCAGGAAAATAATATTGATATTGCCGTAATTGCTATTCCCAAGGAGGGGGCACTTACAGTGGCTGAGCAGCTGGCCGGCTACGGAATTAAGGGAATATGGAATTTTGCCCATGTGGATTTAAATGTTCCCCAAAATATCCAGGTGGAAAATGCCCATTTATCTGACAGCCTGATGAAGCTTTCCTATAATATTGGCCGCTACAGTCAGGAACACAACAGTTAAGACTGGGGAGGAAGACCTATGGCTGATAAAATTGATGAATTTGAGAAAGCCCTTCAGGGGAAAAATGTTCCCGTACTGGTTTTGGATAATAAATGGCATCGCCTTTTTGACTATATGGAGCCGGATAAGACCATTCAGAAGATGGAACAGGAGTTGAACGCCTTACTGAAAAAGCAAGGAAGGCTGAATACTCAGCTTAAGGATCTTAAGAAGGTTAAGAAGAAGCTGATGGACGGAATCGTGGATTTGATGGATAAAGAGGATTCCTTTTCCGTAAAAAAACGGGAAGAGAGTAAGCGACTGATTTCAGAATGCAATGAGAAAATGGAAAACTGTGAGGATGAGCTGTTAGGGCTTCCCAGAGAGATCCATCAGCTGAACCACGATCTGATGATTCATACCATGGAGCTTTGTTATCAGGTATTAAAAGGAAATGAAAAGGAGATTATAGAGATTGCCGGGTGGATAGATCAGGTCAGGGTGGAATTGAAGAAAAATATTGTGCGTAAACAGGAAAAGGAAGTGGCTAATCAGGAGATGTATTCCTATATGCATGATGCCTTAGGTGCTAATGTAATGGAGCTGTTTGATATGAAATACAATCCTATGGATAAGCCGGTGAGAAAAAAAGAGGAAAAATAATGGAACCGTTTCATTATGTAGTAACCGGCGAAGAAATGGCAAGCTTTGACCGTAATACCATCGAACATTTTCAAGTGCCTGCTCTCATTTTAATGGAGCAGGCAGCTCTTTCTGTTGTGGAAGAAATAATGACCCTTTTTCCTGATAAAAAGGAAAGCATCCTTGTCCTGGCAGGCAGTGGAAATAATGGGGGAGATGCCATGGCAGTAGCCAGACTGCTTGCACAAAGAGAGTATTCGGTAACCCTTTTTTATGCTTCCTCCCATCCCGTGGAAAAGCTGGGAGAGGTTCCTCTCCTGCAGTACAGAATGCTGGAGAAAATGCAGGTGGAGATAGTGACCCAACTTCCTGAGAGAGCATATACTGTCATAGTTGACGGTATTTTTGGAGTGGGTCTAAGTCGCCCCGTAACCGGAAAAACAGGGGAGCTTCTTAAAGAGGTTTCTTCCCGACAGGCCTATCGGATTGCCATCGACGTACCCAGTGGTGTAGACAGCAATACGGGGAAGGTGAAGGGAAGCTGCTTTCGGGCAGACTGTACCGTAACCTTCAGCTTTCTAAAGCTGGGGCTGTGTCTGTACCCCGGTGCGGATTATGCCGGACATGTCCGGGTGAAGAGAATCGGAATTACGGAAAGCTCCTTTGAAAATACCTTGCCCCGATGGAGGACTTTATCTGCACATCCATCTGTATATATGCCTTATCGCCCCGCCTTTGGTCATAAGGGCAGCTTTGGAAAGGTTCTGGTGATTGCCGGAAGTAAAGACAGTGGGGGAGCAGCCTTCCTTGCTGGTCTGGGAGCCTTCCGATGCGGCTGCGGGATGGTTTGCATCTGCACCCATTCCTCCCAGCAAAGCTCCTTGATTTCCCTTTTGCCGGAAGCCATGCTGGCTCTCTATTCCCATCAGGATGAGGCTCAAAGGGTGTTGGAGGAACGGCTTTCCTGGGCAGATGTGATTGTATTGGGCCCTGCTCTGGGAAAAGAGAAAACAGCCCAAAGTCTGCTTAACACAGTTGTGGATAAAAGCCGACAGCCTCTGGTGATTGATGCAGATGGGTTGAGGCTTTTAGCGGATACCCCCTTAGGTACCCGGCTTTTGCAAAAGCAGAGTACACAAGAAAGCCGACGGGAACTGATCCTTACTCCTCATGTGGCTGAGTTGTCCCACCTGTCCGGTTATTCGGTAAAGGAGGTTTTGGATCGAGAGAAGGAAGTGGCTGAAAAAACGGCTGTGGACTATCAGGCCGTTATCGTGCAGAAGGATGCCAAAACCCTGATTGTCGATTCCCTAAGACAGGGATATCTTAATCTGTGCGGAAACAGCGGAATGGCAACTGCAGGAAGCGGAGATTTACTGGCCGGTATGATAGGAGCTCTTTTGGCACAGGGAATGAATGGCCTTGATGCAGCCTCCTTAGGGGTATATCTTCATGGAAAGGCAGGAGATTTGGCTGCAAAAAGGAAAAATGAGTATTCCCTTATGGCCTCGGATATAGGCGAAGCCCTGGGAGAGCTTTTAAAAGAAGGAATAAGGAGAGAATAAGGAGAAAATGAAGCATTACGACAGGATCTATGCAGCCATAGATTTAGATGCCATATCTCATAATATGGATTTGCTTTACCAACAGATAAACGGGAAGTCGAAAATAATTGCGGTAGTTAAGACCGATGGCTACGGCCATGGGGCTGTTCCCATTGCCGGTCAGCTGGAGAACAAGGAGTATTTGTACGGCTTTGCCACGGCTACGGCGGAGGAAGCACTCTGCCTGAGAAAAGCCGGGATAAAAAAGCCCCTTCTGGTTCTGGGCTATGTCTTTCCCTATGCTATGGAAGAGCTTATTCGGGAAGAAATCCGTTTTACCTTATTTCGCAGGGATTCCATTGATGAGTTGTGCCAAAAAGCAAAGAGACTGCAGAAAAAAGCTTTGGTACACATTAAAGTGGATACGGGAATGTCCAGAATCGGCATCAGCCCGGATGAAGCGGGGATGGATTTTCTCAGGCAGGTATTTGCCGGAAAAGAGCTGGAGATAGAAGGAATATTTACCCATCTTGCCAGAGCAGATGAAGAGGATAAAACGGATGCTTACAGACAGCTGAAGGAGTTTAACCGATTTGTCCAAAAGGTGCAGGAACGTTTTGGAGTCTTCATCCCTATAAAGCACTGTGCAAACAGTGCAGCAATCTTGGAAATGCCGGAGGCCGGACTGGATATGGTCCGGGCGGGGATTGCCCTTTATGGGATGTGGCCTTGGGAGGGTAATCATCATCTTAAGCTGAACCTAAGACCGGCCTTTTCCCTCCACAGTCATATTGTTTATCTGAAAACTTTGGAGGTGGGAAGAGCCATCAGCTACGGAGGAACCTATATTACCGACAAGAGGACTCGGATTGCGACCATACCGGTGGGCTATGGAGACGGCTACCCCAGAACCCTGTCGGGAAAGGGCGAGGTATTGATTCATGGCCAAAGAGCTCCTATTCTGGGAAGAATATGTATGGATCAGTTTATGGTGGATATAAGCCATATTCCCGATGTTAGAGAGGGGGATGAGGTGATTTTGGTTGGCCGTGACGGTAAAGAACAAATTACCATGGAAGAGGTAGGAGAGTTATCCGGACGATTTAATTATGAGTTGGCCTGTGTCATCGGCAAGCGTGTTCCCCGGGTATACAGCAGGGAAGGAAAGGAATGCTACGCCAAGGACTATTTTGACGATTATTATTTTGAAAAGATTTAATGGTATACCTTCAGATAATGTGGCAATACTTTGAATGTGAAAATAGGCTATATTAGATGAAGGAAGTGAGAAAGTGAAACGCGGTGATGTTTATTATGCAGATTTAAGACCGGTAATCGGGTCTGAACAGGGTGGTGTCAGACCGGTTCTGATTATACAAAATGATATGGGAAATAAGTATTCTCCTACGGTGATTTGTGCGGCCATTACCTCCAGACTGACGAAAAATCAGCTCCCTACCCATATTACACTTGCCTGTGAGGAATATGCTATGGTGAAGGATTCCGTTATTTTGCTGGAGCAGCTTAGAACCATTGATAAAAAGAGATTAAAGGATAAGGTATGCCATTTGGATGAACGAATTATGAGCAAGGTGAATGAAGCCTTGAAGATAAGTCTTCAATTACATTGACGTTTACGCTTCTAAATGATATATTTTATAGGTATAAATTAAAGGATAAAGTGACAAAGAGCAAAAGGATAAGGAGTTGAAAAAATGGATGATGGTGATCCTACTGCCAATAGTCTGATTATCGTATTGAGCGTCTTGTTCGTGGAACTGTTTATTTACATAATTGCGAAAGTGGTAAAACAGTATCTCACAGGAAATAAAGATGGATCCGATGCGGAAGAAGAAATTATTTCCATGGTCAACGAGGGACACGAGCAGGGGCTTATTCAGGCGAGTGAAGCCAAAATGATCAATAATATTTTTGAATTTGACGATAAGCAGGCTCAGGATATCATGACCCACAGAAGCAATATTGTGGCAATTGACGGGAAATCCTCATTGGATGATGCTATTGGCTTCATGCTGAAGGAGCGTAATTCCCGTTACCCGGTCTATGAAGAAAATATTGACCATATTATAGGTATTCTCCATTTAAAGGATGCCCTGCGCATGCAGGATAAGAATCAGAATCGGAATAAGGCAATCGGAGAAATTCCCGGACTTTTGCGGGAAGCAAAGTTTATTCCCGAAACCCGCAAGGTGGATGCTCTGTTCAGAACCATGCAGTCCACAAAGCTGCAGATGGTCATTGTGGTGGATGAATACGGCCAAACCTCGGGGCTTATTGCTATGGAGGATATTCTGGAAGAAATTGTGGGAAATCTTCAGGATGAATATGACGAAGAAGAGGAGCATATTGCCGAAACCAGTAAGGATGAGTATATTATTGAGGGACTGACGCCCTTAAAGGAGCTGGAGGAACGGTTCGGCATCTGTTTTGAGGAAGAAGAATTTGAAACGCTGAATGGCTTTTTGATTGCCAGGATGGATCGTATACCCAGTAAGCAGGATGAATTTAACATTGATGTGGGGGATTATAATTTTAAGATTGTGGATATTGAAAACAATAGGATTCAGCGTGTACTGGTTACGAAGAAAAAATAACGGATACAAGGGAAAAGAGGAGATTTATGTCAGGACATTCAAAATTTGCAAATATTAAACACAAGAAAGAAAAAAATGATGCTGCAAAGGGAAAGATTTTTACCATTATCGGAAGGGAAATTGCAGTAGCCGTTAAAGAAGGCGGGCCGGATCCGGCAAATAATTATAAGCTGGCACAGGTAATTGCCAAGGCAAAATCCAATAATATGCCCAATGATACCATTGAACGGGGCATAAAGAAGGCGGCAGGAGATTTAGGAAATGTAAACTACGAATACGTTACCTATGAGGGCTATGGTCCATGCGGTATTGCCATCATCGTTAATGCACTGACGGATAATAAGAACAGAACGGCTGCTAATGTAAGAAGTGCCTTTACTAAGGGACAGGGAAGTATCGGAACTCCCGGCTGTGTTTCCTTTATGTTTAATGAAAAAGGACAGATCATTGTGGATAAGGAAGAATGTGAGCTGGAGTCAGACGACCTGATGATGACTGCACTGGATGCGGGTGCAGAGGATTTTAGGGAAGAAGAGGACAGCTATGAGATTCTTACAGCTCCGGACACCTTTGAGGAGGTAAGAAAAGCCCTAGAGGATGTGGGAATCATCATGGCCAATGCAGAGGTGACCATGCTTCCCCAGAATTATGTGGAATTAAATGATGAAACGGCTATAAAGAACCTGCAGAAGACTCTGGACTTGTTGGAGGCTGATGATGATGTTCAGGCAGTGTACCATAACTGGGATGAGTAACTGAGAGTAACAGGTATATGGGATAGAAAAGGCAGATGCATGAAAGAGGTTAAAGCAGAAAAAGAAGTGAATACAGGAAAGGGGCTTGTGGAGATCGGTATTTTTCTTTTAATATTAAACGTACTGGTGGCTGCCCATTTATGGGAGGCGGTTTTGAGTCATTGGCAGGTTACAGGAGGAACTTTGGTAGAACAGGCATGGATACGCCAGGATAAAGTCCTGTCTTTTACTGCGTTCACCTGGGAAAATGCCTACGTTTATTTTCTCCATTTTCTCTTTGGTTTTTTTGGCAATCGTTATCCAGTTGTCCTGTTTGCTAATATATTTCTTCAACTGGCAGGGATTTTTTTCTTTTATCGGGGAAGCAGAAGGCTAACCAATACAGTCATATCTCTCGTATCAACAGCTGTTTTGGGAATAGCCAGTATCCTTGAATTTTCTGTTACGCAGGACAGTGCGATTCATCTTATTTGGTTTTGCTTTGGAATTGCTTTGTGGCTGATTTCCTTTATCAGACCGTTTATCCAGGGCATTATACATAAAAAACAACAAGGGCTGGAGGCTGAAAAGCAAAAAACAGATCAGGCCTTACACAAGCCGGATATAGAGGAGATTAGGCCGGCAGTGAACAGGATTCCCAATCCTCTTCCCCTGCCCAAAAAGCATATTAGAAAAGAGATGGATTATGGATTTGAGCCTTCAAAAGAGCAGATGCATTATGATTTGAATAATTATAATGTCAATGACGATTATGATTTAAAGGAAGTATGATTGAAGAAAGAGCTGAATAAGCTCTTTTTTTTGTGCCATCCTAATGATGAAAGGAGAGAAAAAGCTATGGGAAAAGGAAAGAAAAAAGTTCATTCACCACAAAAGAATGGTACAGAGCATAAAATACAGAGGGATACGGATAGGGATGTGGAAAAAGAAAAATGGAAGCAGGAGGAGATTAAGGAAGAAGGCAGAACTCTGCTGAATGAAAATCTTCAAAAACAAAATATTCAGCTGATTACGATTATCGGTGAAATAGAAGGCCATGATGTACTGGGAAATAACACCAAATCCACAAAATATGAGCATATTTTACCTGTTTTGGCCACTATAGAAGACTCTATGGATATTGACGGAGTATTGATTTTATTAAATACCATGGGTGGGGATGTGGAAGCGGGACTTGCCATTGCGGAAATGATTTCTTCCTTAAGTAAGCCCACGGTATCCCTGGTGTTAGGAGGAAGTCATTCCATTGGCGTGCCCATTGCCGTAAGCAGCGACTATTCCTTTATTGTTCCTACGGGAACCATGGTTATTCATCCGGTTCGATTAAGCGGCTTGGTAATCGGTGCACAGGCTACCTTTGACTATTTCAGACAGATGCAGAACCGAATTATTGACTTTGTCAGTTCCCACTGCGAGATATTTCCTGAACGAATGGAGGAATTAATGATGGAAACAGGAATGCTGACTAAGGACGTGGGAACGATTCTTGTGGGGGAAGAAGCTGTAAAAGAAGGAATAATCAATGAAGTGGGGGGAATTGCACAGGCGGTTTCCAAATTGCATGAAATGATTGGAAAAAGCTAAAAGAATATGCTATACTATGCTAGGTATTTTATTTATAAAAATATAGTAATAGTATAGGCAGGTTTATTTATGGCAGTATCTTCAGGAACAGGAAAGAAAAGTTCTTCTGGAAATAGAACAAGAACCGGAACCAATAAAAAAAGTAGCTCCGGAAGCAGACAGCAAAAGCATATGAGAACAGAGGAAGAGAAGAAAATCGGTAAGGAACTTCTGCTTCTTCTTTTATTTGCCTTGGTTATTCTGCTGTTTTTATGTAACTTTGGTGTAATCGGCCCTGTGGGGGATGCCCTCAGCAATCTTCTCTTTGGACTTTTTGGCGTTGCCGCATATGCGGCACCCATAATCATCTTTCTTTTGGCAGCCTTTGGAATTTCCAATCAGGGAAATTCTCTGGCAAGATTAAAGATGATTGCGGTGATCATCCTTTGTTTAGCCTTAATGGCAATTTTTCATTTTTGCTGGCAGGATATGGGAAGCCTCACCGGCTATTCTCCTTCCTCCTTCTATCAGCTGGGGAAAGAAAACCGGGAAGGAGGAGGAATCATAGGCGGTACCCTAGCCTGGGTTTTATACAGCTTCTTGGACACTCTGGGAGCAATCCTGATTTTACTGGTTCTTATTGTAGCCTGTCTGGTTATTTTAACCGGTAAGGCCTTAGTCAGCGGCATGAAAAATAGGGGAGACAGGATGCTCCATTCCGCCAGAGAGGACGTTTTGCAGCATCGTCAGAGAGCCAGGGAACGGAAAGAAGAGCAGGCTGCCAGGCGGATGGCAAGAGAAGAAAGGGAACGAGCGGAGAGTAAACAGAAGGCACTGAAGCAGGAAAAAGAAGAGGCAGAGAGAATCCTGAGAATGGACAAAAAGGTATCCGGTGTCATGCTGGATACGAAGCTGAAAAAGGAAGTCCCTGTGCAGGAGGAGTTTCGGCATGATGATATTCATGAAATTACCCTGCAGGATTTGGAAAAGCAGACTCCCGTAAGGGAGCAGCCAGCCCATAAAGAAGAATTTGACTTTGAGCAGGTAAGGATTCATTCTGCTCATGAGATTGAGACGGTGGAACCGGAACCGGTGGAAATCAGGCTGACAGAATCGGAGCCAATAGAGAGCAGAACGGCAGAATCGGAACCGATGGAGATTAGACCCACGGAAAGCAAGCCGGTAGAAGCGATAAAGCAGGGGCGGCCTGTTCAGACTGAGCCTGCAGACAGGCCCATAAAGGAAGAAGCAGCCAGACCCTACAGGTTTCCTCCGATTTCCTGCCTGGCGAAAATAAATTCTTCCAATAAGCAGGAAGGTACTGCACAGCTGAAGGAAACGGCCATGCGTCTCCAACAGACATTGGCAACCTTTGGGGTCAAGGTTACCATTACCGACATCAGCCGGGGTCCCTCGGTTACCCGTTATGAGCTTCAGCCGGAGCAAGGAGTTAAGGTCAGTAAAATTGTGGGGCTGGCAGATGATATTAAACTGAATCTGGCAGCTACGGATATTCGTATAGAAGCACCTATTCCGGGAAAGGCAGCAGTGGGAATCGAGGTTCCCAATAAGGAAAATTCCGCTGTGGGGCTGAGAGAGCTGCTGGAAAGTAAGGAATATAAGGAGTTTCCCTCCAAGCTGGCCTTTGCCGTGGGTAAAGATATTGCAGGAAAGGTAGTGGTGGCGGATATAGCCAAGATGCCCCATATGCTGATTGCAGGCGCCACAGGAAGCGGAAAGTCTGTCTGCATTAATACGCTGATTATGAGTCTTTTGTATAAAGCCAGCCCGGAGGAAGTTAAGCTGATTATGATTGATCCCAAGGTGGTGGAGCTTAGTGTTTATAACGGAATACCCCACCTGCTGATTCCGGTAGTGACCGATCCCAAAAAGGCGGCAGGGGCACTCCACTGGGGTGTGGCGGAAATGACCGATAGGTATCAGAAATTTGCGGACTTTAATGTCCGGGATCTAAAAGGCTATAATGGGGAAATCGACAAACGCTTGGCCAGAGGAGAGCAGGAGGTTCCTCCCAAAATGCCGCAGATTGTCATTATCGTTGATGAGTTGGCGGATTTGATGATGGTAGCCCCCGGAGAGGTGGAAGAATCCATCTGCCGTCTGGCTCAGCTGGCAAGAGCTGCCGGCATACATCTGATTATTGCCACTCAGCGTCCCAGCGTGGATGTAATTACCGGTCTGATTAAGGCCAATATGCCCAGCCGGGTAGCCTTTGCCGTATCCAGTGGCGTGGATTCCCGAACCATTCTGGATATGAACGGGGCAGAAAAGCTTTTGGGAAAAGGAGATATGCTGTTTTATCCTCAGGGCTATCCCAAGCCGGCCAGAATGCAAGGAGCCTTTGTATCAGACAGGGAAGTAGGAGACGTGGTTGATTTTCTGAAAAATCAGACTCTGGGAAATGTCTATAATGAAGATATTGAAGATAAGATAAAAAATATGGGAAGCGGCTCCCAAACAACAGCTTCCGGAGGAGCTGACAGCCTGAGAGACAGTTATTTTGAGGAAGCCGGCAGATTCATTATCGAAAAGGATAAGGCCTCCATCGGTATGCTGCAGAGGGTTTTTAAAATTGGCTTTAACCGTGCCGCCCGCATTATGGATCAGCTGGCGGATGCGGGAGTTGTTGGAGAAGAAGAAGGAACAAAGCCCAGAAAGGTTCTGATGAGTATGGAACAGTTTGAGGCTTATATTGAAGAGGTATTATAGGAGGAATTACGAATGAAAACAGATATTCAAATTGCACAGGAAGCAGTAATGAAGCCCATTGCGGAAGTGGCGGCAAGTCTTGACATGAGTATGGATGAACTGGAGCTTTACGGAAGATATAAGGCAAAAATTTCCGATGCTTATATCAATAAGGTAAAGGGTAATCCTGATGGGAAGCTGATTCTGGTTACCGCCATTAATCCCACTCCTGCAGGGGAAGGAAAAACAACTACCACTGTTGGTCTGGGGCAGGCCTTTGGAAAACTGAATAAAAAAGCGGTTATTGCCCTTAGAGAGCCCTCTTTGGGACCCTGCTTTGGGGTAAAGGGAGGGGCTGCAGGAGGCGGCTATGCCCAGGTGGTTCCCATGGAGGATTTGAATCTGCACTTTACCGGTGATTTCCATGCCATTACCTCTGCAAACAATCTTCTGGCAGCTCTTTTGGATAATCATATCCAGCAGGGGAACGAGTTGGAAATCGATACCAGAAGCGTAGTCTGGAAACGCTGTCTGGATATGAATGACCGTGTCCTCAGAAATGTGGTAGTGGGTCTGGGAAATAAAATGGACGGAACGGTGAGAGAGGATCATTTCGTCATTACCGTGGCCTCTGAAATTATGGCTGTATTGTGCCTTGCAGATGATATGGAGGATTTAAAGGCGCGTTTATCCCGTATGGTTGTTGCCTACAATTTTGCCGGAAGGCCGGTAACTGCCGGTGAGCTGGGAGCAGTAGGCTCCATGGCAGCTTTGCTGAAGGATGCCCTGAAGCCTAACCTGATTCAGACTCTGGAGCATACACCTGCACTGGTGCATGGAGGACCTTTTGCCAATATTGCCCACGGCTGTAATTCCGTAAGAGCAACGAAAACAGCCTTGAAGATTGCCGATTATGTCATTACAGAGGCAGGCTTCGGTGCAGATTTGGGAGCAGAGAAATTTTTTGATATTAAGTGCCGTATGGCAGGACTGAAGCCGGATGCCGTGGTTCTGGTGGCCACTATCCGTGCATTAAAATACAACGGAGGAGTGGTAAAAGCAGATTTAAATCAGGAAAATCTGGAGGCATTAAAGAAAGGAATCGTGAATCTGGAGAAGCATGTGGAAAATCTTCAGAAATACGCAGTTCCCGTGGTGGTTGCCCTCAATGCCTTCATCAGTGATACTGCGGCAGAGACCGACTTTGTCCGCAACTTCTGTGAAGAAAGAGGCTGTGAATTTGCCCTGTCCCAGGTATGGGAAAAAGGGGGAGAAGGGGGAATTGCCCTGGCTGAAAAGGTATTAAAAACTCTGGAAGAAAAGCCTTCACAGTTTAGGGTGCTTTATGAAGACAGCCTTCCCTTAAAAGAAAAGATTGAAAAAGTAGCTAAGGAAATTTACGGAGCGAAAGGGATTGAGCTTACTCCCGGTGCAGTAAAGCAGCTGACTAAGCTGGAAGAGCTGGGCTTTGGGAAACTGCCGGTTTGTATGGCAAAAACCCAGTATTCCCTTTCCGATAATCCGGAGCTTCTGGGACGGCCCTCGGATTTTACTGTTTTGGTTCGTGAGGTTTATATCAGTGCGGGAGCCGGTTTTGTGGTGGTACTGACGGGAGCGGTAATGACCATGCCTGGACTGCCGAAAAAGCCTGCGGCACTGACCATAGATGTAGAGTCCGACGGCAGAATTACCGGACTGTTTTAGGAGAGAATAAACAGGAAACTGCATAAAGGAGCAGCAGTTGGAAATGTGAGAATATTAATGGTGAAATGTCAGAAGTGCGGAGCCGTCATATCGGTGGGAAACTTATATTGTGATGTCTGCGGAGCTGAATACCGGGTTGTCCCTGATTATGAACCGGAGCTGGAAATCAGTATACGGGAATTCTTATCCGGATTGACAGAAGAATCTCCATTAGAAGAGAAAAAAAAGAAGCCGGCATATGGTAAAGTAGTGCTGCTGTGTCTACTCCTTGTACTTATGGGAATAAGAATCGGTATGAACATTTATTCGGATACTGCAGTGGGTAAGCCTATGATGCTTGGAAACAAAACTCATCCGCTCCCGGCAGTATATAAGAATGCCCTTGATTTATCCGATAGCATAAGGGAATTGCAAGAGGAAATTATCACGGCTCTTTTCCCCACACCGGTGGTTTGGCCGGAGAGCGGAACCTATGATCAGGCAGAATTTATTATGGTTGATGTACAAGAAGGTGTTCAGATTTATTATACGACGGACGGAACAATACCTACAAGAGAAAATACCCTGTATCGGGAGCCTATCCCCATGCCCCTGGGAGAAAGCCGGTTTACCTTTATGGCCGTTTCTCCCCAGGGCTTTGAAGGAGAGTTGATTGGGCGGGAATATTTGCTGAATATTAAAACCGGAATCACCCAGGAGGAAGCAGAAAATATACTGATTCAGGAAAACATCAAAAAGGGGCTTATCTTGGATAAAAATGGAGCATTAGCTGATTACTATGGTGTAAACCGATATTTCTATCGTTATCCTTTATTAATTGGAGATAATCATTATTTTATCTTTGCCGAACACTATCTGGAAAATGAGATTAATCGCAGAACAGGCAATTACTATGCAGTGGAAGTAATCACGGGAGAATGCTTTCGATTAATATCTGAAGGAAATGCCCAGTATGGTTTGAAAGAAATTTAACAATACGGGTTGCGTTTTTTTTCGGAATGAATTAAGATAATTTAAGCTTATTTCAATATCGTTTATAAAAATACTACCTGAATAAGGTACATATGCCTGAGGGCGGAATGGAGGAACAATGTACAAGATCATAAGAGCCAAAAAGTTGGCTGAGAATATCTATCTTATGGATGTGGAGGCTCCCAGAGTAGCTAAAAAATGTCAGCCTGGGCAGTTCATTATTGTAAGGATAGATGATGAGGGGGAACGAATTCCCCTGACTATTTGTGATTATAACCGGGAAGAAGGAACCGTTACCATTGTTTTCCAGATTGTTGGCGCAGAAACCCTGAGAATGGCCAACCTTACCACTGGGGACAGCTTCCGTGATTTTGTAGGACCTTTAGGTTGTGCCTCCGAATTGATTCATGAAACTTCGGAAGCACTGAGAGCAAAAAAGATTCTGTTTGTTGCCGGCGGTGTAGGTACCGCTCCCGTATATCCCCAGGTAAAATGGCTTCATGAGCAGAAAGCTTTGGCAGATGTAATTATAGGGGCCAAGACAAAAGATTTATTGATTCTGGAAAAAGAGATGGCGGCAGTGGCAGGAAATCTTTATGTCACTACGGATGACGGCTCCTATGGAAGGAAGGGGATGGTAACCAATACCATTCAGGAGCTGGTGGAGCAGGGAAATAAATATGACCTGTGTATTGCCATTGGTCCTATGATTATGATGAAATTTGTCAGTCTTTTAACGAAGGAGCTGGATATTCCTACCGTTGTCAGCCTGAATCCCATTATGGTGGACGGAACCGGAATGTGCGGGGCCTGTCGTGTGACTGTGGGAGATGAGATTAAATTTGCCTGTGTTGATGGGCCGGAATTTGACGGCCATCTGGTGAATTTTGATGAGGCAATGAAGCGTCAGCAGATATACAAAACTGCCGAGGGAAGAGCTTTTCTGAAGGAAAAAGAAGGAAACACCCATCATGGCGGCTGTGGAAACTGCAACTAAGGTAAGTGGGATAAATGGAGGAAAAGCAATGGATGTATTAACAAAGGTTCCGGTGAAGGAACAGGAGGCAAAAATAAGAGCAACCAATTTTGATGAAGTGTGTTTAGGCTATACCCTGGAGGAAGCCAGAGCTGAGGCTTCCAGGTGTATTAACTGTAAGAATGCCCATTGTATTCAGGGATGTCCGGTTTCCATTAATATTCCTGCCTTCCTGCAGAAGGTAGTGGCCGGAGATATTGAGGCGGCATATCAGATTATCAGTGAATCCTCTGCACTGCCGGCAGTCTGTGGACGTGTATGTCCGCAGGAAACCCAGTGTGAAGGTGTATGTGTCCGCGGTATTAAAGGGGATCCTGTATCCATCGGCAAGTTGGAGCGCTTTGTAGCGGACTGGGCATGTCAAAACGGAATCAAACCGGAAGGGGCAAGGGAGAAAAAAGGGAAAAAGGTAGCCGTAATCGGTTCCGGCCCTGCCGGCCTTACCTGTGCAGGTGATCTGGCCAGAATGGGCTATGAGGTGACCATTTTTGAGGCCCTTCATGAAGTGGGCGGTGTTTTGGTTTACGGTATTCCTGAGTTCCGTCTGCCTAAGGAAGCGGTAGTGGCAAAGGAAATTGAAAATGTAAAATCCCTGGGAGTTAAGATTGAAACCAATGTGGTTGTGGGAAAATCCGTGACCATTGATGAATTAATGGAGGAAGAAGGCTTTGAAGCCGTTTTCATAGGTTCCGGTGCCGGTCTTCCTAAATTCATGGGTATTCCCGGTGAAAATGCCAACGGGGTATTTTCAGCTAATGAATACCTGACCAGAGCCAATTTAATGAAGTCCTTTGATGAAAATTCTTCTACCCCCATTATACGTGGAGGTAAGGTGGCCGTAATCGGCGGAGGAAACGTGGCCATGGATGCCGCCCGTACCGCACTTCGTATGGGGGCAGAGGTACACATTGTCTATCGAAGAAGTGAGGAAGAGCTTCCTGCCCGTGTGGAGGAAATTCACCATGCTAAAGAAGAAGGGATTATTTTTGATCTGCTGACCAATCCCACTGAGATTCTTGTGGATGAAAACGGCTGGGTATGCGGAATGAAGTGTGTACGAATGGAATTGGGTGAGCCTGATTCTTCCGGCAGAAGACGTCCCGTGGTAAAAGAGGGATCTGATTTTACGATGGAAGTAAATGTGGTAATCATGTCTCTGGGTACCAGTCCCAATCCTTTGATTTCCTCTACTACGGAAGGTCTGGAAATCAATAAATGGAAGTGTATTGTGGCAGATGAAGAGCTGGGAAGAACCAGTAAAGAGGGTGTATTTGCCGGTGGAGATGCGGTGACCGGTGCAGCCACCGTCATTCTTGCTATGGGTGCCGGAAAGGCTGCTGCCAAGGGAATTGATGAGTATCTGAGTAAAAAATAGATGAAAATTACCATTATTGCCGTGGGAAAGATTAAGGAGAGCTTCTATCGGGATGCCCTTACGGAGTATGCAAAAAGGCTTTCCAAATACTGCAAGCTGGAAATCATTGAGGTTGCTGATGAAAAAACTCCTGATACCGCAGGAGAACGGGAAGAGGAAAATATTCGAAAAAAGGAAGGGGAAAGGATTCTCAAGGCTATTCAGCCGGGAATGCAGACCTTTGCTCTTGCCATCAACGGCAAAGCTCTTGATTCCCTCCGTTTTGCAGACACAATCGAAAAAGCAGGTATACAGGGCAATAGTTGGCTGGCCTTTGTTATCGGCGGTTCACTGGGGCTTCATCAGGACGTGCTTAATCGCTGTAGCTTAAAGATAAGCTTTTCCGCTATGACCTTTCCACATCAGCTGATGCGGGTAATTTTACTGGAACAGATTTACCGGGCTTATAGAATCATCAATCATGAACCTTATCATAAATAGTTTTTTTCCTCATATAATAGAATATGAAGAAAAAGACAGTGAATCAGGAGGGGAGGGATATTCTTTCCCCGGAGAAAATAACCGAATTTTTAGAGCTCCCGAAAGATATTCTTTTGGGAGCTTCTATTATTACCATAATGGGAAACCGAGAAGTGACGGTTGAGAACTATACCGGTATTCTGGATTACCGGGAAGATTGTATTTTGATTCAGGGAAAGCATTATCAAATTCGGATAACGGGAAAAAAGCTTAGGATTGCCTGTTATACCAAAGAAGAAATGAAGATATGCGGCTTAATCCATGAGGTAGCTTATGAATAACCAAAAAATGCTCTCTCCCCGTATCAGGGGATATTTGACGGTGTGGATTACCGGTTCCCAGGTCAATCGTTTTTTTAACCTCTGTGCCAATAGAGGAATATATCTTTGGGACATCTTTTGGGAGGATGAAGGATACTCTGCCAAAATGAAAGCGGAGGATTTTTTTCGGATTAAGGATATTGCCAAAAAGACGGATAGCCGTCTGAAAATCAAGGAGAAGAAGGGACTTCTTTTTCACCTGAGAAAACAGAAAAAGAGAAAGCTGTTCATAGCCGGGCCTTTTATCTGTCTCATTTTACTTTTCTTTCTTTCACACTTTCTCTGGTCGGTGGAAATCAGCGGAAGCTATCGGGTAACGCAAGACGTGATTATGGACTATCTTCAGGAGCAGGGGATACATATCGGCATGCCCATCAGTCGTATTCCTTTTGCCCAGCTGGAAATGAAATTGAGAGAGGAATATGAGGAAATCAACTGGATATCGGTTAGCATTGAGGGAACTCGCCTGGATATCCGGATAAAGGAGACTGATGTATGGGATGAAAAACGAAGAAATCTTTCGGGAATTAATCTCATCAGTCCGGTAGAAGGAACTGTAACAGATATTCTGATTCGTCAGGGAACTGCACTGGTAAAAAGAGGAGATCAGGTGAAAAAGGGGGATACTCTTATTGAAGGAAAGGTACCCGTCACCGATGAAAACGGAGAAATAAAGCAGATTGACTATTATCAAAGTGACGGAGATGTCTGGATCAACTATACGATACCCATAAAAGAAGAGCTTCTGCTTTCCTATGAAAAAAGAGAATATTCCGGGAAGGAAAGAGAAAAAACCTATCTGGAGATTGGCGGAAGGAAGCTTGGTGTGGATTTTCGCAGGATTCCCTTTGAGCAATATGACCTTATAGAAGAACGGGAAAATATTACTTTGCTGGGGGATATTTCTCTGCCTGTATGCATCTGCAGGAGGCTGTATCGGGAATATTCTTTGCGGGATTCAACATATACCCGGGCAGAAGGGGAAAAGATATTAGAGAAGAGGTTTGAAAAAATAATAGAGGCTTTGGAGAAAAAAGGGGTACAAATTATTGAAAAAAATGTTAAAATAATACCTAATAGTGATTTTCTAACCTTAGAGGGAAATATTACGGTTCTTCAGCTGCATAATCTTGCGACACAGCTGGAGCAGGAAGATTAGTTACTGAAGGGAAATGAGAGGGAAAAGATTGGAAAAAGAAGAATTTCTGCCTATACCACTTGAGCACAGCAGGAATATTTTTGGGCAGTTTGATTGTCATGCAAGGAAGTTGGAAAGGGCCTTCGGTATTTCTATTGTCAATCGGGATGAGGGAATCAAGCTGATGGGGACTGAGAAGGCAGTTGAACGGGGAACCAGGGTTTTGCTCAAGCTTTGGGAGCTTTCTAAAAGAGGAAATTCCATAGAAGAACAAAATATTGATTATGCCATAGCTATGTCCATGGAGGAGAAAGAAGAGGTATTGGTAGATATTGACAGTGATTTAATTTGTCATACCATCAGCGGCAGGCCCATTAAGCCGAAAACTCTGGGTCAGAAGCAGTATGCCGATGCGATTCGCAAACAGATGATTGTTTTCGGAATGGGGCCTGCAGGAACAGGAAAGACCTATCTGGCTATGGCACTGGCCATTACGGCCTTTAAAAATAATGAAGTTGAACGAATCATTCTGACCAGACCGGCCATTGAGGCAGGAGAAAAGCTGGGATTTTTGCCTGGAGACCTTCAAAGTAAGGTAGATCCCTATCTACGCCCGCTGTATGATGCCCTTTATCAGATTATGGGGGCGGAAAGCTTCACCAAAAATATGGAAAAGGGACTGATTGAGGTTGCCCCTCTCGCCTATATGAGGGGAAGAACTCTGGATAATGCCTTCATTATTCTGGATGAAGCGCAAAATACCACTCCGGCACAGATGAAGATGTTTTTAACCAGAATCGGCTTTGGCTCTAAAGTGGTTATTACCGGAGATGCTTCACAGAAAGACCTTGCTGCCGGAGTGCAGTCGGGGCTGGATGTGGCGGTTAAGGTATTGGCAAAGGTAGACGAAATTTCCTTTTGCCGTCTCACCAGTAAGGATGTTGTTCGCCATCCTTTGGTACAAAAAATTGTAAAGGCATATGATGCATATGAATCAAAAGAAAAAACCAGTAGAAAGCGTGGAGAAAATAAAAGAGGTAGTCGCTAGTATCGGTATCCTTTTGCTTATGGGGATAATAACTGCCTTCCTTACCTTCTATTTAAACAGACCGACAGCAGAAATTATGAGAAATACCATCGCCCTGATAATGGGGGGAATGGTGGTTCTGTTTTTGTGGTATCAGAGTGTTTTTGGACATACCCTGCAGTATGACAACGAAAAACATCAGATTCGTTTTTTCGGAATATTTTTTGTTTGCTATCTGCTTGCAGGAATCATGATTTTTCTCCCGGTGGGAAGCTGGGCCTTTCTTTCGGTAATGGTCTTGCTTTCCATGTTCAGTAATTCTTTCATCGGGTTAGCAGCAGGGAGCACCCTTCTAATGATTACGGTAAGCCTTAGCCCGGATACCACTATGTATAATTTTTTCTTTTATTTTATGATCGGTCTGGTAGGTATCTCCCTTTTTCGTAATCTGGATGTGGATTTCAGGGTTGGAGAGCCTTTGTTTCTTTCTGCACTCAGCTCCCTTTGTCTGCAGACGGCTTATCTGGTTATTTTTGAAAACCAGCCGCTGCACATTGAAATTCTGATTTTACCCATCTTGAATCTGTTTATTAATCTGATGCTGTTGTTTTTAATCTTAAAATACTTCAGCCATTTGGCCATGTATCATATTCAGGATAAATATGAGGAAATCAATGATCCGGAATTTACATTGCTGGCAAAATTAAAGGAAAAGGATAAGGAGCAATATTTTGAGGCAGTACACAGAGCTTATCTGGGGGACCGGATATCCAAGAGACTTCATATCAATGATAAAGCGGTAAAGGGCTGTTCCTATTATTATAAGCTTGCTCAGTCCACTCGCTCCCAACAGGAGGACGAGGGCTTTCTTCCTCTGCAGGAAAGCTATGGATTTCCGGAGGAATTAAAGGTATTGATGGAGGAGTGTATACAGGGAGTTTATGGCTCTAAGGAGTCCTGTGTGGTGCTTACCTCCGATCAGGTAATCAGCCGTATTCGCAAAGCACAGAAGGAGAAGCCCAATGAAGAAATTCCTTACCGGGAAATGATCACTGAGATTTTTGATGAGCTGATAATGGGAGATTCCCTTATCCTCTGCGATATTTCCATTAAAGAGCTGCGCATTATGGAGAAGGTGTACATTGAGGAGAAGCTTTACTATGACTTTTTACGCTGAAAGTGAAACTGAAGTGAATATGGATTTTGAGTGGAAGGAGCTGTTTTCCCTTGTGGCAGAAAGAGTTTTGGATGAGGAAAATTGTCCCTATGAAGCACAGGTCAGCCTTCTGTTGACGGATAATGAGAGAATTAGGGAAATCAATCGTGAAACCAGGGAAATTGATGCTGCTACGGATGTTCTTTCCTTTCCCAATCTTTTTTTTGATCATGTATCGGATTTTTCCCAAGTGGAAGAAATGCCGGCAGGCTACTTCGATCCGGATTCGGGAGAATTGATTATGGGAGAGATAGTGATTTCTGTGGACAAGCTTAAGGAACAGGCCGAGCACTATGGTCACAGCCTCAAAAGAGAATTTGCTTTTCTGGTTGTCCATAGCATGTTGCATCTTTGCGGCTATGACCATATGGAGGAGGAAGAAGAAGCTCTTATGGTAAGACGACAAGAGGAAATCCTGCAGCTTTTGGGAATTACAAGAGATTAATTGGTAAAAATAGAGAGGACTAAATGGAACAGAAAAAGCGACAAGAAAAAGGCAGAAGAGAAGGAAGGATGAATCCGGGAGCGGGAGTGTTTGCCCTGTTGATTTTTCTTATTTTTCGTATTCTTGTGACCAATATCATCGGAGATGAGGGGAATGGTTATCTGGCTGTTTCCGGGGAGATTTACGGTTTATTTTATCTGCTGTTCGGGTATGGCTACACAAAGGCCATAACCCGTATGGTGAGAACCCGTATGGAGAGAAATCTATACCTAAACAGCATCAGGGTAATGAAAAATACGGTCCTGGCAGGATTGATTTCTTCTCTTGCAGGAGCCGCACTTTTATATGCCCTTCGGGGAACCATCGCAGAGCTTTTGCCCGCCGGCAATATGGTGGAAATCAGCATGATCCTGTTCATTCCTCTTTTACCGATTAAAACCCTGGTGGGGATGTTCAGAGGCTATTTTGAGGGAATGGGAACCGGGGTTCCTACGGAGGTTTCCCGGCTTATCGAGGCTGTAATTACAGCTACCGGTGCCTTTATTTTTGTATTCATCACCAGCTCCTATGGAATAAAGGTTGCCGATTTACTCCATAATGAGCATTATGGGGTGGGCTTTGCTTCTGCCGGTGTGGTGGCGGGCTATTTGTGCGGGAATCTGCTGGCCTTGATTTTTTTAAGCTTTGTCTATGTTCTTTATAAAACCGGCTATAATCGTCTGCTGAAAAAGGATATGAGCAAAGCTTTGGAAAGCAGAAGGGATTTGTTTAGGGAAACTCTCTTAGGTGTTTTCTCCGGCTTATCCCAGGTACTGTTTTTAAGAATTTATCTTTTGGTAAATCTGGTTTATTTCTTGGGAAGTCGCCGAGATGACGAAAATGCTCTGGCAAGCATTAAAATTGTGGGAAGCTTTTACGGAAAAATTATCATCTTGATCTCAATGGCAGTGGTTTTGATTCTGACCCTTAGCAAAACCGGGAAGAGAAGAAAAAGTACAAGAGCCTTACAGCATGAAATACGAAGCGGAAAATATCTGCTGGGAGACGAATTGCAGCGACTTTTTTCTTTGGCAATACCGGTCATGGGAAGTCTTATAGTTCTTTCCAAGACACTTTTAAAAACGCTGTATAAAACGGCGGGAAAGACAGAAATAATGCTGCTTTGTATAGCGGGAGTTAATCTGGTCTTTCTTGTACTGGGAATCTATTTGTATCGTCTGATGGCAGATCTGGATAGGAAAAAGCAGAGTGCTGTAATTGGACTGATTGCCTTTGTGGTGCAGACCTTCGTTTTGGTTGGTCTGGGTACGCCTGCAGATTTGGAAGGATTTTCCCTTTCAACATTATCTCTGGGATTGGCTCCCCTTGTATTTTGGATTGTTTTTAGTCTGGGCCAGCTTTTCTTCTTATTGAGGCTTTATCCCATTCGCCTTCCCTGGAGGAGAATGGTAGTTTTGCCGTTAATTCAAACAGGGATTATGGTTGTGGTTGAATTGATTATCATCAGGCTGTCAGGAAACAGTATCCCCTCTTGGAGTGTTTGTCTTCTGGCTGTGGGAATGGGAGGGCTATTCCATCAGCTGACCGGAAGAGTTCCTGTGTTAAATATGGTATAAAAGATTAAAATATGGCTGATACTATTCAAAAAAGAAAGTTGGTTTAACCGATGAAAATCTTGAAAAGTATTAGCTTATATTTTGTATATCCCCTTACTATGTTTCTTTTGGGTTTTTTTACCCATATGGCTTATATTGATTTTTTTTATCCCAACAAGCTGCCGAATCAGGTGAAAGCCAATGAAGTAAACACAGAGGAGGAATTTACCCAGGTTGTAGAAACAGGAGGAGAAATTACGACTTGTGACACCAGCTATATCATTGTAGAATATAATCTGGAGGAAGATAGTCGAAATAAGGTTACCGGCCACCTTCCGGGGAAATATCTGGGAATGACCAGAGATAAGCTTGAGGATGCTCTTAAGGAATATGAGCTGAATCCTACCCTGGAGGACAGGGAAAAAGGCTTCATCTCTCTTCAGTTGGAAAGCTTTTCGCCAAAGCAGGTAATAGTGCAAAAAAACTTCAAACCGGAAGAAAAAACCAGTGGTTATTATCTTATGGTGGAAGACGGAAAGATTGTGGTAATGGAAGAGGATCAGAAGACCGTATATCTGACCACGGAAATCTATGCAGATGATTTGTCGGATCGGCTGAAGCAGGAGCTAATCATTGGAAAATATATCCACAGTATGGATGAGCTGTATGGATTTTTGGAATCCTACACCAGCTGAAAGCAGCCCAAGAAGGGGTTGCTGTTATGGAGGAAATTATGAAAATTGGCATTATAGGGGCAGGTGCATCAGGAATGATGGCCGCCATTATCGCCTCAGAAGGTGGTGCACAGGTAACCCTCATAGAAAAAAAAGACAGGGTAGGAAAGAAAATTCTTGCAACCGGAAACGGAAAATGCAATTTTACAAACAAAGTGGTCAATGAATCCGACTATTACAGTCAATATAAAAGCGTATATTCCGACTACATTAGTCAATTCAATCAAGAACAAGTGTTATCTTTCTTTGAAAGCAGGGGTATGCTGATTAAGGAGAGAAACGGCTATTGTTATCCCCGTTCTGAACAGGCAGCAACCCTGCTGGATATTCTCAGGGCCGGACTGGTAAAAAACCGGGTGAATATTCTGACGGAGTGCTGTCCGGAAGAAATTAGAATAAAAGAAGATGGTTTTGAGGTCAGAGCAGGTAGCAGAACATTATTTTTTCATCGGTTAATTCTGGCCTGCGGTGGCTTTGCAGGTGAAAAAAAGGCTCAGGGATTATCCGGCTATGCCTATGCCGAAAAGCTTGGTCATTCTCTGGTTCCTGTAGTTCCGGCGCTGGTTCAGCTTAAGGTAAAGGATAAGGATTTTAAGGGGATTGCAGGAGTAAGGACGGAGGCTGCCGTCACCCTTTACATAGAGAACAAAAAAAAGGTGACTGAGCAGGGGGAGCTTCAGCTTACGGCTTACGGCATTTCCGGCATACCTGTTTTTCAGCTAAGCCGCCATGCAGCCTATGGCTTTAGGCAAAAGCAGCCGGTCACCGCTTCCATCGATTTTCTTCCTGAATATTCGGAAGAGGAATGGAAGGCTGTGGTATTAAATAAATGGAAGAATATGGATAAGAAAGAGACCCTTGAGGATTTCTTTCTGGGATTTTTAAACAAAAAACTGAATCTGTTATTTATCCGGGAAGCCGGTTTAAAGCCTCAGACATCCATAGGCGGTTGCAGAATCGAAAAAATTCTGCAAGTTTGCCTGCAAATGAAGAACTGGGAAATAAAGCTTAAGGAGACGAATCCTTTTGAACAGGCACAGGTGTGTGCGGGTGGAGTTCCCTTAAGTGAGGTAACGCTCAGTCTGGAATCCAGGAAGGTAAAAGGACTTTATTTTGCCGGGGAGCTTTTGGATGTGGATGGAAGATGCGGAGGCTATAATCTGCAATGGGCATGGACCAGCGGATACATTGCCGGAAAGGCTGCAGCAGAAAAATAAGAGAAGATAAGCTAAGAAAGAATAGAAATCATGTTGCGATTACATCAGGTAAAAATAGAAATACTTCCCCTTCTTTCAGAAAAGGAAAGGGAAAAGAATCAGAAGCTCCAGCTGGAGAAAAAAATCAGAAGCATATTGGGTCTTACCCGGGAAAATCTCCTGTACTGGTCCATTGTAAAACGCTCTCTGGATGCCAGAAAAAAACCGCAGCTGTTTTACAGCTATGTGATTGATGTCGGGGTTCCGACAGAACAGGAGGAGAAGCTTCTTAAAAAGTGTAAAAACAAGCAGGTGGAGCGAGTAGCCCCAAAACCCTATTGCTTTCCTGAAGAGCCAAAAGAAAGGAAGATAAGGCCCATAATTGTGGGAACCGGTCCTGCCGGCCTGTTCTGCGGATATTTTCTGGCAAAATACGGTTATCGGCCTATCCTGCTGGAACGGGGTAAGGCGGTGGAGGAACGCAAAAAGGATGTGGAAGACTTTTGGAGAACGGGAAGGCTGAATCCGGAGTCAAACGTCCAATTCGGAGAAGGAGGTGCAGGAACCTTTTCCGATGGTAAGCTGAATACTCTGGTGAAAGAAAAATACGGCCGTAATCGGGAAGTTTTATCCATTCTGGTAAAGAATGGCGCTCCTGAACAAATTTTATATGAAAGTAAACCTCATATCGGGACGGATATTCTTCGGGATGTGGTGAAAAATATGCGAAGACAGATTTTAGACTGGGGCGGTGAGGTTTACTTTCAAACCAAAATGACGGAGCTTATTATCCAAAAGGGAGAAATAACAGGTGTACGTCTTTCCACGGGAGAAACCCTCCATTCAGATGCGGTGGTTCTTGCCATAGGCCACAGCGCCAGAGATACCTTTGAAATGTGCTTCCAAAAACAGATTCCCATGGAGGCAAAGGCCTTTGCAGTAGGCCTGCGGGTGGAGCATCCCCAAAAAATGATTGATCACAGACAGTATGGGGAAAGCTGCATGGGATGTCTTCCTGCAGCGGCCTATAAGCTGGCAGTAAAGAGTGACGAGGGAAGAGGTGTATATTCCTTCTGTATGTGCCCCGGCGGCTATGTGGTCAATGCCAGCAGTGAGCCGGGAATGCTTGCGGTAAATGGAATGAGCTACAGCGGTAGGGACGGAAGCAATGCAAACAGTGCCATTTTGGTATCGGTTACCCCTGAGGATTATTTGGGAGAGGGCCCTCTGGCAGGTGTAGAGTTTCAGCGGAGGCTGGAAAAAAGAGCCTTTGAGCTGGGGCAGGGTAAAATCCCGGTGCAGTATTATAAGGATTTTAAGCTGCAGCTTAAGGAAGCCTCCCGGCATCAGGGGAGTATTCCGGAAGGCTTTAAGCCCATGTTTAAAGGAGAGTATTCCTTTTCCGATGTGAGTCAGATTCTGCCGAAGGAGTTGAGTCTGGCCTTTATTCAGGGGATGGAAAGATTTCACCGGATGATTCCCGGCTTTGGGGATGATTATGCCCTGGTATCAGGAGTGGAAAGCCGGACATCTTCACCGGTTCGTATCCACAGAGATGAAACCGGTCAGTCTACGGTAAGAGGCTTATATCCCTGCGGAGAAGGGGCCGGCTATGCCGGAGGAATCACCTCCGCAGCCATGGATGGAATTTATATTGCAGAAATGATTGCAAAAGGGTAAAATAAAAAAATATGTTCAAACTATAGAGAGGATTTTTCCATGGAAGAGAAACTGAGAGAAGAAATCAGGGACAAGAAACGCATTGTAGTAAAGATTGGTTCTTCTTCCCTTCAGCATAAGGAAACCGGAGACCTGGACTACAATCGAATGGAGGTTCTTGTCCGGGAGCTTTGTAATATGCGTAATCAGGGTAAGGATGTGGTTTTGGTTACCAGCGGTGCTATTGCGGTAGGCAAGAAGGCCATAGGACTGACCGGGATTGAACAGGATCATCTGGGAATCAAGCAGGCCTGTGCAGCGGTGGGGCAGGCCAGGCTGATGATGATTTACCAGAAGATCTTTTCGGAATACAATCAGGTGGCAGCCCAGATTTTGATGACTAAGGATACCATTATTAATGATTTTAATCGGAATAATGCACAGAATACCTTTTCAGAGCTTTTGCATATGGGAGTTATTCCCATTGTCAATGAAAATGATACGGTTGCTACATATGAAATCGGTATCGGAGACAATGATACCTTATCTGCTATTGTGGCTGCTTTAATCGATGCGGATTTATTGATTTTGCTGTCCGATATTGACGGCCTGTATACCGATGATCCCAGAACCAATCCGCAGGCCAGGTTCATTGAGGAGGTTGATGAGCTTACAGAGGAGTATTTGAAAATGGGTAAAAAGAGTACCGGCAGTGATGTGGGTACGGGAGGAATGAATACCAAAATGAATGCTGCCCGGATAGCAACCAACTCCGGCGCAGATATGATCATTGCCAACAGTGCAGATATCCGCATTCTCCACCGGATAATGGACGGAAGAAGGTTGGGAACCCTCTTTAAGAAGCATCGGCAAAAGGAGTTTGATCTGGTGGAATTTGTTCGGTGTCTGCACGAATAAACAGATTTTGCAGGTAAAGAAAGGTAGGATGAACAGGGATGAACATGGAGCAGAAAATCAAACGGATCAATCAGCTTTATCATAAATCTCAGGCTGAGGGATTGACCGAGGAAGAAAAAAAGGAACAGCAGCTGTTAAGAAGTGAATATATTGCCAGCGTGCGGGCTAATTTACGGGGACAGCTGAATAACATTAACATTCAGAATGAGGATGGCTCCATTGAAAATCTGGGAGAAAAATTTGGAAAGAAAAGCAGCCATTAGAAAAGAGCTGTTGGAAAAAAGAAATAGAATGCCGGAGGCAAAACGAAGGGCAGACAGTGAGGCGATTTTGGAATCCTTGCTCAGGCAGCCCAGGTTTTTACAGGCACGGGAAATTTATACCTATATCAGCTTTGGCAGTGAGGCAGATACCCGAAGATTAGTTGAAATCTGTCTGGAGAAGGGGAAGACTCTGTATTGTCCTAAAATATTGGGGAAGGGTAAAATGGAGTTTTACCCCATCATTTCCCTGGATGAATTGGAAGAAGGCTACTGGGGGATTTTGGAGCCTCCTTTGCCGGATATTGTTCACCCAAAGGAAGAAAAGAGAGTTCCGAAAGAAGAGGCATTAATGATTATGCCGCTGGTGGGCTTTGACAGGAATAACAATCGTCTGGGCTATGGAGGGGGGTATTATGACCGCTATCTGGAAGATAAGCCGCAGCTGTTTACCATTGCCCTTGCTTTTGAAGAGCAATATTGGGAACCGGGACTGGTGACCGATGATTTTGACATACCGTCTAAAATGATTCTTACACCAAAAAGAAGTTTAGAAATCAATTAAGC
The DNA here is from genome assembly GCA_051891855.1 of Lachnospiraceae bacterium. Taxonomy (GTDB): domain Bacteria; phylum Bacillota; class Clostridia; order Lachnospirales; family Lachnospiraceae; genus SFDP01. The sequence continues at coordinate 27,654 of JBJFFP010000048.1, read as the reverse complement.
CTCGAAAGGAGAGGAAAAGATGCTGAAAAAAATGGGAGAGAGGGCTCTACGGGCCAAGACGGAAGTAGAGCAGCTGACAACAGAAAAAAAGAATCAGGCTCTTAAGCTGGTGGCTGAGGGATTAATCAGGGATGCGGGGGTAATTCTTGCTGCCAACGAACAGGATATGAAAAAGGGAAAAGAAAAAGGAATGAGCCAGGGGCTTTTAGATCGATTAAAGCTGACGGAAGAACGGATTGAAGCTATGGCGGAGGGCATTCGTCAGGTTATGCAGCTGACAGATCCTATTGGTGAGCTTTTGGAAGAATGGGAAAGACCTAACGGACTGAAAATACAAAAAAAGCGGGTTCCTTTAGGCGTTATCGGTATTATTTATGAAGCCAGACCCAATGTAACGGCAGATGCCTTTGCTCTTTGCTTTAAAACCGGAAACGCAGTAGTGCTAAAGGGCGGTAGTGATGCCATTCATTCCAATACCGCAATTACGGAAAGCATCCGCGAGAGTCTGAAGCGGGCCGGAATCACTCCCGACGCCATTCAGCTGATTATGGACACAGAAAGAGAAACCACTGCACGCTTTATGAAAATGAATCGATATATCGATGTTCTTATCCCCAGAGGGGGTGCAGGGCTGATTCGTTCTGTGGTAGAAAACAGTACAATACCGGTTATTGAGACCGGAACGGGAAACTGTCATGTTTATGTGGATAAGGCGGCAGACCTGAAGATGGCTTTATCCATTATTATCAATGCAAAAACCCAGCGGATCGGTGTATGTAATGCCTGTGAGTCGCTGGTCATTCATGAGGCTGTGGCAGAGGTGTTTTTACCTCTTCTGCAGAGGGCTCTGTCGGAGCATAAGGTGGAGCTTAGAGGGGATGAAAGAGTATGTGCAGCCATTCCGGAGTGTAAAGCTGCTGTAGAAGAGGATTATGCTGCAGAATATCTGGATTATCTTTTATCTGCCAAAATTGTAAACAGCACGGAGGAAGCCATAGAGCACATTAACCGTTATCATACCATGCACTCCGATTGTATTGTGACAGAGGACGAGGCCACGGCGGAAAAATTTTTAAACAGCATTGATTCTGCCTGTGTATATTGGAACGCCTCTACCCGTTTTACAGATGGCTTTGAATTTGGCTTCGGAGCAGAAATCGGAATCAGTACCCAGAAGCTTCATGCCAGAGGCCCCATGGGACTGAAGGAATTAACCGCCTACAAGTATCTGATTCGGGGAACGGGCCAGATTCGGGGCTGAGAAAAGCGTTAAGCAGGGAAAGGAAGGAACATGAAAACCATAGATTTAGACAGCATCGATTTGAGCCTGGAGGCACCCCTTACAGAGCCGGAAAGGCAGTATTATTTCATGGCAAAGGCCAGGAAGTATGTTAGCGCAATGTCGGAGAAGCTGGGACGCCCCCTAACCTCGGTAGTCGTAACCTTTGGGTGTCAGATGAATGCCAGGGATTCAGAAAAGCTGACCGGTATTTTAGAGCAGATTGGCTATCAGGTCATTCAGGATGAGACAATGGCTGATTTTGTCATCTATAATACCTGTACCGTCAGGGATAACGCCAATCAACGGGTCTATGGAAGGCTGGGAGCTTTAAACAATCAGAAAAAGAAAAATCCTCATATGAAGATTGCCCTTTGCGGTTGTATGATGCAGGAGGCTGCGGTAATTGAAAAGCTCCAGAAAAGCTACCGCTTTGTAGATCTGATTTTCGGAACACATAATATTTATAAGCTGGCAGAGCTTCTGGTGACCTCCTTTACCCGGGAGGGTATGGTAGTGGATATCTGGGAGGATACGGATGAAATTGTGGAGGATCTTCCGGTAGAGCGTAAATATCCATTTAAATCCGGAGTTAATATTATGTTTGGCTGCAATAACTTCTGCAGCTACTGCATCGTTCCCTATGTGAGAGGGAAGGAAAGGAGTCGAAATCCCCGGGATATTATCCGGGAGATTGAATCCCTGGTTGCTGATGGGGTAGTAGAGGTAATGCTGCTGGGACAGAACGTTAATTCCTACGGAGCCAATCTGGAGGAGGAAATTACCTTTGCCGGACTTTTGCAGCGTATTGAAGAGATTCCCGGACTGAAAAGGATACGCTTTATGACTCCCCATCCGAAGGATTTGTCAGATGAATTGATTCAGGTAATGAAAGCTTCCACAAAAATCTGCCGCCATCTGCATCTTCCCATGCAGTCCGGCTCCACCAGGATTTTGGAAAAAATGAACCGGGAATATACCAAAGAGCAGTATCTGGAGCTTGCAATGAAAATCCGAAGAGAGATTCCGGATATTTCCCTGACCACGGATATTATTGTGGGCTTTCCCACAGAAACCCATGAGGATGTGGAGGATACTATAGACGTGGTCAGACAGGTGGGCTTTGACAATGCCTTTACCTTTATTTATTCCAAAAGAACCGGAACTCCGGCAGCGGCTATGGAGCAGGTGCCGAAGGAGCAGGTAAAGCAGGAATTTGAACGGCTTTTACAGGTAGTTCAGGAGGTGGCAAGAGAAAGATGCAAACGTCTGGTGGGGCAGGTGGAGGAGGTGCTGTTTGAAGAAGTCAACAGTCAGGATTCAACCATGCTGACCGGACGTTTGAGTAATAATTCCACGGTACATGTAAAGGCAGAGGATAAGCTTTTGGGAAAAATTTGTCCGGTAAAATTAACCCAGGCAAAGGGATTTTACTATTTGGGTGAACTGGTTTAGGGTACGATGGGAAAGGATTAAAGAAAAATGGCTGAATTAACCCCAATGATGCAGCAGTATCTGAAAACAAAGGAGCAATATCCGGATTGTATTCTGTTTTATCGTCTGGGTGATTTCTATGAAATGTTTTTTGAGGATGCCATTACTGCCAGCCGGGAGCTGGAAATTACCCTTACGGGAAAAAACTGTGGCCTTGAGGAGAGGGCTCCCATGTGCGGAGTTCCCTATCATGCGGTGGACAGCTACCTGAATAAGCTGGTTTCCAAAGGGTATAAGGTGGCTATTTGTGAGCAGGTGGAGGATCCCAAGCTGGTTAAGGGGCTGGTCAGGCGGGAAGTAACCAGAATCGTTACTCCGGGAACCAATTTATCCTCCCTGCAGGATGATAAACAAAATAATTATTTAATGTGCATTGCCTATTTTGCGGGAAAAATCGGTGTTTCCATTGCGGATGCCAGTACCGGCGATTACTTTCTTACGGAAGTGGATCAGAATAAAAAGCTGGTGGATGAAATCATGAAATATACACCAAGAGAAATCATTTGTAATGATGCTTTTTTTGTCAGTGGTGTGGATATTGAGGAGCTTCGGGGCAGACTGGGAATCAGTGTCTTTGCGTTGGAGCCCCATTATTTTGATGAAAATAACTGCAGAAAATGTCTTACGGGGCATTTTCAGATGGAATCCCTTACCGGCTTGGGAATAGAGGATTTTCCCAGTGGGATTATTGGTGCCGGCGCCCTTCTTCAATATCTGTATGAGACCCAGAAAACCAGCCTGTGTCACTTTACCCGTCTTACCCCTTATCTGACCAGTGCCTACATGCTTCTGGACAGTGCCACGAGACGTAATCTTGAGCTTTGTGAGACTTTAAGAGAAAAACAAAAGAGAGGCTCTCTGCTTTGGGTATTGGACAAGACGAAAACGGCAATGGGAGGCAGAATGCTGCGTACCTGGCTGGAGCAGCCGCTGATAGAACGGGAAGAGATTGAACGACGCCTGGATGCTCTGGAGGAGCTTGGTAAGGACAGTGTCAGCCGGGATGAAATAAGGGAGTATCTGGGGCCGGTTTATGATTTGGAGCGGCTTTTGGGAAGGGTGAGCTATGGGACGGCCAACCCCAGAGATTTAATCGCTTTTTCCGGTTCCTTGCAAATGCTGCCGCCCATTAAAATCCTGACTGCTGATTTTTCATGCAGATTGATTCAGGAACTGGATGAACAGCTGGATGCTTTGGAGGATTTATCTACCCTAATTCAATCCGCCATTACGGATGAACCTCCTGTCACCTCCAGAGAGGGAGGAATAATCAAAACCGGATATCATCAGCAGGTAGATACCCTACGGGAAGCCAAAATACAGGGAAAAAACTGGCTGGCAGCTCTGGAAGAGGAGGACCGGGAAAGAACCGGGATAAAAAATCTGAAAATTAAGTACAATAAGGTATTCGGCTACTATTTTGAGGTGACCAATTCCTATAAGGATATGGTTCCCGAGGATTATATCCGTAAGCAGACACTGACCAATGCGGAACGGTATACCACTCCCAGGTTAAAGGAGCTGGAGGATACTATTCTGAATGCGGAGGAGAAGCTATATGCTCTGGAGTATGAGCTTTTTGTTGAAATACGGGAGAAAATTGCTTCTCAGACCATAAGGATTCAGCAGACGGCAAAAGCGGTTGCCATGCTGGATGCCCTGTGTGCCCTGTCTCTTGTAGCTGAACAAAACCGCTATGTACGTCCGAGAATCAATGAGAAGGGAATCATTGACATCAAGGAAGGACGCCATCCCGTAGTGGAGCAAATGATTACCAATGATATGTTTATCCATAATGATACCTATCTGGATAACGCAAAGCACTGCGTTTCCATTATTACCGGACCGAATATGGCAGGAAAATCCACTTATATGCGGCAGACGGCCCTCATTGTCCTTTTGGCGCAGATTGGCTCCTTTGTTCCGGCTAAAAGTGCCAATATCGGACTGGTAGACCGCATTTTTACCCGAGTAGGGGCCTCTGATGATTTGGCCAGTGGTCAAAGTACCTTTATGGTGGAGATGAATGAGGTGGCAAATATCCTGAGAAATGCAACTTCCCGCAGCCTTTTGATTCTGGATGAAATCGGAAGAGGAACCTCCACCTTTGACGGCTTGAGTATTGCCTGGGCCGTAATCGAGCATATCAGTAATCCCAAGCTTTTGGGGGCAAAAACCCTGTTTGCTACCCACTATCATGAATTGACGGAGCTTGAGGGGAAAATCAATAATGTAAATAATTATTGTATTGCCGTAAAAGAAGAAGGGGATAATATCGTTTTCTTAAGAAAAATTGTTCCCGGAGGTGCGGATAAAAGCTACGGTATTCAGGTGGCAAGACTGGCCGGAGTGCCGGATATGGTGATTAACCGGGCAAAGGAAATTGTGGAACAGCTGGTGGATCAGGATATTATTGAAAAGGTACAGGGAATTTCCGTTGCCCTTCCCACTTCGGGGAAGACTAGACAAAAGCCCCTGGATGAGGTGGATTTAAGTCAAATGTCTCTGTTTGATACCATAAAGGATGAGGATGTTATCCGGGAGCTGATGGAGCTGGAAATTACTACCCTGACTCCTCTGGATGCTCTGAATACCTTATATCAGCTGCAGAATAAGCTGAAGAATCGCTGGAAAAGCTAGGCTTTAGAAGGGAGGCAGCATGGCCGACATACGATTGCTGGATAAAGAAATAATAGATAAAATTGCTGCCGGTGAGGTGGTGGAGCGTCCTGCCAGTGTGGTAAAGGAATTGGTGGAAAATGCCATTGATGCAGGTGCAACGGCAGTAACCGTTGAAATTAAAGAGGGGGGAATTTCCTTTATTCGCGTTACTGATAACGGGGAGGGAATTGCTCCGGATCAGGTAAGAGAAGCCTTTCTTAGACATTCCACCAGTAAAATCAGGGATGCTCTGGATTTGGACAGCATACACAGCCTGGGCTTTCGAGGAGAAGCCCTGTCCAGTATTGCGGCAGTGGCACAGGTAGAGATGATGACCCGGAGGAAGCAGGAGCTGACGGGAGTACATTATGGTATAGAAGGCGGGAGAGAGAAATTCTTTCAGGAGGCGGGGGTACCCGAGGGTACCACGATACTGGTAAGAAACCTGTTTTTCAATACTCCTGCCCGTAAAAAATTCCTGAAAAGCCAGACTACGGAGGGCGGCTATATTGCTGAGCTGTGTGAGCATCTGGCCATGAGCAGACCTGAGACAGCCTTGCGCTTTATGGTAAACGGACAGGTTAAATTCCATACCTCCGGAAACGGAGAAATCAAGGAAATTATTTATCGGATATACGGCAGAGAATTTCATAACAGTCTACTGCCTTTCCAGGCAGCTGCCCAGGGGCTTTCCATCAGTGGATATTTGGGAAAGCCGGTACTTAACCGTTCTAATCGAAATTATGAAAACTGCTTTGTCAACGGAAGATATGTAAAGAGCACTCTGTTGTATAAAGCGGTGGAAGAGGGCTACCGTCCTTATCTAATGCAGCACAAGTTTCCCTTTGCAGTTTTGTATTTTCAGTTTGACCCCAGACTGGTGGATGTAAATGTTCATCCCACGAAAATGGATATTCGCATAACCAACAGTGCTGAATTTATGGAATTGATTTCCCAAAGCATCAGAGAGGCCCTGGGGCAGAAGGAACTGATTCCCCGTATAGAGGAGCTGGAAGCTGTTCCCAATACCCTGCCCATTCCTGAACCGGTAAAACGAAGCGAGATTCCCGAGCCCTTTGAGAGAAAAAGGATGGAGGAATACCAGGTTCGGGAAAGTCTGCAGTACGAAGAGGAAAGTTCAGAGGAAACCCTATCCCCGGCAGCCGTACCCTCACGAGCTGTACCCCCGGCAGCCCCTGTCCAGCTGAATCTTTTTGAAGAAAAAATATTGAGACAGGAGAATCATAATCGATTCCAGATTCTGGGACAGGTATTTGATACCTACTGGCTGATCAGCTTTGAGGATAAGCTGCTGTTTGTGGATCAGCATGCAGCCCACGAGAAGGTAAAATATGAGCGGATTATGGCTGAGCAAAAAAGAGGAGAGATAATCAGCCAGAATCTCCAGCCCCCCTTAATCTGCCACCTTACCCAGAAGGAAGCAGCCGTAATGGAGGAATTTAAAGATTATTTTACTACATTGGGCTTTGCCTGGGAGGATTTCGGAGGCGGCTCTATCGCCATGCGGTCTATTCCCGTGGAGCTGTACGGAAAGAGCGAAAAGAATTTCTTTGAAGAGATACTGGACGAGCTGGCGGAAGACGGATGCAAGGGTACCCCGGAGGTAATTTTAGAAAAAATAGCTTCCATGTCCTGTAAAGCTGCCGTAAAAGGAAATCAGACCATGAGCAGGGCGGAAATGCAGGCCTTAGTGGAGCAGATGCTGGAATTGGAAAATCCCTACCATTGTCCTCACGGAAGACCTACCATGATTTCCATGAGTAAGCAGGAGCTGGAAAAGAAATTCAAACGAATTGTATAGGTAATGTATGGATAAAGAAAAAAAACTGGTGATTTTAGCAGGCCCTACGGCAGTGGGGAAAACAGGGCTTTCTATTGCTCTGGCAAAGGAAATCGGCGGAGAGATTATTTCCGCCGATTCCATGCAGGTCTATAAGTATATGGATATTGGTTCGGCAAAAATCACTCCCCCGGAGATGGAAGGAATCCCCCATTATCTTATTGATGAGCTGGAACCGGGAGAAGAATTTAATGTCCTTATTTTTCAAAAGAAGGCTAAAGCCTATATGGAAGAAATCTATGCTAGGGGACATATTCCCATCCTTGTGGGAGGAACCGGTTTTTATATTCAGGCCGTCCTTTACGATATCGATTTTACTAAGGAGCAGGATAACCATGAGCTTCGCAGAAGTCTGGAGGAAGAGGCTAAGCTAAGGGGAGAAAAGTGGCTGCATCAGCGGCTACAGGAGGTGGATCCGGTTTCAGCCCGGATGATTCATGCCAACAATGTAAAAAGAGTTATCCGGGCTCTGGAATATTATCAGCTCACCGGTGAGCCTATTTCTCTTCATAACCAAAAGCAGAGAGAAAAGGTAAGTCCCTATGATTTTTCTTATTTTGTTTTAACGGATCAAAGGGAGCGGCTTTATCGAAAAATTGACCTTCGGGTGGATGAGATGAAAAAAAAGGGACTGGTGGATGAGGTAAGGAAATTGAAGGAAATGGGCTATGACCGTTCCTTCGTCTCCATGCAGGGACTGGGCTATAAAGAAATCCTTGCCTTTTTAGAGGATGAAATTACTTTGGAAGAGGCCCTGTACCGGATTAAACGGGATACCCGCCATTTTGCCAAACGTCAGCTTACCTGGTTTAAGCGGGAAAAAGAGGTAATCTGGGTAAATAAACCGGATTTTCATAATGATGATGGGGAAATTATCCGGTATATGATTTCAAAAATCAACCATACTGAAAAAGGATGCTAATTTAGCTGAATGAGAGGAATTATGCTTCAACAACAATATGAACAAATGGGAATCAGCCCTTCGGTCTGGCAGCGGGGAGAGGAAATTATTTCTGCCCTAAAGCCCCGTTTTGAAGAAATTGACCGGGTGGCGGAATTTAACCAGCTGAAGGTTCTGAAGGCCATGCAGGATAATCAGGTAAGTGAGGCCTGTTTTATGGGAACCACTGGCTATGGCTACAACGATTTGGGAAGAGATACTCTGGAGAGGGTTTATGCCCACGTTTTCGGAACCCAGGATGCTCTGGTACGTCCCCAGATCACCTGTGGAACCCATGCTCTGGCCCTGGCCCTGTTCAGCAATTTAAGGCCCGGTGATGAGCTGTTAAGTCCTGTGGGAAAGCCCTATGATACTCTGGAGGAGGTTATCGGGATAAGGTCCGCAAAAGGCTCCCTAAAGGAATACGGAATCCGGTATCGACAGGTAAATCTGTGTCCCGATGGCAGCTTCGATTATGAAGCTATCAGACAGAATATAAGGGATAAAACGAAGCTGGTCACTATCCAGCGTTCTAAGGGGTATCAGACAAGACCCACTCTTTCTGTAGAACGTATAGGGGAGTTAATCCGCTTTATCAAAGGAATCAGGCCGGATATTCTCTGTATGGTGGATAACTGCTACGGGGAGTTTGTAGAGACCATAGAGCCCTCCCAGGTGGGAGCCGATCTTGTGGTTGGCTCTTTAATCAAAAATCCCGGAGGAGGACTGGCTCCTGTGGGTGGTTATCTGGCAGGGAAAAAAGAGTGTATTGAGCAGGCTGCTTATCGCCTCACCAGTCCCGGTCTTGGGAAAGAGGTGGGGGCCTCCCTGGGTATTTTAAGCTCTTTTTACCAGGGGCTGTTTCTGGCACCTACGGTGACCGCAGGAGCATTGAAAGGAGCAATTTTTGCTGCCAATCTTTTTGAACAGGCTGGCTTTTCGGTTATTCCTGACGGAAAAGAAAGCCGGCACGATATTATTCAGGCAGTAACCCTGGGATCGGCTGAGGGAGTGAATGCCTTCTGCAGGGGAATCCAAAAGGCGGCTCCGGTAGACAGTCACGTCACGCCTGAACCCTGGGATATGCCGGGATATGACAGTCCCGTAATTATGGCGGCAGGAGCCTTTGTATCCGGTTCCTCCATCGAGCTTAGTGCAGACGGGCCTATCCGGTCTCCTTTTGCGGTTTACTTTCAGGGCGGTTTAACCTGGCAGCATGCAAAATATGGGATTTTAACGGCCTATCAGGAAGTGGTAAATGCCGGGCTGGTGGGGAAATAACAGTTTTTGGGAAGAAATATGCGAAAAAAAATCCGGCTATTTTATGTACAGCCGCCATCAATTATGATAAGATAGTTGAGATTGACAAAGATAAAAAAGGAATAGGATATGGGTTCCTGCTGAAACAGGCTTTCTTACCCGGAGAGAAGAGAAAGCAGGATGAATGAAAGAAAAAAGAGAAATCTGGGAAGAACAGCTTCCCTACGAAAAATTTGCCGCCCTGGGGCCGGAGGCATTAAGCGATACGGAATTGATCGCTATTCTACTGCGAACCGGCACTAAAGACTGCAATGCACTGAAGCTGGCCGGAAAGATTTTAAGACTGGGAAGTCAGACCGGCCAGGCCGGCGGCCTCTTAGCTCTGCAGCATCTTTCCCTGCCGGAGCTGATGTCCATTAAGGGAGTTGGGGAGGTTAAGGCAATTCGGTTAAAGTGTATGGCCGAGCTGTCAAAAAGAATGGCCAGGGAAGGCTTTCGTCATGGTATTCGCTTTACCAGTCCTCAGACGGTGGCAGGATACTACATGGAGCAGCTGAGGCATCTTGAGGTGGAGCAGGTTATTCTGGTAATGACCGATAATAAAAATCAACTGCTTCAGGATATGGTTTTGTCCAAAGGAACGGTAAATATGTCTGTTTTATCTCCCCGGGAGGTTTTCCTCCAGGCTGTTCGGATGCAGGCTGTACACATTCTTCTGGTACATAATCATCCCAGCGGAGATTCCACCCCCAGTAAGGAAGATATTGAAATCACCTTGAGGATTAATGAGGCTGCCCATATTTTAAATATTCCCCTAGTAGATCATATCATTATCGGAGATAATACTTATACAAGCTTAAAGGAATTAGGTTACCTGGAAAAGAGAAAGGAGTTGTGAAGGTGGCAAATAACGTTTTTGGCATTGACCTTGGCACAAGCAACATTAAAATATATCATCGTATGGATGATTCGGTTATGGTAGAGAAGAATATGATTGCCATAGAGAATAAGAAGACCTATTTTGCTTACGGAGATTCTGCTTTTGATATGTACGAGAAGGCTCCCGGTAACATTGTGGCCTCTTATCCCGTATGTAACGGCGTAATTGCGGATATTCAAAATATGGAGGTTTTACTGAAATATTTTATCAATGATCTGTGCGGCGGTAATATTAAGCCTGCGGATTATTATGTGGCCGTGCCTACGGATGTAACAGAGGTGGAAAAAAGAGCATTTTATGATTTGATTAAGGATGCCAATGTGAAGGCTAAAAAGATTATGGTGGTGGAAAAGGCCGTGGCAGACGGTTTGGGGATGGACATAGATGTGAAAAATTCCCAAGGTGTATTAATTGTCAATGTGGGTTATGATACCACAGAGGTGTCTATCCTCTCCCTGGGAGGAATTGTACTCAGCCGTCTGATTAAAGTTGGAGGACTGAAATTCGATGAGGCCATCCGCAATGCAATCCGTAAGGAGTTCAGTCTGATTGTGGGCGGAAAGACCGCAGAAAAGGTAAAGATGAATTTACGGGAGCTGGAAAAAGCAAATCGAGGGGCCATTGTGTATGGCCGAGATATCGTAACAGGACTTCCGGTAGAACGGGAAATCCCTACAGAGCTGGTTCATCAGGCTTTAATTGAAAGCTTTAATACGATTATTGACAGCGTAAAGGTTATTTTGGAGCGTACTCCACCGGAGCTGGGAGCAGATATTTACCGTCACGGCATCTATCTTACCGGCGGAGCTTCTCAAATCAGCCATCTTGCTGCCCTGATGCAAAAAGGGACAGGCCTGAAGGTAAATGTCGCCGATAATCCCATAGAAAGTGTTGCCAGAGGACTTGCCAAAGTCATTAAAGATGATAACTATAAATCTGTAGCATATTCCATTGAAGGGATGGGAAGATGAGTCCTTTATTAAAAAGACCTAAGGAGAAATTTACACTGCCCAGTAGATATCTCCTTTTTCTATTGACCGTTGCCTGTGTGGGAATCATGGTCATTTCCTTTAATACCAACCTGCTGAACACACCCCTTAATACGGTAGCCGGATATTTACTGGTTCCCTTCCAGAGTGGTATTTCAGAGGTGGGGAGATGGTTTTCCGATAAATCAGATCAGCTTCTGGAGCTTAAGGACGTTTTAGCGGAAAATCAGCGCCTGAAGGAAGAGGTAGATAAGCTGACCATAGAAAACACTCGCTTTCAGCAGGAAAGATATGAGCTTTATCAGCTGCGGGAGCTTTTTGTACTGGATGAAGAATACTCTGAATATGAAAAAATCGGAGCACAAATTATTGGTAAGGATTCCAGTAACTGGTTTTCCAGCTTTACCATCAATAAAGGCAGCAATGATGGTGTTCGTATTAACTGCAATGTTATGGCCGGAAGCGGTCTGGTGGGCAGGGTTACCGATGTGGGTCCTAATTATGCAAAGGTGACCAGTATTATTGAAGATAATAATAATACCAGCGGTATGTTGATTTCCACAGGAGATCATTTAGTGGTTACCGGTGATTTATCCCAGATGGCTGAGGGAATGATTACCTTCAGTAAGCTGGTGGATCGGGAAGAAAAGGCTGCTGTGGGAGATAAGATAGTTACCTCCAATATCAGTGAATATTATCTGCCGGGAATTTTAATCGGCTACATCAGTAAGATTGAAACGGATGCCAATAATTTAACCAAATCCGGTACCCTGACCACAGCCGTTGATTTTGAGCATTTGGAAGATGTGCTGGTGATTATGGAGCTGAAACAGACAGTAGAATAGAAAGCCGGAAAGGATAGATGCAATGAGAAAAGTGATAATCAGTGCTGTTTTTGTGGTTGCCTGTTTTTTATTGCAGAGTACCGTATTCAGAGCTTTAAGCTTTGGTGGGATTATCCCCAATCTTATGCTTATTGTTACCGCCTCCTACGGCTTGATAAGGGGGAAAAAAAGCGGTCTGCTGGTGGGTTTTTTTTCCGGCCTGTTGATTGATATTTTTTTTGGAAGCCTGCTTGGATTTTATGCATTGCTCTATATGTACATAGGATATGCCAATGGGGTTTTTAGGAAAATATTTTATCCGGAAGATATTAAGTTACCCATAATTTTCATTTTGACCAGTGATTTGGCCTATGGCCTTATTTGCTACATTCTGTTATTTTTACTAAACGGAAGATTTAATTTTCTCTATTATTTTCTCAATATCATCCTGCCGGAAATGGTTTATACCATTGTAATCACCTGCGGACTGTATCCGCTGTTACTGTTTACGGAAAGAAGGCTGGAGCGTTTGGAAAGAGAAGGAGTAACCAAAATTGTTTAAAAGCGTTAAAGAACCCTCCACACCTGTGGAAAACAGCCGTTTAATCATTCTGGCTGTGGTTTTTCTCATCCTGGGCGGTGTAATGACCTGGCGTATTTTTGACCTACAGATTGTAAATGGTTCCCAGACTCTGGAGGACTTTACACTAAAAATTCAAAAGGAGCGTTCCATTCCCAGTACAAGAGGAAATATCTATGACCGAAACGGTAAAGTTCTTGCCCATAATGAACTGGCCTATAACGTTACCATAGAGGATGTATTTGAATCCGGAAGCAAAAAGAATGAGCGACTTAATGAAACTCTGCTTAAGCTGATTCAGATAATTGAAAAAAGCGGAGATAAGATTGACAGTGATTTTTCCATCATTATTGATGAAGATGGAAAATATGCCTATACCGTATCGGATACCAGGCTAACCCGTTTTCGGGCAGATATTTATGGCTATGCCGACCCGGGAGACATGAGTTATCAGGAGGAGACTTCTACGGCGGAAGAAATGATGGAATATTTAGCCGGATATTCCCGCTATGGAGTAGGCAAAAGCAGTGATTCTGCCAATCCCCGGGATAGCTTCGTTTTAGGAGAAGGCTACACCAAAAAAGAAATCCTCCAAATCGTTACCATTCGTTATGCCATGAGTGCCAACAGCTATCAGAAATTTATTCCCACTACGGTGGCTACGGATGTAAATACGATGACGGTGGCCAGTATTCTGGAGAATCTGGAAAGCCTTCCCGGGGCTGCCATTGAAGAGGATACCATTCGTGTTTATGAGGACAGTATCTACTTCGCCCATCTTTTAGGCTATATCGGGAAAATTTCCCAAGAGGAGCTGGAATCTTTGAATGCGGAAGCAGCGGATTCAGGTAGCACACAGGCCTATTCCCTTACGGATATGGTGGGAAAATCCGGAATAGAGCAGTCTATGGAAAGCTATCTCAGAGGAGTGAACGGCTCGGAGACTATTTATGTAGATAATATGGGTAAGGTGATTGAAAGTGAAAACCGGATAGAGCCTACAGCGGGAAATAATCTGTATCTGAATATTGATGCAGATTTACAGATTGCCGTTTATAATATTCTGGAACAGAAGCTGGCGGGTATTCTGGTAACTAAAATCATCAACAGCAAGACCTACGAAGTTCCTGAGTATCCCTCTGCCAGTACCCTGCTCATTCCCATAGATGATGTTTATTTTGCCCTGATCGATAACAGCGTAATTGATGTTTCCCACTTTAGTCAGGAAGCAGCAGGAGAGAATGAGAAGGTAATTTATCAGGCCTTTTTGACGAAGCAGGAGAGAATCTTCGACCGACTGGAGGAGGAGCTGTATGAAAAACAGACTTCCTACAAGGAACTGACTGCCGAATATCAGGTATATCAAAGCTATATTGTAACCATGTTGACGGAAAATGGAGTGATTATTTCCGATGCGGTGGATACTGAGGATGCCACCTATAAGGCCTGGAAAACAGAGGAAAGCATCAGTCTGGGGGAATATTTAAGCTATTGTATTTCCCAAAACTGGATTAACGTTTCCAAGCTCAATTTAAGCAGCAAATATGCAGATTCAGAAGAAGTTTTTTCGGCCCTCACCCAATATATATTTGAACGCCTGGAAAATAATACTACCTTTTCCAAAAAAATGTATAAATATATGATTAAAAATACGGATATTACTCCCAAGCAGATTTGCAGCGTTTTGCTGGAGCAGGAGGTAGTAAGTATAACGGATGAGGAAAAAAACCGATTCCTGTCGGGACAGATTTCTGCCTATAACTTTATTCTTTTTTTAATTGAAAACCTATATATTACGCCGGCACAGCTGGCACTGGATCCCTGTTCTGCCTCCGTAGTGGTGACCAACACCCAAGGGGAGGTTTTGGCCCTTGTCAGCTATCCCAGTTATGATAACAATCGTCTGGCCAACAGTATTGATGCTGCGTATTTTGCACAGCTGCAGACGGATCTTACCAATCCCATGTGGAACAGTGCTACTCAGCAAAGAACCGTACCCGGCTCTACTTATAAAATGGTATCTGCTGCAGCAGCCCTAGAGGAAAAGATTGTGGGAACCACCACCAATATTCTCTGCCGCGGTATTTTTGACCGTTTTACCACAGATCGGTACAAATGCTGGATTTATCCCGGGGCTCACGGCAATTTAAACGTAGTGGGAGGAATTGCCAACTCCTGTAACTGTTATTTTTATGAAATTGGGTATCGGCTGGGAATTACCGGTGATACCTATGACAGTGATGTGGGTGTGGAAATGCTGTACAAATATGCAGATATGTTTGGCCTTTCCGAAAAATCAGGCATTGAAATTGATGAGGCAACCCCCATCGTTTCCGATGACTATTCTGTATTATCAGCTATCGGACAGGGAAAAAACAGTTTTACAACCGTGGGACTTTCCCGTTATATCACCACTATTGCCAATCAGGGAACCTGTTATGATTTAAGCCTTATTGATAAGGTTACGGATTCCAATGACAATCTGCTGGCGGATTTCACTCCCAATGTTAGAAACCGGGTGGAATTTGCTTCCTCTACCTGGCAGTCCATCGGAGAAGGAATGCGGCAGGTGGTTCAGAAAAGAAGTGACTACTCTAATCTGGGGGTAGAAGTGGCAGGAAAGACGGGGACAGCTGAAGAAAGCCGAAAGAGGGCCAACCATGCTTTATTCGTCAGCTTTGCTCCGTATAATGACCCTGAAATAACCATAACAACACGTATAGCAAACGGTTATACCTCAAACTATGCAGCCAACCTGACGAGAGATATTTATCAGTATTATTTTGATCTTCAGGAAGAGGATGAAATCCTTTCGGGAACGGCGAATGTTCCTGATGTTTCAGCTGCCGGAGGGGATTAAATCCAGGGAGGACGGATGAAAGAGAATATTTTAATTAAAAGCTTTCCAAACGGAATTACGCTTTATCTGAATGCAGAATTGGATTTTGCAGAGCTATTGGAGGAGATTGCCCATAAATTTGAGCAGAGCAGAAATTTCTTTCGGGATGCCAAAATGGCTCTTTCCGTAGAGGGAAGACTGCTTACGGAAGAGGAAGAACGCCTTCTGGTACAAACCATTCAAAACCATTCGGATTTGGAAATTGTCTGTATTATCGGAAAAAATGAAGAAACCAATAAGAAGTTTGTTAAAGCTATCCAGAAGGTGGATATGCAGCATACGGAGAATTATGGACGATTCTATCGGGGCACCTTGAAAAACGGACAGAAAATTGAGACGGAATCCAGCATGGTTATCTTAGGGGATGTTTACCCCGGCTGTTGTGTTACGGCTACAAAGGATATTATCATTATCGGAGGACTTTACGGAGAAGTTCATGCGGGCTTTGGAGGAGAAGACGGTCATTACGTGGTGGCACTGGAAATGTCTCCGGAAAAAATCAGAATCGGAGACTTTCGATATAAACCCAAAGAAAAACCCAGATGGGGAATCAAACCAAAGGTACAACCCAAAATCGCATATGTTAAGGATTCACATATCGTTATGGAACCAATTACCAAAGAATTGCTGGAATTTCTGCTAATCTAGGAAAATGCCAGAGGACAATAATTCATTGCTTTGCGGAGGAAAGTAGATTATGTGTGAAGTTATTGTCATTACTAGCGGAAAAGGCGGTGTGGGTAAGACCACCACAACGGCAAATTTGGGCAGCGGTCTTGCAGCGCTGGGGAAAAAGGTCGTTATGATCGATACGGATATCGGACTTAGAAATCTGGATGTGGTGATGGGCCTGGAAAACCGGATTGTTTACAATCTGGTGGATGTGGTAGAAGGTAATTGCAGGGTAAAACAGGCCCTCATCCGGGACAAGCGTTATCCCGGACTGTACCTTCTTCCTTCAGCCCAGACTAGAGATAAAACTGCGGTAAATGAACCTCAGATGGTTAAACTGATTGAATATCTCAAGCCCCAGTTCGACTATATTCTGCTGGATTGTCCCGCCGGAATCGAACAGGGTTTTAAAAATGCGGTGGTAGCAGCCGACAGAGCGATTGTTGTTACCACACCGGAGGTATCTGCCATTCGGGATGCAGACCGGATTATCGGACTGTTGGAGGCTCGGGAAATGGACAGGATGGATCTGCTTCTGAACCGTATGCGCCCGGAACTGGTTAAACGGGGAGATATGATGTCTCCTGAGGATGTGGTGGATATACTGGCCCTTTCTTTAATTGGTGTTATTCCCGATGATGAGCAGGTGGTTATTTCTACCAATCAGGGAGAGCCCTTGGTGGATACCGGTTCTTTAGCGGCAAGGGCATATCGGGATATCTGTCTTCGCATCACCGGTGAAGATATTCCCATGGAACTGTATCAGACCTTTTCCTTTTGGACGAAGGTGTCCGGAATATTTAAAAGTGATAAGCTGAAATAGGAAAGGGGATGAGCAGATGAATTTCAGAAAAAATTTCAGATTATTTTCCAGAAAAAGCTCCAAAGAGGTAGCAAAAGACAGATTGAAAATCTTATTGATTTCGGATCGAATTAACTGTTCACCCGAGGTTATGGAGCGGATTAAAATGGATTTGGTGAAATCCATATCCAAATACATGAGCATAGATGTAGAGCATATGGAGATTATGCTGAAGAAAAATAGTAAAAGAGGAAGAAACCGAAAGCCTTCCCTGTATGCCTGCATTCCCATACTGGATATTCACGAATAAGAAGGAAATTATGTTTAGACAATACAAGCTGAGAGACTATGATTTTAAATTAATCCTGTACGTTATTGCACTTTCCACCATAGGCGTTCTTGCTGTGGGAAGTGCAAAAAGCGATTTAATGGAACGGCAGCTTATGGGTATGATTGCCGGTATTGCGGCAATGCTGTTTCTGTCTTTTGTAGACTATTCCCTGGTTTTGTTCTTTTATTGGTTTTTATATATTGGGAATATTCTTTTGCTTTTATCCGTAACCTTTTTTGGATTAAATATTGGCGGAGCACAGCGTTGGGTAAATATTTTAGGAGTCCAGTTTCAGCCTTCTGAAACAGCGAAAATTTTATTGATTTTATTCTACGCACAGTTTATGATGAAGTATAGAGAAAAACTGAATACTTTTCGCTTTCTTTTCCTTTCTTTGTTACTTTTGGTGCCGCCTCTTCTTTTGGTTTATAAGCAGCCGGACTTGTCCACCAGTATTATGATTATGGTTATTTTTTCCACCATGCTTTTTGTGGCTGGCCTAAACTATAAAGTTGTGGCCTCGGTGGTAGCCGTTGCCGTTCCGGTAGTGGTGATTTTCTTTTTTCTGATTCTACAACCGGAACAAAACATTATCCGCGGTTACCAGGCACAGCGTATTCTGGGGTGGCTTCAGCCGGAGAAATACCCGGATATTGCCTATCAGCAGACAAATTCCATTACGGCTATCGGATCAGGTCAGTTATGGGGAAAGGGATTGAATAACAATGTAATCGCTTCCGTAAAAAATGGAAACTTTATATCGGAGCCTCAGACCGACTTCATTTATGCAATCATCGGTGAGGAGTTGGGGTTTGTGGGAGCCTTTGCGGTAATTGTACTGGTAGCGCTGATTTTCATTGAATGTCTTCTGGTGGCTCGTCAGGCCAAGGATTTGGCAGGCTCTATTATTGCCACTGCAGTAGCAGCCCTGGTGGGCTTTCAGAGTCTGATGAATATGGCTGTGGCTACGGGACTTCTGCCCAATACGGGTATTCCCTTTCCCTTTGTCAGTTACGGATTAACCTCTTTGGTCAGTTTGTATGTTGTCATGGGAATCGTTTTGAATATACGTTTACAGGCAAAAAAATATTAAATAGTCTAAGAGTCGGAGGGATTGTCAACATGAATATTGCCTTAATTGCACATGATGCCAAGAAAAAACTGATGCAGAATTTTTGTATTGCCTATCGGGGAATTTTGTCCAAAAATGAGCTTTTTGCTACGGGAACCACAGGAAGATTAATTGAAGAAGTAACCAACTTATCCATTCATAAATATCTTGCCGGACATCTGGGGGGTGAACAGCAGATTGGTGCACAGATTGAGCATAATGAGATTGATTTGGTCATTTTTTTACGGGATCCTTTGACCTCTAAATCCCATGAGCCGGATGTAAATAATATCGTCAGAATCTGCGATACCCATAATATCCCCCTGGCTACTAATCTGGCCACTGCAGAGTTGTTAATCAAGTCATTAGATAGAGGAGATCTTGAGTGGCGTGAAATGTACAAATAAGAGAATCCCTGTACTGCTGTCTGTGATGATTCTATTTTTACTCTCAGGCTGCAAGAGTGCTTCAATCCCCTTTGCCTATAAACTAAATAATGATGTATCGGCCTTTCAGGTGGCTTCTTCCTACCAGCGGGAAGTGAAAATGGCCGCCTTTGCAGATGCCCTGTGTGTCGGAAACAGTGATGTTACAGCAGAAACAAGTGTAGACATGAGCCAGGCTACTGCAGCTGCGTTATTTGATGTAAATAAAAGTACGATTATTTATGCGAAGAATCTTCATAATCGTCTTTATCCTGCCAGCCTGACTAAGGTGCTTACCGCAGTGGTTGCTTTAAAGAATGCCAGCCCGGATGATATAATCACCGTTACCGATGGTGCCCGTATTACGGAATCAGGAGCTACATTATGTGGCTTGGAAGCAGGAGATACGCTGACCATGAATCAGGCACTTCATGCCCTGCTTATCCAGTCTGCTAATGATGCGGCCAATGCCATTGCTATTCATGTAGCCGGTAGTGTTGAGGCTTTCGCCCGTCTGATGAACGAGGAGGCAAGGGCGCTGGGAGCAACCAACAGTAATTTCGTCAATCCCCATGGACTTTCTGATGATAATCATTATACCACGGTCTATGATTTATATTTGATTTTTAATGAAGCTATCAATTATGAAATGTTTAGGGAAATCATCCACACCGGCAGTTATGAAACTATCTACCAGAATAGTAATGGAGAAGACAAGGAAATGTCCTTTTCCACTACAAACTTTTTTCTAAGAGGTACTGTAAGTTCACCGGATAAGGTGACGGTTATCGGCGGAAAAACAGGTACCACCAATGCTGCGGGAAACTGTCTGATTCTCCTTTCTAAGGATACTGCGGGAAATCCCTATATTTCCGTTATTCTCCAGTCAAAGGAACGTCAGCTTATGTATGAAGAGATGGTGGATATGTTGGAAGAAATATATAATTAGAGGTTGTTTTTTAACCGGATATCCACTATAATAATTATAGGTTACGAATGGGCCTTTATGGGAATATACGCAACTTTATTTTACTTTAGGAGGGATTACCAATGGTTCAGTTGATTGTAGGGCAAAAGGGAAAGGGCAAGACGAAATACTTGCTGGACAAAGTGAATAGTGAAGTGAAAAATGTTTCTGGAAATATTGTTTATTTAGACAAAAGCGGTAAGCATATGTTTGAATTGAATAATAAGGTTCGTTTAATCGATGTTTCTGATTTTGATTTTAAAAACAGTGATGAATTTATTGGATTTATCTGTGGGATTATTTCTCAGGATCATGATTTACAGCAAATGTATTTTGACAGCTTCTTAAAGATTGCAAAGCTGGAGGATAGCAGCATTACTCCTGTTGTGGATAAGCTGGAGCAGTTAGGAGAGAAGTTTGGAATTGATTTTATTTTAAGTGTTTCCCGTGATGAGAAAGACCTTGACGAGAGTATGAAGTCAAAGATTGTTGTATCCCTATAAGTGCTTAATAAATATAGAGATTGAATACATAAGGGACTGTGGAAGCAGTCCCTTTTTTTGGAAAATTGTAGTTTAGTTTTGGAGGGCCGCAATTGGCAAATCATGATTCAGGAAAAATACGACAATATCGCAAGCCCTTGAATATTAACCTGGGAATGATTTTCTTCGGGGGAATTTTGGTCTATATCATTATTTGTGTATTTATGTATTTTACCAGTACCCATATAGCGGGATATCAGGTTAAGACAGGCTCCCTTTATGTGGAAAACATTTATACCGGACTTGCCATCAGGGAAGAAATGATTATTAACAGCAGTTATGACGGATATATTAACTATTACGTCAGAGAGGGTGAGAGAATCGGTACTGGTAAAATGGTATGTACCGTGGACGAAGGCGGGCGATTACAGGATATTCTGGAAGAACAGAATATGGGTGAAAATTCTCTGGACGAGGCTGATCTGGAGGAGCTTAGAAGCGATATTATGGAGTATAAAAAAGACTTTGACACCCAGAGTTTTTCCTCTTTATATGAATTTAAGCATGCCATCAAGGGTACGGTGTATAAGCAGGCTAATGCAAATATTCTGGAAAATCTGGACAGCCTGAATCGTTCCGGTGAAAGCGGTCTGATCAATGTATGTAATGCACCGATATCCGGTATTGTGGTATATTCTTATGATGGATATGAGGATTACGATCCTGCTCAAATTACCGATGAGATTTTAAATAAGACCGATTATGAAAAAACACAGCTAATCAGTAATGCGCTGGTTAATTCCGGTGATCCCATTTATAAGCTGGTTACCGATGAAGAATGGTCTCTGATTATAAAAACGGATCCTGAGAGAGCAGCGCTTTTATTAGAAATGGAATATGTTCAGGTTAAATTTTTGAGGAATCAGTATGTTTCCTGGGCAGAGATCAGCTCCTTTACCAACAAAGATGCAGATACCTATGTACAGCTGACCTTTAACAATTCCATGATATCCTTCTGTACAGATCGATTTGTGGAAATTGAACTGATTTTAGAAGAGGCCAGCGGACTTAAAGTACCCAATTCTGCCATTGTAGAAAAACAGTTCTACCTGGTTCCTGAAGAGTATGTTACCAAAAGTGGGGAAAACGGCGAGCAGGGTGTGCTGAAGGAAATCTATGATGAAAACGGAAATCAGCTCAGCCAGTTTGTTACTGTAAGCATATACAATAAGGAAGATGGGAACTATTATGTAGGAAGCCCTGAGCTGGAGGCGGGAAACCGGCTTCTCAAGCTGGATTCCAACAGCAGCTTTACCGTTTCCCAAACAGCTTCTTTAGTAGGAGTATATAATAAAAATAAGGGATATGCTGATTTTAAACAGATTCAAATTCTTTATCAGAATGAGGAATACTCCATTATTCGTTCCAATACGGAATATGGATTGATTGAATATGACTATATCGTGCTTGATGCCCAAGCCGTAGACGAAAATGAGCTTTTATATTAAAGAAAGAAGAGTGGAGAATGATACAGGAAAATATTAATCGGGTACGGGAGGTAATTGACCTTGCCTCACCTGCCGATAAAAAGGGAAAGATAAAGCTGATTGCCGTAAGCAAGACAAAGCCTGTCTCTGCTATCCGTGAAGCCTATGACTGTGGGATTCGTGATTTCGGTGAAAATAAAGTCCAGGAGATTCAAGAGAAGTATGACAAGCTTCCTTCTGATATCCGTTGGCATATGATTGGACATTTACAGCGGAACAAGGTAAAATACATTATCGATAAGGTGGCTTTAATCCATAGTGTGGATTCTCTCAGACTGGCTGAGGAAATCAGCAAAGAAGCAGTCAAAAAAGAGAAGGTTATGCCTATATTGATAGAGGTGAATATTGCCAATGAAGAATCCAAATACGGAGTCTTACCCGCTGATACTCAGAAGCTGATAAGGGAAATCAGCCTTTTGCCCGGAGTAAGGATTAAAGGGCTGATGACGGTGGCTCCCTTTGTGGAAAATGAAGAGGAAAACCGCCACTATTTTAAAACCATGAAACAATTATCTGTTGACATAATGACAAAAAACATTGATAATGTGGATATGGATATCTTGTCAATGGGAATGACCGGAGATTATCGGGTAGCCATTGAAGAAGGTGCCGATTATGTACGCGTGGGGACAGGTATTTTTGGTGAACGTGTATATAAGACAGAATGAGAACAGGAGTTGTGAAAAATGGGTGTAATGGATAAGTTTATAAATATAATGAAGCTTAACGATGGAGAAGATGACGGATACTACGATGATGATGATTATTTAGATGAAGAAGAGGATGTTAAAGAGGGTAAGGTCAGTTCAATACGTCAAGACAGCTCTTATGATGAAGACAAGGTTAAGAAGCAGACACCCAGAGTTGCACCAATCAGACAGCAGCCCCGCAGAATCAACGGCTCCGGAATGGAGGTCTGTGTAATTAAGCCCACTTCCGTAGAAGAGGCAAGAGAGATTACAGAAACTCTTCTGGCCAACAGAACGGTAGTATTGAATCTGGAAGGAATTGATGTGGAAGTTGCCCAGAGGATTATTGATTTTACATCCGGCTCCTGCTATGCCATCAATGGAAATTTACAGAAGATTTCCCATTATATTTTTATTATTACTCCGGCCAGTGTGGATATTTCCGGTGATTTTCAGGAAATCCTAAGTGGCTCCTTTGATGTTCCCGTTCGCTGATACATAATCCGTGATAAAGGAAGAGACTTCCTGCCTGTGGCGGGAAGTCTTTTTTAAAAGAAAAGCATAGATTGAGGTAAATGCCATGAGCAAACGTTTAGAAGTTTTCTATGAAAACAGACCCTGTTATGATATTGTTCTTGAAGACAGCTTTTTTCCACTGAAAGAAGAATTAAATAAGCTGGATACCCGAAAAAAACGCCTCTGTATTGTTACTGATTCCCGAGTGGAAAAGCTTTATGGTTCTCAGGTAAAAGCCATTTTGGAAACAGCGGCAGAGGAGGTCTGTATCTTTTCCTTTCCGGAAGGAGAAGCCAGTAAGACTCTGAATACCGTGAAGGAATTGTATCGATTTTTAATTGAACATCATTTCGAGCGTAAGGATATGCTAATTGCCCTGGGAGGCGGTGTGGTCGGAGATTTAACCGGGTATGCAGCAGCCACTTACCTGAGAGGAATAGATTTTATCCAGATTCCAACCTCTCTTTTGGCTCAGGTAGACAGCAGCATCGGCGGAAAAACAGGGGTAGATTTTGACCAGTACAAAAATATGGTGGGTGCCTTCAAAATGCCCCGACTGGTCTATATCAATATTTCCACTTTAAATTCTCTGAATGAACGCCAATTCTATAATGGCTTTGCAGAGGTAATGAAGCATGGTCTGATTAAGGATTCGGCTTACTATGAGTGGATGATCGGCAAACTCTATGAAATTGGTAATCGCAAGCCCCTGATTCTGGAGGAGATGGTATATCGCAGCTGCCAGATAAAAAAAGCAGTGGTGGAAAAGGATCCCACTGAAAAAGGAGATAGGGCATTATTGAATTTTGGCCATACCATAGGGCATGCCATTGAAAAATATATGAATTTCTCTCTGCTGCATGGTGAATGTATCGCTTTGGGCTCCGTTGCAGCTGCTTTTATTTCTTGGAAAAGAGGGCTGATTTCCAATGAGGAATATTATGAAATCAGAGATATGTTTGTTCCCTTTAATCTTCCCATCAGTATAGAAAACGTTGAGGCTGATCAAATACTGGCTCTGACAAAATCGGATAAAAAAATGGAGCAGGGACAGATTAAATTTATTCTGTTAAATAAAGTGGGAGAAGCCTTTATTGAGCATACGGTAACGGATGAAGAAATTTTAGGTGGAATAGAGGAGATTATATACCGGAATGAAGAGTAGACTAAGAAAGAAAATGATTTTATTTGTGGATTTTATTATGATGGTTATTTTAATAGCCATCGATCAGTATACAAAGCATCTGGCAGTTATTAATCTTAAGGATCGACCGGCGGTACCTGTCATTGAAGGGGTTTTTGAACTAAACTACCTGGAAAACAGGGGGGCTGCTTTTGGAATGCTGCAGAATCAAAAAGCTTTTTTTATTTTAATTGCCTGTATAATTCTGGTGGCTATCTGCTATGTACTGTTTAAAATGCCGGAAGGAAAACGGTATCTGTGGCTCCATATCCTTCTGGTAATGATTGCTTCCGGTGCTGTGGGAAATATGATTGATCGTGTTCGTCTGGAATATGTAGTTGACTTTTTCTATTTTGTATTAATCAATTTTCCCATTTTCAACGTAGCTGATATCTATGTATCCGTGGCCTGTGTCTTGCTTGCCTTTATGATTTTATTTTATTACAAGGAACAGGATTTAGAGTTTTTAAATATCCGACAAAAACGTATAAGAGAGATAAAATAACCTATGGACGTATTTAAATTTCAGATTCCGGAGGAAGAGGAAGGCTTACGCATTGATAAATATTTAAGTGCTAATCTGGATTTTTTATCCCGTTCCTATATCCAGAAGATGATTCAGGAGGGGAAGGTCAGTGTAAACGGAAGAGCGGTCAAATCCAAGTATACCCTTAGAAGTGAGGATGAGGTGGAGTTTTGCCTTCCCCCCAGTGTGGAGCCGGAAATCCTTCCCCAGAATATTCCCCTGGATATTTTATATGAGGACGGAGATGTTATCGTTGTCAATAAGCCCAAAGGAATGGTTGTTCATCCCGCACCGGGACATTACGGTGACACCCTTGTAAATGCACTTTTATTCCATTGTAGGGACAGTCTATCAGGAATAAACGGAATCATGCGCCCGGGAATTGTACATCGTATTGATAAAGATACTACAGGCTCTTTAATTGTCTGTAAAAATGATCTGGCTCATGAATCCATTGCCCGGCAGCTGAAGGAGCATACCATTACACGCTGCTACCGGGCTGTCTGTATGGGAATCCTTAAGGAGGATGAATACCATATTGATGCACCAATCGGACGTCATCCCATTGAACGAAAAAAAATGGCAGTGAATCAGCGAAAGGGAAAGGCTGCAATTACCCATGTAAAGGTTTTGAAAAGGCTGAATAATGCCACCTATATTGAATGCTGTCTGGAAACCGGAAGAACTCATCAGATTCGTGTGCATCTGTCCTCTATGGGACATCCCCTTTTAGGAGATGAGCTCTATGGAGATACCAAAAACCGCTTTCATCTTCAGGGACAAACCCTTCATGCCTATATTCTGGGCTTTTCTCATCCAAAAGATAACCGCTACATTGAAACGAAAGCAGAGCTTCCGGAATATTTTGAAAATCTGTTGATGAAATTACAGCACTTTTCATAAAAAGATTGAATTTTTTGCTTGAATTGTGTAAAATGTTTACATAATTCAACAAAAGGTGGTGTTGTGAATGAATACAATCATTACAATCGGAAGACAATTTGGCTCTGGTGGCCGTGAAATAGGAGAAAAAGTCGCTGAACATTTCGGCATTAAATACTATGATAAGGAGCTATTAACCAGAGCGGCAAAGGAAAGTGGTTTTTGTCAGGAGATGATTGAAAGCCATGACGAGAGGCCTACCAATTCCTTTTTATATAATCTGGTTATGGATACCTATTCCTTTGGCTACAATGCTTCCTCCTTTATGGATATGCCAATCAGTCACAAGGTTTTTCTGGCACAGTTTGATACCATTAAGAAAATGGCGGATGAGGCTCCTTGTGTTATTGTGGGCCGATGTGCAGATTATGCCTTAAGTGACTATAAAAATTGCCTGAATCTGTTTATCTACGGAAATGAAGAACATAAAGTTAAGCGGATTATGAAAAAATATGATGTTTCTGAGCAAAAGGCCAGAGAAATGATGAAAAAGAAGGATAAACAGCGTCAAAGCTATTATAATTATTATTCTTCCAAGAAATGGGGAAGGGCTGACAGCTATGATTTATGTATTAACAGCTCTAAATATGGAATAGACGGCAGCATGCAGTTGATTATTCAGGCAGTGGAAAATTTTGAATATAATCGTTAATCAGATTGGATTGATTGGTAAAAACTAAGTGTCTATATGGAGGAAAGGAAATGGATTTTACTGTTTTAAAAGGCAATTTGGAAAAAAAAGGCTTTCAGGTTTCCTGCTTTGAGACTTCTGCAGAAGCTGTGGAATATTTGGCCGACACCCTTAAGGGAGAGGAAATCGGTATCGGCGGTTCCGTTACCATACAGGAAATGGGGCTATATGAAGCATTAAGTAAGGAAAATCAGATTTATTGGCCCTGGAAGCCCCTGCCGGACAAAAGTGATCAGGAAATGCGTGAGCTTGCCCATCGGGCTAAAATCTATTTTTCTTCCTTAAACGGCGTGGCCCAAACCGGGGAATTAATTAATATCGACGGTACCTGCAACCGCGTTTCAGCAACCCTTTACGGGCCTAAGAAGGTCTATCTTGTTGTAGGAGCAAATAAAATTGCACCTGATTATGAGCAGGCCCTTTTTCGGGCACGTAATGTGGCTTCACCTTTAAACTGCCAGCGTCTGAAACGCAAAACACCCTGTGCAGCTAAAGGGGACAAATGCTATGATTGCAACAGCCCGGAAAGAATCTGCCGTGGACTGACCGTTTTTCTGTCCAAGCCTACCGGTGCAGATTATGAAGTGATTCTGATTAATGAAAATCTGGGGTATTAAGTATATTATCTGCTAAAAAGAGTAGATAGAAAAGCCGACACAACTATTCGCAAAAGAACAGTTTAACGAATAGTTGTGTCGGCTTTTTGTGGAGTCTATTCTTCCATTTTATCAATATTCTTATAATACTCAGTATCTACCGGATAGCCTTTTCCTTTCAGCCGCTTCCGTACATATCGGTTAAACAGGTTATAAATCACGGCAAATGCAGGTACACCGATTACCATTCCCAGTACGCCGAATAAGCCTCCGAATACCGTTACGGAAAAAATAATCCAGAATGCGGATATACCAATGGTATTTCCCAAAATCTTAGGCCCCAGTATGTTTCCGTCAAACTGCTGAAGAACCAGAATAAAGATTACGAAATAAACGCATTCCAACGGATCTACCATAAGAATCAATATTGCACTGGGTATAGCTCCG
>JBJFFP010000047.1:0-40125 GCA_051891855.1 Lachnospiraceae bacterium | reverse complement strand
CATTCAAAATGCCTGTAATCCTTGTCAGGGTCTGCTTCTTGTTGCTTAAGGTCAGGGGAAGGCTGTTACTGTCTGCAAGGCTTAAGGTATACTTAGAAGTAAGCTTTGCACTTTCCGCCTTCTTAACCTCTGTTGCCTTCAGGGTTACCGGAATTTCCTTGGTCATGGCAATAAAGTTGCCTTCCGCATCCACCTTGCCGAAGCTGAAGTTCAGCTTATAGGCATAGGCAGGAATCTCCTGATTATCCTTGAAGCTAAGGGTTACTGTGCCGTCATTAAAGGGCATAACTGCACCAATAGAATCTGACGAGAAGGATAATTCTTGATATTTGAACCAATTCTTACCCCTTGCTTCTGCCATATTCATCGTCACCAGTACGTTCTCATAAGAGGATAACGTTTTACCGGTTACGGTATAGGTAATACTCTGCGGCTCTATTGTATTGGCCACCAGGCTGTCTTTGGTGGAAACGTTTACCTTGTCCTTACCTAAGGCAGCATTCTTCAGGGTACAGGTCTTGCTTACCTTATTTGCATTATTGGTAAGGGTAACCGTCAGGGTTTCCCCGGTAGCCATTATCATATAACGATTTAAGCCGGAGGCAAGGATTTTACCACCCTTTACCGTAAGCTTATGATTGGTGATACCCTCTGCACCAACTACATCCGCATAAAATACTGTATTCTTTATACCGTAGAAGATACTACTCTCATCGTTTCTGGCAATGACATCACCAATTCTATCCTGATAAATTACCAGCTCTAACGCCTCTGCCACTGTATAGTTAATGGTCAGCTTATCCAGTACAGCCGTAGCCTTGCTTCCGTCCAGTGCGGTTGCGGTAAGCTTCAGATTCTTAGCCGGTTTATTTACCACCAGCATAGAGCCTTCCACACCATAAACCTGTCTTAAGGAAACAGCCGTATTGCTGGCTTTAAGGCTATAGAGAGAAGCGGATACAAAGTCCTCCTCTGCGTAGGTCTCCTTTTCTCCTGCCTCAGCCTTCAACACCTTAACTATGGGGCTTTTGAGTGTGCTGTCATCAAACGCTTTTTCAATAAGCTGGTCTGCTGTCAGGGTTTTTCCGCTTTCGGCAATTACCTTGTATGCAGCAGGGTCACTACTGCTGTCAGCCGTATTCTCAACGATAACTACCTTACCCAAGGCTGTGCCCTGGCTATTGATGGTAAACTGCTGCTGATCAACCACTGTGCTTCCTGCATAGTCTGCCGCTGTTGCTCTAACGGTGAATACGTTCTCAGCTGCATCTTTCGCGGGAACGAAAGTCTTATTGATGGTTACCTTGCCATTCTTAATGCTGATCTGGTTATAAAGCTTATGGCCGGCGGTGATTACCTTGTCATCAGCATCCAGTATTTCCCAGGTAACCTTCTTAGCCTTAGGCTGGATTGCTTTATCTCCATAATTGTAGGTTATGCCTGCAGTAAAGGAGGCTGCCTTGTTTGCCGGCTTGTATACCTCCTCGGGTACATTTAAGCTGATATTTTCAATACCACGTACTACACTTACCTTAATGGTAGCCGTAGCCGGCTGGGTGGTTGTGCTATAGGTTGCTGCTGCAACCTCAATAGTTAAGGTGCCGGTGATTGCATATTTCTCAACCGAAAGCTTTACCTCATTATTCTCAACCTGAACCGTATAGTCATTTATATCAGCTCCACTGGGTCCACTGATGATTGTTGCATCGGCAATTGTGGTCTGGCTGGTATTCTTACCAAATACCGGAGTTGCCACTACCACATTCTCCTGGCCGGTATATACGGTGGTGGTTCCCTTCTTCAGGGTAAGCTTCGTCTCATAGTAGGTATCCCTTGTGGACACGTTGTCCAGTGTACCTTCCTGGGATTTGGCAGCAATGTCAGTATCCTGAATACTGTTAGGACCAACTGCCTGAGTCTTTGTCTGCAACAGGCTTACACTTACATCAAATGCTGTAGCCTTAAGCGGTACATATTTATCAAGACTTCTATCCAGTACCCGGATGCTCTCCTTCTGGGTTACTCCCGTGTATTCTACGAAGACGGTTTTTGTCGCACTGCCGCTATCCTTCGGTGTTACTACTATCTTATAGTAGAGCTTACCGGTCAAAGGCTGTGCTACATCCTTAGCCGTAAGATTCAGAGTCAGTGTATCATCCGTAGCGCTAGCCAGGCTTACTGTCGGTGCATTGCCTATCCATGCAGGCAGTACGGATTTAAGGGTAAATTCTCCGCCCGTTACGGGTGTCTTACTACTATCCCCTTCTTTATAAATCTTAACGGTAGCTTCTTGGTTCGCTTCTTTTGTCTCTACGGTCACCTTCAGCTGGGTTCCTGCAGCAGGTGACTGTATCAGCCCTACTTTAGCTATTGTGTTAGCGGAAACTGTGTTGCCGGAAACGCTCTTATCCACCAGCTCTACTGCCAGAGCATCTGTGGCATCCTCGGGATTTACGGTAATGGTATAGCTGGCCTCACTGTCAATGGGCTGGGACAATACCCCATTCTTTACCCCGTCTACCGTAATGTTCTGTAATTCTCCTCCCGCTGCTACGGTAATGGTTGTATCCGCATCAGGGGTGAATTTATAAGCTCCGTCAGTTGCAGTAAGCTTATCGTTTCCTGCATATACCGACTTAATGGCTTTATCTGCATCAGGAACTGCCTTAAAGCTATATTCTACTCCCTTTTCCACCGGAATTGGTGCAGTAATGTCTATGTCATTGCCACTTACCGTAGTTACCTTGGCATTGGTTACCTGGAAGGTAAGGTTTACCATCTCTGCTGTGGTCACAGTAATGGTAACATCGTCTGTGATATTAGCCTTCTCAATAGTGTAAGTGCCGTCGGAAGCAGTCAGCGTTTGCGCACCGTTACTACCAACCTGATATTCTACTCCCTTTACCACATACCTCTCAGCCGGTGTTACGGTAAAGGTTACATTCTCACCTGTTTTTACCCAGGTTTTACTTCCATCCTCACTATTAACGTATCCGCCGGTAAGCGCAACCACTGCATGGCCACCATCCTCTATGGTGATTACAGGCAGTTCAGCTGTAGTAACCGTAATAGTAATATTACCATTAATATTTGCGGAGCTAATGGTGTACTTTGTAACACCCTCAACTACTGTTGTTGCAGGATCCTTCTGTCCATCAACGCCTTCAATGGAATACTTTACATCGGTCACCCGGTAGCCCGTCTTCGGTGTGGCGGTGAACACTAAATCATTACCCGAAACAGTTTTGGTTAAACCGTTTTCCGAAACAGAAACGCTTCCTTCAGCGAATTCCACAACAGCCTGAGAATCCGTAATCGTAACGGTATAGGTAGCACCTGTTGATTGAACCGTGGAATCAGATTTAATACTGATTCTCTCTGTCTCCTCTACGGGCGCTGTTTCTTCTTCCACCGGCGCGGCCTCTTCCTCTGCCAGTGTAGTTTCTTCTTCCACCAGCGTGGTCTCTTCCTCTGCCGGTGTGGTTTCTTCCACCTGCGTGGTCTCTTCCTCTGCCGGTGTGGTTGCTTCCTCCACCGGTGCTGCCTCTTCCAATACGGCTTGTGTATTGGGCTCAGCTGCAGCTACTGTCAGTGTATTCGATGGAATCGATCCGATTACCATGGCCACTGCCAGCAGAAGAGATAGTTTCTTTTTCACTTCTCCCACTATCTTTTTCATTGTGGTCCTCCTTTGTAATTTTATTTATGCTCAAAAGCTTCCACTTGGGATAACTTTCTGCACTCTTTAACCTTTTTCTTTAGATTTCTTCCGGCTTCTCTCCCGGTTTAAGCACCAAAAGGGGCGTCACGTTCGCGAAAGCTTCGCAACTGTGACATACCCCCTATTCTCTTAGCCATTATAATAAAAAATGCAAAAAAGACAGACTTAAGGTAGGTAGGTAGGTAGGTAACTTTTGCACTACTCTCCATAGCTGTCAAGTCCTTTCTAAACTCTTTCTTCTTTACAGTTGTTTACAGCTGTCATCCTTAGAATTATATCCTAATAAGCATACCATATCCTCTACTATTTTGCAAGTATTTTTCCTTTTATATCAACCTATATCAACCTATATTCAACCTATATTCAGTCTGTTCAGTCTGTTTTAACTGTTTAAATAGGCAATCTGCTCTTGGGTAAGGGTATCGATTTCTTTTCCCATGAAGGCCAGCTTTCTTGCTGCCACATCCTGATCCACCTCTGTGGGAACATCAATCAGCATGGTCTCTATCTTTCCTGCATTTTCCACCAGATATTTTGCAGAAAGAGCCTGAATAGCAAAGCTCATATCCATAATTTCTGCAGGATGGCCGTCACCCGCTGCCAGATTCACCAGTCTTCCCTCGGCCAGAACAAAAATCCACTGGCCTGACGGCAGCTTGTA
The DNA here is from genome assembly GCA_051891855.1 of Lachnospiraceae bacterium. Taxonomy (GTDB): domain Bacteria; phylum Bacillota; class Clostridia; order Lachnospirales; family Lachnospiraceae; genus SFDP01. The sequence continues at coordinate 35,743 of JBJFFP010000047.1, read as the reverse complement.
GCCCATAATATTTTTACGCATTTCCCTGCTTTCCACCGCAATTCTTCTTAAGGCTGCCATATCGATTTCACAGTCAAAGTGGCCTGCGTTGCAAAGAATTGCCCCATCCTTCATTACCGCAAAATCTTCCTCATCAATTACCTTATCGCAGCCCGTAACGGTAACGAAAAAGTCACCGATTTTTGCCGCTTCCAGCATGGGCATTACCTCGAAACCGTCCATCACTGCCTCAATGGCCTTAATGGGATCAACTTCAGTGACAAACACCTTAGCCCCCAGACCCTTAGCACGCATGGCTACCCCTTTTCCGCACCAGCCGTAGCCTGCAACCACCACATTTTTACCGGCTACAATCAGGTTGGTGGTACGGTTGATCCCATCCCATACGGACTGACCCGTGCCGTAACGATTATCAAAAAGATGCTTACAGTCTGCATTATTCACCCGTACCATGGGGAATTTCAGCTTTCCGGCCTTGTTCATGGCTTCCAGGCGGATAATCCCGGTTGTGGTTTCTTCACAACCGCCGATTACATTGGGGATTAAATCGGTAAACTGCGTGTGCATCATATGCACCAGGTCACCGCCGTCATCGATAATGATATTGGGGCCTGCTTCCAATACTCTGCGGATATGTGCCTCATATTCCTCAGAAGTGGCATTATACCAGGCATAGACATTTAAGCCGGCTGCCACCAGTGCTGCTGCCACATCATCCTGGGTAGATAAAGGATTAGAGCCGGTAACGTACATTTCGGCTCCGCCGGCTGCCAGGACCTTACAAAGATAAGCCGTCTTTGCTTCCAGATGGACAGAAAGAGCCACCCTTTTACCCACGAAGGGCTTAGTCTTAGCAAATTCCTCTTCCAGCATTCTTAACAGATCGCAGTTACGCTTTACCCATTCAATTTTCTTTTCGCCGGATTCAGCCAGATTAATATCTCTGATTTCACTGTTCATTTGTGTTCTCCTCTTCTATATATCCACACGATTTCGTTGTTCTCCCTTTATATAGGCCTCAATGTTTCGATAGACCTCCTGAAGGCATCTGGTTCTGGACTCTACACTGGCCCAGGCCATATGGGGAGTAATCAAAAGCCTGCGACTGTCCTTGATTTTTCCCAGAGGATTGGTCTTTTCCATAGGCTCTTTTCCCAGTACGTCCAGACCTGCCGCTGCAAGCATTCCCTTTTCCAGGGCCTCTGCCAGATCGGCATCATTTACGATCGGTCCCCGTGCCACATTAATTAAAATAGCCGTGGACTTCATCTTTTTCAGATTTTCCAGATTAATCAGATTCGCCGTCCTTTCAGACAGAGGGCAATGGATAGACAACACATCTGCTTCTTCCAGCAGGGTATCCAGCTCCACCCTCTCATAATCCGCAGCAGTATTTCTGCCCGAAGCGGAGTAAAAAATCACCCTGCAGCCGAAGGCCTCGGCAATTCCGGCCACCTTCCGCCCAATATTTCCCATTCCGATTATTCCCCAGGTTTTTCCCTCCAGCTCAAAAAAACGCTCATCAAAATTGGAAAAGCCCAGCTGATTACTGTAGGCACCGGATTTAACATAATCATCATAATAGCTGATTTTCTCCAGAAGGTACAAGGCCATGGCAAAGGTATGCTGGGCTACCGCCGGAGTGGAATAATCTCTTACATTGCTAACGGCAATCCGATTCTTTTTTGCATATTCCAAATCGATATTATCATAGCCTGTGGCAGTCACACAAAGAAGCTTCACCCTGCCGGCTTCCTTCAGCATGTCCTCATCCATTACGGTTTTATTAAAAATAACAGCATCGGCATCCTTAATTCGCACCTTGCATTCTTCCCTGTCCATTACAGGGTATTCTTCAAAATCACCCAGCTGTTTAAATATGGATACATCCATATCCATTCCTAAGCTGTTTCTATCCAACATTACGATCTTCATCTTTATAATCTCTTCAGCAGCTCTTCTCTTTGTGCCTCATATCCGGGCTTTCCAAGAAGGGCAAACATATTCTTTTTGTAGCTTTCCACTCCGGGCTGGTTAAAGGGATTTACTCCCAGCAGATATCCGCTTACACCACAGGCAAATTCAAAGAAATAGAATAACTGACCCAGATAGAATTCATTAGCTTCGGGCACATGTATAATAAAATTGGGTACCTGCCCGTCGGTATGAGCCAGAATAGTTCCGTTCATGGCTGATTTATTGACAAAATCCACGGTTTTTCCTGCCAGGTAATTGAGTCCATCCAAATCTACAGCCTCTTCTCCCAGAATAATCTCTGCCCTGGAGGTTTCCAAATCAATAACCGTTTCAAACAGTGTACGGGCACCATCCTGAATAAACTGTCCCATAGAATGAAGATCAGTGGTTAAATCTACACTGGCAGGAAAGATACCCTTCTGATCCTTTCCCTCACTCTCACCATACAGCTGCTTCCACCACTCGGAAACATAGTGGATACTGGGCTCATAATTGGCCAGAATCTCTATTCCTTTTCCCTTGCGCAGCATAATATTTCTCAAGGCCGCATACTGTAAGGCATCGTTATCATCAAAGGAATTTTCCAGAGCCTTCTTTCTTCCGTCACGGGCTCCCTCCATCAGTTTATCAATATCCGCACCGCTTACGGCAATGGGAAGCAGACCTACTGCAGTAAGAACCGAAAAACGTCCTCCCACATCATCCGGTACCACAAAGGTCTCATAGCCTTCGGCATCAGCAAGCCCCTTCAAAGAACCCCGGGCCTTATCGGTAGTGGCGTAAATTCTCTTTGCCGCCCCTTCTTTTCCATACTTCTTTTCCGCCATTTCCTTAAAGACACGGAAGGCAATGGCCGGTTCCGTTGTGGTTCCGGATTTGGAAATCATATTAATGGAAAAATCCCGGTCTCCGATTACCTCAATCAGGTCATGAATATAGGTGGAGCTGATGGAATTACCTACAAAATAAATTTCCGGAGTCTTTCTAACAGACTTGTCCACCACATTATAGAAGCTGTGTCTTAAAAATTCGATGGCCGCTCTTGCTCCCAGATAAGAACCGCCGATACCGATTACCAGTAAAACCTCGGAATCCTCCTGAATCCTGGCCGCCGCCTTCTTAATTCTGGCAAACTCCTCTTTATCGTAATCTACAGGCAGATCGATCCATCCCAAGAAATCGTTGCCTGCACCGCTTTTTGAAACCAGTACCTCTTTTGCATCCAGAGTCAGCTTCTTCATCAGCTCCACTTCATGGGTGCTGACAAAGCCTGATGTCTTGGAATAGTCAAACGTAACTTTATTTCCCATTTTGTATCCTCCAAACGTTTTAGTTTTAACTGCTCAGTCACTGTCAGTGTAGCAAAGAGACCTGTCTTTTTCAAGCCAAAATTTCCCGCAAAAGCTCCTTGAGCTGCTCTTCTTCCTGCTGACCGAAACAGCTTTTTTCCTCCACTTCTTTATGCTCTTTTTTTTCTGTTCTGCTGCTTCCCCAGAGAAAGGGCTTATGATTTTCCAAAAAATCCAGAAGATTTATTTTTACCATCTCTTTCTTTTCTTCTATATCCATTATCCCCGAAAGAGAAAAATGAACGTACAGACCCAACAGGCAAATGATATAAAAGGGCAAAATCTGCCCCAGGGTACAGCCCTGTACAATCCCTTTGCAGGCACCTGCACCGGATAAAAATACTCCCAAAAGCAATAATTGTCCTGCCAGGTGCTTTAATTGAATCAGATTGAATCGCCCTATTTTAAATTCCTGGATTCCTTTATCCACGAAGGCTTTACGGTTGATAATACGCTCCTCCTCCTTCAGATACTGCTCCAGCCAGCCCCTTAACAGTCTGGGGGCTTCCTCCTCCAATTTTTCGGATTCTCTCACCAGCCGCATTAAAAAATAGCCCGACAGCAGCTGACAGCTTATACTGAGTAAAAAAAACAGGATAATTCCCGCACTTAACAACCCCTGTCCCCAAAAATAGCTCATTCTTCCATCCTCCTTCTTCTTTTGCCTTAAGTATAAAAAAATCCCTCTTTTGCTACAATAGCAAACCGGAGTAAGGCTTCGCCCTTTTTGTGCCTATCCTTATTCTTTCTTTCTCTTTCGACTTTCTTTGTCCCAAAAGAGGCCCCTGCCCGAATATTTGGGGACTGGAAAGCCCCTGCTCTTTCTGCTATACTTACAAAAGAAAAAACGGAAAATGAATGGAAAGGCTTGAAGCATCATGAAGAAGAAAATCGTATTGACCGGTGGAGGTACTGCAGGACATGTTACCCCCAATATTGCTCTTTTTCCTTTTTTGGAAAAGGATGATTTTGAAGTCAGCTATATCGGTTCCTACAGCGGTATCGAAAAAAGATTGATTGAAGATTTTCAAATCCCCTACTATGGAATTTCCACCGGACGTTTCCGCCGTTATTTTGATTTAAAGAATTTTTCCGATCCCTTTCGGGTAATGAAAGGCTATAGACAGGCAAGAGCCATTTTAAAGGAAATTAAGCCGGATGTGGTTTTTTCTAAGGGGGGCTTCGTTTCCGTTCCCGTAGTCCGGGCGGCCTCATCTCTGAAAATTCCCTGCATTATCCATGAATCGGACATGACCCCGGGACTGGCCAACAAGCTGTGCATCCCCGTTGCCCATAAGGTGTGCTGTAATTTTCCCGAAACCTTGCAGAATATCCCCGCTTCAAAGGCTATTCTCACCGGTTCCCCCATCCGCCAGGAGCTGACCAGAGGAAACAAGCTGGCTGCTTTGGATCTATGCGGATTTTCTGCCAACAAACCGGTAATCATGGTCATTGGGGGCTCCCAGGGAGCGGCCAGTGTTAATGTGATGGTACGGGAAGCTCTTCCCAAGCTATTACCGGATTTTCAGGTGGTCCACCTCTGCGGTAAGGATAAGGTGGATAATCTGATGCTGACCATCCCCGGTTATAAGCAGTTTGAATACATCAAAACGGAATTGAAGGATATTTTTTCCATGGCTGATCTGGTTATTTCCCGTGCCGGTGCCAATGCCATCTGTGAGCTTCTGGCCTTGAAAAAGCCTAATCTTCTGATTCCCCTCCAGGCAGGAAGCCGGGGAGATCAAATCCTGAATGCACGCTCTTTTGAGGAGCAGGGCTTCAGTATTGTTTTACGGGAGGACTATCTGGACTGTGATATTCTTGTGGAAAAAATTCATGAGCTTTATACCAATCGACAGATCTACATTGACCGCATGTGTGAAAGCAAACAGATAAATTCCATAGAAACCATTATGAATCTAATCAAAGAAGCGGCAGGCTCTGTTTAACGGCCCGCCGCTTTATTATCTTAATACTTCTCTGATATGATCAAGCTCTTCCGATGTGGGTTCCCCCGGCTTCCAGCCGATTTTTTGTCCGTCATCGTGATAACGGGGAATCAGGTGCATATGGAAATGAAATACGGTCTGTCCCGCAGCTTCTTCATTATTCTGCACTATATTGATTCCGTCACAGCCCAGCCTTTCCTTCATTCTGACTGCAAGCTTTTTCGCCAGCTTCATGGCATTGGCGGCGGTTTCCTCAGGAAGCTCATACAGATTGGCATAATGAGCTTTGGGCAAAATCAGTGCATGTCCCCTGGTGGCCGGTGCCACATCCAGAACCACTCTAAATTCCTCTGTTTCCATAATCGTCCCCGATGGAATTTCCCCCTTGGCTATTTTACAAAAAATACAGTTGTCCATAAATTTTCCTCCACTTCCCTTCTTACGGCTGAACCTATTCGTTAAAGGTAAATATCTGATCCAGCATCCTTAAAATTCTGAAATCACCCTTCATGGTCATCTCTCCTCCCATAAAGGCTCTTTGGAAGGTCATATGACCGGCAATTATGTTATTCAGGGTATCCTCTTTAATCTGTATCTCCACATCTGTTTTATCCACCTCCTGGTAAATACATTGGAGATTGCTTCCGCTGACCCGGATAGACAAAGGCTTTCGATATCCCTCGATATTAAATTTATAGGTACCGCTAAAGCCTGCCTGTGGTTTAAAAAAGTGTTCAAAATCCTGAACAAACCGGTTATCATTACTTCTATCCTTATCCGTCATCATTCCCCGGAACATACTGGCCAGTTCCTGCAGGTCCTCCTTCTGTCTCTGAACATAATCATCATCAGAAACGTACTGGGAAAGCTGCTCCGTCTCCTGAGGGGTAAGATCAAAGTTTTTGGAAACTGCCACCTTCTGCTTAACTGCCTGATTGCTGGCAGGGAAGCTGGCTACCTTCTGATTGATCGTCCGGTACATATTCTCTGCCTTTTTCTCAATCAGCCGGACATAAGCATCATTCATTTCCAAAAGAGCCGTATCGGAAATATATCCACAGATACCGCTGCAGGGAAGTCCACCCAATATTTCCCAAGCCACACGAAGATTCAGCTTAGCCTCTCTCTCTCCGTAGGTAGTGGACATGACAATAGGACTCATATAAATTCCTGCAATTCTTTCCTTATCCCCATACAGCCAGCAGGCATCCAGAAACTGCTGCATATAACCGCCTATCCCATACCATTCTACGGTGGTTGCCAGAATAACTCCATCCACATCCTTCAGTGTCTGGGGCAGAGTGGTAATAGAATTTTTAAGCTCAAACAGATTAAAGCGGTCTACCTCCACATTCAGCTCCTGAAGAACCTCCTGCATCTTATTAATCACGAATAAGGTAGGGTCATCCATCATTCCCCTTCCGCCATAATAGATATTTATCTTCACTGTATATCCTCCCTTGTTATCCGCAAGCTTTTTTCCCATTATACAACATGAACCCTTACTTTACCAATGAGGATTTCATCATTTTTTACAATTCCCATAATTTCCCCCGGTTTTAGCTTTATTCCATTTAAGCTGGTTCCGTTTGTTGAGTTCATATCCATTAAGGCTATTCCCCCATCCCTTTCAATAAAACGGCAGTGAATCCGGCTGACTGAGCTGTCCTCCAAAAGAACAGCCGCCTCCTCCTTAAGCTTTCCTACGGTAAGTGGAAGCGGCCTTAAATCGGCTGTTTTTATCTTTCCTCTTTCCCTCCACTGAAGCTTCCATTCCTCCTTTTCTTCCTCAAAGAAGACCGTTTCCGAATAGACGGACAAGTCTTCTTCAAATCCTGTCTGTTCACAGGCAGCAGAAAGATCAAATTCCGGGTTGACTTTTTCCTTTTTTCTGAATAGGCGGGAAAGGAAGCCCTTTTTCTTTTCCACCTCTTTCATAGGCAGAGGGATTTCTTTTAAGCAGCTCCCCTGTAAATCCTCTGAAGGAGCGGGAAATCCTTTTTCCTGTTGAACCGTATTTTCTCTTTTTTTCTGTCTTTTCAGAATATTTTCCTTCTCCACAGCAGGCATAAACTGATAGAGGGAAAAGTTAGGCTGGCTTTGCCGCCGATAAAACAGGTAAGCAATAGTAATTCCGTTTTCATCCCTGGGATTAAGTTTTTCCAGAAAAAATTCTGCCAGCTTCCGCAGTCCACAGTTTTCCCCATGCTGCCACGGGAGGACTGCCACTGAATATTCACCGTTTTCCCCATCCCGATAAATAAAATCCGGCTCTATAAGGACAAAATCATCCGGAATCAGATAGTTTCTCAGCTCTTCATAAATCCTAATCAATCCCTGGAATATTTCCGTCATTTCTTCCAGCTGCATTTCCCTGTCCTGAAATTCCTGTCTCAGATTTACCTTTCCGGTAATATCCAGATAAAACCAGGCCTCTCCCTCTTCTATTCGCTCTTCTGCTGCCAATACTCCCTTTATTAAGTTCTCCTTCAGCATTTGAAAGGCATATTGTGTGCAATCTGCTTCTTTGGGAATATGCACCTGAATATAGCTGGCATACAGATCTGATTTGTATTGTACTTCCACTTTTTCTTTCATTTTCCTCCTATCCTCCCAGCATCCTTATTCCCCGAATAAAGGAAACTCCATCCAATCGTTTTGCTACAGCCTCATCCTGAAATTCCCAGATACCGCTTCCCGGAAAAAAGCTTTCCAACAGGGGCGAATGGATACTCATGGATACCTTTACCCTGACCCGGGTTAAAGTTACCTCCACACTGATCTTTGGCTCCTTTACTGCCAAAAGTCTATCTTCCAGCAGCCGGCTGACCTGCTGTGTTGTATAGGCTTCTATCTCTTCATTTCCCGCCTCCTTTAGCAGGCTTCCCCGTAATGCTGCAGTATAGGCCACCTGTCTGAGAATACACTGATTATACAAATAGAAGCACAGATGCAGAAGAAATATCACTACCGCAACAGCCAGCGGCATAAGCAGGGAAGCCTCCAGGGTCATATATCCATTCTGTTTTCTTTCTTTTTTATCCATAGCTCAATCCCCATAGGATAAGATTTGCCGCCAGTAAAAAGGGCAGAAAGGGAATCCGGGTATTTCCATTTGCTTTTCCTGCCAGAAGCAGGAGGGCTGCCCATAAAGTAATCATAAACATGGCCATCAACCACAGCTGCCAGATTGCAGGATAGGACAGCCATATGCCCAGGATCAGCAAAAGTAAGCCATCTCCGCCACCCACCTTTTCCTTCGTAAAGTAGCTGCAGATTAAAAAGAAGCTTCCCGGTAAAAGGCAAAGAAGCAGAACTATGCCGCTTCTTCCCCCATCATTCCATTCCTTCCACCAAAAGCCCAGGGCCAGGACCATGCCCAGCCATAAGTAGGCAGTACTGATCTTCTTCCATCTTCCATCCATAATTGCTCCTGCTCCAAGATAGCAGGCCAACATTATTTCTTTCATTCTTATCTCCCATCTTTCCGGATATTCATCTAATATCCGCATTTGCTGCAGGGCGGTACCCCCGGTATTTGGGAAAGCCGGACTCCCCGTACCGTCCGCTTCAGGCCTGAGCAGCCCAGTGAGGTATGATATCGATTCCCCTGTTCGGTGATATAGACTGCGCTGATAAATCCTTTGTCACCACAGATTTCACAGGGTGTATAGCGGGAGCCGGAGCTGTTTCGCTGATTTTGAAGCCGGGAAAAGGCAATCATTCTGACCGAAAGGGCCAGGTGCGTACAATTCCTGCTTCTATGATACACCTCTCCGTAATCTGTCATATAAACGATTACCTCTTCTCCTTCCCGCTCCTGTCCCCCCACAACATCATAGCCTGTCCAGGGCTTGACTACGCAGCGTACCTCCAAAGTTGCTGTAGGTGCCGCCAGTAAAGGAAAGGGTGACTCCACCGTTTCACTGCCGATCAGCCGAATCAGATCCTCATTTCCCCCTGCCGCTTCCTTCATCATGTAAGAATAGACTGCCAGTTCCTTTCCCTGCTGATGTAATTTTTCCAGGCTTTCCCCATAGTGAATAAAGAGAAAAATAAGGGAAAAAACATTTACCGCAAAAATAAGAAAAAAGGAAAGTGACAGTGAAGCCTCGACCGTCATGGAACCCTTCAGAAAAGAAGAAGAAAAGCAGAATGTTCTTTCAGAACAGCTTGAAAAATGATGTATGGGGAAAAAATAGTCGGTTTTATGCTTTACCCGGAGAGAAGCTTTTGTGTCATATTGATTGGTTATCTGTCCTGTCCAAAAGAACATCCTGTTTTTCTCCTCCTTTCCCAAATGTATCCGTTTAATAATAAAAGGTTCTGGTAATCTCATAGCTGTAGCCATAGCTACTTGTCACATTGGCCTCTGCCCTGATCGCCTCCAGACAGCCATCCATCTGAAAGTATTCATTTCCCGGTGTCAGACGAATATCCATTTCACAAATATCCATGAAGCCTTCCAGTACCTTTTTCTCTCCCCTAAGGTATAAAAATGCCTTGAGAAAATCCTGATAGTCCATTCCTTGGCCACTGCTGTGATAATTATCCAAAAAGGCGGTAAAATTCATCAGCTCTAACAATGATATATTCCAGGATGCTCCATCCTTTTGAATGGGAACCTTATTTCCGTCCAGCAAAATATAAATATCCTGTACACTTTCTGCATAGGCCCAGGCAAACAAAAGGGTGGTTTTAACCGGCTCGACCAGCTCCGGCATAAGGACCAGTGTACTGATTACTGCAGCTAAAGCCTCTGCCTGTGCCGTCTTCTCCCCATCAGAAAAGATATAGGCCGTGTTTGCTGCCTGGCGAAGGAGCAGAATATCCCCTAAAACCTCCCTCAGATTCTCATCATCCCGGCTTTCTCTCTTTAAGATATATTCCAGCTGATAGGCCAGCACCCCTTTATCCAGTGTTTTTCCATAACAGCCGCATTTTTCAAAAAGATATTCCTGTAAGAGTATCCTTCCTGCAGCTTCTTCCAAAAATCCCTCATCATGTTTCAGGCTTCCCCTTCCCGTTAAGGGCTGCCGGCTGCTAAAATAATATTGGGGATGAATCGTAACCGCAGACACGGTTTTTCCTGCGGGGAGGGCCATTTCCAAAATCCCTCTTCCCCTCGTCTGTCTCACCTGATCTGCCGGATTATCAATGGAAATCTGAACCTCCTTTTGCTGTTCTTGCGAAAGCTGCATTCTTCTTTCCTCCAATAGCTCATTAATCTGTTCATGAGCCTGGTCCCACTGTGCGTTTATTTCCATGCTGTCCATTCCGGAAGCCTGAAGCAGATTAAGGTTTTTTGCTGCATCCTGTGCCAGATTTATTCCTTTCCTGCCTTTCATATAGTCCACAATCTGTCTCTTCAATACCTGTCCTTCTTCATCGGAGGCTCTGACATAGGCTTCCAGTGCAGTATTATCACATCGAAGTCCGGTGATATCCCGAAAGGAGAAGAACCCTGTTTTTTCCTTTTTAAAATTCTGGTTCATATAATATTGGAGATGTTCTTCTACCAAGGCTATGGAAGGACTTCCTTCTCCATAGGTAGTGTCAATATAAAGCAGGTCGTACTGCTCAAGAAGCTGCCGGTTATACTCTCCGAAGACAGAATGCAGACCCAGATCCATTACTCCCTCTGTCTCCAGACGAATGGTCTGCATTCTTACCCCTTCAAGAACCGTAAAAATCAATGACAGCATTACCCCAAGGGTCAGTGCAAGATAAAGGGTAATGTATCCTCCCTGTGTTCTCTTCATCAAACTGAGGTGGCTTGTCTGGTAATCTTTTCAAAAACCTTTTCTACCAGAGAAGTCAGCTGCTCCTTAAAAATAATTACCAGGCTGATGAGGACTACAATAATCAGAATAATTTCAACCGTCCCCATACCATCCTCTTCTTTTAAAAATCTTTTTACCTCTTTTAACATTTTTCCTCTCTTTCCGCTGCATGTTCAGCTTTCATTTTTATCCTATAGTTGGAAGGAAAAGCATGCCGGTACGATGATTAAAAGCATAACCATACCTAACATCAGCATCATGGGAAGTAAAAGCTTAGTTCCCAGCTCTTCTCCTTTTCTTTTTATCCGATTTTTTCCTTCTTCATTTGCCTGCCAGCTTTCCCGACGTAAATGCTCTAAAAATTCGGCATCTCCCTTTATGTGATATTGAATGAATAGTGTGGATAGCTTTTTATACAAAGGAAGCTCACATCGCTTCCCGAAAAGCTCATAGGCTTCCCGTTCCCCCAAGCCGTTATCCATCTTATGGCAGATATATTTAAGCTCCTCATATAGGTAATGCTCTGCTTTACCGGCTCTCTGCTTTTTGAGATAATCCTGCACCATCCGATATATGGCTCCTTTCAGTGTCATTCCCGCTTCCATTAAAAGAACCAGCTTGCTTACCAGCTGGGGATAGCCCTCCAACAGCCTGTCCTCCCTTACCCTTGCCTGATGGTGTATCTGTCTGTCCTTTTCCTTCCAGATAACGATGAGAGAAACCGGTAATAAGGCAATCAGCAGAAGGATCCCCTTATTTATGGGATACCTCCAGCTTAATGCTTCACCTTCAGCAGCCCGGGGAAGATTGAATATCTTTTCTTTACGGCTTTCCTCTTCCAAAGCTTTAATTTCTCCTGATAGTCTTTGCATGAAGGAGGTACTCTCCGCCCCTTTTTCCATTACCCTTATGTAAAAGCTATGCTCTTTCTTCCATTCTCCATACTCCATAAATACAGTAAGACAGACCAGCTCTTCCTTCTGAGTAAGACTTTGGGAAATAATTTTTCCGCTGCTGTCCAGAAGCTGTGGATTATTGCTTTTCCAAGTCAGATACAGGGGATAGCCTTCTATCTGCCGGGGCAGGTATAAATCTGTTTTCACCTCATCCACACTACTGTTTTCTCCCAGAATATACTGTTCCAGCTCCTCCGTAAGAAGATCCGTATATTCCTCTATTTCAGCCTCACTATACTCCTTTTCTTCCAGGGTAAGGGTTAATTGCTGCCACTCTTCTTCGCCTTTTTTTACCTCCAGTTCTATTCTTTTCTTCCCTTCCCCGTATAAATTACGCTCAATACTGTTTTCTGCATTCAGGCGGCTTTCCTTTATCAGTTGATAAAAAAGCAGGCCACAAAGAAAAAGCATACCCATCAGAATAACCCCCATATCCCTTTTCTTTTTCTTATAATAATTCTCCACCAGAAGCTTTTGGTTCTGTCCCACATAAAGTCTGTCAAACTCCTTTTCTATCTGTCTTTTACCCATGACTCTCCTTTCTTATATCAGATTTTAGCCGACTCAAAGCTCTATCTGTGTCATTTTCTCCATCAGGTTTACCACAAAGCCATATGAGGCAAGGCAGACCGTCATTATCCCTATTCCTGCCGGATTATGGTATAGAGGCTGAAAGTATCCCGGGGAGGTTAAATCCATATAGGCCAACAGCAGGAAGGGAATCACACACATAATTCTACTTTCCGTATATCTGGAATGAATCAGTGTTTCAATCTCCTCCTTCATTTCCGCCTTTTCCTGAATCAGATCAATGGTCTTTTTCATTACCTCCTGCCATTTTCCTCCGGTCTTTTTTGCTATGGAAAAAATCTCGGAAAACTCTTCAATCTCTCCTCCCGGACATCTTTGTCCCAAATCCCAGAGGAGCTGTTCCAGAGGAAGCTTATTATACAGGCCTCTTCGGATATACTGCAGCTCCTTTACCATGTCTGCCGAATCACCCATAAGATTCAGTACATCCTTACCCGCCTCCAAGAATGCGTTTTCCAGGGAGTAGCCTGCCTGGAGATTAACATTGACACACAAAAGTGCTTCCCGAAACTCCTTCTCCAGCCTTTCCCTGCGCTTTTTGTTGAGGCTTCTCTTTTTCTTTCTGCGATAAACGAGCAAAAAAGGAGATAAGAGAAGGAAGGCATAAATACTTCGATAGAAGAAGTAGGCAAAGGCAGCAAGAAGCAGCATTCCTTCCAGAAAACACCTGATTTCCTCTCCTGCGGTAAGGGGCGAAGCGGTATAGTCTGTCGCCTCCTTTCTATTCTTCTTATGGGTAAGCAATTCCCGCACTTTCCATCTTATACCGGTTACTAAGCCCTCCAACCTTTACCAGCCCTCCTTTAACCTTTTCCCCTTTTCTTTCTTCCTCTTCCTGAAAGCAAAACAGGGGATTCAAGAGAATTTCCTCATCCTTTATGCCAATAATTTCTGTGATTTCCAAAACCTTCCTGCTTTTATCCCTGATTCTTCCCAAATGAATCACCAGGTCTATTCCCGAAGCAATCTGCCTTCGGATAGCTCCCACCGGAAGCTCCACTGCCATTAAAATCATAGTTTCCAGGCGAATCAGCATATCTGATGCACTATTGGCATGGGCCGTGGACATACTCCCATCATGACCGCAGTTCATGGCACTTCCAATCATATCCAGGGCCTCTGCTCCCCGAACCTCTCCTACGATTATCCTGTCCGGTCTCATTCTCAAACTTGCCTTAATCAAGTCCCGGATGGTGATTACCTTTCCTCCCTCCAGATTGGCATTTCTGGTCTCCATGCGGATGAGATTTTCCACAGACCAAAGCTGAAGCTCTGCACTGTCCTCAATGGTAATTACTCTTTCATCTGAGGGTATATATTGGGACAGTGCATTTAAAAAGGTGGTTTTCCCGCTTCCCGTTCCTCCGCTGACCAGAATATTGTAACGAGCTTTTACCGCCTTAATTAAAAAGCTGATGGCTTCCCGACTGATTGCTCCCCATTCCCTTAGCTTCTCCATGGTTAAGGGAGTATCCGAAAACCGCCGAATAGTTAAAATCGGGCCGTTTAGGGCTACGGGATAAAGAACCACATTAACTCTGGAGCCTCCCGGAAGTCTGGCATCCACAATGGGGGAAGCTTCATTTACCGTCCGGTTACAGCCGGCCGTAATCTGCTGAATGACCTGCAGAAGCTTTTCTCCGGATTCAAAGGCCAGGGGCAGCCGTTTTACTCTTCCTTCCTGTTCCACAAAAATATGAGTAGGTCCATTTACCATAATTTCCGTGATTCCTTCATTCTCCAGAAGCTCCTGCAAAACATCCAGTCTCCTTAGGGAATAAAATATTTCTCTTCCCATCTGCGTTCTTTCCTGTAAGGAAAATCCCCTGGCTTCTTCTTTTCTGAGCAAATATCTGCTGATCAGCTCCTGAACCTGTTCATCACTGAGTTCTTCTCCAAAGGCCAGATCCTTCATAATTTCCTCTCTGAGATTTCTCACAAAGCTTTTTTTATCCATGACTAAAATCCTTTTCCATCCTTTCTCTGACAAATTCCGCCAGCTCGGTAAACGTAAGCTGCATTAAATCCGTGGGTAAATTCATAATCCGGGGTATACTGCACTGCCTGGTTTTTTTCCAGATATCCTCATAACTGCTTTTCCTGAGAATCTCCTTATACTGTTCAATTTTTGCCATAGCCACTCCATCCTCCCTGTCCAGGGTATAAATGAGGTTACACAGCCTGAGTACGTCGAAAAGTCCCTGTATTGCATCGGATAAATCCAGAAGGACATACTCATAATCACTTCCCCGTTCAATTTCCTTCAGCAGCTGAATCCACTCCTCCTTGCTTACCGAAACAAAATCCAGATAGGAGCCAAAGGGCGGAAGAATATCCAGACTACCGGCCTTTTCCACCATACTGCCCAAACGATAAGCAAATTTATCCGGTGTATTCTGCATATAGTACATTAATTCTGACATGTCTGTCACAAAATCCTTTTTCAGTAATTTCCCCAGACCTGAGTAAGACTCCAGATTTATATACAGTACCTTATGCTTTTTACCCAGAAGCTGTCCCAGCACAAACGAAAAGGAGGTTTTCAGACATCTGCCCACAGGAGAATAGATTCCCACCAGCTTCATTTCCTTTCCATCTGCCATTGGCCTTCCCAGAATTCCCTCATCTGCTATCCAGTCCAATAATTCTCTGGTCAGCTTTTCACAGGATTGGTATTTCCATAGGCTTTTTTCTTCCATTTCCCAATCTTTTTTTTCATCCTGAAGAAGGATCAAACGATCCACAGGAGGCCTTTTTTTCATTTTTCGATAATCCTTTCCCGCAATTAATGCTAGGGATAAAGAATGGGTACAGGCAAAATCATATAAATTTTCAGTAGAAGTAAACATCTGAACCTCAAAAGGAAAGCCCTTTCTGGTATTCAGATAATTAGTCAGTCCGCAGGCATACCCTGCTTCACTGTCGCAAACTGCAAGAATATGATTCATAATCACTTACCTCCTATAACGAATAAGGCTGCAATAAATATGGGAAGGCCAAAGGAAATACTGTTATCCTCTTTTAGCCTTTCCCCTTCCCTGCCTTCTGGATAATAGCTTTTGAGACTGCCGCTTATGAGACAGCTGAGCAAATATGCTCCGGCATATTGCATCCGCTGTCCAAAGCACCTTTTTCTAAGTAGTCGATATAGGGAAGCAATTCCTGCCACAAGGAAGCTGATCCACATACAGTTCAGCACATCCTCCGGCAGCAGATAGCAGCCCATAAGAGAAAACAGTTTAATGTCACCGGCACCCAATGTGCCGGTAAGAAACAAGGGGAAACAGATTAAGACAGGCAGGAGTATTCCCGGAAGATAATCAAAAATACTTGCTGCATTCCCTATGCCCGGCATTCTCCCTAATCCAATGAGAAAGCCACCGGCAATGAGAAGATTGGGAATCTTTTTCTTCTTTAAATCCCAGACGGCAGCAAGAAACAAAAAAACGGTAAGAATCGGCAATAATTCACCCTCTTTCAGCGGATACAGAGTCTCTCTGTTATTCCTGGATTCATCTGATTATTAAACTATTGGATTGTTGGTATGTCGGATGATCTCGGTAAATGACCGAACAGCTCCGAAAGTCAGGTCAAGACAGCTTGACCCAAAGAATAAAGAAATTTCTTCAGAAGCCCAAATCACATTCATGGGCTGAGAATGATTTACTTGTGACTGTGAGTATAAACCCAATTGATTATCTTGTCCATACCTGTTTTGCAAAAAAATAAACTTTGTTACTTTTTTACAACAGTCCATAGAATTTAATGCCAAAAAGTAGGATAACCCCCGGAAATCCAAGGATTGTACTTGTCAAAACAGTTCCCGGATTTATTCCCACGGAAACGGATAATCCCAAAACAAGCAGCAGCTGATTAATGAAAAAAATCAAAATCGTTCCTCCCACACCTCGGTATACTAAATTTAAAATCATCCGGGAATGACGCTTGACTGCCAGAAGGAGCAGAATAACAGCACACACTCCCACAATTAAAAAAGCACCCTGGTATTTTTCCATTCTCCCTCCTGTTTTATGAAATTTTGTACGGCCTTGAACAGTTACAAATTATAATATGTATATTTTTTCCTGTATATGACTATACTTTTTCTAAAAGGAATAAGGAGGAAAATCTCTATGAAATTTCATTTCCATCAGTCTTCCTGCCCCGTTTTTGAAGAACGTCCGAAAACTCTAAGGGAATCTATTCTGGAGGATTTGGAAAAAACGAGATATGAACTGGAAACAGCTTATCTGGGATTTGACTATGTAACCGATCCTGACCTGATCGACTGCTATATCTACGAAGTGAACTCAATTATGAAGCGCTACCGATACTTATTAAATCAGGCAGCGGCCTTAAATCCGCTGCCTGAAGAGGAGGTTCTGTTATCAAATTCGGAAACCGCGGTTAGTGCTTTGGTCGGATAAATCCACATTCAGGCTTCCCTTCCCATAGGTCAGGCCCGCATATACCGTTTGTGTGTTTTCCATAAGGGGAGCCGAGGTATCCTGTGAAGCCAGAATTTCATAGGACTGCTTCAGCTCTTTTATCATTCTTGCCACAGGCTCCAGCAACTCCTTATCCCCTCGAATAGCTGCACTGGACAGCTGCCTTTTATAGAAATAGTAAAGGCTGTGCAGGGTAAGTCCCAGCTCATAGCTTAAATTCAGAGAGGCTATCAGCTCATCCAGGCAATCCCCCGCTTTTCTGATGCTGTTTTTGTACTCTGCTCTGTTCCCTGCATCAAAGGCCTCACTGGCATCCTCAAGAAAAGCAAGTACCATATCGTATAAAATGACGATCAGTCCTGTTTTATTTGCCTGTGTAATCTTCAGCGTAAATTCCTGCTTTTTTTCCCTGGTCATCCTTTAATCCTCTTTACTGTAATAGCTGCAATACGGTTGCCGGTCTCTCATTTGCCTGAGCCAGCATGGAGGTAGCTGCCTGGTCGATTACCTGATAGGTACTGTACAGAGTCATTTCTTCTGCCATATCCGTATCCATTATTCTGGAATAGGCTGCTGTCATGTTCTCCTCTGCCACCTCCAGATTATTCATGGTATGCTCCAGACGATTCTGGTATGCACCAAGAGAGCTTCTTGCGGAAGAGACGAACTTAATAGCAAAGGCTACATCATTAATGGCATCCCCTGCATTATCCTGAGTCAGCACATCTGTTTTTTCAATTCCCATGTTCTTCGTATTCATGGCCGGAATCTTCACCTCCAGACTCTGACCTTCATTGGAGCCTACCTGCAGGGTCATGGAGCCCATACCGGTAATATTTACATTTACATCTGTAGGAGCATTAACTCCCGCATCCACCGTCAGGCGGATTTCAAAATCCTGGGCACCGGTAAGGGTAATCTCATTATCCTTTACGCCTACCTTAAGCTGAGCACTGATATCCGTTCCACTGGGATCTATTACTGTTACCTTTGTAGCATCGGTAAGCTCACCCGTCTGCGGATCCCAAGCAGGAGTAATATTCATTGCATATACTCCCACGGGGACACTGGCATCATAATAATCCACCTTTATCTCATTTTTATCGGTATAGCCCTTCATATCGAAGGTTCCATCCAACAGATTCTTTCCGTTATACTGGGTCGTATCGGCAATTCTCTGACACTCTTCCTTTAATGCCTGAAATTCATCATCCACCATCTTCCGGTCATCATCGGATAGCACTCCATGGGCAGATTTTATGGATAACTCATTCATTCTCTGAAGAATTTCATGAAGCTCCGACATGGCTCCGTCTGCAATTTCGATTACGGAAATACCGCTGGTCGTATTATCCCCGGCAGTATCCAGTCCTCTGATCTGTGCATTCATTCTTCTGGACATGGCAAGTCCCGAAGGATTATCCTTTGCATGGTTAATCTTATAGCCGGAGGACAGGCGCTCCATCGCCTTGGATAATTTGGAGGAATTCCGCTGTAAGGAATTATTGGTAAGCTGTGCGGTTACATTATAATTGATTCTCATACTCTTTTCCTTTCTGATGGGGACTTCTATACTTTTCTAATAAAAGCAATAAATTCTTTTGCTATGCGATACAAAAGTGCCGTATCGGGATTTACAGTCTCTTCTCCTGTTTCCGGCAAATTGATATTCAAATTTTTATTCTCTCCGAAGAGAATACCCTTCATCTGAATTTCAGTTCCCTCCAGGGCTTCATTAATGGCATCGATAAGGAGGGATTCCTGCGACTTAAGGACATCCTTTTTATCCATATATTGTGTTAAAACAGAGCCCTCCAGGAAATTTGCAGACACCTTAAACCGTGCCTCCACCTTTCCCAACGCTTCCGTATTTAAGGTAATCTTTACCTCTCCCAAGGCTTCTGCCTGGTGGATAATCTTCAAATTAATGGAGGTGATCTCTTCACCAATCTGTACCGGAATTTCATAATTTTCTTCCCGGGCCAGATTGGAAGCCAGATGCAGCTGCTTATAAAGCTGCTGGATACCCTTAAGATTCACATAGGTCATCTCATTTTCTGTGTGGGAAACCGCATTTTCCAAAACCTGTCCGGCTTCTTCAATTATGGATTCATAGGCTTTATCTCTTTCCTCCGGCTGATCCAGCTGTTCAATAAAGCGCTCAGCCTTCTCCAAAAATCCCGGCAGCCTCTTCCTGCCATCCTGGTCCGCAAGAAACTTCTCTTCCAGGGTTCGGATTCTGCCGAAGGTTTTTCCCCTCTCTCCATTAAGCGCTCCTGCACTTTGAAGATTATCTATGGTAACCGGCTGATGATAAGCCTTCAAATAATCTGCCTGTGCTGCATTCTTATCCAGAATTTGTCGAATTTCTTCCAGATTCTCCTGTACCAGCTGTTCTCCCAGCTGTTTGTCCTGTGCAATTCTTTCCATTTCCCGGGCCAGCTGCTCAAGACTTTTTTCATTTCCCAGCTGCTGCCGGATTGCTGCAAAGCCCTCTTCAATCTGGGCAGAAATGGAGATTCCTGTTGTCCTAAGCTCCTTTAAGGTTCCCACCGTATCATCTATCCGAATATCGGTAGGCCTTGCCTTCCTGCTTCTGACTGCCGACAGCAGATTGGATAAATTCAAATCCGCTCCCTGAGAAACCAGGCTTCCGATCACTGCTCCATCCGACTTTTCAATCTGGCGGAAAAGACGATAAATTCCGATATAGGCCTTACGCTCATCCTCACTGATATTTCCCTGTTTCTCCAGCCTATACAGGAAGCTGCTGTATTTGGAAGTATCCTGCCCAAATTCGGCATCCTTTGTATGAATATAGTCCTGCAGCTCGTCGAGGGTCATTTCCATGGGATTCTTACCCTGGCGGATCATCTCCAGAGTAAGTCCCGGCTTCATTCCTTCAATAACCTCCTGAACCTGTCTATCTGCCGCCTGAACCTTCAAAAAGTTCTCCCGGGTGATTTCCATGCTGTTATAGCCCAGAATACGGATTGCCCTTCGGTTTTCTTCTGTTGTCTCCAGAGCCATGTCCTCTAATAGATCATCCACATTCTGAAAGGCTTTATAAATGCTGTCTCCCATATCCCTTCTGGGAGCGGTCATCAGCGTTTCATACTCCTTTTCGGCTGCCTGATAGCGGCTCTGTAAAAGTCTTCCTTCCTCTCCCACTTGCCTTAGTGTGGGACTCTCCATAGTGGGAATCCTTCCCACCAAATCCACCGGCATGCGGGGAAGCTCTTCCAGCTGATTCAGGGTTTCCAGATAGAGCCGGCCTTTTCCGGCAGAAGCCGTATCACCAAAAAGGCTCTGTTCCCATTGCCTGGCAGCTTCATCCAATCTGGTGATTAATTCCTCCATAGGTGCAGTATCGATGGAAAAGCCGGATTGTAAAAGCTTCAGGTTGGCTTCTACGGTCATTTTCAGTCGGATTTCTTCCAAGGTTTTTCTGGCCTGAAGCTGCTGTGGATAATTGCCCTTGTCCTCATAGTAGCCTTCCATATTTTCCAGTGTTAACGGAAGCTCCTTGGCAGAGGCATAGTCAACTGCCTTAAGAGGCAGGTGTTGATATCGTTCACAGATTTCCGTTGCCTGTGCATAAATACTGCCCGTATTCTCTGTCAGAGAAATATCCCGGGGATTCTTTCCCTGTGCCAGTGCCTGGGCTGCTCTTTGGATAATCATCTCCTCGTCCAAAGGGAATTGCATATCCTGTATTTCTCTTACCAGCTCCAGATTCTCCCGGTCCATGGGAAGCCCTTTCTCCATCAGCCATTTTGCCGCATTCAGCTTATCCTCCTCCGGCTCAAGTCCGCTGTCTTGGATTCTTTCCTTCAGCTGTTCCTCCAGTCCGGAAAGCTCTTCTTTGCTTACCTGGGTTCGGCGAATATCCTGAGTATTTTCTCCCTGTCTGGTATAGCTTCCGGTTGCATAGCCTGCCATCTTTCCGGCAGCGGATACATTCATGCTGCTATAGCCCGCTTTATAAAGATTGGATAAAGTAAGCTCCAGGCCGTTTGCTAACAGGTAGGCCATATTTCCCTCTCCGGGCTTTTCCAAGGACTGTGCCTGGGCAGCCACTTCTTCAATCTGTCGAATATTCTCTTCTGTAACCGGTGCATCTGCCTGTTCCAATGCCCTGGCTATTTTATTTGCATAAGCCCTGCTTCCCGTAATCTGTTCCAAATCCTCCTGGGAAAGACTGTCATTGTATCCGGTGATTTCTGTCCCTGACTGTGCCAGGACTGCTTTAATCTTGTCCAAAATCGTTACGGCTTCCTCCGGCTCCATACTATATACATCAAAGCCTTCCTTGTCCATTGCCATAAAATCTTTCCCAGACATAGAATTAGACATTACCACGTTAAAGTTTCGCTGCAGGAGCATATACTGCTCTACTCCCACTTCCTGTATAACCTTCTGGTTGAACCCTCCTTGGTTCCCAAAGCTAAAGTTATCCGTAACTTTACCGGAAATGTCTAATACCGTTTGATTATATGGGGAAACACCCAACCGGCTTCCTCCGGCTTTTATGATGGTGTTTTCCTGCCTTCTTACAGCAGCTCCCGCTTCTCTTTTTTGTTCATTCCAATCAAAGCTTATCTTCATCTGTCCTGTTTTCTCTCCATAAGGTATAAAAAAAGAGTGAACACAAGCATTCTGATCTTTTGCTTACATTCACTCTCTATTTCGGCTCTTTTAACTTGAAACTTAACCTTTACAGTTGAAATACTGCTGCCGTAAAAGGAGGCAGGGTAAAGCTGATGGAGTAAGCTCTGTCATCACAGCTCTTCTTCCTTGGCATAATTTCCTGAGGAATTTTTGCCCCGTTGCCACCAAAACGAAGGTCATCACTGTTTAACAGCAGCTTACATTTTTTTCTTCCGGGTACGCCGATACGATAATCCTCCCACTCCATAGGCGTCATATTCATGACGAACAGTAGCTGTTTTTTTCCATCTGCACTTTTACGGATAAAGCTGTAAACACTGTGATCGCTATCATTACAGTTGACCCACTCAAAGCCGCCCCAGTCATTATCGATTTCGTACATGGCAGGATTAGAGCGATAAAGTACTAACAGCTCTTTTACATACTCCTGCATCCCTTTGTTCAATGGTTCTTCCAATAAGAACCAGTCAAGCTCTCTGGCTTCACTCCACTCTCTTTCCTGCCCAAACTCCTGTCCCATAAACAGAAGCTTCTTGCCTGCATGGCCAAACATAAAGGTATATCCTGCACGAAGATTAGCATACTTATCCGACCGATAGCCGGGCATCTTATTTACCATAGAGCATTTCAGATGAACCACCTCATCATGGGAAAGGGGAAGGATATAGTTCTCCGAGCTGTTGTAGCTCATGGCAAAGGTCATGTTGTGATGTGCATTCTTTTTAAAATATGGATCCAATTTCATATATTCACAGAAATCGTGCATCCATCCCATATTCCATTTAAAGGAGAAGCCCAGACCGTCCTCCTCCAGCTTTCCGGTAACCATAGGCCATGCCGTAGATTCCTCTGCTATGGTCATTACTCCCGGATATGTACCTCGAATAACGGAGTTAAAATGCTTAAAAAACTCGATAGCCTCTAGGTTTTTATTGCCTCCATACTTATTGGCCACCCATTCTCCATCTCTTTTACCGTAATCCAGATACAGCATGGAAGCCACCGCATCTACACGCAGTCCGTCAATGTGAAACTCCTTTATCCAGAACAGTGCGTTGGCGATAAGGAAATTCTTTACTTCATTTTTTCCATAGTTAAAAATCTTGGTTCCCCAGTCCGGATGCTCTCCCAGACGCTTATCCGGGTGCTCAAACAGGCAGGTGCCGTCAAACTCAGCAAGTCCGTGTGCATCCCGGGGAAAATGTGCCGGTACCCAGTCCAAAATTACACCGATTTTATTCCGGTGCAGCGTATTAATCAGATACATAAAATCTTCAGGGCTGCCATAGCGGGCGGTAGGAGCATAGTAGCCTGTAACCTGATATCCCCAGGAGCCATCAAAGGGATGCTCTGCAATACCCATAAGCTCAATATGGGTATACTGCATTTTCTGCAGATATTCCACAATTCGATCCGCAAATTCCCGATAATTGTAAAAGCCGTCACTTCCATCAGGATGCTTCATCCAGGAACCGATATGGCACTCGTAAATAGCCAGAGGCTCTTTGTTCATATCCTTTTTATCTCTTGCTGCCATCCAGACATCGTCTGTCCACTTAAACCGGGAAATATCCGCGGTCTTCGATGCAGTACCGGGACGAAGCTCTGCTTCATTGGCGAAGGGATCTGCTTTATAAAGCTTGTCGCCTTCCGGTGTGGTGATCAGGTATTTATACAATTCTCCGGTCCCCACGCCGGGAAAGAATCCTGCAAAAATACCTCCCGGACCCAGACGGTGAAGCTCATGGCTGGTCTCATTCCAATCATTAAAGGTACCGATAACATGTACCTGCCCGGCATGGGGGGCCCAGACGGCAAAATACATTCCGTCCTCGCCTCTTTCCCTGGATGCATGGGCTCCCAGCTTTTTATAAATATCGTAATGCGTCCCCTGTGCAAATAAATACTCGTCATCTCTGGAAATGAAAATCTGCTCCCGATTGCCTTTTCCTGCTTTTGCTGCCATAATTATCCCCCCGTCTGTTTTACATGAAGTCTTTTTCCCGCAAAATAATCATATCTTCTTTATCATAACGCTTACCCAAAAGCAGATCGAAGAAATGGGGCAGGTTCTTTTTATCTGCATGGGCAATCGCCCCATCTACCAATTCTCTTACCTCTGCTACCGTAACAATATGATCATTGGTCTGCCTATCCTCAATCTGGGTCTGAAGAGCCAGCATTCCCAAATCATCAATGGAATATTCCATATGATAGGCATACTGCTTCCCATATGCCGCAAGTGCAGCATTATTCAGTTCCTCAAGCTCTATCCGGGCATTAAAGAAGGAGTCCATGGCAGGATAGGCGGCCAGCATTCTTTTCATCGCCTTTTTATTATCCTCCATAATGACTATAATTCCAGTTTGTTCCTGGTTTAATGCCTTTAGAAGCTTCGCTACTGCTTGACTGTTCATCCCGCTGGCCTTCTCAATAATCAGACCACCGTTATTCAGTTTCGCTATTGTGGCATCAATATTATTGCTGTTTAAGGAGGCCCCCGAAACTTTGGCTACTACCCCTGAGAAATTGGAGTCTGTCATCTGAATATCCTTAATGATATTCTTTGCCAGCTTCACCGTTCCCGAAGCTGCTTCTCCTGCAATGATTACATTACCCGTGTAGGCGGCAAGGCTGATTTGATCCAGAGCTTTCATGAACCGCTTTCTCCCACCCCTGGTCTGAATAAAGGGACCAAAAAGTGTTCTTTCTTCTTCCGTCAGCTCACGAATATTATCCTGTTCCTCTTCCTTGCTCTCTTCTGCTTCCTTTTTCGATTCCTCAGCAGAAGTTTCTTCCTCTGTATCTGCTTCTGCAGTCTCTTCTGCAGTTTCCTTCGATTCCTCTATCTTAGAAAGCTCCTCTGCGATTTCCCCCAGCTCCTCTGCTTCCGAAAGCTCCTCTGCGATTTCCCCCAATTCCTCTGCTTCCGAAGGCTCCTCTGCGATTTCCTCCAATTCCTCTGCTTCCGAAGGCTCCTCGGTGATTTCTCCCAGCTCCTCTGCTTCCGAAACCTCTTCCTTCTGAATATCTGCCTCTACCTCCAGCTGTTCCAAAATACCATCTCTTACCTTTGCCTCAAAATTACTGAACATGCTTCCGGTCTGGGCAAGTACCTTCTGGGTCAGCTCTGCTTTCCTCTTTTCTTCATATTCTTTTTTCGTCTTTTCCCATTCTACCAGTACATCTTCAATATTCATCTGCCCGGTAATCTGTTTTTCCACCTGGGCTTCCTGCGGCACTACAAGACTAATCTGTCCATCATACTCCTGCGAAAGAAAGCCTGCCATACGGGCAGGAACCTCTTCCTGCACAGGCTCTATCAGAGGACGTTTCATAATCTCCTTTATGGAAGGAAGCTCCTTCGTTGCCTCTCCCCCTGTGAAAGTCTCTTCTTGCTTTTTGTCCTCCACAGTAGAAACAGCGGGAATTACGATTTCTTTTATTTTATCTTCTGCCGGCTTAAGCTCGACTGCCATTTCTGCCGTTTTGTCTTCAAAGAAAATCTCTTCCATGTTTCCCGTATAGTCACCGGTCTCAAACATGGGAGCCATAATCTGGCTGGTCACCGTTCCCAAAGCTGCCTCTTCTTCCTGCTTTACAGACGATTCCTGCTGAAGTCCGAATTGAGCAGGCCCCGCTTCCTCCGTATCCTGAACGGAATCCTGGGGACTTAAAACCTCCTTCATGCTTTCTGCCAGAGCCTTCTGCAGATTGATGGTATCATACTGCCCAAGCTTCATAGGCTGCACCTGAATATCCAGTTCATCTTCTTTCTCCCTGACTTCAGTCTCAGCCTGTACCGGTTCACTTTGAACGGCCTTTTTCCCGCCCATAAGATGCTCATAGCTGGCCTGCTGGGCAGGACTCAAAGGCTCATGAAGCATCTTTAGCTCCATAGCCTTTTTTACATAGCGGCCTTCA
The DNA here is from genome assembly GCA_051891855.1 of Lachnospiraceae bacterium. Classification (GTDB taxonomy): domain Bacteria; phylum Bacillota; class Clostridia; order Lachnospirales; family Lachnospiraceae; genus SFDP01. The sequence goes on along the minus strand of JBJFFP010000047.1, from coordinate 10,095 downwards.
CTGAACCATAAAATCAGCTGATTGCATTCTTCCACACATTTTGTTGTCAAACCGATACGGTGATAGAGATAAGCCAGCTCGTATCCCCATTTCTCCCGGTAGTCACGCTTCTTCAACTCCTCCAGCACGGCAATACGTTCTTCCAGGCTTACCTCCTGTGCTTCATAAAGCTTATATTGCAGAATATATTTCCCGTTATCCATAGGTGCCAGCTGTACAAATTCCTTATAATATTCAACGGCCTGTACTACTTCTCCCATTTTAATGCAAAGCTCGCAGAGAGAATAAACGATCATTCGTCCACCGGGATGGCGTTCATAGGCCATCAGCAGCAGCTCCTTACTCTCCTTATAACGGCGGTTCACCTTATATAAATCGCTGACCGTACACAGCATGGCCACGCTGCGTACCCTAGTCCAATCAATTTCATCTGCAATCTTAACCGCCTTCTTAAACTCTCTTCTGGAAATTAATGCTTTTATCTCTTCTGCTTTCAGTTTATATTCCTGCTTATCCAAAACAGCACCTCAACACCTATCTATATTTTGTGTATAGCAACCCACTTTTAATCTTATTTAGTGTATCATAGCCAATATAAAAATACAAGGAAGATTCCATTCGAGACGGCAACTAAAAAGGATAATTATCTTACTCCAATCCCTCTCTAATGGTAAGAATAATTACCCTTTTCTTTTTATCTCTCTTTTAATATACCCAATCAGACTTACCTCAATCAAAATAATTCCTGTTGAAGAAGTTTAATTTCTCTAACAGTAAGTCCGGAATATTTACTGGTCTTTTCACAGGAAAGGCCATCCTTTAGCATTTCAATGGCCTTTTCTCTTGCTTTTTCTTTCAACGTTTCTTTAGCCATGCTCTGGGCCTTTTCTTCTGCTGCTTCATAGATAAATTCTCTTAATCCTTCCGCCACTTGTACCATTTCACTCTTCCTCCTTATAAACTCTCTGTCTTTATAAATAATAAAATTGATTACTTCTTCATAATACTTATTATTCCGATGCTTTCCGTAGGAATCATAGATTTTCTGCAGCTGCTCTTCTTCCGCTTCCAGCATAATATGCAGGCCGGCACATACAGGAGAATGGTATTGGTTATTCAGTTCTTTGTTCATGAAACCTCCTTTTCTTTTTCTCTCAGGAGATTTCTTTTCAGAAAACTCCCGCTTAAACTGGTATTCAAAAGCACGAATTTTCTGATGGGAGCAGGAAGGGCCTGCTTAAGAAATGTTGACAGGACTGGGAAAACCATAGTTTTTGAACCCTGGTTCTCTTAGATTCAACTAAAGAAAATTTGCTTTTTATCAATATAACATATATATTCTATCTTGGCAATGATAAAATTACTATTTTTCTCAATTTTTCTTTCTATCCAGTATCAAGTGGTATTTTCCGAATAAACAGAAAACTTTTGCCCTCCTGCCGTTCCTGTGCTATGATAGCCTTTGATATGGAGGAAAAATCAAAGAAATAAAGTGTTATGCCGCTTTAGAATGGAGAAAAACAATGAGTATATTAAATGTAGAGCACCTCACCCACGGTTTTGGAGACAGGGCTATTTTTAATGATGTTTCTTTTCGCCTGTTAAAGGGTGAACATATCGGGCTTGTCGGTGCCAACGGAGAAGGTAAATCTACCTTTATGAATATCATCACCGGAAAGCTTGTACCTGATGAAGGAAAGATAGAGTGGGCAAAAAATGTTCGTGTGGGTTACTTGGATCAGCATACGGTTCTGAAGCCGGGAATGACCATTCGGGATGTACTGGCTTCTGCCTTCGACTTTCTATTTGAGCTGGAAACACAGATGAATACAATCTGTGAAAAAATGGGAGATGCTTCCGAGAATGAGCTGGAGGCTTATATGGATGAGCTGGGGACGATTCAGGATTTGCTAACCGTTCACGATTTTTATCTTATTGATTCTAAGGTGGAAGAGGTAGGCAGGGCTCTGGGGCTTTCCGACATCGGTCTGGACAAGGAGGTTACCGAATTAAGCGGTGGTCAGCGAACCAAGGTTCTGTTGGGAAAACTGCTTTTGGAAAAGCCGGACATTCTTCTTTTAGATGAGCCTACCAACTATCTGGATGCAGAGCATATTGAATGGTTAAAACGCTATCTGACCGATTACGAAAATGCCTTTATTCTGATTTCCCATGATATTCCTTTTTTAAACAGTGTAATCAATTTAATTTACCATATGGATAATCAGGAGCTGAACCGCTATGTGGGAGATTACGATAAGTTTCAGGAAGTCTATGCCATGAAAAAAGCCCAGCTGGAGGCCGCCTATAACCGGCAACAGAAGGAGATTTCGGATTTAAAGGATTTTGTGGCGAGAAATAAGGCCAGGGTAGCTACCCGGAATATGGCCATGTCCCGCCAGAAGAAGCTGGACAAGATGGAGGTCATCGAGCTGGCCGGAGAAAAGCCAAAGCCGGAATTTCGATTTAAGGAAGCCCGAACTCCCGGAAGATATATTTTTCAGACAAAGAATCTGGTTATCGGATATGATGAACCCCTCTCCACTCCCTTGAATCTGGAAATGGAGCGAGGAGAGAAGATTGCCCTGATTGGTTCCAACGGCATAGGAAAAACCACTCTGCTAAAATCTATTCTGGGTCTTATCCCTGCTTTATCAGGAAGTGTAGAACTGGACCCCTATCTGCATGTGGGCTATTTTGAGCAGGAAATGGCAGGAGGAATCGAAACCACCTGTCTGGAAGAAATCTGGCAGGAATTTCCCGGCTTTACTCAGTATGAAGTACGTTCCGCCCTGGCAAAATGCGGACTTACCACCAAGCATATTGAAAGCAGGGTCAAGGTACTAAGCGGAGGTGAGCAGGCTAAGGTGAGATTATGTAAGCTGATCAATCGGGAAAGCAACGTACTGCTTCTGGATGAACCCACCAATCATCTGGATGTGGATGCCAAGGATGAGCTGAACCGGGCCCTTAAGGCTTACAAGGGAAGTATTCTCATGGTCTGCCATGAACCGGAATTTTATGAGAGCTGGGCTACCAGAGTTTTAGACTGTAGCCAATGGACCACGAAAATCTATTAATCCTTTTGGCAAAGATAAAAGGGGCTTCCGTTACCTATGCAGAAAACTGCATTTCGGTATTGACGGACAGCCCCTTATCAATTGAAAACTTATCCTTTTATTTCTAGAAACGAATCAACCCGGAAAGAGCATCCAATAATCCCTGCCAGTAATCTGTAGCTGTTTTGGTTCCAATCTTGAAGGTTACCGTTTTCGTTCCGCCATACCGGGTTCCTTCCAGTCCTTCAAAGGTGACTTTTGCGGTTCCCTTCTGCAGATTCTTCTCATAGCTTCCTTCCACCACCCTGATGTTCTGTGCAAATTGTCCTTCATCCCGGAGGAATAATATTTTTTCCTGATTTTTATTTTTTAGAATTTTTTCGACAAACTGACCATTATCTGTAATTAAAATTTCTTTTCCAGTATATTCCTGGTTGGCAATCTTAATCGTTGCCTTGCTGATGTCATAGCCCTGTCCTAAAATTCTGTAGGTTCCAGTAACCTTTCCGGCATAATTGCCCATCATGGATATTTCTACCTCAATGGTCACCCCTTCCGGCACAGTGTTGACTGCCGTTAATATGGTTCCTTCATCATCACCCACAGGGGCCTTCAGATTATAGGCTGCTGCCGCTTTCTCTCCATATTTGGCTATACTTTTTACACGATAAACTATATTCTTTACATCATAGTCCGTGGCATTCAGTATCTTTCCATCTGCATCGTATACTTTAATACTCTGCTTCCAGCCATTTGCCTTACCGGTCTCCACCTTGTCTTTTGCTACGATATACACGTCATCGCTTCTGGTAACATCCTTCTTCTGAATGGTAAAAGTATCCGTTACCTTCCCTGTAAAATTGCCTTTACCTGTAATAATAAGCGTAGGTGCCTTACTTCCAATATTGTAGGATGCAACATTGGAATTATTCTTATAGGCTACCGTGTAGTCAATTCCCTGTTTTAGAGTCTTGCCCTTATAGGACAGCCAAACTGCCGGCTTCACTCCGCCCTTTATAAAATCATAGATGTAGTTGGTATCATCACTTACCTGCACCTCCTCTTCTGCGTTCAGCAGCTTGAGAGTGAAGTCGGAATTTTCACCCAACTGAATATTTTCCGGAACAATTTTAAAGGTCTGTTTTTTGCTTCCTGTGTAGCCTTCACTTTCCTTACCGGTAAAGATAATGGTTGCAGTTCCCTTATTAATATTATTCTGATAGGTTACCACATAATCCGAGGCTTCAATTTTCCCTCCGTAAGCACTTGGATGGGTTATGGTCACTCCTGTACTTCCACCGACTTCAAGAGGCTTAATCGCTTCTCCGGTATAGGTATAGCCAGTCTTGCTAATATTGGCAACCTGTAACTTACTCATGGGCTGTCCGGTAATCTTATAGGTAAAGCGCCTGGTTCCAATATAACTGATATTGTCACCATCTGCATCCACACCCGTCCCCGTGACAATCATGGTTGCCGTTCCTACTTCTTTATTATTGAGGTAGGTTATGGTATATTCTCCCTTTTTCTTGTTCAGATCATCTGCATCGGGACGGGGAGCTTCAAGAATATCGTTTTTATATACCAGGGTTACCCCCTCAGGGACTATCCCTTTACTCTTTGCATCCTCTATCCATTCCACACTCTTTGGAAGCCCTTTTGCGGTAATCTTTCTCATATCCAGCTGATTCGTTCCCTTTGAGATCGTATACTTAATTATTCTTCTTCCCTCAAAGTTACCTTTTCCCACAAGGGTAAGCGTATATACGGTTTCTTTGCCCTTTTCTCCAAAGAAATTAATCTTAGCCTTCTGATCGGCTATATATTCCTCTATCACGTAATCTTTGTTATTCCTGATAGCCTTTCCTGTCACATTCCAGATAACAGTCGGAACGGGTACCTGTCTTTTCCCCGTATAGGTTACCGCAAGATCATCTACAGTAAATAATGCTTTATTGGCGATGTTCTGCTTATTGATTTTGAAGTAAACCGTGATTGACGCTGAATAATTATTCTTAAAATTTACTGTTACGGATGGAGCCTTCTTGGTATCAAAGGTTCCGTAGCTGGTAACCTTACTATTGCTTTCCTTCAACCGGATATAGGTGTTATAGTCCGCATCCTCCCAGGTATACGCATTAGTATTGTTCTTATATACCAGAGTGTAATCCGCCTTCTCCTTTAACTGACGTTCTTGATCGTATACTCGTAGATTCTGGGTAATTGCCTTGCCGCTGTAATCTGCTGTAGCCACACCGGCCACCCATACTCCATCAGGAATACCTTCATCGGGCACATCCGCTTCGTTGAGGGTACTGTCTGCCAAGGTCATGGTGAAGTTGACAGATACCGTATTTCTATTGTTTCTTGCATCCTTGGAGGTAACCGATATGGTATAGCTTGCATCCATAATCAGATTGGGAATGGTATAGCTAAGCTCCGTTCCATCTGTCAAGCTGAAAACAACGCTCTCTCCCCGTTTTACCTCAATGTCATAGCCGATTACCCTGATGTTGTCACTTGCTGCGTCAAAGCTAAGCTCTGCTGTGGTTGCATCCACAGGCTTAACCTTCAGGCTGAAGGGTCCTACCGGATTCTCACTGTCTGAAATCTCAATGGGATCCAGCTTTCCTTTTACACCGTTAACCTTGATTTCCACGATGTGGTTCTGGCTATTATTTGGCGTATCCGTCCTTCCGTTGGTGTATACCCTGACGTACCGGGCCGTAAATCTCTCCTTCTCACCATCCTCAAAGCCTTGATCCGTAATATCAATATCAACTTCCGTTCCTTCACCCTTTGTCACCTTATATCCATCCAGCATGATTCTGGCATTGCTCACATTAAACTTATATCCGCCGGAGGTCTCTATGTAATCATGACCTTTGGCATCTTGAGAAAAAACATCGGATATTTGTGGTGTATCGTAATCATAATCAGGATATAATTCCTCACCGTCAGAGGATGGAAGCCAATCCTTGGTTCTCAGCTGCTGTAAAGCGGTCATGAAATTTTCATGGTCACCGCTCTTTTCCCACCAGGTCACCTGATTGTCATTATCGTAGGCATTCCAGAGCACCAGAGTGGTGGAAGGATTAAAGTCTGCCGTAGGGGAAAGCAGGACGATGGTATCCTTATACGCGCGGGAATCACTATAATATCTCCACATTTGCACGCTGTCGATTTCATGCTGCCCTCGCAAATCAATTTGTATCCAGTCCCCCTTGCCGTCATTATTGGTCTGTACATAATTATTATCAATATTCGTAGTTATATTATCAACAATCCGACTTGTAGGTCTGTCACTGGGTGAGCTGTTAACTGAAATCTCAACAAGGCTTCCGGTTGCCAGATTCACTGCCGATGTACCGCTCTGCTCGCTCTCTTCCAACGTTACATCCAAAGCAGCCTCGTCCTGGGCAAATTTCAGATTAGCAATTTCCAAATCTACCCAACCGTTGCACTGCAGAGTAATGGTAGCCTTGCCTGTACTCTCCTCCCACTCTACCTTAACCGTATCCGGAGAATTACCCTCTGCCGGGGTATTATCAGTAGTAAAATCTGCCGCTTCTGCTTCTTCTTTACCTAATACCTGAGGAGACTTCACTCCATCCCACTCCAAAGCATCGGTGACTCTCACCACCGGCTTTTCCTCTAATTTGGTAATCTCAAAGGTGGTGGTGCGCATTTTATAATCCAGAGGTGAACAGATATAGGCTCGACAGTATTCCCATAGACCGGCACACCAGCGCTCCAAATTGTTATAGGTAATAGGATCTCCCTCCTGCTGCCCTCTCTTCCCAATAGCCACAGCAAAATTTCCACTCGAGAAGCTGATATTGGAGTAATCCCAGCTGGATTTCTCCGTACTGTCATTCGCCATATCTAATTCAGCAGCCACCCCTCCCCAAGTGCCATTATTAGCAAGTCCATCTATATCCGTCCGATAATTATTTACATGAATGTTGAGAGAAAAGGTATCTCCTTCACTCTTTGCTTCTGCATCTGCTATTACATAGGAATGGGCCTGTACAGTTGCCTTTAATCTAACGGTATCATTCTTTTCCTTTCCTGTCTCAGCAACCGTAATGGGTAGAATGGCACTCTGCTTGGCTGCCTCCCTACCATTAGCCTCATCCACAGCTGTCACCTCCGCATTTAAGGGATCCGGCTCGCTGTGATAAACGAACCATTTCCCATCATAGATATCAGCAAAGGCATCCCCACTGTATTTCTTCTCATAGGCCTCATTAAAAAGAGCAATTCTGCTTGTTTTATCTGTCAGCACCGGATCATTAACATTAATCAGAGAAGGAACTCTTATGCCGTTTTCCTTGCAGAAAGCATTCAGCTTTTCCGCCACTTCAGCTTTAGTGATGAAATTCGTAATGGCGGGCATACTGCCGTAGCGTCCCGTATCATAGAGGAAAAAATTCCTGTTTTTATTTCCGTTCTGCCCGGTATGATTGGCATTATTGGATACAAGACCATCAAAAACTGTGCTTCCACTGATATTTCCATATATCAGATATTCGCTGTCAGCCAATATTTGAGCTCTTGTAGGCGCTGGATGTTCAATAAAGTAGTCATAGCATTTCGAAATAACATTATTATACATGGGGGTATTCATATCATCTACACCTGTGGTGACTGCAGGATGCTCAAAACTATATACACAGGCTCCCTCCAAATAAGAACTGATTATCTGTGCCCCGGCCATGGCTTCCGGTTGGGCCGCCACACCCTTCCAGCCCCTAAAACTGGTAGTATTCCCATAGTTACCCATACCTTGATCTGCCCAGCTCCAAGTATCCACCAGACCTCCCCAGCCTGCCGCATAGCCTGCCAGCCACATTCCCTGCATATAGCTGGTAGCAGAATGCTCTCTACCAATAGCCCCCGTAGTCTTGTACATCATATACAGGTGCTTATCTCCATATTTTTTAATGGCATTTATCCAAGTCTGACAGCCCTTAACCTGAGTACCGCTTTCCATGGTTTCCGCACTTTCACACCAGATAAAATAGCCGTTATGCAAAGCCGCACTTTCAAGGCACAGACCACTGGCTACCGCCACTGCCCTGAAGAGATTTGAACCATATGATTTTATCCAATGATTCTCCGGATTGAAGCCACCTTCAAAGTTAGGATACATCCGGTACATCAAGTCTACCCAGCCATAGTCCGCGGCAGAGCTGAGATTAAAAGTCAATCCGCCGTATGTTGTCCCATTTTCTTTTGTATCCAAGGGTACCGCCCCTGCGGTAATGGAGATCATCATCATGGGAATCCCGTGACGATAGCCCTCTGCAAAAGAACGCTCATAGAATTCCTGGTACATCTCCTGGCGAATCCAGATGTTATAATCGGTTTTCGACCATTGACTTCCGGGATTCATGCCCAGATTATCTGTGTGAATCAAAAGCACACTATTTTTTCTCTGATTCTCCGGAATAGCTGCCCAACGCCCTGCAATGGTATCCTCATGTTTGAATACAGGAAGTTCGTCATTTTCCACATCAAAATACAGACCGTTCTTAAAATTATAATTACTATCTTTATTGGAGTCCGTCATATTCAGGGTACTTAAGGAGTTGGAGTATAGAGAATGGATAATTAGCGGACTCTCTCCATTAATTATCCTGTTCTTTCTCTGAGAATCTCCTCCTTGTGCCATTCTCGTATCATCCTGGTAGCCATAGACTCCTACTTCCACGAAACCATTTTCCTTAGCCGTAGACTCATCATAAGTATAACCTTCAGGATCGGCGGAATATATCCTCACATATCTGGCCTGCCTTACGGTCATAGGAGCTGTAGGGGTAACACCATCCCCCTTCATATAAAACCACTCTCCACCATAGGTTTCCTGGTATGGCTGTCCGGAACTTGTGGCAGCTATCTTCATTCCGTAGTCTTCCAGCATTCCTCTCATACCTTCCTGATAATAGATTACCACACCATCAGAGAAGTCTTCTTCCGTTGCCAGAATAACAGCTGTATTCTGGAATACCTTTTTATGGGCACGTTTTATGTTAATAACCTCTAGACTGAATATTTCACCCAAATCAATTGTGATATATTCGGAATTACCCACATAAACCGATGCGTTTGACTTTGCATTGTTTAACTCATCATCGTACTTATCCCCGTTCACAATCTTTTCAAGGGAAATGCCTACAGCCTTTCCCGTGCTGCTTCCGGCAAAGCTCCCGTCATCCAAAAATACAGGGAAACCCTCGGCCAGATTGCTGAGAGGAGTAAGACTTTCCTCGCGCTTAGGATATACCGGCTTATCATTAGATACCGCTCCCTCTTCTACGTTTTTAATCGTAGGGCTGTTCATTGATACAGTATCCCGCACAACCGCTTCCTCTGTCCTAGCTTCAGTCTCTTCCTCTGTCCTAGCTTCAGTCTCTTCCTCTGTCCTAGCTTCAGTTTCCTCCTCTGTCTGAGCTTCAGTTTCCTCCTCTGTCTCCGGTGAAGTCGCCATTTCATCATCCTTGTCCCCTTCGGTAAGATCCTCTGTAGTTTCTTCTACCTGGCTTAAATCAACCAAATGAGCGGGTTCTTCCTGATTTGTCTCTGACGCATAGGTAATCGTAGAAGACAATAGCATGGCCACTGCAAGAAGTAATCCTATCACTCGTTTACAAGCTACTGTTTTTTTCTTCATGTACTTTTTCTCCTTTCCTCCTTTGGTTAGTTTAGGCATTTGCAAAATGCGGGATTTTCTTGATGCAAAACACAACCCCTCGCCTATTTATGTTTTGCAACCTTATCATTACCTGTATTCTATCAGCTATTATTACTGCCCCAAATGAACTTTATTGTCTAAAATATGTAAAATTTTTACAAAATCCTTTATTTTTTATTTATTTTTACCATTTCTATTTTCATTGTTTTAGTTTTACGTGACAATACACACTGTTTTTTTACTTAGATAAGTATATAATTATCCATTTTTACTTTTTCGATTACAAATGATGTTAGGGTCAAAAGCCCCTAACTATGATACCTACGGATTGTTACGTAC
>JBJFFP010000046.1:0-8111 GCA_051891855.1 Lachnospiraceae bacterium | reverse complement strand
TATGGATTTAGTTGCCATATCTCTGGAAAGCCTTGATTGATAAGCGTTCCAGAGAATTTTTCTTTTTGTTGGCTACAAATTAGCTACACCTGCCATTTGAAGAACATTTATATTAGACAAATAAATGCATATTTTTATCCTAATGCCCATAAGCTATAGGAACACTTTAACATTGAGGCCAAAATGGGGAAAAAATTGTTAAGCAAGCGGATGATGGGATTTATGGGTGAACTCCTTCTATTTGCAGCCGCTGTCTGGATAGGGGCTTTACTGGGAAAAAGTAAAGGATTAATGGAAGAAAATGCGGCAGAAAGCGTAATCGAGACAAGCAGCAGCTCCTTCAGCCTGTTAAAGGCTCCTGCCCGACAGATTAATGAGCCTATGGAAGGGGAAAAAATCTGTTATCTTACCTTTGATGACGGACCAAGCTCCAATACCCGGGAGGTATTGGATATTCTAAAGGAATATAATGCAAAGGCAACCTTCTTCGTGGTTGGAGAAGGATTAACAAAGGAAAATCAATCCATTCTTGAACGTATGAAAAACGAGGGCCACGGCATCGGCCTTCATGCCTATAACCATGTCTATAAACAGCTCTATGCCAGTCCGGAAAGCCTTCTGGCAGACTACGAACAGCTTTTTACCACATTAAAACAGGATTACGGAATTGAAACTGCTCTTTTTCGCTTTCCGGGAGGAAGCGCCTGTACCTATCTGAAACCCTATCGTAAAACCTGTCTGGATGAATTGCATATAAGGGGTTTTACTTGCTTTGATTGGCAGGTTAGCGGAGAGGATGCAGTAGGCAGTCCTACGGTAGAATCCATCCAGCAGAATGTATTTAAAAAGGTTTTTGAGTATGATACGCCCATCGTCCTGTTGCACGATGGCCGGGGAAGAGGAAAAACAGTGGAAGCCCTTCCGGGAATTTTAAAGCGGCTGCAGGAAGAAGGCTTCCGTTTCGACAGCCTGGAGCATAGGCCTGAGTATGCCTATCGGATAAAAGAATAAGTTTATTCCAAGCGATAAAAAAAGCTACAAAAATTCGGCAAACTATAGTAGAATACCCTTGTGCCTAAAAGCAGGCATATAAATAATAAAGAAGAAATATACAGGGGCAGCTTTTGCAGCGGGTAAAGTATTGAAGGAAAAAGAAGAAAACAATAAAGGAATAAGGGAAGCTCTGGAGGAGCTGGGAAGAGAAGATTTCTATCCGTTTCATATGCCGGGACATAAGAGAAGGATAGATACCCATCCCTTAAAAAAAGCATATGAAATGGATATTACGGAAATTGATGGCTTTGATAATCTTCATCATCCCCAGGGGCTGATTCTTGAAGTAATGAATCGGGCCAAAAGCCTGTATGGAACTAAGGAAACCTTCCTTCTGGTCAATGGCAGTACAGCGGGAATACTTACGGCCATTCATGCCTGTGTGCCCTATGGAGAGAAAATAATCATTTCCAGAAATTCCCACAAATCCGTATATAATGCCATTGCCTTGTTAAATTTAAAGGTGGTTTATCTGCAGCCGGAGAGGCTTCCTGAGTGGGATATGGCAGCAGGCATATCTACAGAAGCAGCACAGAGAGTGATCTGGGAAAACCCTGATGCAAAAGCGGTTTTGGTGACCTCACCTACCTATGAGGGCTTTACCAGTCCAATCAGAGAAATAGCGGATTTAGCCCATGCTGCAGGAATGCCGCTTATTGTGGATGAAGCTCATGGAGCGCATTTTCCTTTTTCGGTACACTTTCCCCAAAGTGCCATCAGTCAGGGAGCTGATCTGGTTATTCAAAGCCTTCACAAAACCATGCCCTCTCTTACCCAAACTGCACTTTTACATTTTCAGGGAAATTTGGTAGAATTAAGATTAGTGAAACGCTTTCTGTCGGTTTTTCAAAGCAGCAGTCCATCTTACCTGCTCATGGGCAGTATAGACGATTGTATACGACTTACCCGCAAAAAGGGAGAAGCACTTTGGAAGGAAGTATTGCAGCAGAGTGATGAGCTTTATGAACAGACCAGAGGATTAAAGCATATCCGCGTCCGGTGCGGAAGAGAGGCAGAAAAAAGTCATGGAGCTTCTGCAGAGAAAAATGGCTGCCGAGACCCACTGAAGCTGATTCTTGCACCGATAAAAGGAGCAGAGAAAGAAAGAAAGCCATATACGGGAGCAGAGCTTTATCGGGAGCTTTTGGAAAGCTATCATCTGCAGATGGAGATGATGGCTCCGTCCTTTGTACTGGGTATCCTCACCTGCATGGATGATGAATCGGGGTTTAATCGATTAAAAAAAGCTCTTATTGAAATTGATCAAAGGCTTACCCTTTCAAAAAAAATACCTGGACAGATGAGAGATGGGTCTATATGCAGGGATTTACCTGAAGCTGTTGAATCCATAGGAGAAGCCCTGCAAAAAGAGAAGGAATGGATTTTTCTTTCTCAGGCCGAAGGAAGAGAAGCTGCCGATTATATCAATCTTTATCCGCCGGGAATTCCACTAATTGTACCTGGAGAGGTTATAAGCCGGGATTTAGTGGTTACACTTTTAACATACAGTAAACAGGATTTGCCTTTACAGGGAATTAAGGGAAATAAAATTTCTGTAATAAAAGGAAATCTTAATCTATAGAAAATAAAGAGGAGAAACTATGAGAAAAACAAAAATTATCTGTACCATCGGACCGGCTTCCCAGAGCCCGGAAAAAATACGTCAGCTGATTCTGGCAGGAATGAATGTAGTACGCTGCAACTTTTCTCACGGTTCTTATGAGGAGCAAAAGGCTAAACTGATTAATGTAGTGACCATCAGTGAGGAGCTGGGAATCCCTGTAGCAACCCTGCTGGATACTAAGGGGCCGGAAATCCGTCTTCGTACCTTTAAGGAAGGAAGGGTAGAGCTGGAGTCGGGACAGAAGTTCATATTGACCACAAAAGAGGTTGAAGGTAATGAAGATATGGTTTCCGTTACCTATAAAGATATTGTTAATGATGTAAAACCAGGCGGCTGCGTACTTCTGGATGACGGCCTTATTGAGCTGAGAGTAGAAGAGATTACGGATACGGATCTGATTTGCCGAGTGGTGAACGGAGGACCTCTCTCCGACAGGAAGGGGGTAAATCTTCCCGGAGCCAACCTATCCATGCCCTTTATCAGTGAACAGGACAAGAAGGATATTCTTTTTGGTGCAGAGGTTGGTTTTGATTTTATCGCAGCTTCTTTTGTACGCTGCAAAAATGATATTCTGGAGGTACGCAGGCTTCTGGAGCAGAAGAAGAGTCCTATTAAGATTATTGCCAAGATTGAAAATATGCAGGGTATTGATAATCTGGATGAGATTCTGGAGGCAGCTGACGGTATTATGGTTGCCCGAGGAGATATGGGTGTGGAAGTTCCCATGGAGGATGTTCCGGTTATCCAGAAGAAGATGATTAAAAAGGCGGTATCCATGGGCAAGCATGTAATTACCGCAACCCAGATGCTGGAGTCCATGACCAAGAATCCCAGACCTACCAGGGCAGAGACGACGGATGTGGCCAATGCCATTTATGACGGTACAACGGCTATCATGCTGTCCGGGGAAACGGCCAGTGGAAAATATCCGGTGGAAACCCTAAAGACCATGTGTAAAATAGCCGAAAGAACGGAAAAGGATATTAATTATAATGAAAGAATGAGAAAATATACTCATCAGTCAGAGACGGATATTACTACGGCTATTTCTCATGCTACCTGTACCACAGCTGCAGACCTTAAGGCTACGGCAATTATTACCGTTACCATGTCCGGCTTTACTGCAAATATGGTATCCCGGTTTAAGCCGGAGTGCCCAATCATTGCCTGCAGCGTTAACCCCAGAGTCTGCCGCCAGAGCAGCCTGCTTTGGGGTGTAACTCCTCTTTTAATTGAGAAAAAGGATAATACGGACGATCTCTTTAAAGAAGCAATATGGGCCTCCCAGAAAGCCGGGCTGATTAAAAAAGGAGATACGGTAATCTTAACTGCCGGTGTACCCTTGGGAATTTCAGGGAAGACCAATATGATTCGTGTGATTGAAGTCTGAGATAAAATAAGCATTTAAATACCTGAGGCGAAAAAGGAGGTGAGAGTAAATGGATATTAAAGTAAGCGGGCCAAGTCAGCTTCCGGCAGTGGAGCAGCCGACTCAGGCAGTACAGGGAGACGGGAGCTTCAAATTTACTCTTGCCAGCCACGTGGGTGAAGCTGAGCTGCAGGCCAGATTAAGCAGCCTTATGGAAGAAATTACCATGCAGGGTGACCGATTGGCTAAAAAGCGGGATATTCGGGATATGCGAAGATACAGAGGCTTAATTAAGGAGTTTATGAACGAAATCGTAAATCGCTCCCATGAGTTTTCCCGGGAAAACTTTTTAGACAGAAGAGGAAGGCACCGGGTATACGGAATTATTCGTCTGGTGGATCAGACCCTGGACGAGCTGGCTCAGGAGCTGGTTAAGGACGAAAAGGATAATATAACGATTTTAAGTAAGATAGGGGAAATCAAAGGATTATTACTGGATATATTTACGTAAGAGATTTCCGTAAAGAAGAACGGAGGGGGTAACATGGCAAAATTTATGGATATTATCGGGCAGGAAATGATTAAAGAGCATTTGCAGAATGCCATTTCCCAGGACAAGGTATCTCATGCCTATATCATTCATGGGGAGCTGGGGGCCGGAAAGGAATTTATTGCCAATATCTTTGCCATGACTTTACAGTGTGAAGAAGGGGAAACAGAGCCCTGTGGACTATGCCGCTCCTGTAAACAGGCAGAGAGTCATAATCATCCGGACATTATCCGGGTAACCCATGAGAAGCCTAATTCCATCGGTGTAGAGGATATTCGCAGCCAGGTGAATAATGACATAATGATTAAACCCTATTACGGGCCCCGGAAGATTTATCTGATTAATGAGGCCCAGAAGATGACACCCCAGGCACAGAACGCCCTGCTGAAAACTTTGGAGGAACCGCCGGCCTATGGGATTATCATTCTGTTAACCACCAATGTGGATGCTCTTTTACCTACTATTGTCAGTAGATCCATTGTCTTGAATATGCGTCCGGCAAAGGACAGGGATATTGAAGAATATTTGATGAAAAGCTTTAAAATACCCGACTACAAGGCAAAAATCTGTGCTGCCTTTGCCAGAGGAAATGTGGGAAAGGCCAAGCATCTGGCAGAAAGTGAAGAATTTGAACATATTAAGGAAGAGGCAGTCTCTTTATTGAAATACATCCGGGACATGGAGATTGCAGAAATCGTCACAGCCCTTAAAAAGATCAATGAATATAAGCTGGATGTGAGCAGCTATTTGGATATTCTGTTTATCTGGTACAGGGATGTATTGATGTTTAAGGCAACAAAGGACCCTAATGGCTTGATTTTTAAGGATGAAATACAGTATATTAAGAAGACGGCAGATCAAAGCTCCTATGAGGGAATTGAAACGATTTTAAATGCCCTGGATAAGGCACAGCAAAGAATTGCTGCCAACGTTAATTTTGATTTAACTATGGAGCTTCTGTTTTTAACGGTTAAGGAGAATTCATAATTATGATAAAAGTAATCGGAGTCAGATTTCGTACTGCTGGAAAGATTTATTTTTTCGATCCCCTGCAGTTTGAGGTAAATCGAGGAGATCATGTCATTGTGGAGACAGCCAGGGGAGTAGAATACGGAACCGTAGTCAGTGCCCCGAAGGAGGTGGAGGAGGAAAAGGTTTTTCAGCCTCTGAAGCCCGTTCTGAGAGTAGCTACTGCCAGAGATGATGAGCAGGAGAAGGCCAACAAGGAAAAAGAAAAAGAGGCCTTTAAAATCTGTCTGGAAAAAATCAGAAAGCATGGGCTGGAAATGAAGCTCATTGATGTAGAATATACCTTCGATAATAATAAAGTACTGTTCTATTTTACAGCAGAAGGACGAATTGATTTCAGGGAGCTGGTTAAGGATCTGGCTTCTGTCTTCAAGACAAGAATAGAGCTTCGCCAAATCGGGGTCAGAGATGAGACAAAGATTTTAGGAGGAATGGGAAATTGCGGAAGACCTCTTTGCTGCCATACTCATCTGTCTGAATTTATTCCTGTATCCATCAAAATGGCAAAGGAACAGAATCTGTCTTTGAATCCTACGAAAATTTCCGGTGTATGCGGCAGACTGATGTGCTGCTTAAAGCATGAAGAGGAAACCTATGAGGAGCTGAATAAAAGCCTTCCCCATGTGGGAGATTTCGTTCACTGTGATGATGGGGCAAAAGGAGAGGTACAAAGTGTCAATGTACTTCGCCAGCTGGTAAAGGTGGTTATTGAAGAAAATGACGAGAAGGAAATTCGGGAGTATAAGGTAGAACAGCTTCGATTCAAGCACAGACATAAAAAGGAAAAGCCGGATATAATCGACAAAGAGCTGGAACAGCTGGAGCAGCTGGAAAAACAGGACAAGCTGGAACAGCAGGAGAAGCAGGAAAGGAAGCCTAAAGGAGAGAAGGGTAAAAAGCAGGAGAGACCGGAACGCCGGTTTAAAGAAGAAAAGGGCGAAAAAGGTGACAGAACTGATTACCGGCCCAGAGGAAACAAGCGGCATAATAGGAGAAAAAATCCACGAAATGAAGAAAACAGAACGGATTGATGAATTACAAAGAAACGGTTATCGGATCATTCAGGATCCGGACCGTTTTTGTTTTGGGATGGATGCGGTGCTTTTGTCCGGCTTTGCTATGGCAAAGGAGGGTGACCGGGTACTGGATCTGGGCACGGGAACAGGGATTATTCCCATACTAATGGAGGCAAAAACAAAAGCTTCAGAATTTTATGCACTGGAAATTCAAAAGGAAAGTGCAGATATGGCTCGGCGAAGCGTGGCCTTAAATGGGTTGGAAGAGAAAATACGGATTATTACCGGAGATATCAGAGAGGCAGACAGATATTTTCAAGCAGCTTCTTTTGATGTGATAACCTGTAATCCCCCCTATATGATCGGACGGCATGGATTGGTAAATCCCGAAGGACCTAAGGCCATCGCCCGACATGAGATACTTTGTACTTTTGAGGATGTAGTAAAGCAGACGGCCCATCTGTTAAAGCCCGGAGGCAGCTTTTACCTGGTGCACCGCCCTTTCCGCCTTGCAGAGATTATCAGTCTTTTGGTTTTCCATAGGCTGGAGCCAAAGCGAATGCGTCTGGTCTATCCCTATGTGGATAAGGAGCCCAATATGGTACTTGTCCAGGCTGTCCGGGGCGGCAAATCCCGAATAACCGTGGAAAAGCCTTTGATCGTTTATGAAAAGCCGGGGATATACACGAAGGAAATTATCGAAATATATGGGTATTGAAGTGCAGATTAACAATACATCACTCAGCACACAAAAGAGGAAGGATCATGGAAAATAAGCTGACGATTGGAATTTGCGATGACAATCCGATGGCCATTAAGCAGATTAGGGAAATAGTAGAAAAATACTTGGTGGAAAAAGACATAAAAGCCAATATAACAGCCTTTGACGGTGGGAAAGAGCTGCTGACAAGTGAATGGCTGCCGGATATATTATTTCTGGATATTGAGATGCCCGGAGAGGATGGGATTCAGACAGGTAAAACTCTCAGGGAAAGAGGAAGTGACTGCCGAATCATTATGGCTACCGGTATGAGAGAACGATTTAAGGAGGGGTTTCATATCGGGGCTGTCCGCTTTGTCACAAAGCCCTTTGCAGAGGCAGAAGTGAGGGAAGCGCTGGAGCATGCTCTGCAATCTTTTATCGGTATGCATATGGTTATCCTGCATGAAAAGCGTATTCCTCATCCGATACCGGAGAAATATATCCGATATATTCAGGCCTATGACGGTTATGCTGAAGCTGTAGTAGGAAAAGAAGGAAAAAGAATGCGGACAGAAAAATCTCTGAATCGGTTGGAGGAGGAGCTGGATAAACGCTTATTTTATCGGGTAAGCAGAGAGCACCTGGTAAATTTTACATATATAGATTCTTATTCCAATGGGGTGCTTGCAGTGGGAGAAAAAAGGCTTCGTGTTTCCAGAAGAAATAAGAAGGAATTTGAACGGCTGTACAGGGAGTATGATTTGTAT
>JBJFFP010000045.1:0-8358 GCA_051891855.1 Lachnospiraceae bacterium | reverse complement strand
TTATTTTTACTTCAATAGCCATTACTATTTTTTGTGCATTTGCACTTTTTTATGTGGCAATTATAGAAGATATACAAAAAGGATACCTAAGCCTATCCTTCTTAAGCCTTGACCGCCTTAATTCCAGTAGGTCTCTCTTTTCATTCCTTTCCCTCTGCCCTATCCACCTTAAGTAAGGTACTCTTGCCCCTTTTCCTTAAACTTATCCATTAAAAAAAGAATAAATGAGGTCATAAAAAAAGGCGGAAAATTTTTTCTATACTCTCTTTACCTGCTGACAGCTTCACTTTTCCTTCCGCCTATTGGCTGCCCGAATACAATCCCCCAGATAGGTCAGGGAGCCGAAGGCCACAATTACCGTATCCTTATCCGCCAGTAGAAAGGCCAGCTCTACCGCTTCCTCAACACTGTCTGCCACCGTTACCCTTAAGTGCCGGGCTGAAACCATCTGTGCCAGCTCCAGAGCCGAAAGCGACTCGCAATTTCTCCCTGCAGAGACGGTGATAATATATTCTGCCAGGGAATGGGTGTGGACAATGACCCCTTCACATTCCTCATCCCTCAGCATTCCCATGATATAAAGAATTCGCTTGTTGGGAAAATAGTATTCCAGGGATTTTCTAAGCGCCAGAGCTCCTGCCTCATTGTGTGCCCCGTCTGCAATAAATATCGGCTTTCCGGGAAAAACCTGAAAACGTCCGGGTAAGAAGGCCTCTGCCATTCCCTTTCTTATTGCTCTTTCCTTTACCGGATAGCCGGACTGCTCCAGCGCCTTAAGGGCCTTAAGTACCACTGCCCCGTTGACCAGCTGGTACTGCCCACAGAGGGAAAGGGTGATGTTTTTATTTTCTTTATAGGAAAGCTGCTGCTCTTTAAGCTTTTTATTCGCTTTGCCCCTGATTTCAGCCTCATCCACGTCAATTGGGGGAATGATGCAAAGCAAAGGGTTCTTGATGATGGCTGCCACGTCCCGCTCTCCTTCCCTGTCGGCTTCCCAGATAACCAGCTCACAGTGCTTTTCCCGAAAGAGAAGAAGGCTCATTGCCATCTCCATCTCTGAAACGGTGGGATGAGGAAGGCCTTCCCTTTCCATGGCATCTGCCTGAATGGCTGCCTGCTCCATCAATCTTGCCACATGAGCCTTGGCAATGGGTTTTCCCTGTATTTGAAATCTTTCCCGGTATTCAAAAAGGTGGGAGGAAAGGTAGCCACCCACCCCATAGCCTGCATTCTTTAATACAGTAGAGAGAAGGGTCAGGACGGAGCTCTTACCGTTTATTCCGGCAATTCGGATAAGCTTCAGCCCCTTATGGGGATTTCCCAGACGTTTAAGCAGCTCTTTTGTAATATCTGAATCGGTGTTCCTATCATAGGCGGCTGCTTTTTCCCTATAATCCATTGCTTCACGATAGTTCATCTGTATAATTCCTCAACTTTTTCCTTATACTGAATGTATGATGATTAAATTAGCCAAAAATTTTCTTTATTGTGGTGCCACTGGCTGGTTCACCGAAATTCTGTTTACCGCCTTCCAAAGCTTTCGCCGCCGGGATTGGCGGCTGATTGGGCAGACCTCCGTCTGGATGTTTCCCATATATGGAATGGGCTGTCTTTTAGTCTTCCCCTATCGGCTCTTAAAAAACCGTTCCGTCCTCCTTCGGGGAATTTCCTATATGGCAGCCATTTTTACCGGTGAATACATCAGTGGACGGCTTCTGAATCATTTTCATGCCTGTCCCTGGGATTATTCCGGCTGCCGCTTCAATTTTCACCGAGTTATCCGTCTGGATTATGCTCCCGGCTGGTTTCTTTTGGGTCTCTTTCTGGAAAGGATTCACCGTCGGTAAGCATAAGCAGGAAAAGGGCTGTTATTCCCTCAACAGCCCTTTTTTCTTATCCATTGTTCTATAAATCATCCAGGTCTTCTGCTTCTCCCATACTCCCGCTTCCAATATCCAGAGTCGTCAACGTTCTTCGTTTAATTCTTGCCGCTTCCGATGCTTCCAGTATGTAGTTCTTCACCGCCTTGGCATTACGGATATGCTCCAGCTTGAGTGTAGGATTGGTGGTATCTCCGGTGTAGCAGATCACCGTTCCCAGACCAAACAGTCTTTCTGCCAGAGATATGGTCAGCTGTACATCCTGTACCTTGTACATATAGCAGTCATTTTCCGTAGTCCTTAGAAGTCCGCTGTTAATGGTAATCATATCTTCCCGCACACTGTATTTGGTAAATGTCCAGGGAAGACCAAAAAATAATAATCTTTTACGCTCAACAAATTCGCTCATACCTTCTCTCCCTTCCCAAAAATCCGTTTTTCCTATTTTTCTCATTGTACTGTATTTACCTGCTTATTGCAAGAAAACTGTGTTTATGTTAGAATGTTTTCAGCCAAAAGAAAGTGGAGGTATTTATGACTGCAAAAGATTGTATTTTAACCAGACGTAGTGTTCGTAAATTTAAGGATACCCCTGTCGATCATGCTCTTTTAGAGGGTATTATTGAGACTGCATCCTATTCCCCCAGCTGGAAGCACACCCAGATTACCCGTTACATAGCTGTTGAAGGTGAGCTTAAGGATCGGATTGCCAGAGAATGCTTTGATGCGTGGCCTAATAATGGTACCATTACCGCCGGTGCTCCCATGGTGGTTGCCCTTTGTATGGTAACCGGGCGCAGCGGCTTTGAGAGGGATGGCTCCTATTCTACCGTAAGAGAGGGAGGCTGGCAGATGTTTGATGTGGGGATTGCATCCCAGAGCTTTGCTCTTGCCTGTCATGAGCAGGGTCTTGGAACCGTTGTATTAGGTATTTTTGACCAGGAGAAGCTGTCTTCTCTGTTAAACATTCCTGAAGGACAGGAGCTGGTTGCCCTGATGCCTGTAGGCTATCCGGATGAAGAACCCAAGTGCCCCAGGAGAAAAACTGTAGAGGAATTATTGTCCTACAGAAGTTAATGCTATGGCTGTCACATTTTGTGGCAGCTACTTCTTTGTCATTTATCCCTTTTAATTTCTATGAATCAGCATAAAAACGGAGGTAATCTATGCGACATTTAATGACCCCTTTAGACTTCACCGTAGAGGAGCTTAACCGGCTCTTTGATCTGGCCGGTGACATTGAGCGAAATCCCGCTAAATATGCCCATGCCTGTGATGGAAAAATTCTGGCTACCTGCTTTTATGAGCCCAGTACCCGTACCCGTTTAAGCTTTGAGTCGGCCATGCTGCAGCTGGGAGGACAGGTTCTGGGCTTTTCCGATGCCGGCTCCTCTTCTGCCGCAAAAGGAGAGAGTGTAGCCGACACCATGCGGACCATATCCTGCTATTCTCATATCTGTGCCATGCGCCATCCTAAGGAAGGTTCTTCTATGGTAGCTTCCATGGCTGCATCCATTCCGGTCATCAATGCCGGTGACGGCGGCCATCAGCATCCTACCCAGACACTCACCGACCTTTTGACCATTCGGTCTTTAAAGGGACGATTGGACAGCTTTACCATCGGTCTTTGCGGAGATTTGAAATTCGGGCGTACCGTACATTCTCTGATCAATGCCCTGGTGCGTTATTCCAATATCAAGTTCGTTTTCATTTCTCCCGAAGAGCTGAAGATTCCGGATTATATTACGGAAATGCTGAAGGAAAAGGAGATTTACTTTGAGGAGGTAATTCGTCTGGAGGAGGTTATGCCCCAGCTGGATCTGCTGTATATGACCCGGGTACAAAGAGAACGCTTTTTCAATGAGCAGGATTATATCCGTCTGAAGGATTTCTATATTCTGGATAAAGAAAAAATGGCTCTGGCAAAGGAAGACATGCTGGTTCTCCATCCTCTGCCCAGGGTAAATGAAATTTCCATAGAGGTGGATAATGATCCCAGAGCCGCCTATTTCAAGCAGGTACAATATGGTGTTTATGTCCGTATGGCTCTGATTTTAACTTTACTTGAACAGGAGGTATCCCCATGTTAAATATCGGAAAAATTGAAGAAGGCTTCGTTCTGGATCATATTCCCTCCGGAAAGAGCCTGTCCATCTATCATCATCTGCAGCTGGACAAGCTGGATTGTACTGTAGCCATTATCAAAAATGCCAAAAGCAATAAAATGGGAAAAAAGGATTTGTTAAAGGTAGAATGCAATATTGAAAAAATGGATATGGATGTTCTTGCCGTCATTGACCATAATATTACCGTGAACGTAATCAAAAACGGAGAAATCGTAGAGAAAAAGGGGCTGATACTTCCCCGGGAGATCAAAAACGTCATGAAGTGTAAGAATCCCCGCTGCATTACCTCCATTGAGCAGGAGCTTCCCCACATTTTCACTCTCTCTGATGAGAAAAAGGAAATCTATCGCTGCAAATACTGTGAGGAAAAGTTTGATAAGCATTCCCTGATTATCTGATTCCATAGAGCCGATAATTAATTAGGCTGTAGAAACGGTAAAATCCTACCGTTCCTGCAGCCACATTTCACTGCTTTTTCTTATGTTCCTCCAGGGTCATCTTCAGCTCCTCCAGGGCTTCCTTAAATTTCTCTGATCTTAATGTAGGGTTGCCTTTCAGAATTGCCCTGAACTGCAGGTTTTTCTTATGGAACAGGTTTAGCTTCTCCTCTATACGACCGGCCAGCAGCTCTGCCTTCGTCTCTCTTTCCTGCTTCCATTCTTCCTTAGCCTGCTCAGATACGGCAATCATTACATCCACACGCTTCCGCAGACGCTGCATCTCTTTCCGGGCCTCCTCCATAGCCACCAATACATCCCGAAGGTCCATTGCCGCCTTGAAGGAAATGGTGAAATCCACCACAATAACCAGGCTGATCACCATCGTCACTGCAGTCAAAATCCCTTCCGGGATAGCCAGTACAAAATTCTCTATGGGCTGATGAACGAATCTTGTCATTAAAATGGTAAGTATCCCCCAGGCCAGAGAGGATCCCAGGCAAATATAACCCTGAAAATTAAAGGGCTGGTCGGAGTAATCCCAGTAGCGTACCTTAAACAGGGCTTCCATAACCACACCTGTGACATATTCCAATACAGTGGCTCCTATACAGCCGGCTATGTAGGTCAACAGCAGATTTTCCTGAAAAGGCGCAGAAACAATCAGCATCATCAGGGCTCCTGTTCCGTACAGGGGTAAAAAGGGTCCCCGCATAAACCCGCGGTTAACCGGCTTTTTCTCCTTAATGCTTACATAAGTGGATTCAAAGCACCAACCAAAGAAGCAGTAAAAATGAAAGAAAAACATCCACTGTATCCATGTGTAATTTAAATTCATTGGTATACTCCTATACGATAGGAAAACTTTCCTTTTTTGGTCTCATATGCAATTCCCTCAAATTGAAATTTTCCAAAGCCGCGGATACTGACTGTATCCCCCTCCTTTAAGGGATAACTGCTACTCTCACACAACCTGCCGTTAACATAGATTTTTTTACTGCGGAATAATTCCAGACTCTGGCTTCTGGAAAAATGGTACTGCTTTGCAATAATCCCATCCAGTCGGGCAGAGGAAGCCAGAATATTTACCTCCTTCTTCTCCCGATGGAGTAATTGTTTAGGAACCTCCACCTGAGAAATCTTTACCGGATTACGGCCCACCTGTGTCAGCTCTTTTCTAATAAAGGGAGCTATCCTCTCCAGGCAAAACAGCCATGCCTTTTTCCCCTGAACAAAAATATCTCCTAAATTTTCCCTTTGGATTCCCAGATTCATCAAGGCTCCAAGGTAGTCCCGATGAGTCAGCTCTATGGCAAATTTTTCTGCCAAGGGCTCAATGGCAAGACAGGCAATGGGAAAAGGCTCCTCGTAGCCCAACCCTTCAGCATTACCGAATCTTATAATTTTTCGATCGCACTCAGCTGTTCCTCCAAAAAGAGTCATTCCTGCATACCGCAGCTGATTTTCCATGCTTAAGCACAGGTCCAGCTGAGGCAGAGAAAGAAAATCGGTAAAGGTATAGACTCCCTGACCATAAGAGCGCTCTGCCAGCTCCTGTATTCTTTTTTGTAAGAGTAAATCTTCCTTATCCATTTCGTCTCAAAACTGTCCTTCATCCGGTATCATATGCTCAGGTGAAGCTGATAATGGGATTCTCAGGCTCTTCTACAGTCTCTACCTTAATCCCATGAAGCACCGGTCCTTCTCCTTCATAATCCGGCCAATACTCCTTTGCCACTGCTGCCGTAACCTTCACCCAGCTTTTTTCCTTAAGTTCATCTGTGGCCGCGTATTCACAGGCAAAGCCCAGAAAAGCCATGTCATCCGCACAGCAGGTCATAGCCAGCCTGCCGGGAACAAAATAGTCCTTAGGAAAAGACCTTGGCTTTAAAACCTGGGCCACAAAGCTTACCTGCTTTCCCTCGTATCGCTCCAGGTGATCCAGGCTGTCCAGATACCAGATACCAAAGCCCAAATCATCCAGTTCGATTATCGGCTGGTTCAGATCATAAGGAAGCTCCTCTTCCATCAGCTCATTAATTTCACCGTTTGCATCCTCAAAGACGATTTCCGCTCTCGGATTAACCGCCTTCACGTTACGCTTATAATTACTCAGCTCCTTAATATTGTCACAGCGATTAAAAATAATCAGCTCTGAGTTCCTTACCATCTCTGCTACCATGGATTTCATATTGGTGTAGTACATGGGAAAGCTTCTGGCATCAATATTGGTAATCTGCTGCTCAAGGCTCCAATGTCCGGGCAATACCATATCCTTCATGCTCCACATACCATTGTATTCGATAATGATTCTGTCCGGACGGTATTTCTGCTCCAGCTCCATCAGATGTGCCGGATTAAAACCCTCTTCCTCTTCAATTATCTCCATAAAGGTTTTCGTCTGCTTTAACAGACCTGCATCATAATCAATTTCCCCTTCTTCACAAACCAAAAGCAGAGTCTTTCCCTTACTTTTAAAATAGGGCTGGCTTATGGTAAAGGTAATAAATTCAGTCTTTCCGCTCTCCAGAAAGCCGTTGATCAGGTATACAGGGATTCTGTCCTCTTTCTTTTTAAACACCGAATAATTCTCCTATTTTCTCTTCCTTCAATCCGGAGCCGATAACACAAAGCCTGCCGGTTACGTCTGCTTTCCCTTCTCTGATAGAAACTTCCCCGGGAACATAGTCGAAATAAATCCACTGGCTGTCTTCCTTAGACTGAACCATTCCCTTTGCTCTTAACACCATACCATAGGTATGCTCTTCCTCCAAAGCCGCCAGAATCTGCTCAATCTCTTTTTTCGTATAGGTCTTTGGGGTTTCCCTGCCCCAGCTGGTAAAGATCTCATCCGCATGGTGATGCCCGTGGCCATGCTCATGCCCATGGTCATGGCAGCCGCAGCCACAATGCTCATCATGGTGATGATGGTGGTGTTCATGCTCATGATGGTGTCCACAGCCACAATGTTCATCGTGCTCATGATGGTGCCCACAGCCACAATGCTCATTATGCTCATGATGATGAGTAGCCTCCACCTCCTTCAACAGTTCGGACTCCATATTGACCTTCTTTTCCATAGTGGCCAAAATGTCCTTACCTTCCAGCTCCTCCCAGGGTGTGGTAATAATCGTTGCCTCCCGGTTATACCGGCGAATCAATTCCACTGCCGCTTCCAGCTTTTCCCCACTGATGTTTCCTGTACGGCTTAAAATAATCGTTCCTGCATGTTCAATCTGATTTAAAAAAAACTCACCGAAATTCTTAATATACATCTTGCATTTGAAGGCATCCACCACTGCCACCGTACTGTTAATCTGAAGCTCTCCCTCCACTCTGTCCACTGCAGCCACCACATCGGACAGCTTACCTACTCCGGAGGGCTCTATTAAAATACGTTCAGGCTGATAGGTATCCAGTACCTCCTTTAGGGAGGTGCCAAAGTCTCCTACCAGAGAGCAGCAGATACAGCCGGAGTTCATCTCCTTAATCTCAATACCTGCTTCCCTCAAAAAGCCTCCGTCTACTCCAATCTCTCCAAACTCATTTTCAATCAGAACCACCTTTTCTCCTGACAGTGCTTCCTTTAACAGCTTCTTAATTAAGGTTGTTTTACCGGCTCCCAAAAAGCCGGAGATAATATCAATTCTGGTCATAATTTCCTCCTATGCCGCCCGGTGTCTGATCACCATCGGGGCAGTCCTTTTCTCAATTATTTCTTTTCAATAAAACATAGAGGTGGGATAAAGATTTATCCCACCATCATTATATTAAGCGGAACGATAAGCCGGGTTCTGTCGTGAGTGATCATCTATCTAGGACTGCTGTTGCCAGCAGCCTCAAGCGACCTACCTGAAAGCAGGTCGGGCAAACCTGTCGCTTTCTGCTTGGTCTTGCTTCGGATGGGGTTTACAT
>JBJFFP010000044.1:0-8402 GCA_051891855.1 Lachnospiraceae bacterium | reverse complement strand
TCTGCCAGCTGATTTACACCGGCTTCTAATGCTGCACGGGCTTCTGCTCCGTATTTAATCTCTTTTGCCATGATGAATATCCTCCTGTTATCAAATAATTTAATATGGTTATAAATCTTATGCCTCGATTACTGCCAGAATATCAGACTGTCTTACTACAATGTATTCATCCTCATCCAGCTTCACTTCGGTTCCTGAATATTTGGAATAGATTACCTGGTCACCGGCTTTTACTTCCATCTTAATTTCCTTACCGTCTACCACTCCGCCGGGTCCCACTGCAATCACCTCAGCCTGCTGGGGTTTCTCCTTACTCTGTCCGGGTAAAACGATGCCGGACTTGGTGGTCTCTTCAGCCACTAACTGCTTTAATACAACTCTGTCACCTAAAGGTACTAATTTCATAATGATTCCTCCTATCTTCGTCTTATCGAAATAGCTTGATTTTTGTTGTTTGTTAGCACTCTTTTGTATTGAGTGCTAACTCTAATGGATATATTAGGATTTTCTTTATTCGCGTGCAAACCAACTGAACTTTTTATAAATCGTATTTTCTCTTATTATCTCATCATTTCTCTTTTTTTCTTTTGTTTTCTTTACTTGTTCAATTTTATAATTTTTTTAGATTTTTATCTTTCCCACCTTTTTAATTCTATTTTAATCTTTGGCAGTTATTTTCTTTTTTGCAAAGCAATAAAGTACAAAAGAAGTATAAAAAAGAAATAACGAAAGGAATAACAACAATGAAAAAACTCACCGCAAAAATTTATTTTGACATTTTTATGGCATTACTGTGGCTGTTTATGCTCTTTTTCGATGAGGATTTCTGGCATGAGCTACTGGGGCTCTTCATAGCCCTCTTAGCCCTCATCCATCTTGGCTATAATCTGCGTAAAATCAAAACAGAAATTACGGCAGTTTTTACCCAAAAGAACTTCTCAATCCTATGGCGCTATTTAGCAAACGGGCTTCTTCTCGTTTCCGCTTCCTGCACCATCGTTATTGGTCTGTTTATTTCCAGAGATGTTTTCCCCTCCCTATATACGCCTAACAGGCACTTTTGGGAGGATATCCATGAGTTTACAGCCTACCTGACCATAGCCTCTATCGGTCTTCATCTCTTTTTACATAGGAAAATGTTGAAGGCTGTACTGAGTGATAAACTTAAATCTCTTTAATTTTTTTTTCGTTTTAATTTAAATTTAATGTTCGGTCATTATTCTGATACCATCAAGCTAAACTAGCATATATACAAAGGAGATAATATAAGATGAAAAACAGAACAAAAATTTTAATTACTTTATTAGGCTTGTCCTTTACCTTAACTGCCTGCTCCTCTGCTTCCAATACCGCCCGGGCTCAGGAAACGTCTGCCGTGCAGACATCTACCATTCAACAGGCTGCTCCCGTTACAGATACAAATCCCGCTTCCAATTACATTCAGGTTTTCATTGATCCGAAAACCGGTGAGTTGGTTACTCTTGATCCCAATACCGGAGAAGCTGTCCCCTATACTGCTCCCGGTGCTGCTGCCGTTCAGGCGGATTCCAATGCCACCGTTTCCGGTTCTCAGACTGCTTCTGCTTCCTCCAAAGTACAGGCAGCCCAGACAGATCAGACCGCCCAGACGGCTCAGGCAGCTGATTCCTCTGTTGGCTCAGGAACTCAAAGCAAGCAGACTGCTGCACAAAGTAAGCAGACCGGCTCCACAGTCCAGAATCAGGCTGCGGCCCCTGTAGATGCCACTACACAGGCCACTCCCGCCGGCACACCGGCGAATCAGGCCAATCAAAACCAGAATGCCTCTCAAACTTCAACCTCTTATATCGGAGAAGCCAGGGCCCTGGAAATCGCCATGAATCATGCCGGTGTAAGCTCTGCCAATGTCCAGTTTTCCTATGCTAAACTGGAGTTTGATGATGGGAAATGGATTTATGACACCGAATTTTATGCCGGTAATACTGAATACGATTATGAGATTAATGCCTCTACCGGAGCCATCTTAAGCTATGACTATGATATGGAAAGCAATTATACTCCCAAACAGCAGTCTCCCGCAACTCCAGCCGCTTCAGCAGGCACTGCGGCAGTAAGCATTGAAACGGCAAAGCAGACTGCTTTAGCCCGAGTAAGCGGAGCAACGGAAAGTCATATCCGCATCTATACGGATTATGATGACGGAAGAATGGTCTATGAGGGCAAAATCATTTATAATGCCATGGAATACGAATTTGAGATTGATGCAGCCACCGGTAATATCATCGAGTGGGATGCTGAATCCATTTATGACTGATTCTCAGTCAATAGGCTTTGGATACGGGGTATATACTTTTTGGTCATCAAAGCTGACCTGTTCCTCTTTGCGGTTATAAACAACCGAAAGCCGGGACTTTTCTCCACCCACGATTTTCAGCCACTTTGCCTTAAGCCCTTTTACCCTTCCTTTCTGCCATTTGTCGGGAATTGCCGGAAGAAGAACAATCTTGTCTTCATCGCTTTGCATCAGCATCTCCACGATGGCTGCTGTATAACCCAAATTACCGTCAATCTGAAAGGGGGGATGGGCGCAAAAGAGCTTCTTTATGGCGGTGCATAAACAGCAACCTGCGTATTTTCTCCCAATCATCCTTTCCGGGATTTTCCTTTTCTCTTCCGCAGCCGGACCATAGGGTATCCAGATTAAGGGCAATTCTCTCCTGAAAACAGCCTCCGTAAACCATTGCTCCTAGGCTCCCATTTCTCAGAGGCAGCGCTTCAGTCCGGCGCGTTGCGGGACTGTCATACCTAAGCTTCCACTGTCTCATCCTTTTCCCTCTCCATTCCCCATTTTATCCATAAAGCAAAATCCATCTGCTTTTCCGACAAACGGTATTTTTCCAAAAGTTTCGTCCCACAGCTTGCAGAGCCGATTCCACTTACCCGATAATCCAGTCGTACATTCGTCCCTTTTTCCTGCAGCTCATGCCGATGATTTTTTGTGGACAGCTCTTCAGCCGTATAATGGAGCACCTGGCATTCCAGCTCTGTATCAGCCACAATCTGTATCCCCTTCTTTTTTTCTTCATCCCACACCTTCAGATACCTGACGCGGGTATGGTTGCCATGCTCCTGGGGTTTAATATAGGGTACATACTCCCTTGCTGCTGTAGAACGGTATTTCCCCATTTGCGTATAATGGCAGAGATCCTGATAATTCTCTCCCGGTCCCATTCCGAAATACTCCATTTTCTCCATAGCGTAGGGTAAGGAAAGCTGAAATCCCAGCCGTGGAAGCCATACCACCCTGCTTCCCACCTTAATATGTACACTGACCTTCAACCAGCCGCTGCCTGTCAGCAGATACCGAGCTGTGTAGGTGAGTATCGGTGTCCTGCTTATCCCCGCAAGACTGCCTCGTACATTGATTTCTATCTCATCCCCGGTTCTTTCCCAGTTCATCTCATAGCATTTGTGGAACATGCGATTCAAATTCCATGCCCGGATATTATCCTCATAGAGTCCCCAGTCTTCCTTAATACGCCTGTCATTATCTGTAGGTGCCCGCCATACTGACAGTCTCATCGGCTCCGTTAAAAGCTCCTCTCCTTCTTCATATATCCCCCAGAGCATCCCGTGAATTTTATGGAAGGCATAGCCATTCCCCTTCTCATCCTTTATCTGCAAAAGTACCTTATCTTCTTGGACACTCCACCGATGAATACCTGTTCCCGAAGGCTTTGCTTTCCGGACTTTTATCGGCAGCTCAAGCTGAACGGCTGCACATTCCCACCCTTCTTTAGCCCAGGCACAGGAATGCCTTTTCTTCAATCGAAGGGACAGATAGCTGCCCCAATTACAGTATGCCCTGAGCTGAAGCCCGGGACAAAAGCACCTGCTTTCCCCGGGGGCAACGTGCAGTACCTGCTCTCCCCTCTGTTCCACACCACCATCTACCTCATAAATCCACTCCAGAGTATATTCATTCAAATCGGTAAAATCATGAAGATTCGTTATTTCTACCAATAAAGGGTCAGCCGATACCAGACGGGCTGACATAGGCTGATAAACCGCCTTCGCCTCCAGCGTTCCGGCTTTGATTTCTCTTTGAGGAGATACAAGACCATCTACACAGAAATTGCCGTCATGGGTCAGTTCTCCAAAATCTCCTCCATAGTAAAAGTTATCGCCCTTCTTTACTGCATGGTCAGCCCACTCCCATATACATCCTCCCAGCAGTCTGGGATAGCGATAGATGACTTCCCAATAGTCATGTAAGTCTCCCGGGCCGTTCCCCATGGCATGGGAATACTCGCAAAGAAAAAAGGGCCGTTTACTTTCCCTTTTTCCCTCCCTGTCCAGCTCCTCTACATCCAAATACATGCGGCTTTCAATCTCTATACATTCCGGATTATCCGCAATATACGCACGCTCGTAATGAACCAGCCTTTGAGAATCCCTCCCTTTGGTCCACCGACACATTTCATCAAAATGGCGTCCATAGCCACTCTCATTTCCCATGGACCAGGAAAAAATGCTGGTAAAATTTTTATCCCGCTCCACCATTCTTACCGCCCTTTCCAAAAGAGCCTCTCTCCAGTCCGGATGGTCTGTGGGCCAGGTTTCATCATAGACCTTATATTCCCACATGGTATCCTTCGTCACAAACCCGTGCATTTCCAGGTCTGCTTCGTCCATCACATAAAAGCCCAGCTGATCACACAGCACCAGAAATTCAGGTGCCGGAGGATAATGGGAGGTACGTATCGTATTGATATTCATCTGCTTCATCAACAGAAGATCCTTCAGCATATCCTCCCGGCTCATGACCTGCCCTTTTTCGGGATGTGTATCATGATGGTTTACCCCCTTTAGCTTTATAGCCTTTTGATTAAACAGCAATTCTCCCTTTTCCGATACCTCTATGGTACGAAGGCCTATCTGCCAGGGAATAAACTCCTTTCCCATCTGTAAAACCAAAGTATATAAATAAGGCTTTTCAGCACACCAGGGCTTGGGATCATTTACCCTAAGAAAAAAGCATCCATCCCGAACGACAGTCGTATGAATAAGCTCTTTCCCATCGTAGAGGGAAACAAAAATCTCCTCTTCTTCATCCGTTGAAAGGCTTACCTCTCCCTCTATCCTGTCCAATGTGGTTTGAAGCCTGAAATCACGAATATGCTGCTTTTCACGGTAAAGCAGATAGACATCCCGAAAAATACCGGATAAACGAAAGGCATCCTGATCCTCCAGATAACTGCCGTCACACCATTTCAGCACCTTGACCTGTATTTCATTGTTCCCCTCCTTCAAATAAGGAGTAATTCTAAATTCGGCCATATTTCGGCTGCCCTGACTGTAACCGATCTCTTCTCCGTTTATATAGAGATAGAAGCAGGAATTTACCCCTTCAAAAATCAGATATATCTCCTGATTGGTCTTCTCCAGCACAAAACTACGCCTGTACACTCCACAGGGGTTATCGTCAGGTACATAGGGGATATCCACCGGATAAGGATAATTCACATTGGTATAGCAGGGTCTGTCATAGCCATACATCTGCCAGTTGGAGGGAACCGGAATACTGACCCATTCCGTAATTTCATCCGGCATTTCGTAATAAGCCTCATAATACCTGAAATCCCAAATCCCGTTCAGAAGCCGGAATCTCCCCGATTCCTCTCTTCTTCCCACCAATGCCTCCTCCAGGCTCTTACAGGGAATATAGTAGGCCCTTGCCTCTTCCCTTCCCCTTTGTAAAAATTGCGGATTCTGCCAATTCTCTTGCTTCACCTTATCCTCCTCATCTTATAGATGGACAAAAAAATCTGTCTATTCTTCATTCACTGCTTCTCCATGTGCAGAAACCAAATTAATATACTCCGACAAAGGACAGAATGGGAGCCACCCGTGCATCATCAATAACCACCCGCAGCTTTTTGGTGGTCAATCCATTCAGCGCTATGATCCTCTTATAGCCCACAACCGTACCGCTGCTGACATTTTCCCACTCTCCGTCCGCATTTTCACTTAAAACCCGAAATTTCTCTATACGCTGACTGAAATGAATATTTTCCTTCAGTACCAGATAGGTCAGCCGCTGCGGCTCTTTCCAGACCAGTTCTACCTGAAGCTTTCTTTCCCCTTCTGCATTGGCAAAAAAAGAGGTATAATCATCGCTTCGCAGAGCTTCTCCTCCTCTTCCCTCCCTATCAGTTGGCGGCTGCGTAATAATTTCTCCTGCATCTGCCAGATTATGGGCAAAGGCTCCCCGGATAAACGCCCCCAGCTTTTCCAGCACCCTTACATCATTGTCGTGAATCAGTCCCCGCTTATCCGGTGGGATGTTCAAAAGCATTATGGCGTTGCCTCCCACCGTTTTCAGATAGATATCCCGCAAATTCTCGAAAGAACGTACCTGGTCATCCTCATTTTCGTGATAGAACCAGCCCGGCCGAATAGACAAATCCGTTTCTGCCGGATAAAATACCAGCTCCGTTTCTCCTTTAAGCTTCTCTCTGGTTCCCAGCTCCATCTGTGTGGGGTCTACCCCCTTCTGCCTGAAATCCGAGTTATCCTCCTTTTGACTGTCCTCCGCGACTCTTTTAGGCTCTGCCAGTCTGGCCGGAACCACACTCCACTCGCTTTCTCTCGTCACCCCCGCTTCATTTCCGCACCAGCGTATATCCGGCCCACTGATGGCGATACAGGCCTCAGGCTGCAAACGCCTTACCGTTTGATAATAGCGTTCCCAATCATATTCCTGAATCTTCCCATTTGCTCCTTCTCCACAGGCTCCATCAAGCCAAACAGCAAAAATCTCCCCGTAATTGCTCAAAAGCTCCGTCAGCTGGTCCACAAAATAATCATCATAGGCCTTTCCAAAACCATAGGTATGATGATTTCTATCCCAGGGGGATAAGTAAATGCCAAACTTAATACCGGCATCTCTGCAGGCTTCACTGACCTCCTTTACCAAATCTCCCCGCCCATCTTTATAGGGGGAATATTTAATGCTGTGCTGCGTGTAGGCACTGGGCCAGAGGCAGAAGCCATCATGATGCTTGCAGGTAAGAATAATTCCCCTCATTCCTGCTTTTTTTGCTGTTTCTACCCACTGGTGTGCATCCAACTGCTCCGGGGCAAAAACACAAGGGGATTCCTGTCCTGTTCCCCACTCTTTTCCGGTAAAGGTGTTTACAGTAAAGTGAATAAAACCGTTAAATTCCATCTGCTGATAAGCCAGCTGCCTCTGTGATGGCCTTACCTCTACCAGCCTTAATTCCTCCTTCATCCCTTCATCAATCATATTTTAGCCTCCTGTCTTTTAAAACTGAATATAAGTACCGCCGCACTATGATTCCCATAATCACTAATGCGGCAGTTTTTCTCTTACTCATATGTCCAGTCTAACTATAATCCCTTTTGGAGCCGTTCCCGGTAACCCTCAGCCTGCTTAAGCATCATTTTATTCTCAAACATCTCATACTCTGCATCAGAAAAAACCTGCTCCATAGTTTCTTCCACGTTATTTCTCATGGCAATTCCCACCGCCACCGAGGGCGCCAGTCGGGCATCTTCATATTCCCCACAGGCTTTCTGAATACTCTCCATGTAATTCAGTGCCTCATCCTCCTCCGGAATGGGAATCACCACATTGAACACATCTCCATCCACCCGTCCGATCAAATATTCCGGCTTGGCAAATTTCTTCAAAATATCTGCCACAATACGAATCAGTCGATCACTTTCTTCTATGCCAAAATGATCATTGGCAAACCGCCAGTCATTAATATTGACACATACAGCTGCCACCGGTGCAATCTGGGAACGATCCATTACCTTCATCCTGCTGTGGAAATATGTATGGTTAAGAGTACCGGTCAGGGCATCCAGCTTGGTTCCCTGAGTCTTCTGATTCAATTCTTCCTCCACCTGCATGGAGAGCTCATCCACATATTGATCCGTTTCTTTATACAGATAAGTATTCTCCGCCCAGGCCTGCCAACCGGAAATCAAAGCCTCTACCATCAGGTCAATCTGCTCCTTTTCCCTTTCCGTCCGATAATAAAAATGGCCTATGGTTCTGTCATTTACCCGAATACGAATCCCCTGGTCGGCCATGACATCCATCGTTTCATTGGGCCAATTACCCACAATACATATAGGCTCTCCGTGTCGCCTTGTGAGAAGAAACTCTGCCCCCGTAAGGGTCGAAAGAACCTCCAGCTGCTTCTGGATAACCGACATATCCAATAATTGTCCCGGGGTATAATCCTTAATATTTTCCTTAATTCTTTTTTCCAGAGAAATGGAACCGTAACCCATAAGAATCCTCTCCTTGTTCTGTAAAATCTGTTAAAGATATTTTACCTTTTCCCCTTCTGTTTGGCAAGTGATTTTGTTTTAAACTGCTTATTCCC
>JBJFFP010000043.1:0-8506 GCA_051891855.1 Lachnospiraceae bacterium | reverse complement strand
ACGATATTACCGATGTATTTCAAAATCTTATTTGCTCTGTCCTTAGAATCATCCAGCTGGAAGAGTTCAGGAGTCTCATCAATGAACTTGGTATGGCAGCGACCCTCTAAAAAGACGGGATTCTGAAGAATTTTACCTAAAAAGGCAATGTTGGTCTTCACCCCTCGAACACGCATTTCCGTTAAAGACCTACGGGCCTTACGAACCACTCCCTGGAAGGTGGAATCATAGGTAGTAATCTTTACCAATAAACTGTCGTAGTAGGGAGAAATCACTGCTCCTGTATAGATATTACCGCCATCCAGACGGACACCGTTGCCGCCACCGCTTCGGTAAGCCGTAATCTTACCGGTATCCGGTGCGAAATTATTTTCCGGATCCTCGGTAGTTACACGACACTGCAGTGCAAAGCCTCTGCTCTTTACATCCTCCTGGCAGGTTACACCAATAACGGGATGACTTAAGGGTTCGCCGGCTGCCACCAGAATCTGGGCTCTTACCAGGTCGATACCGGTTACCACTTCCGTTACGGTATGTTCAACCTGAATCCGGGGATTCATCTCAATAAAGTAATGGTTCATATCTTTATCCACAAGAAATTCCACCGTACCTACACTGGTATAGCCTACTTCTCTGGCAATCTTAACTGCTTCATTTCTGATTTTTTCCAATACCTCTTCCGGAACGGAAAAGGCCGGCGTATATTCAATTACCTTCTGGTAACGTCTCTGCAAAGAACAGTCACGTTCATACAGATGAACGATATTTCCATATTCATCTGCAAGAATCTGCACTTCTATATGCTTGGGCTCAACCAGGAATTTCTCCATGAAAATAGCATCATTACCGAAAGACTTTCTGGCTTCTTCACTTACCAATTCAAAGGCCTGAGCCACTTCCGCATCATTATAACAGGAGCGCATACCACGTCCGCCACCGCCTGCTGCGGCCTTTAAGATAACAGGATAGCCATAGCTGTTGGCTCTTGCCACTGCATCCTCTGCACTTTTTAAGGGATCTGTGCTGCCCGGAATGGTGGGAACATTACACCGGTCTGCCAACTCTTTAGCACTCAGCTTGTCACCCATTTTTCCCAAAACATCGGAGGATGGGCCGATAAAGATAATACCTTCTCTCTCACAGGCTCTTGCAAAATCCGCATTTTCGGAAAGAAAGCCGTATCCGGGATGGATGGCATCCACGCCACGCTTTTTTGCCATTGCCACAATTTCATCGATAGCCAGATAGGCTCCCAGAGGAGAAAGCGTTTCTCCGATAATATAAGACTCATCTGCCTTCGTTCTGAATCCGCTCAAAATATCCTCTTTAGAATAAATTGCCACTGTGTTGATATCCAAATCATGACACGCTCTCAGGATACGGACAGCAATTTCACCACGATTGGCTACCAGAACCTTTTTGATTTCTCTTTTCATACTACCTCCATTTCCACATTCATTACCTTCTTTTGCAACCCAATTACATTACTTAACTATCTCTTAAAATATATTCCTTAATGAGAATATGTTTTAATTAGGACTAATTATATCCAATTAACACTGAATTTGCAATTCTTCCGGTCACGGAATAATTCACAAAAATCAACGAAAAAATTTAACAAATCCTATAATAAACGGATTCTCTACCCTTTTGCTTCCTAATAATGTCCTTTTTTTAAATTGTAAACTATAATTACTTTTATGGTTGACATTTCCTCTTGGATATGCTTTACTTTTATCTGTCAAAAGAAACATTAGAGGTGAGGAAGAAATGGGAACGCGAGAAGAACTGCTTTCACTTTTTGAAAATCATAAGGGAGTCTATTTTTCCGGTGAAATCATTGCCGAGAGGCTTTCTCTTTCCAGGGCGGCCGTCTGGAAGGCAGTAAAGGGCTTACAAAGCGAAGGCTACTGTATTGATGCAGTGCGTAATAAGGGCTATTGTCTAGCCGTAGATACAGATATCCTTTCTGTCCAGGGAATTGAGAAATATTTGGAGCCGATATGCAGCGGCCTAAAACTATCTGTATTTCCCACCCTGGATTCCACCAATACTCTGGTAAGGGATAAGGCTGCTGACGGTGCCCCGGAGGGCTATACCGTAATTGCCGGCAGTCAGACCGGTGGAAGGGGCCGAAGCGGACGAAGCTTTTATTCCCCGGCTGATACAGGAATCTATCTGAGTCTTTTACTGCGTCCCTGCTGCTACTCTCCATCGCAGGCAGTAAGACTGACCACCATGGCTGCCGTTGCCGTTTGCGAAGCTATTGAAGCGGTATCGGAGAAAAAAGCCTTAATCAAATGGGTAAATGATATTTATGTAGACAATAAGAAGGTTTGCGGTATTCTTACCGAAGCCTCCTTCGGCCTGGAAGACGGCTTTCTGGAATATGCCGTCCTGGGTGTAGGAATCAATGTTTCTCCTCCCAAAGGCGGTTTTCCCCCTGAACTGGAGTCCATTGCCTCATCCATCTTTGACCAGCCTCAAAATGATGGGAAAAATCGTCTGGCGGCAGAATTTTTGAATCGATTTATGACTCATTATTCCTTACTGGAAAAGGGCTGTTACATTCAGGAATACCGAAACCGCAGCTTCGTTATCGGGAAAAGAATACAGGTAATCCTTCCCCAACAAATCCGGGAAGCTCTTGCTCTGGACGTGGATCAGGACTGTCAGCTTCTGGTGGAATATGAAAATGGGAAAAGAGAATATCTGTCTTCCGGTGAAATCAGCGTAAAGCTTTTCTGAAAATTATACTTATATCCAAACAAAGGAGGAACAAGTTATGTCAACATCAATATCTGTAAGAATGAAAACACAGGATATGGTCTATATTGCTTTATTTGCCGTTGTAATGGCTATATGCTCCTGGATTTCCATACCGGCTATGGTTCCCTTTACCCTGCAGACCTTCGGTGTCTTTTTGGCTGTAGGCACTCTGGGGGGAAAAAGAGGAAGTCTGGCCGTTCTCATCTATCTGCTGTTAGGAATCGTAGGCCTTCCCGTTTTTTCCGGCTTTTCCGGCGGTTTGGGATACCTGATGGGAAATACCGGCGGCTATATCATCGGCTTTTTATTTTCCTCACTGGTGATGTGGGCAATGGAATATATTCCGGGAAAAAGGAAATGGGTACTGCCTCTTTCTATGCTTCTTGGCCTGCTGGTCTGCTATCTGTTCGGAACCGTATGGTTTGTCAGCGTTTATACCAAAAATGTGGGAGAGATTGGTGTGTGGACCGCCCTCACCTGGTGTGTATTCCCTTATATCATTCCCGATTTGCTTAAAATCCTGCTTGCCCTTTCCATCTGCAGACGGCTTGCTTCCGCCATTAAGCTTAGCAACACTTCTATTTACCAAGGATAACCGGTCTGGCTCCCATGACCTCCAGCTCTGCTGCGTCATGGGTCACCAGAATCACTGTTTTTCCCTTGCAGCGTTCTTTGGTATCTTCCATAACCAGCTCCTTCGTTTTCTCATCTAAGCCCTTAAACGGCTCATCTAAAAACAGCAGCTCATATTCGCTGAGCAGTGCCCGCAAAATAGCCACTCTCCTGCTCATTCCCCCGGACAACTCCTTCACCGGCTGGCGGATACAACGGGAAAGTCCTACAGCTGCCATTGCCTCTGCGATTTCACTGTCCTTCAGCCCGGGATTGGTGAGACGGATATTGGTCAGGGCAGTAAGATTTTGGCATAGTCTGTCTTCCTGAAAAACTGCACTTTTTTTGCAATCCGTTCCCAAAATCTCTCCCTCATCCGGCTGGCAAAGTCCCATCAGCATACGCAGAAGGGTGGTTTTTCCAAAACCGGAGGGGGCCATGATTCCGGTAATTTCCTTTTCCGGAAAGGTTATGGAAAAATGCTCAAAGATTTTTTTCTCACCAAAGGATTTGCTCACTTGGTTTAATACAATATCCATTTTAATCCCCTACCTTCTCTCCCAGACTCTGTCAGCCCTGTCCAACAGCCTCAGAACCCACCTTTCAAACAGAAGACTGACCACTACGATTACCAAGGTCCATGCCAATAAATCTGCTGTGTCCAAATAAACCTTTGCCTGCTGCAGTCTTTCACCTATGGAGCCCTTGGGCATACCAATGACTTCCGCCGCAATTCCCGATTTCCAGCAAAGCCCCAGTCCTACACTGCAGCCGGCCCGTAAATAAGGCATGAGCTGGGGCAGGTAAATATAGCGGATTCTCCTTCCCTGAGGAATGGAAAAAACCTCTGCCATTTCCAGAAGCTCTCTATTCGTTTCCATGATCCCATTTAATACATTGGTATAAATTACAGGAAAAACCATAAGAAAAGAGATGAAAATGGACAAATTGCGTGATGACAGCCACACCAGAGCCAAAATAATGAAAGAAGCTACAGGCACTGTTTTGCTGAATAAAATAAGGGGTGCAAAGAGCTGTCTTGCTGAACGAAGGCGTGCTGAAAGCGCTGCAAACAGGCCACCTGCCAGCAGTGCCAAAAAAAATCCTCCTGCAATTCTGATTAAGGAATAAGCTATGGATTTCCAAAAACCGCTTTCTCCCATCAGCTCAAACAACCTGAGCACTACTTTTACGGGGGAAACCAGTAAAATATCACTGTTTAAAGCCATACTGACCAGCTGCCAGACAAGCAGCCAGATCAGTACAGCCCATAACCGTATATCCTGATTTTTTTCTCTTTTATTCATGGTCTTTAAGGCAGATAATAAAAGTCATCTGCCGGAAGCGCTCCTCCCACAGACTTAGGATTTTGATCAAATAAAACCGAAAGATATCCGGATAATTTTTCCTTCATTTCCGTACCATCTATAAAGGTAATATTGCAATAGGGAATTGCCTTTTCGGCCACCTCCTTGGTAACAATCTCATATTTGCCCACCAGTTCGGCTCCCTCAGCGATATTTTCATTTACAAACTGTACAGACTGCTGATAATGCCCAAGAAAAGCGGCTACAGCCTCAGGATGGCCTTCGGCAAATTCCTTTCTTACCACTACCACTCCCGTCAGCAAAGAAGAGGGTATATCACTGCTCTCCTGCAGCTTTTCCCACTCCTGAGTCAGATCCATAATTACCTGAATATTCTCATTTTTCATCTGTGCCGTAGTAACAAAAGGCTGGGGAAGCATGGCAACAGCCTCTTCATCTGCTAATAATGCAGTAAGACATTCCGCATGCTCACTCTTCCATTCTATGGTTACCTCTGTTTCAGGATTGATTCCGTTTTCCTGCAAAATATAGTTCAGGGCATATTCGGGAGTCGCCCCTTTTCCGCTGGCATAAATGGTTTTTCCCTTAAGCTCTTCTACCGTGGTAATGTCTCCCTGATTTCCCAGAAGATAGAGTACCCCTAGGGTATTGATTGCCATTACCTGTACCTGTCCTTCGGTATTATTATAAAGTACAGAAGCTAAATTGGCAGGAACAGCGGCAATATCCACTTCCCCCTTGACCAGCATGGGAGTAACCTCATCTACTGCTGCGGCAATGGAAAACTGATACTGATTATCCACTATATTTCCCTGTTCATTCTGATCCATAAAGGATACCATTCCCATAGCCGTAGGGCCTTTCAGGGCAACAATATTTACCTGAGCAGGTTCGGCGGCTGTCTCTTCCTGAACTATTGTCTCCATCTGTGTTTCTTCCGTGGCTTCTGTTGTGATTACGTTTTCCGCCTCCACAGCTTCTGTCCCTTTCCCGGTGCTGCCGCATCCGGTAAGCATTCCTGCAATCATCATAAGGCTGCATAAGCTTAATGTAATTTTTTTCATTTTTTCTCCTCCATTCTGTTTTATCATCGGGATATGTATCAATCACTTTATATCCCCGTGGGCTGATACAGCAGACTTTCCAGGCGTTCTGTATCCAGAATCCTAATCCGGTTTCCTCTGATTCTAATAATCTTCTGTCTCTGCAAAAGGGAAAGTTCCCGAAAAAGTGCGGAACGGCTTACTCCCAGCCTGCAGGCCAGATCCTCCCTAGAACCTTTCAGTTCGATTTCTTCCTCTCCCCTTTGTTCTTCCAACAAAAAGGCCAGTAGCTTCCCCCGGCAGGACTGCATCTTAATACGGTTTCCAGTCCATAACCCTCCAGAAGATTGCAAATACCGAAGCAGTCCCCTTCTTTTAGAGAATTTAGCTGGATATCCTTTCCGTCAATGGAAACACAGTAGACATCTATTTGTCCTGCTACAATAATCCCCACAGAGGGTATCTCCTTCGGACAATCGTTAACCATCTGCCCGGGATAACATTCAATGACTCTGTCCCCTGTGAGCTTTTCCGGCCAAAAAGCCGTTTCCTGCAAAAACAGTTCGATTCTTTCTTTTTCCAAAGCCCCTCCTTTTCTGAAAAGTCTGTCCCACTATATTTTTGAGTTAGATATATCTAACATCGTTTTAATTATACTCGTCCTCC
This sequence comes from Lachnospiraceae bacterium, assembly GCA_051891855.1. Taxonomy (GTDB): domain Bacteria; phylum Bacillota; class Clostridia; order Lachnospirales; family Lachnospiraceae; genus SFDP01. The sequence goes on along the minus strand of JBJFFP010000043.1, from coordinate 2,088 downwards.
TTTTTGACGTCAAGAAAAAAACTTTTTTTCCAAAAGTCCCCCGAGCTATGTGACTTTTATACTAAAAATGGAGATCTGATTATACACATTAAAGGCTCTTCTGATCACAGCCACCAGGAAGCCCCCTGCTACCTGACTCCTTCTGCCTCCTGGCTTTCTTGTCTTGATCCCCGGGAATTTGATGCCCTGTATCAGGAAAAGCTTCCCCAGGCCAAGCTGAACTTTGGTCTTTCCTGACCCTAACAGCAACCGCCAGTTGACAAATTTCAAAGTCTGCTTTCTGGTTTCCAGCCATTTTCTCTGCTAATATGTAATTGTTCCAATAAAATAAACTCTCAAGGTAAAGTACTTTGAAATGGAGGTAAAGATGATATTAGCAGATAAGATTATCGAAGAAAGAAAACGTAATGGCTGGAGCCAGGAAGACCTTGCAGAAAAATTAGGAGTATCCAGACAGTCCATATCCAAGTGGGAAGGGGCCCAGTCCATCCCTGATCTTAACCGCATCCTTCAGATGGCAGAGCTCTTTGGTGTATCTACGGACTACTTATTAAAGGAAGCTGCAAAAAAGGAAACGGAGCCTGTATTGCCTTCCGAATCCATAGAAACCTTAAAGGCTCTTCGTCACGTGAGTATGGAAGAAGCCTCAGATTTTCTCAGGCTGCAGGAAAAGAATGCCCCCTTCATTGCCATCGGCGTATCCTTATGTATAGCCTCCCCTGTCCTTCTGCTTGTATTGAGCGGACTGGCAGAGAGCAGGATGTTTGGCATTTCAGAAAATTTTGCGGTAGGACTGGGTATAACGATTCTTCTGATGATGGTTTCCATAGCAGTCTTTCTTTTCATTCAATGCGGTTGTGCAACAAAAAAATATGAATTTCTGGATGCTGTAGAAATCGATACTGCCTATGGTGTTGACGGTATGGTAAGAGAGAAAAAAGAGGCCTTTTCAGGGAAATTCGTTCTAAATATTTCCATCGGTGTAATTTTATGTATCCTATGCTCTGTTCCCCTGCTGATCAGCAGCTTTCTCACCGAAGAAGAGTATGTCCTTACTGCTATGGTAAGCCTTCTGCTTCTTATTGTTTCTTTTGCCGTAAATCGGTTTGTGCATGTAGGTATAATCAATTCCTCTTACGAAAAATTGCTTCAGGAGGGGGATTATACTCCCGGAAAGAAAAAATCAGCTCCCATAATAGACCGGATAGCCGGCATTTACTGGCTTGTTGTCGTTGCCATCTATCTGGCCTAGTCCTTCTTTACCATGAACTGGCAGATTAGCTGGCTTGTATGGCCCGTTGCAGGAGTGTTGTTTGGTGCTGTTGTTATCATCGTAAAGATAGTAATTAGGGCAGAGGATTAAAGGCGGTTTGGAAGAGAAGCTACAGCTCCTGACTATCTAACAGAATCGTAAAGGGACCGGCATTTAAAAGCTCTACCTTCATGTCGGCACCAAACTCCCCCTGCTCTACCCTGACGTTTTGCTTCTTACATTCCTCTATGATATATTCATACAGGGTCTTTGCCATATCCGGTGCTCCCGCCTTAATGAAGCTTGGCCGGTTACCCTTTCTGCAATCTGCATAAAGGGTAAACTGGCTGATTAAAAGAAGGCTTCCTCCCACATCGGATAAGCTCAAATTGGTTTTTCCCTGTTCATCCTCAAAAATGCGAAGTCCAATCAGTTTTTTGAGCATTTTATCCGCAATCTCCTTCGTATCCTCCTGACAGACTCCAATCAGTACCAAAAGGCCTCTTTCAATAGCCCCCAGCTGCTTTCCCTCTACTTTTACCGAAGCCCTGCTTACCCGCTGAATCACAAAACGCATTTTCCCTCTCCTTTAACTCATCAAAATTTATTTCAGTGTAAGGCATGGTATTCATATCGTCAACAATAATGTATAGCATTGATATACTACATCTGCTGTCGTTTATCTTTTTCTCATAAAATTTCACCTACTTTTAAAAAATGAGTTGACAAAATATACCCGAAATGATAATATCTATTTCGTGGTTTAGAGCAAAATACAAACTTTCGGGATGTGGCTCAGGTGGTAGAGCGCTACTTTAGGGAAGTAGAGGCCGCAG
>JBJFFP010000042.1:0-42622 GCA_051891855.1 Lachnospiraceae bacterium | reverse complement strand
AAGGAGTTTCTACAATGGGAAAAGTACCAGAGTATAATTTAAGAGCAATAAATAAATATAACGCAAAATTTGATAGAATAGCTGTTAATCTTCCAAAAGGAACAAAGGAGCGCATAAAAGAATTGACTGGGAAGAGCTGCAATGCTTATCTTTCAGAACTGGCGCTTGCAGACCTTGAAAGGTTGGAGAATTTAGAAGAAGCAGAGCAAGAGCAATCAAAGCAGGCAAAAGATTTTTCAGATGTGCCGTTTATGAATTAGTGATACTGTGAATATTATATATACATGAAAGAGAGGTATAATATTATGAGTGATAGAGAAAGAGCAATGCAGTTATTGGACGCCGTACCAGATTATAAAATCGGTTATGTTGTCGCATATTTGCAGGGAGTGACAGCAGGAGAGGACGAACCAAACGCAGAAACGCTTGCAGCATTTGCAGAGGGTGATAAAATGCTTGCAGATGGAACCGGGCAAAGATACACAAATACAAGGAATTTATTTGCAGATTTGGAGGGCTGTAGTAGTTTTTAATGACCTCAATCAAGCGAAATATGCTTGTACTATGGTAACACCTAATGAGGCTTTGTTTAGCAAAATTAACGCAGATAATTTACATGAGGAATCATTAGATGATGGTACAACCAATACTGTTATTAACATGGTAGATATAAAAACAGGAACATCATGGACAATTGAATTCTCAGAAACAGCAAATGGTGAGATAGGTCAATTTATTGTTAACGGTTCCGCACTTGGAGAAGGGGGAATCGTTCTAGAGTCATCAGACGGATTGGATTTGGTTCGAAATTTATTGATGAACTATAATGTTCAGTAATTATTATTTGAAATGATACCTTCATCTCTGTGGATTAGTTATAGTTACATGGACTACATAGAGGGATGGCTAAAAAATATAGAAAAGATGGAAAAAGCAATACATCAAAATAATGATGTGTTGCTTTTTTCTTGACACTGTGCTATGGATGTGTTCACAAAAATTTAACAATTCATATAGTGGCACACGCTACTTTGCTCTAAAATATCGACACGTAGCATCTTTTTTCTTTATTACAGAATTGTGTGTCATTAACAGCTCTATTAGGTGAGACCATGGGTGAGACCTGCATTGTGCTGATACCGCAACCTCCTTATTTTACTGGATTTGCAGGTGCGGAAATTAGTTCAAGTCCCATCTTCCTCATTATTTTTGCCCGAAAATAAGGCATTTTCAAGCGGCGGTTACCAAAGGTAATCAAAAAGGTAATCAAAATCAAAAAAACACAGGAAAGGAGATATCAGCATGGAAGAAAAAATAGTGTTAGTATTCTGAAAGGGATAGATAAGAAGACAACATAATAATCACAATAATGTAGTGTAGTAAAGGGTGCGCACGTACGCGTATATATTGAAATTAGCGGTTTCAAGGCCTTTTCTTTTGCGAATTTCACCAATTCCTTAAATAAAGTAAATCTGTAAAAAGCCGATATATAAACTGAAGCTGGAAACTCTTTTTCGTTATAAGGATGTGAGAAAATGAAGATAGAAGAAGCAAGACGGCTCTATAACCTGCAGATCAAAGAATATCGGGAACAGAGAGCAGCTCTTATCAAACAAAAAACGGTATTGGAGAAGAAGATGGCTTCCGTTTTAGACGGAAATTTGATTTATGCCAATGAAGCAGCAGTATTGGAGCTTACTCTTAAGACGGTTGAAGAAAAGAAGAATGAATATAGTGATTATATGGAGAAGCTTATGCAGCAGTGGACTGCTGTAGCTGACAGAGAATCAGCCAAGCAGCAGGGCGAGGCTATGGAAAAGTATGTGGAGGATATGGGAAAGCTCATGGAGGTGGCCAGACGTCTGATGAAAGGCGGTATAGTACCTGCAAGTGATGAGAAGAAGCTTATGGAATACAGTATGGAGCTGTACCAGATGGCCAAGAATATGGGAGCTCTGGCAAAGCAAAGGGAAGAGTATGATTCTCTTTGGAAGGAGGAGAAGAAGAGCGACTATGTAGACCCCATCGATACCGCCAATAATACGGAAGCCTTTGCGGATGGCCCTCCGATTGCAGATGTGGCTGATATAATGGCCGATATTGCCTCAGGGGAATAAGCAGTATAAATTAAACGGTATTTTTCTGTCTGAATCGTATCTATGTAAAGGATAAGGGATTGATTTTCATTTCAAAATAGAATACAGTATATATGAACAGGATAAAAAATAGATAAACGGAGAGATTGGAAGATAAGTGGCTGTAATTGATAAGAGAGAAAAGAAGGAACTAAGTGAAAGCAAAAGGCAAAGAAACAGAAGAAAGAAAAGAATGGCAAGAGGAATCGTTTTTTTGCTTTTCTTTTTGCCGCTGCTTACAGTAGTGGGAATCTGTTTCTTTCAAAAGGGACGTGAACTGGGGATGGGTGCTCAGGCTGGTTTATATGTAATAGAAGTCTTTCCGAAGAAATTTCAGATTCCGGAAATCGATTTGGCGAAAGAGTTGGAGAAGAAAAGGGATAAAATCAATATTCTGGTAAATAAGAGAAATCCATTGAGCAATGATTATGAAGTAGTGTTGGAGACCTTGCCGGATGGAGTTAACCGGGCGGCAAGAGAAGCCTATCGGCCTTTGTGCAGAATGCTGGAGACCGGACGAAAGGAAGGGCTGAGCTTTGAGATCTGTTCCTCCTATCGATCTGTTGAACGTCAGACCGAGCTTTTTGAAGAGGACTTGGAATATTGGATGAAACGGGGATATTCCTATGAAGCAGCCTATGAAGAGGTGGTAAAGGAAACTATGCCTCCCGGCTGTAGTGAGCATTCTACCGGTCTGGCCTTTGATATTGTGGCTTTAGATTATCAGATGCTAAATTCCGGACAGGAGCTGACGGCAGAGAACAGATGGCTTCAAAAGCATTGTGCTGAGTATGGCTTCATTCTGCGCTACCCTAAAGGAAAAGAGGAAATTACCCTGATCAATTATGAATCATGGCATTTTCGTTATGTAGGAGTAGAGGCGGCAAAGTATATAATGAATGAAGGAATTACACTGGAAGAGTATCTTGAACAAATAAAAATATAAAAACAGAAATTTTCGGAAAATAATATAAAGAAAATTGAATAATCTGACGATATAAAAGTAAATAGAAAAGGATTTCGATAAAAATATTTCTTTATGCGACATGGAGGTGGCTTATGGAAATGTATAATTCGTCAGGGAATTTAATGGTTAGCTCAATATATCAGGTTCGTCCTGTAGAAGCGGTTGCCATGTATGTCAATCCGGACCAAAAGGATGAAAAACGTGGCAGGCAGGAAGAAAGAAAAAGCAGAGCTTCTTCCCCAAAGGATGGGAAAAACTATCAGGAGATACAGAAGCAGAAGGCGGAAGATGAGAGAGCCGATTCAAAAGGAAGGACAGAAGAGGAAAATCTTCCCTTCATGCTGTGGCTTTGTATGGCGGGAGAGAACAATAGAATAAAGGAAGAATTAAAATAGCTTTCCAAAAGAGTTTATCTTTTGGAAAGCTATTTTAATCAGGTTATATTGGCATATCCCTTTTCCATAGTGATCACATAATCCATGTAAGCCGGATGCTTCTGACTGTGGGAAATCATCAGTAAGGTACGATCCTTACAAAAATCTATTATTCGGGAAAGAAGAATCTGGGCAGTTTCGTTGTCCAGATTTTTTAATGCTTCATCCAGGATTACCACGGGCTTATTTTCCAAATACATTCTGGCCAGAGCCAGCCGCTGACGCTCACCGGAGGAAAAGTTTTGTCCATCGGGTGAGAGGAGGGTATCTAATTGTTGAGGCAGGGCTGATGCGGTATCTGAAAGTCCGGCCCATTGAAGGGCTTCCCAGAGCTTTTCCTCCGGTTGGCAACCGGCGGCTAGCTCCAGATTTTCCCGCAAGGTGGCAGTAAACAGATAAGGATTCTGCTCAACCAGAGAAATTTGCCTGCACAGAGCTTCTTTGCCCCAGTCTTTTAAGGGAATATCCCCCAGCAAGATTTCACCTTGATTCGGCTGAAAGTAACCCATTAATAAAGATACAAGACTGCTTTTTCCACTTCCAATATGACCGATTACGGCAGTGCTGCTGCCGGCAGGAAGGCGGAAGGTAACCTGATTTAAAACCGGAGAAGTTCCTTCGGGATAGGTGAAGGAGACCTGCTTAAAGATAATACTTAAGGGCTTGTTACCTTTGGGAAGCCTTTCTGCATTTAGGCTTCCTTCCCTAGGTAAGCCGGTCGGCTCGCCTCCGGTTATTTCCAGGATATTGTCCATGGCTGCAAGACTATCATAGTAGTAGGAAACTGCAAGAGGTAAGGCCTGTACAGCTTCCAAAGCCCCATAAACCATAAGTGCGGCAGCCAGAAGATAGATTCCCTTTAAAACTTCCTGTTCAACGGCCAAAGCCCCTATCCAGAGAGTGGCCGTGAGAGCAAGCCCTGAGCAGATTCCGGAAAGGGCATTCATTTTGCTTCGGCGGGCTTCTCCACCCTGCCGGAGATGATTTCCCGCCAGATAAGCAGATAAGGCTTCTTTTTTTGCACCGGAGCATCTGTCATACACCCATAAAGGCTCCAGTCCCATGACAAAGTCCTGTAACTGATGGCGAAAGATTAGTTCAAATTTTAATGCTTCCGGTGCCTCTGACTCACTTATTTTTCGGAAAAGAAGAGGGAAAAAAATTCCGTTAATCAGTCCCGCCAGCCAAAGAATAGGAATTGCACCGGGAAGAAAAAAGGCCAGAACGAGGGAAATGGACAGCAAGGTAAAGAGGGCAACCAAAGGAGCAGCTACCACCCTGAGATAAAAAAACTGCAGGGTTTCCAGATCCTCAGTAACGGATTTTAAAAGCTTTGCCGTTCTGTTCATGGTTCTGCCGGGAGTGAGAGGAAGAAGCTGATGGTAATACCACACTCTGAGATCCTCTAAAAGTCGGAAGGTAATAGAATGGCTGGATAATCGTTCCCAATAACGAAAGATTCCCCGGGAGATACCGCATAAGCGTACAGCTGCCGACATGGGCATCAAATCCATCACAGGAGGCATCAAGGCAGCCATACAGATAAGGATGGCAGATACCGCAAGCAGTCCGGTATTGGCCAAAATAGTAAGAGAACCGATAAGGGCTGTTCCCAGTACGGAAGGAACATAAGGCCGCAATAAGCTCAGTAGGAACAGCAGACTGTTTTGTTGTTTCTTTACTTCTTTTTTCATTCCATCAGACCTTTCTGTAAGAGTTGGAAAAAGAGACCGCCTTCATCCTCGGAAAGGGCCCGGAAGCTCCCTCTTTGTACCAGCTTTCCTTCCTTCAGTACCAGTATTTGATGAACCGACTGAAGAGTGTGTAGACGATGGGCGCTGATCAGTACGGTTTTATGGGTAAACAATTTTTCCAATGCCTTTTGTACAGTTTTCTCCGAGGCAGCATCCAGGCTGGCAGTTGCCTCGTCCAAAAGCAGGAATCGGGAGGGAGAGGCCATAGCTCTGGCAATGGCAATAAGCTGCCCCTGTCCTCCGGAGAGCGAAGCTCCCTGTTGTCCCAAAAGAGTATCATATCCCTGGGGGAGCTGTAAAATAAAGCTATCGGCACCAATACTGCGGCAGATTTCATAAACGGTATCCTGGGAAACAGCTCTTCCCAGGGTGATATTCTCCAGAACGGTTCCCTGAAAGAAATAGGGCTGTGCTGAAATGAAGGATAAGCCCTCCCAGCCCTTGAAGGGAAGCCCGTCTACCGTCAGGCAGCCCGAAGAGGGAATAAGGGCACCCATGAGGATCCGCAGTAATGTGGTTTTGCCGGCACCGCTGGGCCCCACCAGTGCATAAACCTTACCCGGCTCGAGGGTGGCAGAAATTTCACTTAATGCATTCTGGCTGCTGCCGTAGGAAAAACTGATTTTGTCCAAAACGATTTGGGGTGGGGGTAGGGACTCATCAATGGCCACGGGCTGGGAAAGTGTAGGAGCAGGCTTTTGTAAAAAAGAGAAAAGCTCGTCAGCTGCCAGAATGGCATTCTGGCTATTGTGGTATTGCTGTCCCAGCATGCGCAGAGGCTGATAGTATTCCGGTGCCAGCAGGATTAAAAATAAAGCCGGAAGAAAGGGGATACTGCCTTCTGCCAGACGGACACCTAATCCTACAGCAACCAGGGCAATGCTGATAGTAGTGAGGATTTCCAAAGCAAAAGCAGAAAGAAAAGCAATACGGAGAGTTTTCATGGTTTTCAGACGAAAATCTCTGCTTACATTTCGGATTTTTTCCTCCTGTCTGATTTCCCGATTCCAGTTTCTTAAGGTACCTAAACCCGTTAAAACATCCTGCAAATATCCTCCCATACGGGATAGAGCCTCCCAGGAGGAATTTTTCATCTGGTGACTCCATTTTCCGATTAGAATCATAAACAGAGGGATGAGAGGAGTAGTGATTACAAAAATCAGTCCTGACACAGTATCCATAGGAAAGACGATAATCAGATAGAGCAGAGGAATCACAGCACTTTTAAATAACTGGGGCAGATAACGGCAGAAATAGGCATCCAGAGTGGAAAGCCCCTGGGTGAGAAGAGTAAAGAAGGTTCCTCTATCCTGATGCAGCATTACCGCCGGCCCCAGCCGTTCTGCCTGAGTGAGGAGCTGCTCCAAAAGTCTGCCCTTAACTAAGGAGGAAGCTTTCAGGGCCATATGCTCTTCACCCCACAGAAATCCGCCCCGAAGCAGAATAGAGATAAGCAAAAGAAGAAAAAAAACGGTAACCTCCTTCAGACTTCTTTTTTCAAAAAATATTCCGTTTACGATACAGGCAGTTGACCAGGCCTGAAGGGCAGTGGCAGTACCATGCCCCAGGGACATCAATAGGGTGATGGCTTGAATCAACAGGGCCTCTTTATTTTGAGCCCGCCACAAAGCTTTACTGAACAAAAAAACACTCCTCTCCCACAGTAAGTAAAAGGGACTGCGACATTTTTATCGCAGTCCCCCCAATAGCAAATTAATAATGTAAATCTTTTTCGGTTACCCGTTTGCGGAATACCCAATAGCTCCATGCCAGATAAGCCAATACTACAGGAACTGCAGTTAAAGCGACAATGGTCATAATCTTTAAGGTATAAGGACTGGAGCTGGCATTATAAATGGTCAGGCTGTAGTCCGCTGATGTGGTAGAAATCATCACATTAGGGAACATGGAGGCAAAAGCAGTAATGGTAACCATTACAATGGCTAAAGAACTGCAGATAAACGCCTTGCCTGTCTGCTCTTTTACCTGAAGCACTACTGCGGCAATTAACAGAACAGCAGCCAGAGCAACCGTAATAATAGGAAGAATGCCATTGGTCAGAAGACTAGTGGTAAAAGCAGCATATACTACCCAAAGGACGGTTACCACAAGCATTACGATTCCCAGCTTAGGACTGATGCTCTTAATTCTTTCTTCAATGGCAGCTACACCGTTTTTCATTCCTAAAAACAGCATTCCGTGGAAGGTAAGCACCAAAAGGAAGGTTACACCGCCAAGGAGAGTAAAGGGAGTAAGCAGGGTGAAAAAGTTACCTGCATATTCCATATTTGCATCAATGGGAACACCGGTCATAAAGTTACTTACGGCCACACCAAAAAGCACTGCCGGCAGAAAGGAACCGATAAAAAACAGAATATCCCAGGTCTTACGCCAGGTAGGATTATCGTTCTTACTGCGGAAATCAATGGCAACACCACGAATGATCAAAGCCAGCAGGATGAAGAAAAGAGCCAGATAAAATCCGCTGAACAGGGTAGCATACCAGTTGGGAAAGGCAGCGAAGATAGCACCGCCTGCCGTTAAGAGCCATACCTCATTGGCATCCCAGTGAGGGCCGATGGTATTTAAAACTACCCGGCGCTCAGTATCATTTTTGGCAACGAAAGGAAGCAGAGTACCTACACCGTAATCAAATCCTTCCAGTACGAAAAAACCACTGAATAAAACAATAATTAAAATAAACCATAAAGTATTTAAGTCCACAGTGACGCCCCCTTTCCTTCAGATGAAACAACCTCCTGATCAAGCTCAGGATTTGCAACACCGTGCCGTTTCATTAAAATAATGGTGACTACGGCTAAAATCGTATAGATGACAACAAAGCCAATAAGAGATATCAAAAGAGAAATCGGATCGGTAACGGTGGATACACCATCCTCCATGGTCTGCAAACCGTAAACTACCCAGGGATAACGTCCCATTTCCGCCATGAGCCATCCGGCGGCATTGGCCAGGTAGGGAAGGATAAGGGTAAGGGAAAAGATGGTCATCCATTTACGATAGCCGGAAAGATCATTCTTTTTCTTCATTAAGATAATGGCAGCAATTCCCAGAATCAGCATCAGTCCTCCGGCAGCCACCATTACACGGAAGGCATAAAAGATAACGGTAACGGGAGGTATGTAGTCGCCTTCGCCATGTTCAGCCTCCATCTGAGCCTGAAGATCATTAATTCCCTGAACCTCTCCTTCAAAATTAAAGTAGAGGAGAAAGCTTAATCCACCGGGGATAATGAGTTCACCTTTGTTGGTACGATTTTCCTGATCAATATTGGCTACAACTGCAAAGGGTGCAGGAGCAGAGGTTTCCCAAAGAGCTTCTGCAGCGGCAATTTTCATGGGCTGTTCCTTAGCAACGGAACGGGTCTGCTCATGGCCTACCAAAATAACCAGGATAGTTCCGATAATGGCAGCCACAGCACCGAAGCGGAAGGACTTTTCAAAGAAGCCCTTGTTGTTCTTACGAAGAAGATTAATGGCAGAGATTCCTACAATGAAAAAGCCTGCAGTAGTGAGTCCTGAGGTAAGCACATGAGGATACTGAAACCATAAATGGCGGTTAGTGAGTAAAGCACCAAAATCGGACATTTCTGCACGTCCGTTATTCAGGGTGTAGCCTACAGGATTCTGCATAAAGGAATTAGCCAGAAGAATCCAGAAGGCAGACAAGGAAGTTGCAATGGCAGCCAGCCAGATGGAGGCCAGATGTACTTTTTTAGAAAGCTTTTCCCAACCGAAAATCCATACACCTAAGAATGTGGATTCGATAAAGAAGGCAACCAGAGCTTCAATAGCCAAAGGTGCACCGAATATATCTCCCACAAAGCGGGAATAGCCGGACCAGTTCATTCCGAATTGAAATTCCTGAACGATACCGGTAACGACACCCATGGAGAAATTGATCAGAAAAAGCTTTCCCCAAAATTTCGTCATCTGCTTGTAACGTTCATCTCCTGTTTTTACATACTTTGTTTCCAAAATGGCTACCAGAAAGGAAAGTCCGATAGTCAGCGGAACAAAGAAGAAATGGTAGATGGTGGTGACACCAAACTGAAGTCTGGATAGTGTTAAAGTATCCAAAATAACCCCTCCTATTCGTAATCATATTTTTATTTTCTCCTTATTCCTCCATATTCAGACGGCAATAGGGAGATTGTTACATCTATATCATAAATTTGTCGATAAAGTTTGTCAAGAATAAAAAGAAAAAATAAATAAAAAACATAAAAAACTTATAAAATATATGTGCATTCTTAATAAAAATATTCCTGTCTGGCCTCTTTGTTATTCTCTTGACAATCCAGTTATAAAGTTCTAAACTCTTACATGGAAAAAATGAAGAAAGAGGATGAAGAAGAGATGAATGGATTAAATAACAAATGGACACGGGCAGCAATTCCGGCTTTGCTTCTGCACTGCAGCATCGGTACCGTCTATTGCTGGTCCCTGGTAAAGGGTGACATTGCAGAATACATAGGTCAAAGCAAAGGTGCAGTGGAATGGGCATTCAGTCTTGCTATTTTCTTCCTCGGTATGTCGGCAGCCTTTGCAGGACGCATTGTGGAAAAGGATATTCATAAATCTTCCCTGATTGCAACAATTTGTTTCGTGGCGGGTTTTGCCGGTACAGGACTTGCCGTACAGTTTAAGTCCCTGATGGGTATTTATCTATGCTATGGCGTCATCATGGGAATTGGTCTGGGGTTAGGCTATCTTTCTCCGGTTAAGACATTGATGCTCTGGTTCAGCGAGCAGAAGGGGCTTGCAACGGGGCTTGCAGTAGCCGGCTTTGGCCTGGCTAAGGTGATTGCCAGTCCCATTATGATGGCATTAATCAATTCCGTAGGAATTATTAATATGTTCTATGTACTTGCAGTGCTGTATTTTGTCATGATGTTCGTGGGACATCTTCTGTTAAAGAAGCCGGACGGCTGGGTAGAAGAGAAGGGTCCTTCCTCTGCCAAAGTCGGTGATATTCTGAAAAATCCTGTTTTTATCGGGATCTGGATTATGTTCTATATCAATATTACCTGCGGACTTGCACTGATTTCCCAGGAGAAGGATATTTTGAGTACGATGGGAGCAGCTGCAGCAACGGTCAGTCTGGTCTCATCTTTATCTGCAGTTTTCAACGCAGGGGGCAGATTGGGATTTTCGGCTGCAGCAGATAAATTAAAGGATAGAAATACCATCTATAGGTTGATTTTTATTCTTTCCATTACCATTTCCGTACTGACTATCGTTACCGATGCAGTAAATAATAAAGTGATATTTTTAGCTGTTGCTCTCTTGTGTGTAATTAATGCAGGCTATGGCGGCGGCTTCAGTAATCTCCCTACTCTCTTGTCTGACCGATTTGGAATGAAGAGTATCAGTCAGATACATGGCCTTGCACTTTCAGCCTGGGCCTTTGCCGGACTCACGGGAAATCAGCTAAGCTCCTATATTGTAAGCAGCACAGGTTCTTTTACCAATGTGCTTTGTGTGACCACAGTGCTCTATGCAGTAGCGCTGGTAATTTCCTTCGTGCTGGTAAAACCGGTAAAACAATGAATGGAATACGGGATTAAACGTTTTGAACAGTTCGGAATCATTGAAAACCTGTCGGGGCAATAAGCCGGCAGGTTTTTTCGTAAATGTATTTGCTTGGGCTTGAGTAAATGGCCAGGAAATGGTATTCTATATATTAAGTAAACTTTTAGAGAACAAAAGGATTAAATACGAATGAGAAAGGCAGCACGATGAAAATTGTTAAAGGAATTTTGATTACTCTTTCCGTCTTATTTGTTTTGTTTTTTGGCTTGGTCATCGCCAGTGCGATTAACCCACAGCTTAGTGAAACGTTGGGGAATTTTTTATACGCCGGAAGAAAGGAGACCATAGGGACAGAGAGTGGAGAAACAGCGGAGGAATCGGTTTCAGACTCTCAGCTGTCCATAGCGGAGGAGACTGCAGAAGAAAAGGAGAATGAAGGGGAGAGTGAAGGTCAGCCCAGCAGTTATTACACGGACAGCAGTAATGTTACCACTAATGTTGTTATTGACTGGAATGACCGGTATACGGCGAAGGCAGAGGCTCTTGCAGAGGAAGAGAAGAAAGCAAAGGCAGCAAATGTCAGTACCAAATATGTTGCTCCGGAGGAAAAAAACATTAAGGTTCCCGAGGCAGTAAGCGGCAAGTCGGATTATGCAGAAATCAAGGATCAGGGAGAAACCCTGGAGGATGAAGCAGCCAAAAAGCTCACGGAAACAACGGATTACGGCAATCTGGGGCAAAGCTATGAGTTTAATGCTGCCTTCTATCCTTATTTCCAGATGCTCGGTCAGAAAGAGAAGAATGTCTATAGGCAGATTTATGCTAATGCCAATGATATGAAGACTACCTTCACTCCGGCGGAGGAGATTAACTCCGGTCAGCTGCTGAATGTATTTACCGCAGTCTGCTATGATCATCCGGAGCTCTTTTGGATGGAAACGGCTTACGGTGCAAAATACAACAAGAACGCAATCTGTATCCAGATTGAATTAAAGTATAATGATACGGCCAAAAATCAGGCAGCATCCTGGAAAAAATTTACCAATGAGGCAGATACCATTATTCTTGCGGCACAGGGCCTGTCCGGAGATTATGCGAAGGAAAAATATGTACATGACCTGCTGCTGGAGAAGATTGTTTATAATAAAAGTTCAGCCATGAATCAGAGTGCCTACAGTGCTTTGGTTAACGGTCAATCGGTGTGTGCCGGTTATGCCAGGGCTTTTCAGTACATAATGACCAAGCTGGGGATTCCCTGCTATTTTGTAGGCGGAACGGCAGGAGAGAGTCATGCCTGGAATATAATCAAGCTGGGAGACGGATATTACAATGTGGATTTAACCTGGGATGATGCATCCAGAGAGGGAAAATATGATTACTTTAATAAGACGGATGAGGACTATAAAACCACTCATTTGCGTAAGGGATTATCGGTAAATCTTCCTCCCTGCAATGGAGGCATTTATCGGATTGCCGAGGATGAAGAAGGAAATCTGCAGCTAAATCCCCATTTACGCTCCCTTGCCGACACCGGTTTCAGTGAGAATGATCTGTTGAAGGATATCTGGGACTATTATGATAACTGCTATTGGAAGATTATGGAAAACGGTACGGGAAATTATACCTTTCAGAGTGTCATTGAAGGAGCTGGGGTTTACGAACAGTGGAAATATAATAATGCCAACAATCTTCATTGGTCCAACTATCTGGACAGCGCCTTAAAGGAGCTGGGGGTAACCTATGCTTATCTTACGATGGAGACAGAAGAGCTTCAGGATAGCCGTTATTTGATTACCCATACAGTAACGGTGGGGAATTAAGAGTAGGAAGAAGCCGGTAGGAGAAAACCATATGACATTGCAGCAGTTAAAGTATATTGTAACCATAGCGGAAGCAGGGAATATTACGGAAGCTGCAAGAAGACTGTTTATTTCTCAGCCAAGCTTAACCAAGGCAGTACATGAGCTTGAGAAGGAAATGCAGATTACTATTTTTAACAGAACAAATAGGGGAGTCGTCATTTCCAATGAAGGAGAGACCTTTCTTTCCTATGCCAGGCAGGTACTGGAGCAGGTGGAACTGATGGAAGAGAGGTTTTTGGGTAAAAAAGAGTATCGTCCAAGATTCTCCGTGTCCTGTCAGCATTATTCCTTTGCGGTAAACGCTTTTGTAGATGTAATACAGGAGTTTGATGCAGAGCAGTATGATTTTACCCTGAGAGAAACGCAGACCTATGAGATTATTGAGGATGTAAGTCAGCTGAAAAGTGAGATTGGTATCCTGTATGTATCCTCAAGGAATGAGGAGGTTATCCTGAAGCTGATTCGACAGAATGACCTTACGTTCACCCCTCTGTTCATTGCCAGACCCCATGTGTTTATCAGCGCAAAGCATCCTTTGGCGGCCAAAGAAGCCATTACGCTGGAGGATTTGGAGGAGCATCCCTATCTGTCCTTTGAACAGGGAGGGTATAATTCCTTCTATTTTGCAGAGGAAATATTAAGTACTCTGGATCATAAAAAGAACATTAAGGTAAGGGACAGAGCCACCCTGTTTAATCTGGTGATTGGATTAAACGGCTATACCGTAAGCTCAGGGGTAATCAGTAAAGAACTGAATGGGGAGCATATTATTGCAAAGCCCCTTCTTGTTGAGGAATATATGAAAATAGGGACGATTACCCAGAAAAATATAACACTGAGCCGATATGGAAAGACCTATATGGAGGCTCTGAAAAGACATATTTTCATAGATGATAAAGAAAGAAACAGAGGTTGAAATAGCTTTAAACTATTTCAAACCTCTGTTTTTTTGTATTTTTCAAGTATAACTTAACCTCCTATACTAATAAAAAAACAAATCAGGAGGATACTATGAAAAATGCAGTTATCGGTTTTCCCAGAGTAGGAAAATTTAGGGAATTAAAATTCTCATCAGAAAAATACTTCCGGGGAGAAATCACAAAAGCCAAGCTGGAGGAAACGGCAAGGCAGATTAAATTATGGAATTGGAAAAAACAGAAGGAACAGGGAATCACTTACATATCGTCCAATGATTTTTCCTATTATGACGGAATGCTGGATATGGCAGTTATGCTGGGAGTAATTCCGGAATGCTATGAAAAGCTGGAACTGGATGAGCTGGACACCTATTTTGCCATGGCAAGAGGCTATCAGGGAAAGGAAGGGGATGTTCCGGCCTTAGCCATGAAAAAGTGGTTTAATACCAACTACCATTATATCGTACCGGAGCTTTCCTCATCTACGAAGATTAAACTGCGGGGGACAAAGCCTTTTGAAGAGTATCAGGAGGCAGGAAAAAGCGGGATACAGACGAAGCCGGTGCTAATCGGCCCCTTTACCTTTTTAAAGCTGGCCAGGTATCAGGACAATAAAAAAGCGGAAAATTTTACAGAAGACATCTGCCAGGCCTATGCAGAAGCTCTCAAAAAATTTCAAGAAATAAAGGCAGAATGGATTCAGCTGGATGAGCCGGCTCTAGTGAATGATTTGACTAAAGAAGACATCCGATTATTTGAAACCTTATACAAAACCATTCTTCATTCAAAGGGAGGTCTAAAGGTTCTGCTGCAGACCTATTTTGGAGATGTAAGGGACTGCTATGACAATCTGATAAATCTGGAGGTTGACGGAATAGGACTGGACTTTGTGGAAGGGAGAAAAACGGCAGAGCTGGTAAAACAATATGGATTTCCTGAAAATAAAATTTTGTTTGCGGGTCTGGTCAATGGGAAAAACATTTGGAAAGGTGATTTCAGCAGGATACTTCCCAAGCTGGAGGAATTGAAGCAATATGCAAAAGAGGTGGTTCTGTCCACTTCCTGCTCCCTGCTTCATGTACCCTATACCTTAGAGAATGAAACAAAGCTTAAAGAAGAGATTAAATGCCAGTTTTCTTTTGCCGCAGAAAAGCTTGAAGAGTTACATACATTATCTGCTTTAACGGAATGCGATGACTATACAGCCCAAAGGGAATATCAGGAAAATCAACTGGTGATAAATCGCCGGCAATATAATCAGGAAGAAAAGACCGGTGATACGGTAAAGAATCTGCCGAAGGAATATTTCACAAGGACACCGATACGAAGCGAGAGAGCAAGGCTGCAGAAGGAGGTCTTCCGGCTCCCCCTGTTTCCTACCACCACCATTGGCTCTTTTCCTCAGACCGATGAGGTAAAGAGAAACAGAAGCAGCTATAAAAAGGGAAATATAGATAAAAAAGAATATGACAAACAGATATATGCCTTTATCGAAGAGTGTATCCGGCTGCAGGAGGAGATTGGTCTGGATGTATTGGTTCACGGAGAATACGAAAGAAACGATATGGTGGAATTTTTTGGAGAGAATCTTGCGGGCTATGTATTTACGGAAAAAGCCTGGGTTCAGTCCTATGGGACAAGATGTGTAAAGCCACCCATTATTTTCGGAGAGGTAAAACGAACCGGGCCGATTACGGTGGAATATTCGGCCTATGCACAAAGCCTGACGAATAAGCCGGTAAAGGGGATGCTGACAGGTCCGGTGACAATCTTAAACTGGTCCTTTCCCCGTGAGGACATCTCCCTGGAGGAAATGGCTTATCAGATTGGCGTTGCCATAAGGGAAGAAGTGTTGGATTTGGAAAAAGCCGGAATTCATGTTATTCAGATTGACGAAGCAGCATTAAAGGAAAAGCTGCCTATTCGCAAAAGCGACTGGTACAGCGAATATCTTGACTGGGCCATTCCGGCATTCCGGTTGTGCCATAGCGGTGTGAAGCCGGAAACGCAGATTCATACCCATATGTGCTACAGCGAGTTTGACGAAATTATCAAGGATATTGACAATATGGATGCAGATGTAATTTCCGTTGAGGCCTCCCGATCAAAGCTGACTATATTGGATGCAATTCGGGAAAGCCATTTTGAAACACAGATAGGCCCGGGAGTTTATGACATACATTCGCCAAGAATCCCTTCAGTTGAGGAAATCAGACAGGCTCTGGAGAAAATGCTAAAAAAGCTTTCTGCAGAAAAGCTGTGGGTGAACCCTGACTGTGGATTAAAAACACGAGGACTGGAGGAAACCGTCCCCAGTCTGAGGAATATGGTTCAGGCGGCAAAGGAGTTAAGGGAACAAGAAGCAAAATAAGAGTTATAGACAATAAACCAATTCATAGAGTTATCTACTTGTTTTTTTTCCTCAAAACCGATACAATTTATATCTATGCAGAAGAAGTATTTTAGGGATAAACAGGGCATATTAAAACAGGAAAGTAAGGGTATGGAAGAAAAGCAGACACGAATCAATAAATACCTGGCAGAAGCGGGAATCTGTTCCAGGCGGGAAGCAGATAAGCTGATTCAGGCCGGACTGGTGAAGATAAATGAAACTGTGGCCGAAAGCGGAAGCAGGGTCAGAGCAGGAGATAGGGTGACCTTAAGAGGCAAACCGGTTACGGCCACAGAGGAGATTCATGTGCTGGCCTACTATAAGCCCATAGGAGTGACCTGCACAGAAAAGGATGTCCATGCCAAAAGGGTGGTGACCGAGGAGATAAGGTATCCCATCAGAGTGACCTATGCAGGGCGGTTGGATAAGGATTCTGAGGGACTTCTTTTAATGACCAATGACGGTAGCCTTATCCATGAGCTGATGCGGGCAGCCAATTTTCATGAAAAGGAGTATCTGGTCAAAGTAAATAAGGAAATTACCGAAGAATTTTTGGTAAAAATGGCAGCCGGCGTTTATCTAAAGGAGCTGGAGGTAACCACAAGGGCCTGCCAGGTGGAAAAAGTGGGGAAATATACCTTTTCCATTATTCTGACACAAGGGCTGAATCGTCAGATTCGGCGAATGTGTCAGGCCCTGGGATACGAAGCCGTCAGTTTAAAAAGGATAAGAGTAGCCAACATTATGCTGGGAAAACTTAAGCCGGGAGAGTATCGCAGACTGAATAAGGAAGAGCTGGAGACATTGTATAAGCAGATCGGAAGGAACAGGGGATAGAGAATTATGGATAGGTTAGCCAGAATGAAGGAACTGATTTCACTGTTGAATGAGGCCGCTGAAGCCTATTACGCCCAGGACAGGGAAATCATGAGTAACTTTGAATATGACAGACTGTATGATGAGCTGACAGAGCTGGAAAAAGGTACAGGCACCATCTTAGCGGGAAGTCCTACAACTAGGGTAGGCTATGAAGCGGTAGATGAGCTGCCAAAGGAAGCACATGAGACTCCCATGCTTTCTCTGGATAAGACCAAGGACAGAGAGGAGCTGGCAGATTGGCTGAAGGGAAAGGAGGGGATTCTCTCCTGGAAGCTGGATGGGCTGACCATTGTACTTACCTATGAAGGCGGACAGCTTCAAAAGGCGGTTACCCGGGGAAATGGTGAAGAGGGAGAAGTGGTTACCAATAATGCACGGGTATTTACCAATCTGCCCCTGAGTATTCCTTTTCGGGGAAAGCTGGTTCTTCGGGGAGAAGCGATTATTACCTATGGAGATTTTCAGAAGATTAATGCTTTAATCCCGGAGGATGCGGCAAAGTATAAGAATCCCAGAAATCTCTGCTCCGGTTCTGTCCGTCAGCTGAATAATGAGATTACGGCAGAAAGGAGAGTGCGTTTTTTTGCCTTCTGCCTGGTTACGGCATCTGAAAATGGGGAAGAGAAGGAATTTGCAAATTCCAGAGAGGCAGAGCTGATTTTTCTGGCTTCGCAGGGCTTTGAGGTGGTGGAGTATCGAAAAGTAACCCCGGAAACGGTGGTGGAAGCTGTAGACTGGTTTGAAGAGAAGGTGGGCAGCAATGAAGCTCCATCCGACGGACTGGTCTTGACCCTTGAAGATATCGTCTATGGGAAATCTCTGGGAAGAACCTCCAAATTCCCCAGAGATTCCATTGCGTTTAAATGGGCGGACGAGCTGAAGGAGACTACCCTGCTTAAAATGGAATGGAGTCCCAGCAGGACGGGTCTGATTAACCCGGTGGCAATCTTTGAACCGGTGGAGCTGGAGGGAACCACCGTCAGCCGGGCATCCGTACACAATATCAGTATTGTAAGGGGGCTGAAGCTGGGAATTGGGGACACCATAACCGTATATAAGGCCAATATGATTATTCCGCAGATAGCAGAAAACCTTACCGGCTCAGATAGTGTGGAGATTCCGAAGCACTGTCCTGCCTGTGGAGGAGAGACACGGATTAAGGAAACCAATGAGGTACAGTCGCTTTATTGCCTGAATCCGGAATGCAGTGCAAAAAAGATCAAGGCCTTTACGCTGTTTGTCAGCAGAGATGCCTTAAATATAGAGGGGCTTTCCGAGGCTACTTTGGAGAAATTTATCTCCAGGGGCTTTCTTTATGATTTTACAGATATTTTCCATTTGGAAAGGTATCGTCAGGAGATTGAAAAAATGGAGGGCTTTGGAGAGAAATCCTGCCAAAATCTGTTAAGTAGCATTGAGAGAGCAAGAAAAACCACTCTTCCCAGACTGATCTATGCTTTGGGAATCGCCAATATCGGTCTGGCCAACGCGAAGGTGATCTGTAAAGAGTTTAACTATGAGCTGGAAGCCATGATGAAGGCAGATGTGGAGTCCTTAAGCCGGATAGACGGGATAGGAGAAGTGATTGGAGGAACCTTTGCAGAATATTTTTCATCAGAGAAAAACAGACAGCTGGTTAGGGCGTTGGCAGAGGAGCTGGAAATAGAGGTTGAGACGGTGGAGGAAGGTGTACAGACACTGGCGGGGATGACCTTTGCCATAACCGGCAGCTTAAATCATTTTGAGAACAGAAATGCTCTTAAGGCGCAGATAGAAGCTTTGGGGGGAAAGGTAGCAGGCAGTGTATCATCAAAAACCACAGCCTTGATTAACAATGATTCCACCTCCAATTCCGCTAAGAACAAGAAGGCCAGAGAAGTAGGGGTAGACATCCTGACCGAAGAAGAGTTTATGGAAAAGTACCTGTAGGTTAAAAGGATGGCCGGCTGCTGTGTCCGGTTAAATCAGGGTCGGGAGGTTGCCTGAATGAATCGGTTATGGTACAATAGTCGATAAATGTGAAGAAAGTGACAGAAAGCTAATGCCTATCAAAATACAAAGCGATTTACCCGCAAAGCCCATATTGGAAAATGAAAATATTTTCGTGATGGATGAGTATCGTGCAATCCATCAGGATGTACGTTCTTTGCAGATCATCATTCTGAATTTGATGCCGGTGAAGGAGGATACGGAGCTTCAGCTTCTGCGGGCCTTATCCAATACGCCGCTGCAGGTGGATGTAACCTTTATGAAGATGAACAGCCATATCTCCTTGAATACCTCCAGTACCCATCTGAATAAGTTTTATAATACCTTTGATGAGCTTAGAGAAAGAAAATGGGATGGAATGATTATCACCGGTGCACCGGTGGAGCAGATTCCTTTTGAAGAGGTAGATTATTGGGAAGAGCTTTGTACCATTATGGACTGGAGTAAATCCCATGTTACCAGCACTTTTCATATCTGCTGGGGGGCGCAGGCCGGTCTGTATCATCATTTTGGCTTGGATAAGGTGCTGCTTCCTGAGAAGCTGTTTGGGGTGTTTGAACATAAGGTGCTGAATCGGAAGGTCCCTCTGGTGAGAGGCTTTGATGACTTTTTTTTGATTCCCCACAGCCGCCATACGACTACGCCCACCGAGGCGATTCATCGTTGCCCTGAGCTTACGGTACTGGCAGAGTCCGAAGAAGCCGGTGTGCTTCTGGCCATGGCAGAGGAAGGAAAGCAGATTTTTGTCATGGGCCATCCGGAGTATGACCGCCTTACCTTAAAGGATGAATATTTCCGGGATAAGGATAAGGGACTGCCTATTAAACTGCCGGTGAATTATTTTCCTGAGGATGATGACCGTCAAAAGCCCAGGCTCCAATGGCGTGCCCACAGCAATAACCTGTATTGCAACTGGCTCAATTACTATGTATATCAGATTACCCCTTACGAGCTGTAGAAAACCACCCCTTTCTTGACTTGCCTTTGGGTGAATGCTACACTGGGTAAGGATAAAAAAGTAAGATTATGGAGAGATTAAAATGATTGACGGAAAGAAGGTACTCTTTAGCGGGATGCAGGCCACCGGAAGCCTGACTTTAGGCAACTATCTGGGAGCCCTGAAGAACTGGCTTACCTTGAGTGAGGAATATGAATGCTTTTATTCTGTAGTGGATTTGCATTCCATTACGGTCAGGCAGGAACCGTCTGAGTTGAGAAAGAGGGCAAGGAATCTGCTCACCCTCTACATTGCGGCGGGTCTTGATCCGAAGAAAAACTGTATCTATTATCAGTCTCATGTTCCCGGCCATGCCCAGCTTTCCTGGATTTTAAACTGTTTCACCTATATGGGAGAATTAAACCGTATGACACAGTTTAAGGATAAAGCGGCAAAGCATGAGGATAACATTAATGCAGGTCTGTTCACTTATCCGGTATTAATGGCTGCAGATATTCTGCTGTTCCAGTCGGATGTAGTACCGGTGGGAAAGGATCAGCTTCAGCATCTGGAAATCACCAGAGATATTGCAAAGCGTTTTAACGCCATTTATGGAGATGTCTTTACCATTCCGGAGCCCTATGTGGGAAAAATCGGTGCGAAGATTATGAGTCTCCAGGATCCCACAAAGAAAATGAGTAAATCCGACGAAAATCCCAATGCCAGTATTTTATTAATGGATGACAGTGATACCATCATTCGGAAATTTAAACGGGCAGTTACTGATTCCGAAGCCTGTATCTGTTACCGGGATGAACAGCCCGGTATAAAAAATCTTCTGGACATTTACTGTACCTGCACGGGAAAAACCACCGATGAGGCAGTAAAAGAGTTTGAAGGCAAGGGATACGGTGAATTTAAGCTTGCTGTGGGAGAAGCGGTAGCGTCAGTGCTGAAGCCTATTCAGGAGGAGTTTAACCGCTTATCTAAGGATAAGATATATATTGACAGTATCATTAAGGAAAATGCAGAAAAGGCTGCCTACTATGCCAATAAAACTTTGAGAAAGGTAGAAAAAAAGGTAGGCTTTCCGGAAAGAATCAGATAAGAAAAACCGATGTGAGACGAAAGCTCACATCGGTTTTTTTACTGTGATTTTACCTCTTTCCAAAGCCTGTTGTATAAAGCATCCCCATCCTCACCGATATAGGTGAAGGTTTCCAGATTCTGATACAGGCTTAAATCCGGAAAGGCAATGGAAGAATTACGAATCTCTTCATCCTCAATCAGCTCTCTGGCTGCCTCATTAGGGGTAGAGTAGGTAATGTATTCAAAATTCAAAAGAGCAATATCCGGGCGGCAGACAAAGTTAATAAAGGCTTCCGCATTTTCCTTATTCCGGGAGGTTTTTGGAATAACCCAGGAGTCAATCCAGACATTGGTTCCTTCCCCGGGAATCACGTATTCCAAATCCGGATTTTCCATCTGGGTATAGATAGCTTCCCCGGAATAGATTACCCCCAGGGCTGCTTCGCCTCCAATCATTTTATCCCTTACCTGATCGATAACATAGGCCTGGACAAGAGGCTGCTGCTTAATCAGAAGCTCCTTTGCCTGTTCCAGTTCAGCCTCATCCGTGGAGTTCATGGAATGGCCGTTAAGCTTTAAGGCCACCATAAAAGCATCCCGGACGGAGTCCTGCATCAGAATATTATCAGCATATTTTTCATCCCAGAGAATGGACCAGCTGTCCACCGGCTCATCCACCATGGTCTTATTATACAGAATCCCCACGGTTCCCCAGCAATAAGGAATGGAATATTTATTTTGAGGATCATAGGCTCTGGCCTGCTCATAGTATTGCTGCCCTATATTTGCCGCATTGGGAATATTCTCGTAATTTACTTCCAGCAGCATATCGTTTTCAATCATTTTCTCAATCATATAGTCGGAAGGACAGAGCAGATCGTAGGCAGAAGTGCCGGATACTACCTTTGGATACATGATTTCATTGGTTTCATATTCGTCATAGATAACCTGAATCCCTGTTTCTTCTTCAAACATGGTGATTACATCAGGATCCAGATATTCTCCCCAGTTATAGATAATTACCTGTTCCACCCGGGGCTCCTTAAACCGCATATAGGCAAAGAAAATTCCCCCTCCGGCAAGAAGAACCAGAAGAGAGGTAAGAGCATATTTAAAATAAGGACTTTTGGTAAGCCGGTTCAGTCTGAGCTGGCGTTTCAGCTTTTTCTCAGGGGAAGGAGTCTTATTGACCAAAAGCAAAAGAACAAGAACCGTAATAAAAATAATGGTGGAAAGCGCATACATTTCCGGCTTGATTCCCTTTTTTACCTCGGTGTATATTTTGGTAGACAGAGTATCCACCCCCGGCCCCTTGGTGAAATGGGTAATGATGAAATCGTCCAGGGACATGGTAAAGGCCATTAAAAATCCGGATTGAATCGCCGGTGCCAAATCCGGAAGAACTACCTTGAACCAAGCACTGACGGGAGAGGCACCCAAATCCAGAGCCGCCTCATAGACACTGGGATTAAGCTGCTTCATTCTGGGCATTACACTTAGAATCACATAAGGGATGTTGAAGGTAATGTGGGCCAGTAAAATGGTTCCGAAGCCGAACCGGACACCTAGGCTGATAAACAGCAGCATCAGGGAAATACCGGTTACAATGTCTGCATTCAGCATAGGGATATTGGTAATTCCCATGACGATGGTACGTCCCTTACGTTTCATGCTGTTAATGGAAATGCAGGCTATGGTACCGATTATTGTTGCAATAACGGAAGAAAGAAGAGCAATAGCCAAAGTATTGTACAAAGCCTGCATAATGGCTTCATTTTCAAAAAGAGATTTATACCAGTCCAGGGTAAATCCTCCCCATTTTGCCCGACTTCTTGAGGCATTAAAGGATAAAACCATAAGCGTGACGATGGGGGCATATAAAAATAGCATAATCAGGGCAATATAGATACGCCTTGCCTGAATCGAAAAGAATTTTTTCATAGTATCGTACCCTCCCCGTCTTTATCCCATATGGCAGAGGCAATCATACTGATCAAAATAAAAATCATTAAAACGAAGGATAATCCGCTGCCCACATGCCAGTTGGAGGCCTGGGTAAATTCCTGTTCAATGATATTTCCGATTAACAGGATTTTGCCTCCGCCTAACAGATTACTGATGACAAAGGTGGTTAATGCAGGAATAAAAACCATAGTGATTCCGCTGATTACTCCGGGAAGGGAGAGGGGAAGAGTAATCCGCAAAAAGGTCTGGATGCTGTTTGCTCCCAGGTCTCTGGCCGCATTGATTACGTTGGGATCAATTTTGCACAGAGCGTTATAAACAGGAAGAACCATAAAGGGCAGAAAATTATAAACCATACCTAAAATGATGGCGTAGGGTGTATTGATGATTTCCAGAGAAGGCAGGTGTAAAAGGGAAAGGATATGATTAATTACACCGGTCTTTTCCAGAAGGGTCTGCCAGGCCAGAGTACGAAGCAAAAAGTTCATCCACATGGGAAGGATGAAAATCAAAACGATAAGGCTCTGCTGATTTTTATTCATACCGGCTAAAACCAAGGCCAGGGGATAAGCCAGAAGCAGACAGATTACCGTGCTGATAAAGGACAGCAAAAGGGAGAGCCATAAAGCTTTTAAATGCTCAGGAGAAGAAATAGAAAAAATATTTTCCGGAGTAAAAGCTCCCGATCTGTCCGTAAATCCATAGTAAATCACCATACATAAAGGGATAATGATAAAGGCGGCAGCCCAAAATAAATAAGGACCGCTCAGCCAGAGTTTTTTCTTATTCATCTAAAGCCACAGCCTCCTCATCCTCGGATTCCGGTTTGTGCATGATTTGAATATTGAAGGGGTCTACATGGATGCCCACCCTTGTTCCCACAGGAACCAGAACGGTAGAATGAACCAGCCATTCAAAGCCATTGGCCAGTACCTCCATTTCGTAATGCACACCTTTAAAAATCAAGTGGGTGACCACCCCCTCAATGGTTCCCTTTTCGGGAGAGACCAGTTCAATATCCTCAGGACGAATCATAACATCCACAGGCTTATTCCTTCCAAAGCCGGTATCTACACAGGCAAACCGGGTGCCAAGAATCTCCACCAGCTCATCCTCCACCATTATGGCGTCGATAATATTGCTGTCACCGATAAAATCAGCCACAAAGGCATTCTCCGGTTCATTATAGATGTCTTCGGGGGTGCCGATCTGCTGAATATATCCCTGATTCATCACCACAACGGTATCGGACATGGTAAGGGCCTCTTCCTGGTCATGGGTTACAAAAACAAAGGTAATTCCCAGCTCATTTTTCAAACGAATCAGCTCATACTGCATATCCTGCCTGAGCTTTAAATCCAGAGCACCCAGAGGCTCATCCAAAAGCAGCACCTTAGGCTCATTCACAATGGCCCGGGCAATGGCAATTCGCTGCTGCTGACCGCCGCTTAGGGAGTCAGGAGTGCGATTTTCATAGCCATCCAGATTGACAAGCTTCAACGCATATTTAATCTTATCCTCAATATAGGCTCTGCTTTTACCCTTAATCTTCAAACCGAAAGCGATATTTTCTGCAATGGTCATATGGGTAAAAAGAGCATATTTCTGAAACACGGTATTGACCTGTCTTTTATTGGGAGGAAGGTGGGAGATATCCTGTCCGTTAAAAAAAATGCTTCCCTGATCTGCCTTTTCAAAACCGCCGATAATCCGCAGAGTAGTGGTTTTTCCACAGCCACTGGGACCTAAAAGAGTTAAAAATTCATTCTCTCGTATGTAGAGACTCATATCATCCAAAACTAGGTTGTTGTCATAGGATTTGGAAATATGCTGCAAATCAATTAGTTTTGTACTCATCTCTTTTTCCTTCCTTTATCTGTGTTTCTCTCATTCAATGGCTTAAAGCTAAAAGCTGGGAGGGGAGCTGACCCAAATCAGACTTGCCCCGGTTTTTTTACTGGCCTCAATATAGTGGGTAGAACCGGGAGTAAAATAAAAGGATTCCCCCTTTTTTGCCTTGTGAACCTTATTTCCAATATGAAGACTTATGCTCCCGGACAAAACGTAGCCAAATTCTTCCCCTTCGTGAGGATTATCCGGGTAAGTTCTTCCACCGGGCTTAAGCGTAATCCGAATGGGTTCCATCAGGTTTTTCTGAGCGTTGGGAATGATCCATTCTGTTTTAGTACCATAGTCACTGTCCAGTTTTTCAAAGTAGTCAGCATCATGAAAAACCACCTGTGCGTCCTCGGATTTAGAAAAAAAGTCGCTTAAGTCTGTACCGAGAACCTGCAAAATATCAATTAAAGTAGCGATGGAAGGGGAGGTCAGGTCTCTTTCCAGCTGAGAAATAAAGCCCTTAGACAGCTCCGCCCGATCAGCCAGCTCCTCTTGGGTAAGTCCCTTCTGAATCCTCAACTCTTTTAAACGATTACCGATTTCCATAATATTTCCTCATATCATTAAACATTTAGTTTAGCATTTCTAAACACATGCAGTCATGATTATCATTATAAAGGCAGGGACGGGAAAGTCAAGTGTATTTTATTAATATATAACTTGCTATCAATCAGGGGAATATGATAAAATTTACAAAGGTTAAGAAAGAACGAAGTGAAGAAGGAAGGGACGGCAGAATGGCTCAGGATAAGTATGTTGCCTATGTATCCACATACACCATGGAAGATAACCATGGAATAAAGATTTTTGATGTGGATATGGAGAAGGGAAGAGTGAGTAAGAAGGATCAGGTGGAAATTACCAATTCATCCTATATTACCATTTCCCATAATTCCAGATTTTTGTATTCCATTACGGATTTTGGAGTGGAGGCCTATCGAATTGAGAAGGATGGCAGCCTGGTGGAAATCAATCGGGGAAATATTAATGGTATGCGGGGGTGCTATTTATCTACGGATTATGAGGACCGCTTTCTGTTTGTAGCAGGCTACCATGACGGAAAGGTAACCGTTCTTCGTCTTCGGGAAGACGGAGGCGTAGGAGAGATAACCGAAGAGATTTATCACAAAGGACTGGGAAGCATTGCAGAGCGTAATTATCGTCCGCATATCAACTGTGTAAAGATGACCCGGGATAACAAATATTTATGTGCAGCTGATTTGGGTATGGATCATGTGAATGTTTATCGCGTTGACCATCATACCGGAAAGCTGAAGCTGGCAGATATTATCCGAAGTGAGCAGGCATCAGCCCCCAGACATCTGAAATTCTCGGGAGACGGAAGGTTTCTCTATATTGTGCATGAACTGAAGAACTATGTAGATGTGTATTCCTATGAGGAAATCAATAATAATCCGGAGTTTGAAAAAATCCAGACCATTTCCACACTGAATGACTATCATGCTACCACCAGTGCGGCCAGTGCATTGAATCTGTCCACGGACATGAAATATTTGTTAAGCTCCAATGCGGGAGATAACAGTGTAATTATTTATAGAATCAATGAGGAGACAGGTCTCTTAACCAAGGTTTTCTGCCTTCCGGTGAGCGGAGACTATCCTAAGGATGCAGCATTATTTCCCGATAACAAGCACTTGATTTCTTTGAACCATGAATCCGGCACCATGACCTTCTTTAATGTGGATATGGAAAAGGGACTTTTGGTTATGAACGGTAAGGAAATGAAGGTGGACAGACCTAACTGTATTATCTTCCATAAGGTACAAAATTAAAAAAGCTGAGCAGAAAAGCGGATTTTCTGCTCAGCTTTTTTATGGGGAATAGGGGATTTTGCCACAGGCTACTGGTTTTGATAAAAATGAATCACGGAATCCATTTTAGAACTCATATTTAAAAGCAAGGCATCCATAAGGGTAATGGCGGTCATGGCTTCCACAACCACAATGGCTCTGGGAACAATGACGGGATCATGCCGTCCTTTAATATTTATGGTAACCTCCTGTTTATCCCGGGTAACCGTTTCCTGCGGAGAGAAAATAGAGGGAGTAGGTTTTAGGTAAGCTCGTAATACAAGTGGAGAGCCGTCGCTGATTCCCCCCAGAGTGCCTCCGGAATGGTTGCTGCGTTTGGCAATTTTCCCCTCCTTCATCATAAAACCGTCATTATTCTGTGAGCCGGACAGTCTGGCAGCATTGATTCCTTCCCCCAGTTCAAAGGCCTTGACAGCCCCGATGGAAAAAATGGCCTTGGCAAGATTGGCATCCAGCTTTTCAAAGACAGGATCTCCCAGACCTGTGGGAAGACCGGTTACCCGGCATTCCACAATACCGCCGGCTGAATCCTTGTGAGCCATACAGGTCTCAAGATGCTTTTGGGCCTCAAGGTCCAGAGCTTCGTTGGGGATTCCCGTAGGTGTCATCCCCAGAAGAGAAGGAGTAAACTGTTCATCCCTAAGCGTGATGGGGCCTAAAGCACGGGTAAAGGTGGTAAAGGAGATACCCAGGCGGTTTAAAAAGAGTACTGCTATGGCACCGGCGGCAACCCTTCCGATAGTTTCTCTGCCGGAAGAACGTCCTCCTCCCCGGTAGTCTCGAAAACCGTATTTTTCATCGAAGGTAAAGTCCGCGTGTCCGGGACGATAGCAGGCAGCAATCTGGCTGTAATCCTGGGAACGCTGGGCAGTATTTTCCACCATCATGGAAATGGGAGCGCCGGTAGTTTTCCCTTCAAAAACTCCCGATAAAATTTTTATCCCGTCGGCTTCCTTTCTTTGGGTAGTATAGGCGCTTTGTCCGGGCCTTCTTCTGTCCATAAAGGGCTGAATCAACTCCTCCGTCAAAGGCAAACCGGCGGGACAGCCGTCGATAACAACACCTAGGGCTTCTCCATGGGATTCTCCCCAGGTAGTAATTTTAAAGATCGTTCCTATGGTTGAACCGGCCATTTTTTTTCCTCCGTTTCCGATTTAATATAACATTATGCCCCTCAGTATACAGATTGGAATACAGAAATTCAATAATTTTTAAGGAAATTAATGGATTTTCAAAAAAAAGCTGTACAAAAATATGTTATATGATATGATAACAGTGGGAAAACAACGGAATATACTTTTGAAAGATCGGGAAAAACATGAAGAAGACCTGGAGAGAAATACAAATATCTAGATGTATAAAGCTCGGCAATAAGTATAAGTGGCTTAAATTTCTTATGCTGATGGAGATTATTTTGATTATCTGTACGGATCGTGCAGTGAAATATATGAACAGGAACAGGAAGCGGTTTTTAGGAGTCGGTCTGACCGTGTTGGTGTTTCTGGTCAGCAACAGCTTCTCCACACCCATGTTTCAGGAGCAGTCTTTGGAACAGGCGGTTCAGAGTGGAGAAGGGATTGCACTTGAAGCAGCTGCCCCGGAACAGATTACGGAATTTTCACAGGAAATACTTTCAGCAGAGGAGACTGACTATTACCATGAGGAAATTGATGACCAGTATTCAGTGGATGAAATTTTAAATGATTCCCATTCTCAGGAGCTGCTGAATCAGTACGATTTTTCCTCTCAGGAACAGGGACAGTTTTCTAAGGAAGACTGGAATTTGATTTTAGTGAATAAGCAGCATCCCATACCGGAGGATTACACCTTTGAATTAGGAACCATAGCGGCAAGCATGCAGTGTGATGCCAGAATTATCCCTGAGCTTTATGCCATGCTGCAGGCAGCCAGGGAGGAGGGCATTAATCTGATCATCTGTTCACCGTATCGGGATATTTCCCGGCAAACCATGCTGTTTAACCGGAAGATTCAGCTGCATATGGATCAGGGAGACAACTATATGGATGCCTATAAGAAGGCATCACAGATTGTAACGGTTCCCGGAGCCAGTGAGCACCAGGTGGGATTGGCTCTGGATATTATCAGTGATACCTATACGATTCTGGATGAAGGCTTTGGAGACACCACGGCAGGTAAGTGGCTTCAGCAGCACAGTAAAGAGTATGGCTTTATCCTTCGCTATCCTGAAGGAAAAGAGTACATTACGGGGATTGATTATGAGCCCTGGCATTTTCGGTATGTAGGCAAAGAAGCAGCAATCATAATTATGGATAATGGATTAACATTAGAGGAATTTGTGGAAAGTATTTCCGGATAGGAAATACTTTTCCTTATGTGAGGGAAAACAGATGTATAAGGTAATTAAACAGGAAGGAAGAGCAAAACGGGGACAGCTGGAAACGGTTCACGGAACCATTCAGACACCTGTATTTATGAACGTAGGAACGGTGGCGGCCATTAAAGGAGCTGTATCTGCTCAGGATTTGCGGGAAATCAAATGTCAGGTGGAGCTTTCCAATACCTATCATCTTCATGTACGGACAGGAGATAAGGTAATTAAGGAATTGGGAGGGCTGCATCGATTCATGAATTGGGACGGCCCTATTCTTACGGACTCCGGCGGTTTTCAGGTCTTTTCCTTGGCCGGTCTCAGAAAGATCAGGGAAGAGGGGGTATATTTTAACTCCCATATTGATGGAAGAAAGATTTTTATGGGGCCGGAGGAAAGCATGGAGATTCAATCCAATCTGGCCTCTACCATTGCCATGGCCTTCGATGAATGTCCTCCTGCCAAGGCAGAAAGGGAATATGTCCGTCCTTCCGTAGAACGGACTACCCGTTGGCTTAAGCGATGCAAGGTAAAGATGAAGGAGCTGAACCGGCGGGAGGATACCATTAATAGGAACCAGCTATTGTTTGGAATTAATCAGGGAGCCGTTTATCCCGATATTCGTATTGAGCACGCCAAGCGTATTCGGGAAATGGAGCTGGATGGTTATGCCGTAGGCGGTCTTGCCGTGGGGGAAACCCATGAAGAAATGTATTATATTCTGGAAGAAACCATTCCCCATCTGTCGGTGGATAAGCCTACTTATTTAATGGGAGTAGGAACTCCGGCCAATATTCTGGAGGGCGTTGAGCGGGGAATCGACTTTTTTGACTGCGTTTATCCCTCAAGAAACGGGCGGCATGGACATGTTTATACCAATCAGGGAAAAATTAACTTATTCAATGCGAGATATGAAAAGGATATGGAGCCCATTGAAGAAGGATGCAGTTGTCCGGCCTGCCGTAATTATTCCAGAGCCTATATCCGCCATTTATTGAAGGCTAAGGAGATGCTGGGAATGCGCCTTTGTGTGCTTCACAATCTGTATTTTTACAATACGATGATGGAAGAAATTCGGAATGCACTGGATACAGGCAATTTTGCTTCCTATAAGAAAAATAAATTAGAGCAAATGGCAGAAAAAACTTGAAGAGAAGAAAAAATTTGTGTATGATAGTCTAGACTATTTTTTCGGATAAATAAGGAGGAATTATTTAATGAATGTTCTGTTAACATCTGACGCTTCCGTGTTGGGAAATGGCGCTTTTTGGATTGTCTATATCGTAATTATTTTCGGATTCCTGTATTTTGTTTCCGTGCGTCCCCAGAAGAAAGAGCAGAAGAGAGTAGGGGCAATGCTGGCCAATATGGAGATTGGCGACAGCGTTCTGACCAGCAGCGGATTTTATGGTGTATTGATCGATATTCAGGATGATACGGTAATCGTAGAATTTGGAAGTAACAAAAACTGCCGTATTCCCATGCAGAAAAGTGCTATTGTGCAGGTAGAAAAAGCAGGAGAATAAGGGGAGCCAGGGTGAGGTATCTATGGAAAAAACAGAAGCGGTAGGAAGGCTGAAGAAGGCCGGCTACCAGGTTCAGGTAGATTCTTCGGTGGTAACCGTTTTACTCCCCATGGGAGTCAATATAACTAGGGAACTGAAGAAGCTTCGTCTTTTTTTTCAGGAAATCGGCTACGATGCCAGCTTCGGAATCCGGCAGGTGAAGGATACCGTGGAGGATGAGGTAGAAGTAGGAGAGCAATTTTCTCTTGAAGATTTCGGAATAAGCTAAAAAGAGCTGTTGCCATAAGAGGAATCTGTGGCAACAGCTTTTTTTCTTCCTTTGGCAGTCATAAGTTCCTGCCGGGCAGTTTAGGGCAGTCGGCTTAGCAGCCAGACTATAGTCATAATTTGAAGTTATAATAAGCATAAAAGATATATATTAGGAAAATAGTCTGCAGTGTGTTATGATAAAAACAAAAACAGAGGATGGAGGATGGTAGATAATGAACCTGAATATTTGCTGTATTCCCGGGGACGGAATCGGGCCGGAAATTGTTGCACAAGCCAAGAAAGTCTTAGAAAAGGTAGCAGATAAATATGGACATCAAATTCAGTTTACGGATGTATTGATGGGAGGCGCTTCTATTGATGCTTACGGAGTACCTCTCACGGAGGAGACCATTGCTGCCGCAAGGGCTTCTGATGCCGTTTTAATGGGCTCTATCGGAGGGGATGCCAATACCTCTCCCTGGTATAAGCTGGAGCCTCAGCTAAGACCGGAGGCAGGTTTGTTGAAAATCAGAAAATCCCTGAATTTATTTGCTAATTTAAGACCGGCGGTATTGTATCCCCAGTTGTCAGGAGCCTGCCCGCTAAAGGAAGAAATCAGCAAAAAGGGCTTTGATATGCTGATCATGCGGGAATTAACCGGTGGACTCTATTTCGGGGAAAGAAAAACCATAGAAGAGAATGGGAGGTTAAAGGCTATTGACACCCTTACCTATACCGAAGAAGAAATCCGCAGAATCGCCATAAAGGGCTTTGAAATTGCCCGAAAAAGAAGGCAGAAGGTGACCAGTGTGGATAAGGCCAATGTGCTGGACTCTTCCAGACTCTGGAGAAAGGTAGTCAATGAAGTGGCGACGGCTTATCCCGAAGTTTCCCTGGAGCATATGCTGGTGGATAATTGTGCCATGCAGCTGGTAAAGGATCCTGCCCAGTTTGATGTAATTTTGACAGAGAACATGTTTGGGGATATTTTGTCCGATGAGGCCAGTATGGTTACCGGTTCCATCGGGATGTTGGCTTCTGCCAGCCTGAATGATTCCAAATTCGGTCTTTACGAGCCCAGTCACGGTTCAGCACCGGATATCGCCGGAAAAGATATTGCTAATCCCATAGCAACGATTCTTTCTGCAGCCATGATGCTGAAATTTACTTTTGACTTGGATGAGGAAGCAGCAGCCATTGAAAAGGCGGTTGAAGCCGTTCTTAAGGAAGGCTGGCGTACGGTGGATATTATGAGTGAGGGCTTAAGACAGGTAGGCTGTTCCCGGATGGGCACCCTTATCACAGAAGCACTCTAATCCACAGCTTCAGTACAAAAGGATTGAATTTCAAGGGAAGAATTGGTAAACTGAGTTAAGGTTTCAGAATGGAGGAAGATGAAGATGAGAAGTGATTCTGTAAATAAAGGGGCCGGTCAGGCACCCCATCGTTCGTTATTCAATGCTTTAGGATATACAAAAGAGGAAATGGAACGGCCTTTAATCGGTATTGTCAGTTCCTATAATGAGATTGTACCCGGACATATGAATTTGGATAAAATAGCCGATGCAGTAAAAATGGGCGTAGCCATGGCCGGCGGAACTCCTGTAGTTTTTCCGGCAATTGCAGTTTGTGACGGTATTGCCATGGGACATTTGGGAATGAAGTATTCCCTGGTAACCAGAGACTTAATTGCAGACAGTACAGAATGTATGGCAATGGCCCACAGTCTGGATGCCCTGGTCTGCATACCCAACTGCGATAAGAATGTTCCCGGCCTGTTGATGGCGGCGGCCAGGGTGAACATTCCCACTATTTTTGT
This sequence comes from Lachnospiraceae bacterium, assembly GCA_051891855.1. GTDB lineage: Bacteria > Bacillota > Clostridia > Lachnospirales > Lachnospiraceae > SFDP01. Next base: position 10,072 of record JBJFFP010000042.1, on the reverse strand, counting down.
TTCCGGAGGCCCCATGCTGGCCGGTAAGGTAAAGGGACAGAAAACCAGTCTTTCCAGTGTATTTGAGGCCGTGGGTGCCCAGGCAGCAGGAAAGATTTCCATGGAAGAGCTGGAAGAGTATGAGGAAAAGGCCTGTCCTACCTGCGGCTCCTGCTCCGGAATGTATACGGCAAATTCCATGAACTGCCTGACAGAGGTACTGGGTATGGGCTTAAAGGGGAACGGAACCATTCCGGCGGTTTATTCGGAGCGTATCCGTCTGGCAAAGCAGGCAGGAATGCAGATTATGGAGCTGCTGAAAAAGGATATTCGTCCTCGGGATATTATGACCGAGAAAGCATTTTATAATGCTTTAGCCGTAGATATGGCTCTGGGCTGCTCCACTAACTCCATGCTCCATTTACCGGCCATTGCCCATGAAGCGGGAGTGGATCTGAATCTGGATATTGCCAATGAAATCAGTGCAAAAACACCTAATCTTTGCCATCTGGCACCGGCAGGACACACGTATATGGAAGATTTAAATGAAGCCGGCGGTGTTTATGCGGTAATGAATGAGTTAAATAAGAAGAGTCTGCTTTATACAGACCTGATTACCTGTACGGGAAAAACGGTTGCGGAAAATATTGAGGGCTGTGTAAATAAAGACCCGGAGGTGATTCGCCCCATTGAGAATCCCTATAGTGAGGTGGGAGGAATTGCCGTATTACGAGGAAATATTGCTCCTGACTCCTGTGTAGTTAAGCGCTCTGCGGTAGTGGAGGAAATGCTGGTACATGAAGGCCCGGCAAGAGTTTTTGACTGTGAGGAGGATGCGGTTGCAGCCATTAAGGGAGGTAAAATTGTCAGCGGTGATGTGGTGGTTATCCGCTATGAGGGCCCTAAGGGCGGCCCCGGTATGCGGGAAATGCTGAATCCCACCTCGGCCATTGCCGGAATGGGTCTGGGCTCCAGCGTAGCATTAATCACAGATGGACGTTTCTCAGGAGCCTCCAGAGGTGCCTCCATCGGTCATGTTTCACCGGAAGCGGCAGTAGGCGGTCCTATAGCCCTGATTGAAGAGGGAGATATCATTAAAATCAATATTCCCGAAAATACCATTAATGTTGAATTGTCAGAGGAAGCTTTGGCAGAGAGAAGGGCAAAATGGCAGCCCAGGGAGCCCGAGATAAAGACCGGCTATCTGGCAAGATATACCTCTTTGGTAACCAGCGGTAATCGAGGAGCTATTCTGGAAATCCCAAAGGCTTAAAGCAGCTAAAAAGCAGATAGAGAGGAAATTATGCAGTTAACAGGTGCGGAAATTGTAATAGAATGCTTGAAGGAGCAGGGAGTGGATACCGTTTTCGGCTATCCGGGCGGATCCATTCTGAATATTTATGATGCTTTGTATAAGCATCAGGAGGAAATTTTTCATGTTCTCACCAGCCATGAGCAGGGAGCTTCCCATGCAGCTGACGGCTATGCCAGAGCAACCGGCAAGGTGGGAGTATGTATGGCCACCAGCGGCCCCGGTGCCACCAATCTGGTTACGGGAATTGCAACAGCCTATATGGATTCGATCCCCATGGTAGCCATCACCGCTAATGTGACCCTGCCTTTACTGGGAAAGGACAGCTTCCAAGAGGTGGATATAGCCGGGGTTACCATGCCCATCACCAAGCATGGCTTTATTGTTAAGGATGTAAAAATTCTGGCAGACACCATCCGCAAGGCCTTCCACATTGCCCAGTCCGGCAGACCAGGCCCCGTATTGGTGGATATTACTAAGGATGTGACGGCTGCCCTTTGTGAATATGAGAAAAAAGAGCCCCAGCCGCCTGTAAAACAAAGCCATTTTACAGAGGAAGATATAGAGAAGGCGTTGAAGCTGATTGAAAAGGCTCATAAACCCTTCATCTATCTGGGAGGCGGTGCAGTGCTTTCAGAAGCATCCCGGGAAGTGAGAATATTTGCAAAAAAAATACAGGCACCGGTATGTGAAACTTTGATGGCCCGGGGAACCTTTGACGGATATGATGAATATAATACCGGGATGATTGGTATGCATGGCACCAAGACCTCCAACCTGGGAGTAAGCAACTGCGATCTTTTGATTGCTTTAGGTGCGCGCTTCTCTGACCGTGTGGTGGGAAATCCCAAAACCTTTGCTTCCAAAGCCAAGATCTTACATATTGACATCGATGCGGCAGAGGTGGATAAGAATATTCGGACGGATGCCTCTATCGTAGGAGATTTAAAGGAAGTTTTGACCATATTAAATGAAAGAGTAACACAAAAGGATAACGGTGAATGGCTTTCCTATATCCGGCAGCTGAAGGAAAAATACCCCTTAAAATATGACAAATCGGTCTTAAGCTGCCCTTATATTATTGAAGAAATTGATCGGATAACTGAGGGTAAGGCTGTAATTACTACAGATGTAGGACAGCACCAGATGTGGGCGGCACAGTTTTACCACTATACCGAACCCAGAACCTTCCTTTCTTCAGGAGGGCTGGGAACCATGGGCTATGGTCTGGGGGCCTGTATAGGAGCCAAAATAGGTAAACCGGAAAAAATCTGCATCAACATTGCCGGAGATGGCTGTTTCAGAATGAACATGAATGAGCTGGCCACTGCCAGCCGTTACCAAATTCCCATTATTCAGGTAGTAATCAATAATCATGTATTAGGAATGGTAAGACAGTGGCAGACCCTTTTCTACGAGGGAAGATACTCACAAACGGTTTTGGAAGACCAAGTGGATTTCTGTAAGGTGGCAGAGGGCTTAGGCTGTGAGGCAATTTTGGTGACTACAAAAGAGGAGGTGGCTCCGGCAATTAAGAAGGCCATCCAGGGGAAAAAACCGGTACTAATCAACTGCATTATCCCTATGGATGACAAGGTATTTCCCATGGTACCGGCAGGGGCACCCATCAGTGAGGCCTTTGACGAGGAAGATTTAAAGAAGCAGACAAATTAGGAGCAGAAGCAGGAGTTTCTTTATGAAAAAAACAACAGGAATAATTCTTGCCGTATTATTATCCTGTATACTATTGCCGGGTCTGATTTATTTGGGCCTGGCAATTTATTATCAGGATTCTTTTTATTACGGTACTTGGATTAATGGAATCTATTGTACGGGAAAAACGGTGGAGGAGGTTCAGAAGGAGCTTACGGAAAACTTTTCCTATGAAGGACTGAGAATAGAAGGAATGGAAAGCGAGGACTTCCTTTCTGCAGAAGAGCTGAAGCTCAGCTTTGATTTCAAGCCCGCGCTGGAGGAGTATCTGAAGCATCAAAATCCCTTTAACTGGTTTTACCAGCTGGTTACAGGCCATCAAAATCAGACCCTTCTGCCCATTATTGATTTTCAGGAGAAGAATCTGGAACAGTGGATTTATACTGCCAATTTTTATGAAAAGAATCTACACCTGACGGAAGACAGTCTTTCTATCGTTTTGGGACCCGAGGGCTATCAGCTGGAGGAAAATAAAGCGGATGTCTTACAGCTTTCTGCTGCCGGAAAGGCCATCAGAGAGGCTGTTTATTCAGCTGGGGATTTTATCAGTCTTGTGGAAAGCGGATGCTATTTTCAGAGGGAGGATACTGCCGCTATGGAAGAGGTAAGAAGGCTTTACGCAAAGGTTGAGGACTTTCAGAGCTTTTCGTTGACCTATACCATTAAGGAGGAAAGCAGAAGGCTGACGAAGGCAGAACTGGCAAAATTCATTCTGCGGGATGAGAAAACAGAAGAATTTGTTCTTGATAAAGAAGAAAAGCTGATGATCAGGCAGGAGAGCATTACAGAGTTTATAAAAGAGCTGGCGAAGGAATATGATACCTGGCACAATTGGTATTTTACCACTCGGGACGGAAGAGAAGTACATATTACCAAAGGAAATTACGGATTGCAGATCGACCAGAAGACAGAAGTAAAGTATTTGACCCAGCTTCTTAAGGAAGGCAGCAGTGAGCCTGTAGAGCATAGTCCCAAATATTCCCGGGATATCAGCTATAAGGATCAGCATGGAATAGGAAATACCTACATAGAGATAGATATGGGAGCCCAAAAAATGTACTATCTTGAAGAAGGGGAAGTTAGACTGGAAACGGATGTGGTTACGGGCTGTACAAATAAAGGAATGGGAACTCCCCAGATGGTCTGCTATATCTACAACAAAAAGGAAGATGCCATTCTCCGGGGAGAGGGATATAGGGCACCGGTGAATTTTTGGGTTCCCGTTTATGGAGGAATCGGTATCCATGATGCCACCTGGCGCAGCCAATTTGGAGGAGAAATATACATCAGAGATGGTTCCCACGGCTGCATCAATACTCCGCTGGATAAAATGGAAGAGCTTTTTGGAATGATCGAAGTGGGTATCCCTGTTGTGATATATAATTAACAAGGTAATTGACTAACGCATGAAAGCATTGTAAAATGTTGACTATTCAGAGTTGAGTTGGATGCTTTAACACCAGAATGGAGGAGAAAATGAGCAGAGTATATAACTTTTCGGCAGGGCCGGCTGTTTTACCTGAAGAGGTCTTAAAAGAAGCAGCAGAGGAAATGTTGGATTACAAAGGATGCGGAATGTCTGTTATGGAGATGAGCCATCGCTCTAAGGTTTATGAGACGATCATTAAAGAGGCAGAGGCGGATTTAAGAGAATTAATGGAGATTCCCGACAATTATAAGGTACTGTTTTTACAGGGAGGCGCCAGCCAGCAGTTTGCCATGATTCCCATGAATCTGATGAAGAATAAGGTGGCTGACTACATTGTAACGGGACAGTGGGCAAAAAAGGCCTATCAGGAAGCGGCAAAATATGGTAAGGCAAACAAGATTGCTTCCAGTGAGGATGAAACCTTTTCTTACATACCGGATTGCTCCGATTTACCCATTTCCCAGGATGCAGATTATGTTTATATCTGTGAAAACAATACTATCTATGGAACTAAATTTAAAACTTTGCCCAATACTAAGGGAAAGACTCTTGTAGCAGATGTTTCCAGCTGCTTCTTATCAGAGCCGGTTGATGTCAATAAATATGGAGTCATTTATGGAGGAGTACAGAAGAATATTGGACCGGCAGGTGTGGTAATCGTTATTATTCGTGAGGATTTAATTACGGAGGATGTTCTGCCCGGAACACCCACTATGCTGCAGTATAAAATTCATGCAGACAATGAGTCCTTATACAACACCCCTCCGGCTTATGGAATCTATATTTGCGGTAAGGTATTCAAGTGGCTGAAAAAACAGGGCGGTTTAGCTGCTATGAAGAAATATAATGAAGAAAAGGCAGCCATTCTTTACGACTTTTTGGACAGCAGTAAGCTGTTTAAGGGTACGGTGAGAAGAGAGGATCGTTCTTTGATGAATGTACCCTTTGTAACCGGAGATGATGAGCTGGATGCTAAATTTGTCAAAGAAGCAAAGGAAGCGGGGCTGGAGAATCTGAAGGGACACAGAAGTGTCGGCGGTATGCGTGCCAGCATTTATAATGCCATGCCTAAGGAAGGCGTAATTAAATTAGTGGAGTTTATGAAAAAATTTGAGGAAGAAAACTGCCGGGCATAGCTTTAGGATGCAAAAAGCCTGCAGCTTTCGTGAAAGTGAGGAGTTATGTTTAAATATCATTGCCTGAATCCTATCGCTCAGGTGGGAACTAAACGCTTTAATGAGAACTATGTACAGACGGATAAGATTGATGAAGCAGATGGAATCCTGGTAAGAAGCGCTTCTATGCACGATATGGAAATTCCGGATAATCTTCTGGCAGTGGCCAGAGCCGGTGCGGGAGTAAACAATATCCCTTTAGACAAATGCGCACAGAAGGGAGTGGTAGTGTTCAATACTCCCGGTGCAAACGCCAACGGGGTTAAGGAGCTGGTGATTGCGGGAATGCTTCTGGCTGCCCGTGATGTAGTAGGCGGAATTAACTGGGTAATGGACAATCAGGATAATCCCGATATTGCCAAGCTGGCAGAGAAGGAGAAGAAAAATTTTGCCGGTACCGAGCTGGAGGATAAGAAGCTGGGAATCATCGGTTTGGGGGCTATCGGTGTCAAGGTAGCCAACGTGGCAAAGCATATGGGTATGGAGGTATATGGCTATGACCCCTATGTATCGGTGGATGCTGCGTGGAATTTAAGCCGTGATGTGAAGCATGTGCTGAACGTGGATGAGATTTATGAAAAATGTGATTTTATTACCATTCATGTACCGCTGATGGATGCTACCCGTAGCATGATTAACGGGGAGGCCATTTCCAAAATGAAGGATGGAGTGGTGCTGTTAAACTTTTCCCGCGATCTTCTGGCAGATGAAGAGGCAGTGCTTGAGGGAATTGCCTCCGGAAAAATCCGTAAATATGTGACTGACTTTCCCAATCCTGCTACGGTAGGAAAAGAGGGCTGTATCGTAATTCCTCATCTGGGGGCTTCTACGGAAGAATCCGAGGATAACTGTGCAGTAATGGCAGTAAAGGAGCTGAAAAATTATCTGGAAAACGGAAATATTATTAATAGTGTAAATTATCCCAACTGTGATATGGGAAGATGTGAGCAGGCGGGAAGAGTGGCTGTTTTCCATAAAAATATCAAAAATATGATTGGTAAATTTTCTACGATTCTCGGTGATAATGAAATCAATATTACCGATATGATCAACAAGTCTAAGGGAGAAGTTGCCTACACCATGTTCGATGTGGAAACACCTTTATCCCAGGAAATAATCAAGGCTTTAGAGTCGGTTGAAGGAGTATTCAGAGTAAGAGTAGTTAAATAAAAGCAACAGGGAAGAATAGAGGCAGAAGCATACCGAAGAAAAAGGAGAAATGGGGAATGGCAAGGGAACTAAAAAGGGGAAGAGTTTTGTGTCTGCTTCTTTGCATGACGATGATGATTTTCTTGTGCTATCGACAGGTATATGCCAAAGAAGAAATCCAGTTAGAGGAGGAAAGTCTGCCTGAACAGTTAGAGGAAGAAGGTTTGTCTGAACAAGTACAAGAAGAAAATTCATCGGTTCAGACAGATACACAGGAGGAGTACGAACACCATCTTAATTCCGATAAGAATGATGAAGAAGTAGAAGAAGTAGAAGAAGTAGAAGAAGTATATGAAATTGAGGATGCCGATGAGGGAACACTGCAGCCACACAAGGAAGGAAGCTCTGTCTGGGCTATGCCGGTGAAAACGGCAAGCTATAATGGCCCGGCAGTGGTAATCGGTGCCGGACAACTTGAAGGCGGCCAGAGCAGCAATATATACTTCGGAAATTATCAGCAGTCCAGTGCAGGAAAAAAGAAGCCTGCCGGAACAAAGAATGTTGACTGGATACAGTCAAGCACAGCAGTGAAAAACGACCAGGGCCCATATTATTGGAAAGAGCCTGTCAAATGGAGGGTACTTTCCAATAATGAAAACGGCAGTGGGAAGCTGTTTCTGCTGTCAGATCAAAATCTGGATGTAAGAAGGTATCATTCTTCCTGTATCAATATTAGATGGAAAGGCTGTACTCTGCGTACCTGGCTGAATGGTACATTTTTGAAAGGCACCTTTTCCGGTGGAGAGCAGAGTGGAATTTTACAAACGGATGTGATAAACGATGATAATCCGGATCATGGGACAGAAGGCGGCGCTAATACGTCGGATAGGGTGTTCTTATTATCTATAGCGGAAGCAAGTAACAGCAGCTACTTCCTTAATGGTAACAGCAGCCGTATAAGTACGAATACAGCCTATGTTGCCGGGGGCGGCAGCATAGGCAGTGAGGATATGTATAATCCCGGACAGTCCGATGCTTGGTGGCTTCGTTCTCCCGGCCTTTTTGAAGACCGTGCAGCAGGGGTACCGCTTACCGGCGAAGTGATGGGAAATGGAATGGACGTAGACTGTAACTTCTATGCGATTCGCCCTGCTATTAATCTGAATCTGAATGCCGTTCTTCTTACCTCTGCTGCCGTAGAGAGTAATCAAGGCGTCATAGGAACGATTTTAGAAGTTGGGACAAATACGGCAAATGAATGGAAAGTAACCCTAAAGGACAGCCAGCGCAGCTTTTCGGCTTCTACAGTGGACAAGACAACCCAGAAGGAAGGATATGCGGAATGGATTATGGATATTACCTATTCCGGTGCAAAGACAGGCAGCAATGAGTATGTGTCTGCGATGCTTGCAGATAGCAGTAATTCTATCCTTTATTATGGCCGGATTGTGCAGAACAGTACAGAAGGTACGGCGAAGATTAGCCTTCCTACCGGCCTTGGGCCGGGCAGCTATACGCTGAAGCTGTTCAGTGAGCAGTATAACGGAGATTATAAAACCGGCTATGGAAGTGAATTTCAGGATATCTCTATTTCGGTAATGGATACCACTCAGCCAGCCCTTTCGGATGGAACAGCAACCCGTGAGAGCGAAACCCATGCAACGGTCAGATTTATCAGTGATGATGAGGGTACATATTATTATCTTGTTGTGGACAGTGGAACGCAGGCACCTGCGGATTTGACCACCAGCGGTATAAGCGGAGCCTGTACCAAGGGAGAAAATAGTATTTCCCTTGATCGTCTTACAGCAGGAAAAAAGGATATCTATATCATAATCAGGAATAAGGCGGGAAATGTAAGTGAAAAACTTAAGATAGTCATTCCCCCTCCTGCCCTGGGTGCTCCGCAGAACCTTCAATGGGACGGCCATGTTTCCGGAAAGGTGACCTGGGATGCAGTAAAAGACGCAGCCGGTTACTCTGTTCAGCTTTACAAGGACAGCACTGCAAAGGGGGAAGCTGCTTCTGTAACCGGAACAGAGTATATATTCAATATTGGTGAAGCGGGCAGCTATACCTTCAAGGTAAAAGCAGCAGGTGGCGAGGATTATTCGGACAGTCAGGAGGCCCACAGTGGCTTACAGCAATTCTTTTCTGTCGTCTTTGATACAGATGGAGGCAGTGCTGTGAGTACACAATTTGTTGTCAGCGGGGGCAGGGCAGTGAAGCCCCAAACAGCAGTAAAGAAGAATTATACCCTGGAGGGCTGGTATAGTGATAAAAGCTTTGCTGCTGATAAAAAGTGGGATTTTGAAACCAATACGGTTACACAGGATAGTATTCTTTATGCCAGATGGAATCCTGCCTCTCCCACATCGGATAAGGGCGGTGAGAAAGGCGGCGGAGAAAATAATTTTTCCGGGACAGAAGGAACCCAATCCTGGGATTTGCATCAGGTATTCACAGCTGCAGATAAGGCAGTTATGGCAGAAGAGCAAAAGAGTGGAGTCTTTCCCAGACAGATCAGTCGGCAGATAGAAAAGGAAGAGAAGCAGCCGGAACAGGAGGTCTACACCGTTACAGAAGAAGTTGAAGAAGAAATAACGGAAGAAGTATTGGAAGAAGGAATAACAGAAGCAGCTTCTGAAGCATCTGATGAGACAGGAAGTTTGGAAGAAAAGACAGAGGGAGTGCAGATAGGGACAGGAGGAAAAATAGCAGTTACTGCGGCAGCGGGAGGAACAGCCCTCTGCCTGTTTAAGAGAAAAAGGAGGCCTAAATTGTAAAAGCAAATTCGCTTCTGAACGGGAAAGTGGATTACAAAAAGAATAAAAGATGCCAGGGAATCTGGTAGTACAAAGGCAGATAGAGATGTTCTATCTGTCTTTTTCTTATCCTGGAATCAGTGAGTGAGAAAAGGAGGCTATGACCTTTTTTTACATCCAGACGTCTTTTTTTTACATATTCCGGTCAAAGCAGAGAAATTCTGTTAAAATCACTCCAAGGTACCTAAGGTGCATTGCGTTTTAAAAACGCTTTATGTAGATTTTTACCAAAAAGAAAGGAGAAAGAAGCACAATGAAAAGAACATGTAAGCGATTACTGGCTCTGATTTTGGCCCTTGCCATACTGGCAGGAACCGGAAGCCCTTCCGTAGGCGGTAATGTCTATGCAGCAGAACTAACCGGGCAGACCATATCCGGAAATGAGCTTACCAATGAGCCTCTTGAAGAGACAGCAGAAGAAGCTGCAACAGAAGAAACAGAAGAGGCTGCAGCAGAAGAAGAAGAAGCTGCAACAGAAGCCATCCAAGAG